>NZ_JARUWY010000002.1:0-496202 GCF_030433815.1 Paenibacillus sp. PsM32 | reverse complement strand
ATCTCATTTTACCATGAGGTCTTTTTTCACTGTCTACCTTGAGGGGATAATACCAAATATGCTAGTCTTTTTTATTTGTCAAAAATATCGAATTTCTGAATATAAAAAACAGTATTCTAAGTTTTGTCTCCTATAAAGCCGCTTTTGTAACTGATAAAGTATGTATTGTAAACGAAAATGTAATCGCTTACTTTTTTTAATGGTTGTAAAAACTATATGTTAAAAGGAGCTTGAAGCTATGAGAAGTAGAAAGTGGAGTTCAGTTTTAGTAGTGACAACTGTACTGGTGAGTATGTGGGGAGGATCAGGATCAGCTAAAGCAGCTAGCCCGCAGATTGTAGTAGACCTTGCTAGCAATACTGGCAGTATTAAGTACGGAGCATCTGGGTTTTTATATGGGTTGGGAAGCGATGGAGTTCCTTCATCTACTATGCTAGCACCTTTAAATCCTCAAGCGATTGCGCAAAAAGCTCCTGATGGCGCACAACATCCGAATGGGGATGCTTTAAAAGTAGCACCGGAATTTATTAAAGCAGGCGGCAAAGAAATTCAAATTTATATGCAGGATATTTATGAAAATTGGCCTTATGAGAATTTGGGATTACAAGATTATTTGAAAAAGATTGACGTAATGGTACCCAAAGTAGTAGCAGATCCTAATCATTCCAAATTTGTCTATGTCCCTTTCAATGAGCCTGATGGCATCTGGTATCAAGGCATAAATAATTACAATGATGCGAGTGGACAAGAAGCAAGAAATAAATTTTTTGCAGATTGGAAAACAGTCTATAATCATATTCGCTCATTGGACTCTCAAGCCAAAATAGCTGGGCCAAACTTGGCTGCTTATCATGCTCAATTCTATAATGATTTCTTTACTTATGCCAAAAATAATAATGTTTTACCGGATGTCACCACATGGCATGAGCTGGGCAATGATTTCTTTACAGACTGGTATAACCATTATAATCATTATCGTAATGTTGAAAAAAAATTAGGAATTTCAGCTATACCGATTGCAATTAACGAATATGCACGTATTTCTGGCGATCTTGGAGTACCGGGTAATTTAATACAATGGATGACTCGTTTTGAAAATAGCAAAGTAGATGGAATGCTAGCTTATTGGACGGCTGCCGGAACATTAAATGATCTAGTGACCGAGAACAACAAACCAACAGGTGGTTGGTGGTTGTACAAATGGTATGGTCAATTAACAGGTCATACGGTTACAGTTACTCCACCAACAACCAATGGATCATTACAAGCATTAGCAGCCCTTGATCCCGATAAAAAACAAGCTAGAATCCTATTTGGTGGTTCTGTTAATCCTTCAGATGTATACTCAACTGATGTTGTGATTAAAGGTTTGGATACTGCATCATACATGAGCAAAAATGTGCATGTATCTATTATAGGCGTAGATAATTCAGGTACTAATCCTGCAAATGATCCTTATAGTGTGCAAGAGCAAAATTATCCAGTTACTAATGGTCAGATTACAGTACCTATTCATAATTTAAAAGCTCTTTCTGCTTATCAAATTATTGTAAGTCCTAATACAAATAGCCAAACCATTAACAACAGTTCAAATCGTTATGAAGCCGAATATGCAAAATTAAATGGAACAGCTAAAGTGACTTATGGTTCAAATACAGGATACTCTGGCACTTATTTTGTAGAAGGTTATGGAAATACAAATAATGCGTCAACAGAGTTTATAGTGAGTGCACCTACAAATGGTTATTATAATTTGAATCTGGGCTATAGTGCTGGCCCATTTAGCAATGCACCTACTACCCGTCAATTAAAATTAGTTCTCAATGGAAGTGATTTAACAACTGTTAATCTGGATTCTACAGCAAATTGGAATACATGGAATACAAAAACAACTTCCGTATTTTTAAATGCAGGTATTAATCGTATCAGTTACAATGCTTTCACAACGGATGAATCCGATGCAGTGAACTTGGATTATTTAGAGATTAGCCCTAATACAACAGCGATCAATTCATATGAAGCTGAAAATAACAGCAATCTGTTAGGAGGGACTGCAATTGTAACAGATGATGCAGCAGCATCTGGTGGAAAATATGTTGGTTATATCGGCAATGGAGCGAGTAATACTTTACAATTTAACGATATTACTGCGCCAAAAGCAGGGAAGTACCGAATGGTTGTCACATTTGCAAATGCAGAAGTAAAAGGGGAACATTCGTACAATAATAACGTTGTCGAACGTGTAGCTACTATTACAGTTAATGGAGATCAAGCGCAAAGTCCTAATTTCTTTAATACGCGTCAGTGGAATAATTATAAGACTATGGTATTTGATGTGAATTTGAAAGCAGGTACAAATACGATTAAATTTACTAACGTTTCAGCCTATGCGCCAAACATCGATCGTATTCAAATCGCAATGCCGATTATTAATAATACTGGCAATTCAATAGCAAATAACGATTCAGTTATAGCTGATGTCTATTCTTCGAATCAAAGCTAAACGGCATTGCAGAGAAAACTGTCTGATACAAGGCAGTTTTCTCTCTATTTTCTTTCAAAAATCGCAATGCCTAATCCTTACATACCTAAGAAAATAAGAGTGACAAGATATTAACTAAATTTTAAATATATTCATTATAATAAATACATCCGAGAATGAGGTGGGATGATTGATGTCTATAAAGCATAAAAGTGTACGTTTAAAAATTTTATTAGCAATGCTAGTTACCACGATTTGTCCACTAATTTTAACTTCGCTTATTATTTTATATCAAATCTCTCAAAATGATCGAGAAGACCAAAAGATTGCTCAAAATCGAATCCAACAAGATTTGAGAATCCAATTAGAGCAGTATCTAGATCAGTTACAAGAAAGCTCCTATTTAATCTATTCTCAATATGAACTTGTGAACAGTCTACATACTATTAGCAAGTCTAATTCACGACAAGAATTGGATTATGAAACAAGATTACAAATCAAACAATTTTATTTAAATATATATAACAATTCTAATATCGAACATATTTTAGGAATGTATGTAATTGATTTTAAAGGCAGACATTACAATGGATTTTTTCCTAATTATTATTTGCAATTAGAATCTTCTTATAATCAATCGCTAATTAACCATTTGCATGCCCCTTACAAAACCCCAACACTCGTATTTGATTATAACAGTCCTTATAATCAGCCTATTATTCATTATTTATACCCTATTAAATGGATGGGTGATCCATTCGCTGTGTTAACTATTGATATGCAAGTACAACCATTCACAACGATGGTAGAACGATACAATACCTTTTATAAAGGTAAAATTATTATTTCAGATCATGATCAAAATATTATTTATCATTCTGATCACAGTCAGATCGGCACAACATATCATTATGCAGATAATGATAAACAAAGCAAAATGATCCAAACCCCACTCGGTTCAAATGGTCTTATTTTGCATTATGAATTTCAAACCAATCCGCAATTAATCTTTTTTCGACATTTAGCATTTGCAATTATTATAGGTTCGCTTGTTATTATGATTTTGTTATCTATTTTGCTGAGTTATAGTATCACTCGTCCTATTATTGAACTTCGAAAAAAAATGAATGAAATCGAAAAAGGTAATTACAATGCTAGAGTGCAGATTTTAGCTTATGATGAAATCGGATTTTTGAGTAAACATTTTAATCGTATGATCGACAAAATCCAAAATCATATGAACTATGAATTGAAATTACAATTGATCAATCAGCAGTCACAAATTAAAGCATTACAAGCTCAGATATCGCCCCATTTTTTGTTTAATACCTTACAACTAATTTCCAATATTGCTGCTGTAAATCAAGTTCCAGAGATGCGTATAATCTGTCAATCGCTTAGCAATATGTATAGATACAATATCAATATCAATGAAGAATGGGTTCAAGTCAAAAGTGAAATTTCTCATATTCGTAATTACTTATTAATTATCAACAAGCGATTGCCAGAAGGCATAGGAATTCGTATTCATGTAAGTCCTGAAATAAACTCGGTATGGATTCCCAAACTTATTTTGCAACCTGTTATTGAAAATGCAGTTGAACATGGATTAATTCCACAGCTGAATAGTAGGAAATTAATGCGTCTTACCGCTTCTATAGACTATATTCACTCTGAAATTATTATTCGATTATTAGATAACGGAATAGGCATATCTGAAGAAAATCTTCACCAATTGTCATCTGTGTTAGAGCAGTATCATACCGCTTCACAACAAACATTAGATTCTATCGGATTAATTAATATTCAGACACGTATTAAGTTCATTTGTGGAACTCAATATGGCATACAAGTATATAGTAAGGCAGGTACTGGAACAATGATTGTGTTCCGTCTGCCATTAAAGGAGTTTAACCCCAGATGAAAGTTCTTATTGTAGATGATGAAATGACTATACACAATCAATTAAAACAATGTATCCATTGGGAACAATATGGTTGGTCTATTGTAGGTCATGCGTATAACGGAGAAGAAGCATGTCAAATGGTAGAACAGTATCAACCTGATGTGATTTTAACTGATATTCGAATGCCTCATATGGATGGCTTAGAATTTTTGGCATGGTTAAAAAATTCCTCTTATACTGCCAAAGCGATTGCTTTAAGCGGATATAACGATTTTGATTATTCACGTCCTGCCTTTTTATTAAATGTAGTCGATTACTTACTCAAACCTTTAAATGAAGCTGAATTGCTAATCTTACTAAGTAAATTAGAAGAGCAAATAAAACAAGAATCCAAACAACAACATGAATCTCGTAATCAGAATGCTCGATTGTATCAAGGTATCCAATTAATGCAAGATGAATGGTTAAGTCATCTTTTAAGTACAGCGCAACGAGAAGAAAATGAATTGATTGTTGAAGCAGATCAACTTAAATTTCCATTACCAGAGTATCCGTATTATATCGTTACTATCAAATTATTTGATTTAACCTCTAATATGAATAGTCGTTACAAAGGAGATTTGTCTATTTTTTATTTTGCTGCTCGAAATATTATTAAAGAAAACGTTACAACGTATTATGCAGAAACAGAAGTGTTTAGAAACTTGAATGAATTAAATGAATTTTTATTTTTTGTACGTGCAGATATATCGGAACATTTGTTTACACATTGGCTTAAAAGAATTCATACTGCATTAACTGCTTATTTGCATATTACAATCAAAATTGGTGTGAGTGCTAAAAAGCAGCGTATTACAGCTATAAAGAAAGCATATACTGAATCGATTCATGCTATCGATCATTTAACACTATCCCACACAGATACCATTGCTTTTTTCGGTAAAGATGAAGCTGAAGTTCAACATCACAAATCTGTTGGTGAAGAAATATGGAAAGAGCTAAATACATTGTTGAAAATTACAATTGAAACCGCATCAGAACGTAGTGGGCAACAATTTATAGAGCAGCTCAATCACGTATTTGAAAAGGAAGCAATCGACAAGATGAGTAGTCGAGAAATCAAGATAGGTATTGTTCAGTTACTTAACCGGGTCGAAGCAAGCACTGATCATGCTCAAATGATGTTGTTACTAGTAGAAGCCAAATTCCATTTAGTAGAGCTAAATATTGAAAAAGTAAAATATATCTTTCAACAAATAATAGAGCTACATGTACAACAAGTTTCCGGGAATTTACGTACCAAATCAGGTAGTCAGTTAATCAAAACAATCAAAGTATACAGCCAAGAAAATTATAATACTGTCACTTTAGAAAATATTTCACAACAATTTTTTATTAATAAAAATTATTTTTGTACGTTATTTAAAAACGAAACAGGTGAAGGATTTTTAGAGTTTTTGACAAAAATCAGGATAGAAAAAGCTAAAACATTATTGATAAGCACAGATTTAAAAACATATGAAATTGCTGAAAAAGTAGGATATAGCGATGCACGTTATTTTAGTCAAGTTTTTAAAAAAATAGTAGGTACTCAACCAAGTCTATTTAAGCAACATCATAAAAACTGAAAATAATGAGTCTTAATAATGTTGAATAAATTAAACATTTATCTGAATTTATTCACATATAAAGGATTATTGATATCGCTTACAATAAATTCAGAAACTACTTCATTCATGAAATACAAAGGGGAGAAGACCATGAGACAACAACCAATGAGATACAAAAAGATGAGCAAGTTAGCGATTGTAGCTATGGCAGCAATTGTTATGATGACAGGCTGTAGTGGCAGTGCTTCTAACGCTACAACATCTAATGAAGGTTCCACTGATCAAGCAGTAACTCTAAATTTTTGGGCTGCACTTGATCCTAGTACGACGGAAGGTAAAACGATAGAACAACAGATCAAAAAGTTCGATCAAGAACATACAGATATCAATATCAATCTACAAGTGATTACGTATGATGTATTGCATGACAAATTAGTAGCTGCTATAACAGCCGGTGATTCTCCTGACCTTAGTTGGGGGCTAGGCGAATGGGTAGGCGAGTTTAATCAAATGAATGCACTTGCTGATTTGACACCTTATATGAATGAATGGAAAGACAAAGATATTTTTTATCCAAATGTAATGAAGGCGTTAACAATTGATGAAAAAGTAAAAGCTTTGCCTAACTATTTAGGTATAAGAGCATTGCTATATCATGAGAATATTTTAAAACAAGCGGGTTATGATGCACCACCAAAAACGTGGGATGAGTTACTTCAAATGGGACCTGTTATCAAAGCAAAAACAAACAAATATGCTTTTGGATTTGCTGGTACAGGAGTTCGTGCTTCACAAGAGTTGATGACATATTTAGCGCAAAAAGGTCTATCTATAGCAGAAAAACAAGCAGATGGAAAATATAAAAATACATGGCAAGATAATCCGCAAGCATTACAAAAAGTAGCAGAAGTATTCCAATTTTATAAAGATATGAATGCGCAACAGGTAGTAGATCCTAATGCCAAAACATGGGGTTGGGAAGAAGAAGATCAGAACTTTGTACTGGCTCAATACGCAATGGTTGTAAATGGAGCTTGGATTGAAGGACGTACATCCGAAAATCCAGAAGGAATGAGTGATGTCAAAATTGCTGCTCCACCGTATAGCGACCAACCAGCTACGTTTATGGAGGTAGCGCCATTATTTGTGTATAACACCGAGCATACCAAACAAGCCTGGGAATTTGCTTCATTTTTAATGAGCAAAGAATATCAACAAGCTGTCAACCCATCCAAATCTGCTCGAACCGATGTGGAAAGTGATAAATGGGGCAAAGAGTTTATGAAGTTGACATCGCAAGGGGTTTCATTTCCGCCAGTATCTTTAAGTGGGATCAGTCAATCAATGGAAGACTCTATTGCTCGCTTGATGCTCAAAAACGATTCACCTGAACAAATAGCTACTTGGTTGTCACAAGCTATTAATGAGAATTTGCAAAAAACCAATCAATTGAGTGGCAGTTAATTTCGTTTAACTTGAACGAGCTAAAGCCTAAATAGATATTGTTCAAACCACATTATCTATTTAGGCTATCTTGAAAAAAGTGGTGAATATGATGTTGACATTGAGAGAAAAACGAATACGATTAGTTGCTTATTATTTTGTTTTACCTGCTTTTGCTTTTTTTTTACTTTTAAATGCGTACCCTTTAATTACAGTAGTGTGGGATAGTTTTCAATTCAAAAATATGCTCAATGCAACTCAAACGGGTTTTGCTCATTTAGCTAATTATCGAGAAGTATTATCAAATGAATATTTTTTGACTGCATTGCGAAATACAATTATCTGGACGTTATTGTCTGTAACTGGAGAATATATACTTGGTTTAAGTTCAGCTATTGCTTTGAATCAACCTATACGTGGGAGAACATTATTTCGTGGAATCATTATTATACCGTGGGTAGTGCCGATCGTTATTGCAGGGATGACTTGGACATGGATGCTTGCACCTGATTATGGCGTAATTAACTATTGGTTGATCCAATTAGGCGTCATTGATCAACCGTACTATTGGTTAGGAGAAATGAATACTGCTTTATTCACTATCGTTTTTGTAAACATATGGAGAAGCTTTCCTTTCTTTACAATCAGCTTATTAGCTGGATTACAAACTGTATCCAAAGAAGTGATGGAAGCAGCAGCTATTGATGGTGCAGGCATCCGCGTGCGCTTTTTTTATATCGTATTACCACAATTAAAAACGATATCGTTAACCCTTATTTTTGTACATTTAATTTGGACAGCTATCAACTTCGACTTTATATGGATTATGACACAAGGTGGCCCATTGTATTCTTCAGAGACGTTGCCGATTCAGATTTATCGCTATGCGATGGAAGATTATAACTTTGGAAATGCTTCGGCATTATCTTCTATGATGCTTGGAGTAATGATGACAGCATTTATTATGTATTATGTGGTCAATAGTCGTAAATCTAAAAACTAGATTATAGGTAAGGAGTAGATAGATATGCTTATAAGCAAACGGAAACAATGGATAGTACAAAGTATTACTTATATTGTACTCATCGGATTTTCTTTCTATTGTTTGTTTCCATTCTTATGGATGGTAGTGACTTCATTAAAACCTGATAATGAGATTCGTACATTAACACCCAGTTTTTTGATTCAGCATCCTACAATAGAACACTTTACTAATGTATTAACAAGTTCTAGCTTTTTAACCTTTTTCAAAAATAGTGTATATGTTTCTTTAGTGGTGACAGCAGCATCGTTGATCATTTCTATTTTTGCAGGATATGCGTTAAGTCGATTTGTTCGTTTTCGCGGTGTGAAGTTGTTTGGGGTAGCGATGTTACTCTCACAGATGATTCCAGGAGTATTATTATTAATTCCTTTATACCTAACGATGAAAGAACTGCATTTAATTAATACGTATAGTTCGCTTATATTGGCGTATACAACATTTACAGTGCCCTTATGTACATTTATGATGAAAGGTTTTTTTGACTCGATTCCAATTGATATGGAAGAGTCTGCTGAAATCGATGGTTGCACACGAGTAGGTACTATTTTTCGGATTTTGTTACCTGTGTCATTACCCAGTCTAGTCTCTACAAGTATGTTCGGGTTTTTGAATTCATGGAATGAATTTATGTTCGGATTCGTATTTATTAATGATGAACAGCACCGTACACTAACACCGGGAATATACTTATTTAAAGGATTGTATCAGACCGATTGGGGTAGCATGATGGCTTCTTCTGTATTGAGCGTACTTCCTGTAGTTATTATGTTTTTATTTCTACAACGTTTCCTTGTAGAAGGTATGACAGCAGGTGCAGTAAAAGGTTAACTATAACGCAATGATAAAAATAATGAACTAGGAGCCTACTTTATGTTTTTACAACCAACTCAATGGTTAGAAATTGAAGAAAATGGTATTCATATATTAATCGAAATTACTGAAGATCAAGATGTACGATTATTGTATATTGGGACACATGCTTATCCAGAAGCCAAGCAATGGTCTGAAAAAAAGAGAGCTAAATTCAGAGTGGTAGAAATACAAGCCAGTGGTGAAAATCACGATGATCATCATGGTTCTAAGCACACCGGTACATTACCTGCTAAAAGGCTTCATTTACAGCAGATAGAAGATATGCCTACAGACAAAGGTCGAAAACTTGTATTTCAGATGATAGATGTAAAAACAGATTTAGAAGTAGAAGTTCATATTCAGTTTTATAATCAAATTCCAGTAATTCGTTGTTGGACTACTATTGCGAATAAAGGAAACCAATCGGTTGGATTAGAATATGTTTCATCGTTTGCGTATACAGGGTTATTGCCCGGCGGGAAGCAACCGAGAGATCAGCGTTATCAATTATCGATTCCCCATAATACGTGGTACGGTGAAGTACAATGGCAACACTATACTCTAGCACAGCTTGGATTGCATCATGTCAATGAATTTTCGATGAAACGATTGAGTTATCAATCGACAGGAACATGGTCAAGTTCTCAGTATTTACCTTTAGCTTATATCGAAAATAAAGAAACCGGTTCAGGTCTAGCATGGCAAATTGAGCACAACGGGTCCTGGCACTGGGAAATAAGTGATATGGTAGACATGTTGTATATTCAGGCGAGCGGACCGACAGAACAAGAACATCAATGGTGGAAAAATCTACAACCAGGTATGAGTTTTACTTCTGTTGCTGTTAGTGTTGCCTTATCAGCAAAAGGTATAGACCAAGCATTAGCCATTTTGACAGAGTATCGTCGTGTTATCCGTAGACCTAATAAAGATAATCAACAATTGCCTGTCATTTTTAACGATTATATGAATTGTCTGTTTGGAGAACCGACTACAGAAGCGTTGCTTCCTTTAATTGATACCGCAGCTGAAATAGGATGTGAATATTATTGTATTGATTGTGGCTGGTATTCAGACGGTTATTGGTGGGATGGGGTAGGGGAATGGTTGCCTTCTCAAGCTCGTTTTCCTAATGGGATTGAAGAAGTATTAGCATATATTCGTCAAAAAGGTATGGTGCCGGGATTATGGTTAGAACTTGAAGTGATGGGAGTTGCTTGCGAGTTAGCGGATCAAGTACCAGCCGAATGGTTTTTCACACGTCATGGACATCGTGTCATTGATCATGCTCGTTATCAGCTTGATTTCCGCCATCCAGGAGTGATTGAGCATGCCAATCGTGTGATTAATCGCTTAGTGAACGAATACAAAGTAGGTTATATCAAAATGGATTATAATATCAATGCAGGTGTAGGAACCGAATGGCAAGCAGATAGTTTTGGAGATGGATTGTTACAACATAATCAAGCCTATCTTAAATGGCTTGATCAGATCTGGTTACAATATCCTGATCTTGTGATTGAAAACTGTGGTAGTGGTGGATTGAGAATGGATTACGCTTTGCTCAGTAGACATAGTATTCAATCAACAAGTGATCAAACAGATTATCGCAAAAATGCTGTGATTGCAGCTGCATCGGCTTCAGCTGTGACACCAGAGCAAGCTGCTGTCTGGTCTTATCCATTGCGTGACGGGCATAGCGAAGAAGTGATTATGAATATGGTTAATACGTTATTATTGCGTATTCATCAAAGTGGACATATAGCAGAAATTCAAGCAGATCATATAGCATTTATTCGTGAAGCTATAACGTATTACAAAACGATTCGTCAACAGTTAGCGCAAGGGCAACCTTTTTGGCCATTAGGCTTACCTAGTTTTGGAGATGATTGGCTTGCCTTCGCAATGAATTGTGATAAAGTCATTTATTTGGCAGTATGGCGTATGACAGGAGAACCTGTACAATCTATACCTTTATCTGATTGGACTAATAAACAACTGCATATAAAACAAGCTTATCCTGCTGTACAAGACAGTACATTTGAGTGGAATCCGATTACTGGATTACTCAGTATAGAATTACCTTCAGCATATTCGGCACGTCTTTATGAAATACATGGTATATAGAACGGGTTCATGATTTATTCTGAAAAGCAAAACAAAAAGCCAACTGTCGTTAGGTATGATGCCCTAAAACAGTTGGCTTTTTGCTGATTTTATGAAGTAAGATATGAGTCACTACTATATATAGAAGTGTTTTATACCAGTACCACTTCTTGTGCTTTGTTCAAGTTAGGCAATTCGACAAGAGCGGATAGAACATCTTTGTTGACATCTTTATCAACTGTTAAGATCATAATCGCTTCGCCGCCTTCTTGCTTACGTCCTACTTGCATTGAAGCAATATTGACATCTTTTTGTCCAAGCAATGAACCTACATTACCGATAATCCCCGGCTTATCTGTATGAGAGATCAAGATTTGGTGACCGCTTGGCAATACATCGACAGAGTAATCATTGATACGCACGATACGCTCGCCGTAACCTGCTAACAATGTTCCTGCTACACGCGGTTCTTCACCGTTTTGTCCTTTAAGACTCACAGTGATCAAGTTCGTAAAGCCTTTTGTCGATGGAGCGCTTGTAATAATCACATTAAGATCACGTACTTTGGCAAGGTGCATCGAGTTCACGATATTCGCTTCATCACCCATATGACGGGCAAGAATCCCTTTTAGAATATAACGTGTTAATGGTTGTGTATCGACTTCAGATAGATCGCCTGCATAATCGATACGAATTTCTTGAATCGCTTGTGTTGCCATTTGAGCAGCAAAGCTACCTAGTTTCTCACCGAGGGAGAAGTAAGGTTGTAATTTGTTCATCACACTTGCAGCTACTGGAGGCATATTAACCGCATTTTTGAACGGCTCATCACGTAAAATGTGTAATACTTGCTCGGATACATCAATCGCTACATTTTCCTGTGCTTCAATCGTAGATGCACCTAGATGCGGAGTAACGATAATTTGCGGATGACTCAAAAATGGATGATCAGCTTGAGGAGGTTCGCTTTCGAATACGTCAAAAGCAGCACCTGCAACAATACCATCATTCACAGCAGTGATTAGAGCCGTCTCGTCGATTACACCACCGCGTGCACAGTTAATAATACGCATGCCTTTTTTCATGACCTGGAATTGTGCTGTAGAGATCATATGTTTTGTTTCTGGTGTTAACGGTGTATGTACCGTCATAAAATCAGCATTACGTATAATTTCATCGACACTCGCTAAAGTAACGCCCATTTTATCTGCACGTTCTTGTGTTAAGAAAGGATCATATCCTAGAATCTCCATACCGAATGCTTTGGCACGCTTCGCTACTTCACTACCGATGCGGCCCATACCCAGTACGCCTAATGTTTTATTACGTAATTCAACCCCGAGGAAAGATTTACGATCCCAAGTACCGCCAATCGTTTTGGCATAAGCTTGAGGGATATGACGAGCAAGAGCCATCATCATCGCAAAAGTATGTTCACAGGTAGTAATGGTGTTACCGTCTGGTGCATTAATCACAATGATACCGCGTTCTGTTGCAGCATTTAGATCAATATTGTCTACGCCTACGCCCGCACGTCCAACGACTTTGAGCTTGGTGGCAGCTTCCATGATTTTTTTGGTTACTGTCGTCTGGCTACGTACAAGTAAAGCATCGTAGTCACCGATAATACCGACTAATTCATCTTCGCTAAGTCCAGTCTGCTTATCCACAATAATATCTTGAGCGTCTACCAATTGTTGAATTCCTAGATCACTGATCGGGTCTGATACCAATACCTTAAACATTATTTCTTTCCTCCTCCAAAATGGTCAGTCTCTGTAAAATAATGAGTTATCATCTATATAAACATTCGTATCTGCTGTCAGCGCTAGAACAGCGATACAATGTTAATATCGTACCTAATTGAATTTGAAAGTTCAATGGGTGAACGCACTACCGCATGAAAGTAAAAATCATACAAAAAAAGCACTCATCCGCACACTACTACTGTAGCAAAGGGACGAGAGCTGTCGTGGTACCACCCTAATTCGCTGTTCTCTCACAAGAATCAGCCTTATGGTCAATATTTTGACCGGATCGCTAACGGGATCAACCGACTGTACCTACTTGGTTTCAATACAGTGACTCAGGATCGCTCAAAGATAACATTTGGTTTACCGGTTTGCACCAACCACCGGCTCTCTGAAAACCATCATGCTACTTTTTTCCTTCATAGACGTTAGAATCATTTAATTTTTCATAATGTAACATGGGTTACATATCATGTCAATACAGCAAAGAGAGAAAGTAATCAGAAAATTTCAAAATGAATTTTACACGAAACGATGATTGTATTCTAACGTAAAGATGTGAGAACAGCCAATTTTGAATAATTAGGAGCAGAGATAGAAGCTTGTATTCAATAAAGTGATATAATAGACCGATACACTATTTTATGCAGCCAAAGGATTGTGATTATGAAAAAAAGCAAGTTCCGTTCATTCAAAATTAAACGCGTACAACCTGAACAATTAACCGATAAATTATTATTGATTAATTTGTATTTAACTCAAGGCTTGACCTTGCTTGTTGGACTGATATGGATTTGGTTACAAGGACGCAACTCTTTAACATTATTACAATTGCCAACAGAACTTACTTTTATCGCATGGGGATTAGGGCTTGCAGCGCTGATGCTCGTCGTAGATCTATTTATTTCCAAAGTTGTTCCTGAAAATAGTATGGACGATGGCGGAATTAATGAAATGATCTTCAAAAATCGCCCGTTATGGCATATTATTATTATTACACTACTGGTAGGGGTCTGCGAAGAAATATTGTTCCGTGGAGCTATTCAATATGCAGTTGGGCCTTATTGGACCAGCATTATATTTGCTGCTATTCATTTCCGCTATCTACGACATTGGATTCCTACAGCATGGGTATTCGTCAGTAGCTACGCACTTGGGTATATATATATTGAATCCGGAACATTGTGGGCACCTATATTATGTCACTTTGCGATTGACCTGATATCCGGTCTAATTATTTCATTGCGGAGGGAAAAATGAGCGAGCGCCTAAGCAGGTTAGAACGTTATAGTAATACAGCAACACGAGAAAGCAGACAATCGAGTAGAGTAGCCAGATATAGTTCTGGAGAAGAAGGGCTTCTAACAGGAAGTCGTATTCGCTTACCTGCGGGTCGTAAAAAGAATGCTACCAACACTGTTCGTGGAGCTATCAACGAACAAGGAGTGTTGACGCGTTCTAGAACAGGTGAAGTTAGTGAAACAGACGAAGAAGAGAACGAAAAAGATAAAGATTACGTACCTAGAAGTACGATTTATCCATCTCGCAAAATTAAAATTGCCAAGTTTTTTTACGGGTATCTTATTTTCTTATTTGTTGCATTGACGATTATGTTGTTATGGTGGGGGATTAAGCTATCTGGGTTTATGCCGAATTGGTATTGGCTTCAGAATTTAGCGGGTCGTTCAGGTCTATAATAACTAGCTTGGTTATCATTATGAACATGAAAAAAGCAAGGGAACCAGTTATTCAACGGTGCCCTTGCTTTTTATCGTTGTCTAAAGTGAATTAACGCATTTTAGGTTCAATCGCATTTGGATCAACAAAGGTATAACCTTTGGCTTCAAGCTTGGTCAAAAGTTCATCCAAAGCTTCTACCGTCCAAGGCAATTCATGCATCAAAATAATACTGCCGGAGTGCAATTGATCCATAACGTTCGAAATAACAGCGTCCGGATCTTTTTGATTGACCCAGTCAAGTGAACCTACAGACCAGTTCATATACAGCATGTCATGCTTTTTCGCTAATGCATGTACTGTATCGTTGGTAGCACCATTTGGAGCACGTAAAAAGCGTGGTGCTTCATTGATCGTATCTTCAATCAGCTTTTGAGTGTCTTCAATTTGCTGGGTTACTTTAGCTTTGGATTCATGTTTAAGTACGATATGATCTTGTGTATGATTACCGATAATACCACCACGATCATGAATTAGTTTTAACAGTTCTGGATGAGTTTTGATCCGATAGCCATTTACGAAGAAGATCGCTTTGGCATGATGTTTGTCCAATGTATCCATCATACTATTGATCATTTTTTTCTCTTTCGGACCGTCATCAAAAGTCAAAAGAACTACTTTTTTAGGAGTTTCTTTAGATTCTTCGTTAGGTACGATATCATAATTTTTGTTCATATGATATGTATACTCAGCAGGAGCGGTAGCTTCGGTATCTTTAGCAGTTGTGCTTTCAGAAGACTGCTCAGGTGTAGTCGCTTCAGTAGAAGTTGTACCCTCGGTTGCTGGTGTGGTAGCTGTTTCGCTACTTTCTGGCGTTGTTGCAGGTGTGTTAGTACTTTGTTCGGTAGTGGCGGCAGGTGTCTCTGTAGTGGATGCTGGAGCTTGATTGCTACAAGCAGACAACATAATTACAGATAACAACAACCAACTTGCTGTTTTTTTTAACATACATTCACGCTCTTTTCTGTCTGAATTGTTAGAAAATAAAATCAATCAAAAGCACGGTGGAGCAAAATTCCGCATATGTAAATTAAATCCTTAAAGCATACGTAAGGTCAACCATAAATATGTAACGATAAGTTACAATATAGCCATAAATAGCAGTCGACCTTAAATGCACAAACTATCTTTTAAACCAAAAGAGGAAGAAATGAAACAAATTCCGAAAAAAAGATTGACAATACGTATTATTCTTATTCAGGCGTTTTAGTGCGTGCATTTAAGGATAATAAATGGTAACATACCTAATATAGCATTGCTATATCTATCATCGATATAAATAGGCAGTGACATAACCTGTATTCTATGATGGTTATGACCTATGTTTTCCAAGGGGGATCCTATTATGAAAATAGAACGACTAAGCTCAGACAAAATACGGATTTTCCTTACGTTTGATGATCTTACTGAGCGTGGAATTCAAAAAGAAGACATGTGGCAGGAAATTCCAAAAGTCCATGATCTTTTTACCGAAATGATGGATCAAGCTTATAGCGAGCTTGGATTTGATGCTACCGGTCCTCTTGCAGTCGAAGTATTTGCACTTCCTGCGCAAGGAATGGTTGTTATCGTGACGCGTGGCAAGTATGACCAACACTTGGGCACGATCAATGAAGAAGATATGGCTGACGAAATATATGAAATGGAAGTTACGCTAGAAGAAACTGATTTTATTGCGTATTCTTTCAAAGATTTTGAAGTTCTTATCGAAGCAGCTCATACTCTCTCCAAAAATGTCACTGAAGCCGGACGGCTGTACCATTATAAAGATAAATGGATTTTGACTATGGATCCTGCGGATGTTGATTTGACCAAACACGCCGCTTTGATCGCGGTATTAGCTGAATTTGGCGATACCACATCGTTAACGGAAGCAGTATTAGAAGAATACGGAAAAGTTGTTATGGCAGAAAATGCAATTGCGACAATCTGTGAACATTTTGATCGTAACGACTAAGTCCAATATAAAGGCATCTCGGGTATATCCTTCATCTTCATAGCGTGAACCGACCGGAAGGAGTTCCTAATATTATGATTTGGCACAACGTCGGACTGGGTTTACGCAAGAATGGAGGGAGAATATCGAGTGTCTTTATTTTCGATCATGATGGCAGCAATAGCTCCGGGTATTGCTCTGTTGATCTATTTTTACCTCAAGGACAGATATGAACCAGAACCACTCCATTTGGTCATCAAATTCTTTTTCTTAGGCGTGGCGATTGTATTCCCGCTTATGATTATACAACGGGCTATGGTGCTTGGATTAGGCGATAGTCCTTATGTGTTTTCCTTTCTGACTTCAGCAGGTGTAGAAGAATTTGCCAAATGGTTTATTATCTATCATATTTTGTACAATCATACAGAGTTTGACGAGCCTTATGATGGAATACTGTATACAGTAGCGCTATCATTAGGATTTGCAACTTTGGAAAATGTGCTATACGCCTTATATAACTCGATGTCAGTCATGTCGTTATTGTTACGGGGATTGCTTCCTGTTTCAGGACATGCGCTCTTTGGAGTGATCATGGGTGACTATATTGGTAAAGCCAAATTTACTACCACCAAACGCAAACGTAATATATTCCTTGCTTTAGGATTAATTCTTCCTATTTTCTGGCATGGATTATATGATCTGATTTTGCATATGATGAGTCAATATTGGTTATGGTACATTATCCCGTTGATGATCGTTCTCTGGTATGGAGGAATGAGTAAGATCACCCGAGCGAGCAACCGTTCACCTTTCCGCTTTATCAAACGTGAGGAAGAAGTTAATTTGTAATATTGTCATCAAAAGCAATCCACGAATCTGTAGCTATAGTACAGAAAAGTGTGATTGCTTTTTTTTGTCTAAAATAGCAATTTATGAAGTATCATTTATACAACAAGATGGTATAATTCGTATAACTATATGATCATAAAGAAACAAGGCAGAAATATAGAAAAAGTATAGAAATGGTTAGATATTGTTCAAGGGGGAAGAAAGGATGTCAGTGAAGTCAGGTGACATGATTTATTTTCAATTTCAAGCGGTAGAAGGAGATCAGACAGAGATATATCAATCGATTGTAGGGCGAGCGGATAACGATTCATTATATATCGGCCCATTAAGTCATAAAAAATATTCTTCTGGCAAAAAGTTAACGTTGGGCGAAGAATTGTATGCTTATTATTTAATCGACAACGAAATCAAACATTATTTCAGTACTATTGTAACAGGCTTCGATTCCACCTCTTCCTTGAGTCGTATTCGCAAACCTCTTCAAGAAGAAATTTCAGTCGTTCAAAGACGGCAATATCTACGAGTCAAAGCACAAATAGAAGTAGCAGTCAAAAAAGAAGATCATCGATTTGTAGCTATCACTGATAATGTAAGCGCTGGCGGTTTATCATTTACAACAGATGTAATGAACAAAGTGCAAAAAAATGATGTTTTAGAATGCTGGTTATTGATCCATATGAAAAATGGAAAGATCGATCATATTCCATTAACAGCGAAAGTAATGAATGTGCTTGACTCCACATCACTTACACCAAGATATTTATTAGAATATACAGTGATATCGGAAACCGATCGGCAAAAAATGATCCGCTATTGTTTTGAACGCCAATTCGATTTTAGAGTGTTGTAAATGACTCGGGGTTTTTGCATGTTATATAGGACTGTGGTATAATTTGCTTGTCGCAGGCAATGCCTGCTTTTTTAGCGAGTTGTAGTATGAAGGTTGAGGGGGATTCCCGATTGGTACGCCAAGCATTAGAATATAGCGGGAAAATGAACATTGCGATTGACGGTCCTGCTGGGGCTGGTAAAAGTACAATAGCCCGATTAGTGGCTAAACGTCTCGGTTACGTATATGTGGACACCGGTGCAATGTACAGAGCAGTAACATGGCATATGCTACAGCGAAATATCGATCCAGAAAATACTGTAGAAGTGCTTCAAGAGGCGAAGGATCTGGTGATTGAATTGATACCGGATGAACATGGACAAAAAGTTCTAGCTAATGAAGTAGACGTTACAGCAGATATTCGTAGTCTTGCCGTAAACCGGATTGTGTCACGATATGCGCAAATCGAGGGGCTGAGAGTGAAGCTTGCAACTTTACAGCGGCAAATGGCTTTGCGCAAAGGCGTTGTAATGGATGGACGCGATATCGGTACTCATGTGCTTCCGGATGCAGAAGTAAAAGTATTTATGACTGCTACTGTCCAAGAGCGAGCAAGACGAAGATTTGCAGAAATGGATGGTTCGGAAAGTATTACATTAGAGCAACTTGAACGTGAAATTGCAGCGCGCGATCAATTGGATGAACAGCGTGAATTTTCTCCGCTCGTTTGTGCAGAAGACGCAACAGTGCTGGATACGACTTCGATGTCTATCGAAGAAGTTGTTGAGAGTATTATTGCAATGGCACAGAGTGTGCAGTCAGGGAGAGTCTGATTCATGGTATACACCATTTGTAGTACGATTCTACGCATTTTGTATATGTTTTTATTTAGGCTAAAAGCTGTAGGCAAAGAGCATGTTCCCGAGCAAGGTGGAGTATTACTTTGTTCTAATCATATTAGTAATTTGGATCCACCTACTGTAGGCATTATGCTGAATCGTAAAGTTCGCTTTATGGCTAAGGAAGAGTTATTCAAAGTTCCTGTTTTGGGGCCTTTGATTAGACAACTTGGTGCTTATCCTGTCAAACGTGGCGGTGTAAGTAAAGAATCGATCAAAACATCTCTTCTGATTTTACGTGAAGGCGGTGTGTTGGGGATTTTTCCTGAAGGTAGTCGTAATGCAGGGGATGCTGCTGCCAAAAATGGTGCTGCAAGCTTTGCACTACGAACAGATGCGGCTGTCGTGCCTGTAGCGATTGTAGGTCATTACAAGCTATTCGGCAAAACAAAAGTAGTCTACGGACCACCTATTAATCTTGATGATTATCGAGGTAAAGGGGCAATAGGTACTGTAGATGAAGCGACAGACAAAATCATGCTAGCTATACGCCAATTAATTCAAGAAAATCAATAATGTTTAATGATGTTTTGAACTCTGCATTTTGCGGGTTTAAATAAATGGGGTTTGAATTGAGGAGGGTATTGACATGTCGGAAGAAAATAATAACCAAGAAACTACCGAAGTTACAAACCAGGAGGCGCTTGATCAGTTCGTCTCACTGAACAAAGGTGACACTGTCACAGGAACGATCGTCAAAATTGAAGATAACCAAGCTTATGTAAGCATCGGATATAAATATGACGGTATCATTCCGATCCGTGAACTTTCTTCACTACAAGTAGACAATGCTGCTGCAGCTGTTGAAGTAGGACAAGAAGTAGAATGTAAAGTTGTAAGTATCGACGATGAGAAAGAGAAATTGGTTCTTTCCAAACGTGCGATTGACAGCGAAAATGCTTGGGAAGTTCTTGAAAAGAATTTCGAATCAGGCGAAGTATTTGAAGTGACTGTATCAGACGTGGTTAAAGGTGGCGTAGTTGCTGATGTTGGCGTACGCGGTTTTATCCCGGCTTCTATGGTAGAACGTCATTTCGTAGAAGATTTCAGCGATTACAAAGGACGCACTTTGCGCGTTAAAGTAAAAGAATTGGATCGCGAAAACAACAAAGTCATTCTTTCACAAAAAGATGTATTGGAAGCTGAATACGAAGCTAACAAACACACAGTGATGGAAAGTCTTAAAGAAGGACAAGAATTGACAGGTACAGTACAACGTTTGACTCAATTCGGTGCTTTTGTAGACGTTGGCGGCGTAGACGGTTTGGTTCACGTATCCGAGATCGCTTGGAATCACGTAGACAAACCATCTGATGTATTGTCTGAAGGCGACGAAGTTAAAGTAAAAGTACTTCGTGTTGACCCTGAAAAAGGTAAAATCAGCTTGAGTATCAAAGCTGCTCAACCAGGACCTTGGGATTCAGCTTCTGACAAATTCAACATCGGTGATATCGTTACTGGTGAAGTAAAACGTCTTGTGAACTTCGGTGCTTTCGTTGAGATCGCTCCAGGAGTAGAAGGTTTGGTTCATATTTCCCAAATCTCTCACAAACACATTGGTACTCCACAAGAAGTTCTTGAAGAAGGACAAACGGTTTCTGTTAAAGTACTTGATGTGAACACTGAAGAAAAACGTGTTAGCTTGAGTATTAAAGAAACAGAAGAAGCTCCTGCGCAATCTGCTAAACCAGAACGCAGCAGCAACCGTGGCGACAGAGCTCCTAAACAAGAAGAATTAAACAACCCTAACGTATCTTTAAGCAACCAAGGATTGAGCATCACTCTTGGCGAACGTTTCGGTGACAAACTAAGCAAATTCAAGTGATTACGAGCGAGTGATTTTCTCGCTCGGTAAACGTCAATGTTCTAATGACGTTTACTCTTTAATCATAAGCGAGTGATCTATCCGCTCAAGCAAATATCAACGTTTTAATGATGTTTGCAAAGTTTTGAACAAAAAGAATGTCAAGCAGCGCAAACCTGAATGTTTGTAACGTTTTACAGACGCTTTACTTTAAATTCAAAATTAGAGCGAGTGATCTTCTCGCAAAATAATCTAAATCATAGTACGGGCTTTTTATGGACGGTCCATTGATAGTAAAGCGACCGCCTTTCTAGTAAAAGTCACTCAATCAATCGGCGAATCCGCAATGGATTCGTCGATTATTGCTTTTAAAGGAATAAATGAATCCGTTGTAAAGTTCATCATAATGTTAGCCAAGTGCAATGTTTTTTGCTATGATGAAAAGCGGAAAGAATGAACAGGAGGAATGGATCGTATGGCAAGACCTGTAGTTGCAATCGTGGGCCGCCCGAATGTGGGAAAATCCACAGTATTTAACCGCATGATCGGTGATCGGCTAGCAATTGTCGAAGATAAACCTGGTATTACGCGTGACCGTATCTATGGAACATCTGAATGGAATGGTAAAGCATTCAGTGTTATTGATACCGGAGGTATCGAATTAGATGGGGAAGATATGATGCTGAAGTCGATTCGTATGCAAGCTGAACTTGCAATCGAAGAAGCGGATGTTATCGTATTTATGTGTGATGTCAAAAGCGGATTGACTCAATCTGATGAAGAAGTAGCTGGAATACTATATCGTTCAGGCAAGCCGATTGTTGTTGCGATTAACAAAGTAGATAACATGGGTCGTATGAATGATATTTATGAATTTTATAATTTAGGATTTGGCGATCCGATTGGAATCTCAGGAAGTCATGGTAGTGGTATGGGTGATTTGCTAGATGCGGTTGTCAAAGAATTACCTGAAACGGTTGAAGATGAATACGGCGACGATGTTATTCGTGTAGCTCTAATCGGTCGTCCAAACGTAGGTAAATCTTCATTGGTGAATGCAATTTTGGGAGAAGAACGTGTTATTGTAAGTAATGTAGCAGGTACGACTCGTGATGCGATTGATACACCTTTTGAACGTGATGGACAACGTTATGTATTGATTGATACAGCAGGTATGCGTAAGCGTGGTAAAGTCTATGAAAATACAGAAAAATACAGTGTAATGCGTGCAATGAAAGCGATTGAGCGTGCAGATGTTGTATTAACTGTAATCAATGGTGAAGAAGGTATTATCGACCAGGACAAACACGTAGCTGGATATGCACACGATGCAGGTAAAGCAGCTATATTTGTAGTCAATAAATGGGATGTTGTTGAAAAAGATGACAAAACGATGCGTCAATTCGAATCGAATATCCGCGATCATTTCTTATTTATGAGTTATGCTCCTGTTGTATTTTTGTCTGCATTGACCAAACAACGTGTTCACAAATTGTTACCGGTTGTACAACAAGTTGCTGAACAACATGCATTGCGTATTCCTACTCATTTATTAAATGATGTAGTATCTGATGCAATTGCTATTAATCCTCCACCTACAGATAAAGGGAAACGGATGCGTATTAACTATGTAACTCAAGTTGCAGTTAAGCCACCAACCGTTATCGTATTTGTAAATGAACCTGAAATGATGCACTTTTCGTACGAGCGTTATTTGGAAAATAAAATTCGAGCGGCATTTGACTTTATCGGTACGCCGATTCGAATATTTACACGTCGAAAATCAGCATCAGATAATTAAGGAGAGAAGCATGTGATTTTATCAGTCGTGGCTATTATTATTAGTTATCTGATTGGTTCGATCAGCTTTAGTGTACTTATTGCTAAATGGCTGAAAGGAATCGATATCCGTGATCACGGAAGCGGCAACGCCGGAGCAACCAATACATTGCGCGTACTAGGCAAAGGACCTGCTATATTTGTACTTTTGTTAGATGCGCTCAAAGGTGTGGCAGCTATATGGCTTGGCGTTTGGTTCAGTATCGGGTTATCAGGACATACCATGTACTGGGTTCCTGCTTTGTGCGGAATAGCTGCTATTTTAGGGCATAACTGGCCGATTTACTTCCGTTTTCGCGGAGGTAAAGGGATTGCGACTACAATTGGCGTGTTGGCAACATTATGTATTGTGCCCACATTAATTGCAGGTGTATTTGCGATTGCATCCATTGTTATTACTCGTTATGTATCTTTAGGATCGTTAATTTTTGTAACGTTAACACCTATTGTTTTACTGATTCAGGGTTACTCTGTACCGATCATTACAGTGAGTATTATCATCTGGTTGCTTGCAGTATGGCGACATCAGACGAATATTGTCAAAATATTCAAAGGCACTGAAAATAAAATCGGATCCAAAGCGGACAAGGGAGGAAACAAAGTTGTCTGAAAAAGTGACCGTTCTAGTAGCTGGTAGTTGGGGAACTGCGCTTGCTTCTGTTCTTGCAGACAATGGTCTACAAGTGACAATATGGGCACGCAGTGAAGAGCAAGTTGCCGAGATTAATCAACAGCACACCAATACAAAGTATTTGCCAGATGCAGTTCTGTCCACTCAAATTACAGCAACTTCTGATCTTGCTGCTGCTATGGATGGAACAAAAGCAGTTGTGATTGTGGCACCTTCCAAAGCGATGCGTCAAGTATGTAGCGATCTTAAACCATATTATCATCCTGATATGCTCTGTATTCATGCTACCAAAGGATTCGAAACGAAGACACTCAAACGTATGTCTACTGTCATCAGCGAAGAACTGGACTGTCTAGAGTCAGATGTAGTGGTCTTGTCTGGTCCTAGCCATGCGGAAGAAGTGGTTAAGCGTCTGCCGACTACAGTGGTGGTTGCTTCTCACAATGCCAAAGCGGCAGCAGCGGCACAATCTTTATTTATGAATGAAGAATATTTCCGTGTGTATACGAATCTGGATCTGGTCGGAGTAGAGCTTGCCGGTGCACTTAAAAATATTATTGCATTGGGAGCCGGTATGGTAGATGGTCTTGGATTTGGTGATAATGCCAAAGCGGCTTTACTTACCCGCGGACTTGCTGAAATGGTACGTGTTGGTAGTGAAATGGGTGCTAATCCGTTGACCTTTTCTGGACTTGCAGGTATTGGCGACTTAATGGTAACTGCAAGCAGTCAACACAGTCGTAACTGGAGAGCTGGCTATATGTTAGGTCAAGGCAAGTCACTGGATGAAGTGATGGCTTCGATGAATATGGTAGTTGAAGGTGTACGCACTACAGAAGCAGCACGCGATATTTCGCTAAAATACAATGTACAAATGCCGATCGCAGAGCAGTTGTATCATGTGTTATTTGAGCAAAGTGATCCTCGTACAGCCGTCGAGACACTTATGGGACGTAATCCCAAAAATGAAATGGAAGTCATGAAGCTAGAAACATGGCAACAATGGCATTCCTAATAAAGAAATAGGCAGGAACGATGGGGTATCAATAATCCTTTCGTTCTTTTTGCACAGGAAGGAGTAGGAAATCATGGTGGAAACGCAGCAGCAGGTACAGCAGAAAAAAGAGCTGATACCATCTCTGGAGCAGCTTGTTCGTCTGCTTCAACCGTTGGAGGAGCAATCTCCTTGGTTGCTTGGTGGAAGCTGTGGTCTTTTACTACATGGTGTGAAGTTAGATAAAGCTCCACGCGATATAGATCTTTATACAGATGAGATTCGAATAGAACATATTCATGGACAGTTAGCTAGTAAATTGCCTGTGTTAGATTATCCAGTACTTGACGAGACAAGGACATATCGCTCGACACTTAGTCATTACCAGTTAGATGCGTACACTGTCGAATTAGTCGGGGGATTTGAAGTACGGGCGAGAGAATCGTATTATCGTGTACATGTAGAGCCTGTTCTTTATCCTGCTGCTCCTGTATATACGCTAGAGGCTGGAAATGTTCATTTGATGCCATTAGCACATGAATTGATTTTTAATCTATTACGTGATCGACCAGATCGCTATGAGCCGATTAGTGAACGAATACGTGAGAACTCTCAGGATCATGCATTACTTATCGAGCAGATGATACAACATAATGGATTTCATCCTCAATTTAGACAACGTATCCTTCGATTAGCTGGAATAGAACGGTAAAAGGAGAAAACAATGTCCAGAACAGACAAAGCTCAAGTCACCTTTTTGCCATCCGGTAAATCTATTCAGGTCAATATAGGAACAACAGTGCTGACAGCTGCACGCAAAGCAGGAGTTCATATTGCAGTGCGTTGTGACGGCAAAGCTGCTTGTTTGATGTGCAAAGTGAATACCCCTCATCCTTATGATGATGAAGGTCATTTGTGTATTTCAGCCGCAGAGCCACCCGAATCACGTAAATTAGGAAGTTCGATAGGACAAGGTGTACGATTATCTTGTCAAGCTAGAGTACTTGGTGATTTGACGGTGGAAGTGCCCGAAGATCGACTAAAAGCCGCGATTCGCAAACAAATGGAGCAACAAAACGAAGATCTGAGTGATTGGTAGACAAAAAAGCGCAAAATGCTTGAAATTAAAGGGTGAGTATATTACTATAGGTTTGTTCCGCCTTCTGCGCTCTATAGGCAGCAGGTGATATTTTCGAAAATTCCGCGGTGTTTACTTATATTTCGTGCAAACGAAAAACCAAGCAGCAAGTGGAGCAATCGATATAAATACTTTGGGAGGTGAAATATATGAACAAATCCGAATTGATCGCGCAAGTATCAGAAACGACTGATTTGCCGAAAAAAGACGTAACTAAAGCAGTTGATGCTGTTTTTGAAGCTATCGCTGGTGCACTACAAAGTGGTGATAAAGTACAATTGGTTGGATTTGGTAACTTCGAAGTTCGTGAGCGTTCTGCACGTAAAGGACGTAACCCACAAACAGGTGAAGAGATCGATATCGCAGCTAGCAAAATCCCGGCTTTTAAACCTGGTAAAGCATTGAAAGATGGAATTAAATAAGTTATTACATATTCCATGTGCAGGAAAGACCGTGACGATCATGTTCACGGTCTTTTCCATATCTGATCTACGTTAAATACGAAAAGGGGATAACATTTATGGAATCACCGGACAACCATTATACAAATAGTGACTATATTGTGATCAAGGCGAAAGACAACGGAGTACAGGTAATCGGTCTAACCCGCGGACGGGATACTCGTTTTCATCATACAGAGAAGTTGGATAAAGGCGAAATCATGGTCGTTCAATTTACAGAGAATACATCAGCGATTAAAGTACGTGGCAAAGCAGAAGTGATGACCAAGCATGGCTCTATGAATACAGAAGATTGATATATGTTATGGCTGATCGTAAATAAACAATCTACCTAAATACTGGCTTCCTCATGTTTAATAGTTGATTAAGGTTGAGGAAACCAGTATTTTTCTATGCCATTCATTGACTTACAAATCTTCACTAGCCCTGTCTTGTCAAAAAAACATATGGTATAATGAACTGAAATGGCTTAAAAGTTATGTTTTAGGCTATACTATGTTTGTGAAAATAAAGACTTGCACTATAAAGGCGTCGGAGGCTGAGATGAAACCATACCGTTTGTTGGAAACATCCCGAAAATACACAGAATACGATATGATTCAAAAGCATACAGGAGTTCCCGAGTTTCCAGACACTCGTGTACATTTACTTCATGCCTTTTTGAATATGACAGATCATGATGAAAGTGTCTCACATCGTGGAGAATTATTCCCACTTGTAGCAGGTATTGTGCAGATGGCAATGGATACTCATGATATGATCGATACACTGGCTGTCCATCAGGAAGAAGAAGCGATGCGTTCTCGACAGTTGAATGTATTAGCAGGAGACTTTTTCAGTAGCCGCTTTTACGAGTTATTAGCCAAAGCTGGCGAGATTGAGATGATCTCTTTGCTTAGCGCGGCAATCTGCGAAACGAACCGTCTTAAAATGAATTTATATCATGATGTTCAAAGTAAACACTTTACTGCTGATCAATATGTACAGTCGCTTACACAGCTTAAAATGGAGCTGTTTATTTTGTTTACACCGTATATTTCTACAGAAGTATCGTCATTGTGGCAAGCGTTGTTAACTGATTTTAGCCGCGCTGAGATTCTGGCTAACGAATTAACACGTCTACATGGAGAACAAGGTCCATTTGGCAGCTTTGCTTTGTATCAGGTACTTGAGCATGTACAAGCACAGACTAAAGAGCATCTAGTGAGTGATCACGTAACAGTACAACAATGGAATGAATGGGATCAGACTTATCAGATCACTGCACATCTTCGTTCAGAGCTAAGCAGTGTATTATCGAATATCTCACAACGTCTAGAACAAGCAGGTCATGCGGAGTTGCAGACTGAAGTATTACAGTTAACGGACTTGTATCAAGCATTAGTGTTGAATCAAGAGCAATAATGTTAGTGCGAAAGCAGAATATTGCCAGAGTACCTATTTTAAAATGAGGTGATTGTATCGTGACCAAACCAGAAGCTGTCAAACCGAAAGAGCAATTCGTACAATCCGTTTTTGAGTCGATTGCTCCAAAATACGATATGATGAACGATTTGCTTAGTTTCCGTCGTCACAAAGCATGGCGCAAATTTACAATGAAAAAAATGAATGTACAACCAGGCAGTTCAGCACTGGATGTATGTTGTGGAACATGTGATTGGACACTCAGTATTGCTGAAGCTAGCGGTACCGGTCAAATCAAGGGACTGGATTTCAGTCCAAATATGTTACAAGTCGGTCAGAACAAAATCAATCGTGATGGCTGGAGAGACAATATTACACTTACTCAAGGGAATGCAATGGATCTTCCATACGAAGATAATTCTTTTGATTATGTAACGATAGGATTCGGACTACGTAATGTGCCAGATCTGGTACAAGTGTTAAAAGAAATGCAGCGTGTGGTAAAGCCTGGCGGTATGGTTGTTTGTTTAGAACTATCCAAACCAACATGGCAACCGTTTAAAGGGCTGTATTATTTTTATTTCCAAAACTTATTGCCACTTATGGGCAAACTTGTAGCCAAACATTACGAGCAATACAAATGGCTGCCTGATTCACTCAAGCTGTTCCCGGGACGTGCAGAACTGGCGCAAATATTCCGAGATGTTGGGCTAGATAATGTTCAGGCGTACCCCTTAACAGGCGGTATTGCGGCACTTCATATTGGGATCAAGGAGAAGTAGAATGTTTAAGAAATTTAAAGTATTTTTAGAAATGATTAAAATAGAGCATACGCTGTTTGCGTTGCCTTTTGCTTTTATGGGAACCATTTTAGGATCATATGTAATCAATGGTCACTTGCCTTCATGGGCACAGATTGGTTGGATTTTGCTAGCGATGATTGGTGCGCGCACAGCTGCAATGAGTCTTAACCGTCTAATTGATCAGGTGTTTGATGGTAAAAATCCACGTACAATGATGCGTGCGATTCCAGCCGGTCTTTTGCGTTCAAGCGAAGTTGTACTATTTACACTAATTTCGTTAGTTATCTTTTTCTGGGCAGTAACACAATTAGATCCGTTAGCATTAAAATTATTACCGATTGCTATCTTTATGCTTGTGATCTATTCCTATACCAAACGTTTTACTTGGCTGTGTCATGTCGTGCTTGGGATGACACTAGGTCTAGCGCCACTTGGTGGTTGGATAGCAGTAACCGGTCAATTTAGCTGGACAGCGATTGTATTTTATATTGCGATTACGTTTTGGACAGCAGGTTTTGATGTGATTTATGCTTGTGCGGATGAAGAATTTGACCGCGAAGAAGGATTATATTCTATTCCAAGTCGCTTCGGAATTGCTAAAGCACTTAAAATTGCGCAAGGGTTTCATGTGATTACAGCAATCGGTCTGATTGCGATTGGCGTTATGGCTGGACTGGGCTGGTGGTATTTTATTGGTGCTGTGATCGCACTGGCTATTTTGTTCTATCAGCATTATATTTTGACACCAAAAGATTTAAGCCGTCTACAAACATCCTTTTTCACCTTAAATAGTACACTTAGTCTGATCGTATTTGTATTCACATTGATCGATCTGGTGGTGAAACAGTGGTGGTAAATTCTACAGAACATACAGCGAAACAACGCTATATTGTAGGAATTACAGGAGCTAGTGGTTCTATATACGGTATTCGATTAACCGAGGTGTTGTTATCCCTCGGTTATACTGTTCATTTAGTGATCTCGAATGCGGGTTGGCGCGTACTTAAAGAAGAGATGGATTGGGAAGCGTCTAGCAGAGAAGAAATGTTAGAGCAATATTTCGGTGAATGGTCAGAACAATTGGTATATCACTCCTTTTCTGATATCGGAGCAACGATTGCTAGCGGTTCTTTTCGGGTTAAAGCGATGATCATTGTTCCTTGTTCGATGGGGACTCTTGCTAATATTGCAGGTGGAATGTCAGCGAACTTAATGACACGAGCAGCAGATGTTGTGCTTAAAGAGGAGCGTAAATTGGTTATAGTACCAAGAGAGACTCCACTTCAAGCGATACATTTAGAAAATATGTTAAAACTAGCACGTATGGGCGTGAGTATTGTTCCGGCTATGCCTGCTTTTTATTATCGTCCCAAAACATTGGATGATACGGTCGACTTCATGGTTGGCAAGGTGCTCGATATTCTGGACATCGAACATCAATTATTTGAACGATGGGGGAATGGTCGTGAAAAGTTTTGAACAACCTTTCAAAATTGGTAAAATAGAATATACAAACGATTGGCCGGTGTATCATCATTTTGATCCGTCGGCTCTATCCTTGCCCGCAGAGATTCATAGCGATCTTCCTGCTAACTTGAATCGAGGTTTGTTAGAAGAAACATTGTATCTTACACCGGTGTCTTCATTTGCTTATGGTACGCGCTCGTCTGATTTCTGGTTATTGCCTGATCTATCTGTGAGTGCTAAAAATGCAGTCGGATCGATTCTTCTGTTTTCCAGAAAGCCAATTGCAGAACTGGGAAATGGAACGATCGCGCTGACTAATACGTCAGCTACTTCTATCAATCTTCTCAAAATTATTCTGAATAAGCGTTATCACCTTACGCCAGAATACATTTCGATGGACCCGAGCTTGGATGAAATGATGGAACAAGCGGATGCAGCTTTATTGATCGGTGATCATGCGATTGCCGCCGCGCAAAAAGATACAGGTTATATCGTGACTGATCTAGGACAAGAATGGAAGTCATGGACAGGGCTAAGTATGACATTTGCTGTATGGGCTGTTAACAAACAATTTGCAGCTACATATCCTGAATTTGTAACCGAAACAGCACAGCAATTGGTAAAAAGTAAACAGCGTTCTATCGCCGATCTGAATCCAGTGATTCAAGAGGCTCAGCAAAAAATGGGTGGCGATCATGCGTATTGGAAACACTATTTTCAGCAATTATGGTATGATTTTGGAGAAGCAGAGCAAAAAGGTTTAGCATTGTATTTTCAATATGCATATGAGCTTGGATTGCTAGATCATGAAGTACACATGGAATTATGGACTGACAATACACTAACACGGGTGAACGAATGAAACTACTGGATATTTTCGGGACACTAAAAAAAGACATGAATGTGATAGAACGACAGCTTAGTCATAGTATAGACAGTGAACATCCTTTATTAAATGAAACATCACTTCATTTGCTCAAAGCGGGAGGCAAACGGCTTCGTCCCGCTTTTGTGTTGCTTGGAGGCAAGTATGGTACGTACGATCTGGATCGTCTAAGCAATGTAGCCGTTGCTTTGGAATTGATTCATATGGCTTCACTTGTACATGATGATGTAATTGATGATGCAGACACACGTCGCGGTCAACCGACCGTCAAATCCAAATGGGATAACCGGATTGCCATGTACACAGGCGATTATATTTATGCCAAAGCATTGATGATCGTAGCACGTCTGGAAAATCCGCAAATTCATCAGGTATTATCGAAAGCGATGGTACAGATGTCTATTGGTGAGATGGAACAGATTAGAGACTTTTTCAATACCGGACAAAGTATTCGTCGCTATTTACTACGGATTCGTCGCAAAACAGCGCTATTGATCGCAATCAGTTGCCAATTGGGTGGAATTGCTGCTAATGCGCCCAAAGAAATCACGCGTGAATTATACCGATACGGTTATAACGTCGGTATGGCTTTTCAGATTCGTGATGATGTGCTGGATCTCTGCGGAACCGAGAAACAACTAGGTAAGCCACCTGGTAGCGATCTGCGTCAAGGGAATATTACGATTCCTGTTTTGTATGCACTTCAAGATGATTCACGTAGAGAGCCGTTACTGGCAGAGATTACAAGAATCCATAATGCTAATGGCGAGACAGATGTCACTACAGCAGTACGTATGGTACGTGAAAGTCAGGGAATACAAGAAGCTGAATTATTAGCGGATCGTTATATTCAAAAAGCGATGCATGCGCTTAGTCAGTTGCCAGCAGGTAGAACGCAAAAGCACTTGCAAGAGATTGCTAAATTTGTAGCTAATCGTTCACATTAATCTACAACAATGTTCGACAATTTTATGTTTTATTGCAGAATATAGAAGATTGTGCAAAATAAAATGCTTGGCTATACGTAAAATATTTACTAATTGCTAATAGAGTGGGATCATACGGTCGATATATACATTACAAAGCATATTGAATAGCGGTTCAAATCACTATTTTGTCCAAATATTCGATATGTCCAGTAATGTATACCGTTCAGGTTTGAGTACAATCAGAAAATGTCGAAAATTGCTATGAAACGCTTCCTTTCTGTAAACAGTGGTTTCTGTTAGAATACACAGGTGGGCATCATTACCAACTATGCCCAGTAGCAGATCACATTGTAGATAATGGGAGAGTGAACCAATGGAACGCACATTTTTGATGATTAAACCTGATGGTGTGCAGCGGGGGTTAATAGGACGCATTGTCAGTCGTTTGGAGGACAAAGGCTTTAAGCTGGTAGGTGGCAAGTTCGTAACCGCAACAGAGGAACAGGCAAAGCGTCATTATGCAGAGCACGAAGGCAAAGCATTCTATGATGGTTTGATCAGCTTTATTACTTCAGGTCCGGTGTTCGCTATGGTCTGGGAAGGTGATGATATTATCACAATCTCTCGCATGGTTATCGGCAAAACAAAAGTAACTGAAGCACAACCTGGAACGATTCGTGGTGACTTTGCTAATCATACTCCACTCAATCTGATTCACGGTTCCGATTCAGTTGAAAGTGCTGAACGGGAGATTGCTAATTTTTTTGACGAGAACGAATTAAGCGTTTACGACAAAAATATTTCAGCATGGATCTAAACATACCCTCGCATGGACTGCACTTATAATGATGATCAAGGAAGTGATCCCATGCTTATTAATGATACTATTCATTCAGACCCGGACTATGTAGGTTTTATAAAAAAAGTAAAAGATAATACTGGAATCGATTTGTCTCAATACAAAGAAGCTCAAATGAAGCGTCGTCTGACAACATTACGTACCAAAAATGGATTTTCTACATTTAGCGCGTTTTTCGATGCAATGTTGAAAGACAAAACGTTATTTTATGAATTTTTGGATCGTATGACGATCAACGTGTCTGAATTTTGGCGTAACCCGAACCGTTGGGAAGTATTGCGTGATTCGATTTTACCGCAATTGCAAAAAAACAACGGTAAAAACTTAAAAGTATGGAGCGCAGCTTGTTCTACAGGTGAAGAGCCATATACATTGTCGATGATCCTGTCTGACAAAAATCTTTTATCCAGTACTACTTTACATGCTACGGATATTGATGACGGTGCATTGGAAAAAGCTAAAAAAGGAATGTATTTGGAACGTTCATTGAAAGATGTTCCTGCTGATGTTGCCAAACGCCATTTTACAGCAGATGGTCACATGTTCCATATTAGTGACTCGCTGAAAAAAGCGGTAAATTTCCGTAAAGGTAACCTACTGACCGATACGTTTGAAACAGGATACGATCTAATCGTATGTCGCAACGTGATGATTTATTTTACAGAAGAAGCCAAAAACATGCTGTATCATAAATTCGCAAACAGTCTGCGTCCTGGTGGAGTATTATTTGTAGGCAGTACGGAGCAGATTTTTTCTCCGGCACAATATGGGTTCGAGACATCGGAAACATTCTTTTATTACAAAAAAGGCTGATTTCGCTTGATCTGTAATAAAAAGTGCACATGACTGAGGCTAGAAATACGCGATACTTATTCATGTATAGACTCATGTTCTAGATCTAATCTAAAGAGAATCTATGCAATCCATTTAAATAAAAACACGCTGCTGGTATCGTCTATGACGAAAAGGTGGCGTGTTTTTTATGATAAATAGCTGGTAAGAATAGATTACATCAATGTTTTACCCTTTCTTGTCAAACCAATAGATGCTGTACTATAATAAGCAAAGATAATTACGGATTTTAGCAATGCACAGTTTAACAGTTTAAAGGGGGAACGCAACAATGAGTTTACGTTATTTAACAGCAGGGGAGACACATGGTCCCCAATTGACTGCGATTATCGAAGGATTACCAAGCCAGCTAGAGCTGGATTTTGAAGCATTGAATTTCCAATTGGCACGTCGTCAGAAAGGGTATGGACGAGGTCGCCGTATGCAAATTGAAAAAGATACAGCTGATATCGTAGGCGGTGTACGTCATGGATATACAACAGGAGCACCTGTAGCCTTGGTTGTAGCTAATAATGACTGGAAGCACTGGACTAAAATTATGAATATTGAGCCGATGGAAGGTACAGACGAAGAAAAACGTCGTGTACATCGTCCACGTCCAGGTCATGCTGATCTGAATGGCGGTCTTAAATATAATCACAAAGATTTGCGTAACGTGTTAGAGCGTTCTAGTGCACGTGAGACAGCGATTCGTGTCGCTTGTGGAGCTGTAGCACGTCAATTTCTTGAAGCATTTGGTATCAAAGTTGCCGGACAAGTCATTCGTATCGGTGAAATTGTAGCACCACCGCATAATCTTCCACTGGATCAGTTAATTGCGCAAACGGAAGAATCTTCTGTACGTGTGGTTGATAAAGAAACCGAGCAAAAAATGGAAGCTTATATCGAACAAATCAAAAAAGAAGGTGACTCGATCGGTGGAGTAGTTGAATGTATTATTGAAGGCGTTCCTGTCGGTCTGGGAAGTTTTGTTCAATATGACCGTAAGCTTGATGCACGTATCGCTCAAGCCGTTATGTCGATCAATGCTTTTAAAGGTGTAGAGATCGGTATTGGTTTTGAAGCAGGAGAACTTCGTGGTTCACAAGTACATGATGAGATTTTATATAACGAAGAGCGTGGATATCATCGTGCTAGCAACCGTCTGGGTGGATTTGAAGGTGGAATGACAAATGGTATGCCTATCGTTGTCCGCGGAGTAATGAAGCCTATTCCAACATTGTACAAACCGCTACAAAGTGTAGATATCGATACGAAAGAAGCATTTACTGCTCAAGTGGAACGTTCTGATGCTTGTGCTGTACCTGCCGCTAGTGTTGTGCTTGAAAGTGTTGTTGCCTGGGAAGTAGCCAAGGCTTTCCTTGAGAAATTTGGCGGCGACTCGATGGATGAGATTCGTAACAATCTTAAAAATTACCTTGCTCAAGTGGAGCAATACTAATGTCTGCGGTGAGAACCGTTGATGTCCAACTTGGCGAACGTTCCTATCCAATCTATATTGGAGAAGATTTGTTGCAACAGGCAGGAACTTATTTAGACAATCATCGCATTTCTAAGCAAAGTCCGGTATTGATCGTTACCGATGAACATGTGGCTGATCCTTATCTGAATATTGTGGAGCAGTCATTGACTGCTTCTGGATTTACAGTCGTGACCGCGATTGTAGGTGCAGGGGAACAGTCCAAATCGATGTCTGTATTTGAAGAAGTCATGACCAAAGCGATTCAAGGTGGTCTGGATCGCAAATCAACTGTCATCGCTTTGGGTGGCGGTGTAGTAGGTGATCTGGCTGGGTTTGTTGCTGGCTCCTATATGCGCGGTATCCGGTTTATTCAGATGCCGACTAGCGTACTTGCTCATGATAGCAGTGTAGGCGGAAAAGTAGCGATTAATCATCGTCTGGCTAAAAATATGATCGGTGTTTTCCATCAACCAGAGTTCGTATTATATGATCTGACAACACTTCAAACATTACCCAAACGTGAAATTAATGCTGGACTTGCAGAGATGGTGAAGCATGGTTTAATCTGGGATAAAGAATTTGCTTATTGGTGTCTGGAACATGCTGAAGAGTTGAAATCTGTAGACATGACAGCGATGGGTTATGGACTAGAAAAAGGATGTTCGATCAAAGCAATCGTCGTTTCACGTGATGAACGCGAAAATGATCTACGAGCAATTCTTAATCTAGGACACACTATAGGACATGCTATTGAAGCGGTAGCAGGATATGGTGAGATTATTCATGGAGAAGCGATCTCTATCGGTATGGTCGGTTCTGCGCTGATCGGTGAACAATTAGGTGGAGAACCCGGTCTGGTGGATACGACACGTCGGATGTTAACAGCACTTGGACTGCCTACTGTATTGCCTGAGCGTCTGGATACTGATCGGATTATGGAAGCGATGATGCATGATAAAAAGTTTCAAGAAGGATCAATGACATTTATCGTTCCCAAATCGATTGGTGTTGTAGAGATCAATCACAATGTTGATTATGATCTGGTACGCCGTGTAGTCGAGCAATTAAAGGAAGAGGTGTAAACGATGTACAATCGAGGAATTCGTGGGGCTACTACAGTAATCAATAATGACAAACAGGAAATATTGGATGAAACCGTAGTATTGCTGAAGGAGATTGTAGGCCGTAATCAATTTGAACCTGAAGATATCAGCTGTATCTGGATTACGATGACACCTGATCTGGATGCTATTTTTCCAGCATTAGCGATTCGTGAAATGGAAGGTTGGAATATGGTTCCTTTAATGTGTGCGGTGGAAGCAGCAGTACAGAACAGCTTACCTAAATGTATCCGACTGATGATTCAAGTAAATACGACAAAATCACAACAAGAAATCAAACATGTTTATTTAAACGAAGCCAAGCGATTACGTCCAGATTTAGTCATTTCAGAATAGGGATATGATGTAAGGGTTGCGTTAGACGTTTCTTTTGCTGTATAGTAGTCGTTAAGATAAATAGTAAGAGCCGTGTAATGAGCTGAGATGCAAGTAGAGGTAGAGAAGAGTATAGATGAGAATGAAACGTAAGCCTTGTCGGCGGGCAGAGCGGATTGATCCATAAGTGTGAAGACACTGTATGTTATTCAATTCGGATCGTGTGCCAGCAGGAAGACAATAGCGAAGACGTTTCAAGCAGTATAACGTGGTACAGCTAGAAATAGACAATAGAAGTATCTGTATAGCACAATCGTAAGTATCACCTAAAATGATGATTATCAGAATGATGGATATAACGAGAGATACAAGAGTGTATCACTGTTATCATAAATGGGTAATCATATCAAAGTGGTGCTAACTAGATAGCTGACAGATGATGAATATCAGTATGCAGATGTATAATGTCTGTTTACTTATTTCTTTGTACTATTTGTAGTGGGAATACTTCGATTCTGCCGGAATCCCAAGTAATCGATTCTGACATTTGTACATTTTGTACGTCTATTGCAGCCTTCATGCGTCGACACGCGTGAAGGCTTTTTTAGTACCCAAAATACAAATCTGAGGAGCGAATACTATGATTCAGCCCAATATTGAACAAGTGATTGCAACATCGAAAGAATATAATTTGATTCCTATTGTCAAACGTTTGCTAGGCGATATGGAGACCCCGATTCGGATTTTTCAACGTTATGCTGATCATAAACGTGCCTTTCTACTGGAAAGTGTAGAAGGCGGTAGTAAATGGGCACGTTATTCGTTTATCGGCAGTGATCCATTTCTTCTGATCTCTGGCAAAAAGGGCAGAATCAAACTTGAAATCAACGGTCAGGAGGCCGAATTAGCAGGCAAGCCTATTGAACAACTCAAAACATTATTGCAACGTTATCGTAGCCCCAAAGTAGACGGATTGCCTCCATTTACAGGCGGAGCGATAGGATTTTTCGGTTATGATCTGCAACAGTATTATGAAAAATTACCTGCTCATCGGATAGATGATATGCAGATGGATGATATTCAATTTATGTTCTGTGATCAGATTGTAGTATTTGACCATGTAAAACAACATATTTTGTTAGTTGGTAATGTGCATGTACCGGATAACGCTACAGAACAACAAATTCGTGAAGCTTATATCAAAGCTAGTCACAAGCTAGAAGCGACAGAAGATTTATTAAAAACGCAACCTTCTATTAGCACGATGGGACGTAGTCCGGTATCGGAAGATGTAGAGATGGGCGAAATTCAATCCAATATGACCAAAGAAGAATATTTGGACGGTGTAGATCGGGCAAAAGAATATATTCGTGCTGGGGATATTTTCCAAGTGGTTTTATCTCAACGGTTTCATATTGAGACAGAAGTATCACCGCTTGAAGTATATCGTGTATTACGCACAATGAATCCATCGCCGTATATGTATTATTTGAAAATGGATGATGAAATCATTGTAGGTACATCGCCAGAAGCACTTGTAAAAGTAGCAGGAGATCGCTTAGAGACACGTCCTATCGCTGGAACGCGCCCTCGTGGTCAGACAGAAGCCGAAGACCAAGCATTAGCTGAAGAATTGCTTCAAGACGAGAAAGAACGTGCAGAACATCTAATGTTAGTCGATCTCGGTCGTAACGATCTAGGACGAGTATCTGAATTCGGAAGTGTCAAAACAGATACATTTATGGAAATCGAACGGTATTCCCATGTGATGCATATTGTATCTGGCGTATCAGGTACATTGCACAAAGATAAAGATTTTTTCGATGCTTTCTTATCCTGTCTGCCTGCTGGAACCGTATCTGGTGCACCGAAATTAAGAGCGATGGAAATTATTGCTGAAATCGAAAATGAAGCACGCGGTGCTTATGCAGGAGCAATCGGTTATCTAGGATTCTCCGGTAATATGGATGCTTGTATTACGATTCGAACGATTATTTTCAAAAATGGTAAAGCTTATGTACAAGCAGGAGCAGGTATCGTCTGGGATTCGGTTCCAGAAAAAGAATACGAAGAAACAGTGAACAAAGCCAAAGGAATGCTCAAATCGATTCGTGTTGCTGAAGCGATGTTTTTACCAAAAGAACAAGAGAACGAGTCTGAAATCAATCAAGATTACATGTACGGATATGATCGTTAAACATCCTTGTAAATAAATAGATAAAGATAAAAGAGGTAAAGGAGAGACAGAGATGGTTGGAAATGAACTAATGCAACAAGCAATTGCTACCATTATTGAAGGCAAGCACTTAACACGCGAACAATCGAGTCAAGTGATGAATGTGATTATGAGCGGTATTGCTACTCCTTCTCAAATCGGAGGCTTACTGACAGCTCTTCGAATCAAAGGAGAAACAGTAGAAGAAATTACCGGTCTAGCAGAAGCGATGCGTACTAATGGAGGTAGTGTTCCTGTATTGTCAGATGGATTGTTAGATACATGCGGAACAGGTGGTTCGGGGATTCATAAATTTAATATTTCAACGGTATCTGCGATTATTGCTTCTTCTATTGGTGTACGTGTTGCCAAGCATGGTAATCGATCTGCTTCTGGGAAAGCAGGAAGTGCAGATGTATTAGAAGCTCTCGGTGTGAATATTACGCTAAATCCTGATCAAGCGGCTGCATGTTTGGAAGATATCGGTATTTGCTTTATGTTTGCGCAAGTGTTTCATCCCTCTATGAAGTATGCCGCTGCTACACGTCGTGAGTTAGGGGTGCGTACGGTCTTTAATATGTTAGGGCCTTTAACCAATCCAGCCGGAGCTGACCGTCAGTTGATTGGGTTGTACGATATTAGTAAGATTGAGACAGTAGCCCATACACTTCATTTACTAGGATTGAAGCGTGCACTGGTTGTAGCTAGTCTGGATGGACTTGATGAAATTAGTATATCTGCCCCTACAAGAGTAGCAGAGCTAAAAGATGGTCAAGTACACACCTATGAGATTAGCCCGGCAGATTTTGGTCTACCCACACATCCAATAGAACATACATTAGGCGGAGACGCTATGGAAAATGCTGATATTATTCGCAGTGTACTGCGCGGAGAAGAAAGTGCTTATCGTGATGTCGTAGTCGCAAATAGTGCAGCCTGTATCTACCTTTCAGGTCAGGCCGATTCACTTGCGCAAGGAGCCATTATAGCAGCTCAAGCTATTGATTCAGGAGCTGCTGCTCATAAGTTACAACAATTAATAGACACAACGGAGGGATTAAGCCATGTATCTTGATCGTATTGTAGTAACCAAACAACAGGAAGTTGAACAATTGAAAAAGTCATTTTCGGTAGAACAAGCCAAAGAGCAGATTAAAACTTTACCTGCAACAAAAGGTTTTCGAAAAGCATTAATCCAACATCCTCATCATTCGATGGGATTGATTGCAGAAGTGAAAAAAGCTTCGCCATCAAAAGGATTGATTCGTCCGGACTTTGATCCTGTTGAAATTGCTAAAGCGTATGAAGATGCAGGTGCAGATTGTATCTCTGTATTAACAGATGTCGATTATTTCCAGGGAAATAAAGAATACTTAACCGCTATTCATCATGCAGTACAACTTCCGTTACTGCGCAAAGACTTTATTATTGATGAGGTGCAGATTTATGAAGCACGCTTAATCGGTGCAGATGCTATTTTGTTAATCGCAGCTATTTTGACACCAGAACAATTACAATCGTTTTTTGATCTGGCATCATCTATTGGACTGGATGTATTGATTGAAGTACATGATCGCGAAGAACTAGCGACCGTATTACAAATTAAAGGAGCCGCTGAACATGGATTAATTGGTGTAAATAATCGCAATCTCAAAACATTTGAGACATCACTTGCGACTACGGTTGAACTGATTAATCTCGTTCCAGCCAATGTTCCTTTGATCAGTGAGAGTGGAATTTCTGGAGTGGATGATATGATTTATTTATCAGGTGCAGGAGCTAAAGGCGTACTGGTTGGAGAGTACTTTATGCGTAAAGACGATATTCGTAACGCTGTAACAACGCTTATGGAACCTACCAAAACTGCCAACTTCAATGATTCTAAAAGCACACATGAATAAAGCTCAACAATCATCCACTCAGCAAAGTAACAGCGAAAAAAAATACGTAAAAATTTGTGGACTTCAAAGCGTTGAAGTGCTAAAATCTATGATACAATTACCGATTGATTACATCGGTTTCGTTTTTGCTACAAGCAAGCGTCAAGTGAATCGTGATCAAGCAGCTATACTGATCAAAACGTTGCATCAATGGCAAAACGATACGGTTCCTCAAAGTGTCGGTGTGTTTGTAAATCCGACATTGGATGAATTAAAAGATATCGTTGAGGTAGCGCCACTTGATGTGATCCAGCTTCATGGTCAAGAGTCTCCTGAACTGTGCAGACAGATTCAAGAGCAATTGCAGAAGCAGGTATTCAAAGTGATTTCACTGACAAATACAGCACAACAATCTGTAGAACAACAACTTTTACCTTATCAAGGCGTTGTCGATGCCTTTTTATTAGATACGTATGATCCTCTATATGGAGGAGGTTCAGGTAAAACGTTTGCCTGGGACCAAATAGAACCTTATCATCAGTGGACAGTTACACATAATATTCCATTGCTTGTTGCTGGAGGATTAACACCAGACAATGTATCATCTCTGCTCCATCATCATTCGCTTGAAGGCGTCGATGTATCAAGTGGAGTAGAAACGGACGGAATGAAAGACATCACGAAAATAACAACATTTGTAGAAAGGGTGAAGGCATAATGACTACATTACCAGATGCAAAAGGACGTTTCGGCGATTTTGGAGGAAGATATGTGCCTGAGACTCTGATGAATGCACTTATCGAATTGGAACAATCTTATTATCAATATGCAGAAGATGAAGAATTTCAGACAGAACTCAAATATTTGCTCAAAGAATATTCTGGACGGGAAACACCATTATATTATGCACAACGGTTGAGCGAAGAATTGGGCGGCCCTAAAATCTATCTAAAACGTGAAGATTTGAATCATACAGGGGCTCATAAAATCAATAATGCACTTGCTCAAGGGTTACTCGCTAAGCGCACAGGGAAAAAGAAAGTGATTGCTGAAACGGGTGCAGGTCAACATGGTGTAGCTACAGCTACGGTAGCGGCATTGTTTGGACTTGAATGTAAAGTGTTTATGGGCGAAGAAGATATTCGTCGTCAGCAGTTAAATGTATTTCGGATGAAATTGCTAGGAGCAGAAGTGGTTCCTGTTACTTCGGGCACAATGACCCTTAAAGATGCTGGAAATGAAGCATTACGCTACTGGGTAAGTAATGTAGAAGATACATTTTATATTCTAGGTTCAGCAGTAGGGCCTCATCCGTATCCAATGATGGTACGTAATTTCCAACGCATTATTGGTGATGAGACACGCCGCCAAATTTTAGACATCGAAAATCGTTTACCAGATACAGTTGTTGCTTGTATTGGAGGCGGTAGTAATGCAATCGGTATGTTTTACCCGTTTATAGAAGATACAGACGTTAACCTGATCGGTGTCGAAGCCGCTGGACGTGGTATTGATACACCTCTGCATGCAGCAACAATGAGTCTGGGAACGAAAGGTGTTTTTCAAGGATCGATGAGTTATCTATTGCAAGATGAATACGGACAGGTTCAACCTGCACATTCGATCTCAGCCGGTCTTGATTATCCGGGAGTAGGCCCTGAACACTCTTATCTAAAAGACATTAAGCGTGTACAGTATGTGCCTGTAACCGATGCAGAAGCTTTGGATGCTTTGAAATTACTTTGTCGTACCGAAGGTATTATTCCTGCTTTAGAATCTTCGCATGCGATTGCACATGTGGTCAAAATCGCTAAAGATATGAGCAGTGATCAACTTCTAGTGATCTGCCTGTCTGGTCGTGGCGACAAAGATGTAGAGTCCATTATGCAGTATGAGGAGGGCGTACAATGAGCATGACCGATCAAAGTCAGAATCGTATGGACGCTACGTTTGCACGCCTAAAAGAAGAAGGTAAAACAGCTTTAATTCCTTTTCTTACAGTAGGTGATCCTGATCCACAGACTACTATTGATATTATTGTAGAAATGGAAGCGGCTGGAGCCGATATTTTGGAGTTAGGTGTACCTTATTCCGATCCACTAGCAGATGGGCCTGTAATTCAGCGTGCTTCTCAGCGTGCGCTTACTCATCAGGTGACGATTCATACTTGTCTAGAAGTAGCAGATGGAGCACGTCAGCGCGGAGTAGAAATGCCATTTATTTTGTTTACGTATTATAATCCGATATTACAATTTGGATTGGATACTTTTTTTGAAACGATGCAAGCTCATGGGATCAGCGGGATGATTATTCCTGATCTGCCTGTTGAAGAGTCTGGTGAAATGAGAGAACGTGCCAAAGCAGCAGGTGTGAGCTTGATTCCTCTTGTAGCTCCTACATCCAATGACCGAATCGCAGCGATTCTAGATGGCGCTCAAGGATTCGTATATTGCGTATCTTCACTGGGAGTAACCGGAGAACGAGCTTCGTTTCATAATAATGTAGAGCAATTTATCCGCGATGTAAAAAGCAATACCGATCTTCCTGTAGCCGTTGGATTTGGGATTTCGAGTAGCGAACAAGTAAGAGAATTTTCTAAATTCTGTGATGGCGTTGTAGTAGGTAGTGCGATTGTACGTCAGATCGAATCACAAATTCCTCTTTTAACCAATCCTGAACGCAAAATCGAAGGATTATTGCAAATTCGCAAATTTGTGGCAGAATTAAAAGAATAAAAAATTACTATATTAATAAAGATGGAGCCCTATCATAGTGGCTCCAACTTTTACATGAAGGAGTTAAAAAGAATGAAGCCTAAATCTCGTATTGTTAACATTCCTGTATACCAACCAGGTAAACCTTTAGAAGAAGTTAAACGTGAGCTCGGTCTAAGTGAAGTGATCAAATTAGCATCTAACGAAAATCCTTACGGTTCTGCTCCATCAGTACAAGAAGCGATTGCTAAAGAATTAACTCAGCTACATATTTATCCTGATGGTGGAGCTGTAGAATTAACAGCACAGCTAGGTGCACATTTGGGTGTTGAACCGAATCAGATTATTTTTGGTTGTGGTTCAGATGAAATTATTGCTTTGATTACACGTGCTTTTTTAGAGCCGGGTGATGAGACTATTATGGCAGATCAGACGTTTTCGGTATATAAAAGCAATGCCGATATCGAAGGCGCACTTGTCCATGAAGTGCCTTTAAAAGACGGTGTACACGATCTAGAAGGTATGATGGCGCAAGTCAATGGACGTACTAAAATTATCTGGGTGTGTAATCCCAATAATCCAACAGGTACGATTGTATCGCATGAAGAATTAATCGGCTTTTTGGAACAGGTTCCGAGTAGTGTAATGGTTGTTCTGGATGAAGCTTACTATGAATATGTAACAGATGCGGCTTACCCGCAAAGTCTTAAGTTACTAGAAAAATATACAAATGTCGTCATTTTGCGTACATTCTCCAAAATTTATGGTCTGGCTGCGCTTCGTATTGGTTATGGTGTAGGTCATGCTGATGTGATCAAGTTGATCAACCAAGTACGTGAACCGTTCAATACGTCTCGAATTGGTCAAGCTGCGGCACGTCAAGCATTAGCAGATCAACATTTTGTTCAAGAATGTCATGATAAAAACAAAGAAGGCATTCAATATTTAACAGCAGAATTTGATCGTCTAGGACTTCATTACTTCCCGTCACAGACTAATTTCATTATGGTAGATGTGAAGCATCAAGCACTGGAAATATTCCAATCGATGCTGCGTCGCGGCGTTATTGTACGTGCAGGGCATCAGAAATACCCAACGTACATTCGTGTTACTGTCGGAACAGCACGTGAAAATGAAATCTTTATTCGTGCATTAGAAGAATCTATGCAAGAGCAATCAACAACAGTGTAACTTCGTAAGTGCAAGTATAACAATATCAGGATCTATGCCAACTTTTGTAACGATAAGCAGACATGGTCCTGATATTGATCATACTTGATATCAGATAAAGAATGAGTGGGATATGTGATGACAACTAAAATTGCAATTTTCGGTGTAGGGCTGATTGGTGGCTCGCTTGCACTATGTTTTAAAGGCAAGCCTGATCTATATGTAACGGGCTACACGCACCTCCCGGAATTAATACATACGTATCAAGAACGGGAAGTTGTTGACCATGCTACACTTTCGATCGAAGAGGCGGCACTGGATGCCGACTTTATTTTTTTATGTGTGCCTGTGAGTCTGATCGGTACTTATTTGGATAAATTAAGCCATTTGCCTCTAAAACAGGGTTGCATTATTACAGACGTAGGTAGTACCAAAGCATCTGTTATTGCTCATGCTGCACAATTGAATCTAGATTCTGTTTATTTTATAGGTGGTCATCCTATGGCGGGTTCAGAACGAGCAGGAGTAGGAGCGGCTTCAGCGCTTTTATTTGAAAATGCATATTATGTACTGACTCCTCCTGAAAACGTACCACAGGACGTTGTAGACCGATTAGGGAATCTGATAGAGCAGACAACAAGAGCACAGATTGTAAAAGTAGAACCTGTAATGCACGATGAGATTGTGGGAGCCATTAGTCATTTACCACATGTGATTGCTGTAGCACTGGTTAATCAGATTCGTCAGTACAATCAAGAAAATCCATTGTATCGTATGTTAGCCGCAGGTGGATTTCGTGATATCACACGTATCGCTTCAAGTGATCCGATCGTCTGGCGCGATATTTTGCTCAATAATCGGCAGATCATCTTGTCTTTGCTAGAAGATTGGAATAGTGGGGTAGCTGAATTTATCGAGCTATTACGTCAACAAGATTCTCGTGGCATTGAAGAACAATTTGAAAAAGCCGGCGCTTTTCGAGATCAATTGCCTGAACGCCGCAAAGGCATGATTGCTTCGTTATATGATCTCTATTTGGAAGTTCCCGATCATCCAGGAATTATAGGCAAAATCACGACGGAAATTGGTAATCAAGGTATCAATATTAGCAATGTTCAGATCGTAGAGAGCCGAGAAGATGTACCAGGCGTTATGCGGTTATCATTTAGACAAGAACACGATATGGAAAAAGCGAAGATTATGCTTCAAGATCAACAATACAGTGTGTTTGTATAGGTAGTAAGAGCAACCATTTGTTCAGCGAATAATCGAAACATCTAAAGTAAAACATTAAGGAAACCAGTCTACATCTCACAGTAAACTGGCTTCCAAATATGGATTTTTAAATTATTTTTAGGAAATTATGAAAATATTAGCTAAGAGTGTTGACAGAATGAAAGCGTATACAGTATACTGAAAGTACAGTATGGTTTCTCTCCACTCCTATCCAATACTAGCTCCCCCTTCTTAGGTGGGAACAAACCGCTAACTTATGTTAGCGGTTTCTTTTTGTCTTTTTTTATAAAATAGTAAAAATTATTCTAAACTATTTGAATTTAGTGTATTTAAATATAATAATTGGATTTTATTTCATTTATTATGGTAATTTATATTTAATCGGTATATTGCATATGGTACTTAAAAAGTAGATTTTAAAATAGAATATTAGAGGAGAACTAAAATGAAAATTCTTAAAGTGTTATCAGTTACATCTTTAGTAGCTGTACTTGCTTTAGGTATCGCTGGAATAGAAATGAAGGTTAATGCACAAGAGCACGCCAATACTAATTTGTCTAATAAAGAAGATACAAAATTTACAGACTTAGGCTATCTAAATCAAGAACAACGATATCAAGCAGTGCAAAATTCTGATAGTATTCTTACATCAGAAGGTAATTTTCAAAAAGTAAATACTGATAACTCTTTTGTGAAAAAAGAAAGAATTGCTACAAATCTTGATAATGTAAATTCTGAAACAGAAAAGATTATTTTAGGAGATGCTGTTTTTGTAAAAGTTCAATAATAATGCAATTGTAATATACCGAGATTGATAGTTAATACTTTGTTATACCCCAAATACATACACTATAAGAAACGATCTTTGAACAAGATTGTATATAGACGATAAGATTGAATATAATAGTCAGGGAGTGTCTGATGTAGAATGATCTAATCTATCTTACAATTCCTATGAATTACAGTTATCAGATTATATATGAATATTTATCGTAACAGGAGGCAAAGATGAGAGCAGTCACGATCAGACAACCATGGGCAACATTGATTGCTATCGGAGAAAAAAGATTTGAAACTCGTAGTTGGGCAACCAAACATCGCGGAGAAATAGCGATTCATGCTGGCAAAGCCATAGATAAAAAAGCTTGTGAAGATCCAGCTATAAAAATTATATTGATTAAGCATGGATATATGACGCCAGGTGATCTTCCGACAGCGGCTATTATTGCCACAGGAATGTTAATCGATTGCTGGCAGTCTTTTACACAGGAAGATCAGGTAATCCTAGAATCGGCAGGAAGAATGCGATCGATTACAGATTTTGAAGAACAAGTAGGGGATTATACGGAAGGCCGTTACGCGTGGGAATTGGATCAAATGAAAAGATTGCAAAATCCTGTATCTGCTAAAGGATATTTGAGTCTTTGGCATTGGGATCAAAATACAGATGACAACTAATCCTTGCTAAATAACTTCATAAAATATCTATCTCCAACCGATAATGATTTATAGTCAAAAGGAGACCTACATAAAGAAGCATAGATATAGCAAAATCAAGGGAATGTATCGCCTTTACAACATCCTCTTTTTCCATCTTGCAATCGAGCTTCAAAAATAATAATGACTTTTTAAATTTTTTTTCTGAAATCAGCAACCTTTTTTGTTTGTACTCCGTCTTATAATTAGATAGGATACAAAAGGACATTTTTCTGAGACTTATTTTATTAAATAAAGCTCTCTCAATCGTACCAACTAACGATAATTCATCGCTTATTATATTGCAGTTTAGTTACATTCGTAGTTTTATCATTTCAAATCCATTTTAAACTAGAGAAGTTGTTGTAAAGTTGTGGGAAATTCGTTTTCTACCGCAACTTTTGCCGTCCGTTTCGGTATTACTTAATATACAAGGAACGGGAAGATGCGGCGGCAGCAACGAGGAGGGTCGCATTAGAATGACAGATGATTCCCTGTTGATTCAGGAAATTAAAAACGGTGACGTGGAGTTATATTCAGAGCTGATGCGTCGTTATCAGCGCAAAATTTTGGCATTTGTATATCATATGCTTAAAAACTCCAATCTCGAGATGATGGCAGAAGATTTATGTTCAGAGACGTTCTACAAGGCTTACAAAAGCCTTCATTCCTTCCGGGAAGTAGATGCTTCGTTCTCGACATGGTTATATACAATTGCACGCAATACCGTACTTAGTGAACTGCGCAAACAAAAAAATGGCAGTGTACCACTCGAAGAAAGTGGTTTTGTTCCTTTAGCACCGAACAGTATGGTGCCAGAACAAGCTGCATTGCGTAACGAACGTGTACAGATGGTACGTGAAGCAATTGATCTTTTACCTGAAAAGCAAAGATCTGCATTGATCCTCCGCGAATATGACCAGATGGATTATCAGGAAATCGCTGAAATTCTTTCTCAGAGTGTAAGCTCCGTCAAGTCTCTTTTGTTCCGGGCAAGAGCGAGTGTAAAAGTTCGGTTAGAACCGTACTTCTATGATTCGGTCTATGATGAGCCTATTGAAGGGATGAAAAGAAAATGAATTGCAGAGAGGCCGAAGAGTTATTCGGGATATATCATGATCTTCCGAAAAATGATTCGCGCCGCCAGGCACTTGACCGTCATATAGAACAGTGTCCGGCTTGTGCGGCGGAATTTCAAATATGGCAGGAAAGTTATGATTTAATTCAGGCTCAGGTGGAAGAAGACAAAGCTTCTGAGCTGATAATGACTGCTGAGGCAGAAAAAATAAACCTTACAGTTATGGATCGTATTTACGCTGAATCTCCATGGGTGTTACAGACTGATCGTAAGCATGGACCTATATTGCGTTTGTTCCGCCGTCGTTTATCGGCCTGGATTCTCTGCTTGTTTGCTATATTTGTATGTAGTTCATTATATCTAACACTTGATTTCTCAGGAACATTTGATCGGGATGCAGCACAAGAACGTGTATCAGGGATTGTACCTACAGCGATTGCTACAAGCGATAATGCAACAGTAGCGAATTCTTCGTTACATTTTGTAGGCTCTGAGCGCGGTCTAATCGATCCTTTGGTCATTCCTATGAGTCCAAGTCATCCTCAATACTGGATGATTTTATCAGTGGTAGGTATGATGTTAGCGTTACTTTCATTACGTTGGCTTGCCAAAGCACGTCATTCATAATTGATAGGTATCAGAGCAGTTCACAATCGTATCCATGAACGGAACATGGAGATTGTGAACTGCTTTTTTGTTTGGAATAGGTGCAAACTGTGGTAGTATAGATTATTCATTTGTATCACTTTTATATTTAATATAAATAGAAAGTAGGATATTTATCGATGCGTATAGGATTAATCAGACATGGACTAACCGATTGGAATGCTTTGGGACGTATTCAAGGACATAGCGATATTCCATTAAATGATGAAGGCAGAAGTCAAGCGAGACGATTAGCAGAACGTCTGGCTACAGAAAGTGAAGCTATATCATGGGATTTTATAGTGGCTAGTGAATTATCCCGCGCACAAGAGACCGCTCAAATAATAGCAGATCGGTTACATATTCCGCTTTTGGAACCAGATCAACGGTTAAAAGAACGTGCTTTTGGACAGGTTGAAGGATTAACATGGCAAGAGCGCGAAGAAAAGTGGGGAGCAGATTGGGAGACATTAGAACTAGGTCAAGAAAAAATAGAAGATATTCAAGCCCGGGGTATGGAATTTTTGAATCAGACGATAGAGCAATATCCTGAGCAAAATATTTTGGTGGTTAGTCATGGTGGATTTCTGTCTCAACTGTTTACTCTCCTGTTAAAAGAGGCTCATACCGAGCGAATTGGCAATCTGTCGTTGACGATTTTGGAGCGTACCGAACAGGAATGGACTACGATTTTGTACAACAATATCCAGCATTTAGAATAACCCTTCTTTTGACGGGTTATTTTTTATTTTATTTTTTTGTATAATAAGTGATGCGCTTACAAATAAATTGGTTAAATGCCATTAAGGGGTTAATCACATGTTATTGCCTTATCATAATCAACTACCGAATATCGATCCCAGTGTTTTTGTTGCAGAAGGTGCCAAATTAATTGGTAATGTGACTGCTGGCAAAGATAGCAGTATCTGGTTCAATGCTGTACTGCGTGGCGATCTAGCTCCAGTCATCATTGGGGAACGCTGCAATATTCAAGATTTAGTTGTAGGACATGTACATGAGAAACATCCGTTATGGATCGAAGATGATGTCTCTGTCGGACACTCCGCTATCGTACATGGTTGCCGAATAGGTAAAGGTTCTCTTATTGGAATGGGAGCTATTATTCTGAACGGCGCTGATATTGGAGAGTATGCATTGATTGGTGCAGGTTCACTTGTCACTGAGAACACAATAATACCACCTTATACTCTTTCTTTAGGTTCACCGGCACGCGTTATACGAGAGCTAACCGAACAAGATTTAGAGCGGATGGCACGTACAACACAGAGTTATGTGGACAAAGGAGCAGAGTTCAGGAATCCATGAAATAGCATTATGGAGGTGCGCCCTATGTACAAGATGAAAGTAACCTATGAAGTTATGCTGGGACTAGCGGCTGAAATGGTATGGGATCAAGTACTACGTGAGCATCGTATGAATGAATTACACCTATTGATTGATCAAGCACTTGCAGAAAGAGACGAAGATGCTTTTCAACGTTTAACGAATGAATTACGTACGCTAGCTTCTGCGGTTGTAGTGTTAGAGCCTGTCGTCGAAATCGTTGAACGCAAATCATTATCGTTTTAATTCCAAAAGTGTATGATGCTCAATATCTGTTTGTAAGCGTAACAAGCAGAACTATCAGAAGTCGTATGGATGCCGTTGTCGGACGTTTAGGAAGAAACGGAATTTGATTATAAAAGGCAATGTATACTAGCCGACGGAGTCTGCCTATATCAGGCAGGCTTTTTTGTGCGTATTCATAAATGATAAAAATTTCATAGCACTTGCGTGTAATTAGACATGCTATTAAAATGATATAGATTCGTGGCTAACCAAGAATACAGCAGAGTGGTAATAGATAAAGGGGAATGTTTATGTCGATTTCATTATTGTGGAGTAAAGCGCTGTTAACCGATCGTAGAGTGTTATGGTTACTGCTTATCTGTAATGCGATAGGAACAGTGTATGGATACATATGGTATGGATTACAGTTGGAATACACATTAGAGATCAAGCCAACCTGGATGATTATCTTTGTACCTGATAGTCCAACCGCAAGTTTATTTTTTACAGTAGCATTAGCTTTTATTTTATATCCACCCAAGCAGCAATGGCTGATTGTTATTCGTAAATTATTTGAAGCACTGGCTGTTGTCACTTCTGTTAAATACGGGGTCTGGGCAGTCGTTATGATCTTCTGGGGCGTAGCATTAGGTGATCCATTATACTGGCAAGATTGGATGTTAACCGCTTCACATTTGACTATGGCAATAGAATCGCTGTTATTTGTTCGTTTTTTTGTTTTTGGTTGGAAATATCTTGTGATCGCTCTGGCATGGACATTACTCAACGATTATATGGATTATTCACAACATATCTATCCATGGCTGACTCCACTTTTAGTTGAACGTCTAGATCAAGTCCGTAATTTCACAGTGGTGCTAACTTTTGTATCTGCATTAGCTGGAGCATTAGCATTACGACAAGCCCGTAAAATACGGTCGTTTAATTAATAAATTTTTGTATATCTGTAGAAGTTGAAAAAACCTGCAAATGTAAGAACACGTTACAAAGATTCACTAAAATAGTATATTTAACAAAAGAAACACAAACCTTAAAAAGGATTGTGTTTCTTTTTATCTATGAAAAGAAAAATGTAGCACTCCACAACATAGCGTAAGTAAAATCATTGTTTTGGAGAGCGAATCGCTCGCTGTTGTAAACAAATACCGAACGCCAAGCAGTTAATCAAAGTTTTCGTTTACAACAGCGATGTTGCTGGAGTGGATGATGCAAAAGCGAATATTTCGATTACTTCAATTGTACCAACTCAGCTATCTTCACGAAATCCTTCGCCATGCACATCATTGACTTCATTAATAATCATAAAAGCACGTGGATCAACAGAGCGTACAATCATTTGTACACGTCGAATCTCTTGTCTGGATACAACGCAATATGCAATTTCTTTGGCATGCTTGGAATAGGCGCCGATTGCAGGAATTAAAGTTACCCCTCGATCCAGTTCTTTCATAATAATTTCAGCAATTTCACCAGCATGATCGCTAATAATCGTAAATGCTTTTCCGGAATAAGCGCCATCTTGAATAAAATCTATTAATTTCGAAGCAATATAGACAGTCACTAATGTGTACAATACTAATTCTTTGCTAATAAAAAATAACGACGAGCCTATAATCACAATATCAATCACAAGCATAATCTGTCCCATACTCCAGCCGAACTTCAAATGAAGAATACGTGCAATAATATCCGAACCACCTGTAGTCCCACCAAAGCGGAAAACAATTCCCAGCCCTGTACCTAACGTTACCCCAGCATACAAAGCAGCTAAAATATAATCATTTTTGGTCTGAAATGTACCAATCCAGCCTATTTTGATCATTCGTTCAAATAACCATAAGAAAAAGGTAAGCGAAGCGATTCCGACTCCGGTATAAATCATTTGACGTTTACCTAGCAATTTGAGCCCAATTAAAAATAAAGGAATATTAAGAATTAATGTAGATAAGGAGGGCGATATACCAAACGCATAATTCAAAAGCACTGTAATTCCTGTAACTCCACCTTCCATCAAGGTGTTGGGAATAATAAAATACAACAAACCAAATGCATACACGCTGGCTCCGAATATGATCGGAATAATTAATCTGAGCTGATTCCAATATTTGTGCTTCGACATCGCCGATACCTCCGTAAAATAAACTAACCTTTAATAGTATACATTTTTTTATGCATAATTGCATAAAAGTTATAAAAATAAGCAAGTGAATAAATATTGAAAATATTGATTTGTGTTCAAAATCGCTTTAGGATAACATTGTAGTAACAATGAATATTGTTTATTTGTTGCGTATAAAAGGTACATAAGATTGAAAATGTGCAATGGAGGCTATAATTAATGACAGAGAAATCTTTAGCAGAAATGCAACGTGAAGTTGATGCGTATATCTCGCAATTTAAAGAAGGCTATTTTTCACCACTTGCAATGTTAGCGCGCATGTCTGAAGAAGTAGGCGAATTGGCGCGTGAAGTCAATCATTCATTTGGCGAAAAACCTAAAAAAAATGATGAAGATGACAATTCGATTGAACTGGAACTTGGTGATATTTTATTTATTACGATGTGTTTTGCCAATTCACTAGGGATTGATCTGACACAAGCACACAATCAAGTGCTGCATAAATTTAATACACGCGATAAAGATCGCTGGACACGTATAGAAGAAAATAATACGGAAGAAAAATAAGTGCAAGAAATCTATTCCCAAGTAAAAGGAGTCTATGATGACAACATTGATTAAAGTAATTGTCGCCGGAGCAGGCGGTCGTATGGGTAAAGAGGTTGTAAAATTAGTACTAGGTGACAAACAGTTAGAATTAGCCGCAGCGATCGGGCGTTCTGATGCAGGGAAAGATGCAGGGCAGTTAGTTGGCATGCCGACAGCTAATATAGAAGTAGTGGCTGATCTGAAGCAAGCATTAGCAGATTATCCAGCAGATGTACTGGTGGATTTCACAACACCTGAATTTGCTTATGAACATGCGTTGTTAGCGATAGAAGCAGGGGTTCGTCCGGTTATGGGTACTACAGGATATACACCGGAGCAAATACAAGAATTAGATCAGAAATGCCAGACAGCCGGTCTAGGCGGACTGATTGCTCCGAACTTCTCGATTGGAGCTATTTTGATGATGCGTTTTGCAACACAAGCGGCGAAGCATTTTCCAAATGTAGAGATTATTGAATATCATGGAGATCAGAAACTAGATGCTCCTTCCGGTACAGCTGTCAAAACAGCAGAAATGATCTCAGAAGTTCGTCAACCGATCAAGCAAGGTAACCCTAATGAAAAAGAAAATATACAAGGCGCTCGTGGCGGAGAATATGATGGATTCCGTATTCACAGTGTCCGTTTGCCAGGCGTATTTGCTCAACAAGAAGTGATTTTTGGCGGTGCTGGAGAATCACTCAAAATCCGCAATGATTCGTATGAGCGTTCTAGCTATATGCCAGGCGTGAAGCTAGGTATTCAGAAAGTAATGGAATATAGCGGTATGGTGTATGGATTTGAGCGCTTTATCGATTAATTTGAATAATACAGAAGTATAGGGGAGATTTCGATGTTTAATATCGCTTTTATTGCCCATGACCGCAAAAAAGATGAGATGGTCAACTTTGTGATTGCATATGAAAATGTTTTTGACGGGCATCAATTATATTCTACCGGTACTACAGGTATGCGTATTATGGAACATACGAATTTGAAAATCCATCGTTATCTATCAGGCCCATTAGGTGGAGATCAGCAGATTGGTGCGATGGTCGCGCAAAATGATATGGATTTGATTATTTTTTTACGTGATCCATTGATGGCACAGCCTCATGAACCGGATATTAGTGCATTGCTTCGCATCTGTGATGTACAAGGAATTCCTGTTGCTACCAATATTGCAACAGCTGAGATTCTGGTCAAAGCGTTAGATCGTGGCGATTTTGCTTGGCGTGAGTTAGTTCATAAATACAAGCCGGAGACACTATAATGAGTGTTTCTGTCGATATTCTTGTATTTGGTGCTCATGCAGATGATGCAGAGATTGGAATGGCAGGTACGATTGCCAAGCATGCCGCTGCAGGTCTAAAAGTAGGTATTTGCGATTTGACTGAAGCAGAGATGTCTTCTAACGGAAATGTAGAATTGCGTAAGCAAGAAGCAGAAGCCGCTGGCAAAGTATTGGGATTAGCGTATCGCAGTAATTTAGGATTGCCTGATCGCCGGTTAGCACGTTCTACAGAGCAACTGGATGCGATTACTGCGGAGATTCGTAAGCTGTCGCCTAAGATTGTATTTGCTCCTTATTGGATTGATCGTCATCCAGATCATATGATCTGTAGTCAGCTTGTAGAAGAAGCGGTATTCAATGCGAAGCTACGCCGATATATGCCAGAATTACCTCCGGTCACCGTACAACAGACGTATTATTATTTTATTAATGATCCTGCACCTACAGATCTACTTGTAGATGTCACCGATGTATATGAACAGAAAGAGCAAGCATTGCTTTGTTATCGTTCCCAATTTGGCGGTTTAGCAGATGTAGATATGGTAGAGACACCACTTACCCAAGGATACGTAGAGCGTGTTCGATATCGGGATAGTCTGGCAGGTCAACGCAGTCAGATTCAATATGCAGAAGGGTTTGTAACTAAGACTCCTTTTGTCGTTGATCTTTTTCGTTAAAATCTCTTTTTTTGCTAACACAATTATAAAGAGTATGTATATAATATAAAGTAATGAACTTACCTGATATAAAACGTAGAGCTTACATCATGATTAATGAGGTAAGTGAAAGGAGACAGCCCTTATGGACACGATGCTCAAAATCGGCATCACATGTTATCCGTCGCTTGGCGGCTCTGGCGTCGTGGCAACAGAATTAGGCAAATTACTTGCTGAAAAAGGGCATCAAGTGCATTTTATTTCGCACAGTGTTCCTTTTCGATTAGGAACATTTCATAAAAATATTTTTTATCATGAAGTAGAAGTTAATGATTATTATGTGTTTAAATATCCACCGTATGATCTAACGTTAGCTAATAAAATGGCTCAAGTGGCTAAAATGCAACAGTTGGATGTATTACATGTGCATTATGCTGTGCCTCATGCCGTGTGTGCTTTTTTAGCGAAGCAAATGGTAGGCGATCATTTAAAAGTCGTAACTACTTTACATGGTACAGATATTACAGTGCTTGCGCAGGATGAATCGTTAAAAGACTTGATTCGGTTAGCGATCAACGAAAGTGATGCTGTAACAGCGGTATCCAAAGATTTGATTCGTGAGACACATGAATTGTTAGATATTACACGTAATATTGATCTAACTTACAATTTTGTAGATAAACGAATGTACTATCCACGCGATACAACAGAACTGCACAAAGATTATGCGTTCGGTGATGATCGTGTGCTAATGCATGTCTCTAACTTTCGCCCGGTCAAACGTGTTAGCGATGTAGTAGAGATTTTTGCCAAAGTCAATGAGAAGATTCCTTCAAGGTTGCTACTGGTTGGCGAAGGCCCTGATCTGCCCAAAATTCAATTTCAGATTCAAGAACTAGGCTTGACCGAGCGCGTTATGTTTCTAGGGAAACAAGATGATATCCCGCAAGTGATTTCACTAGCTGATATTTTGTTGCTTCCTTCTGAAAAAGAAAGCTTCGGTCTGGTAGCACTGGAAGCAATGGCATGTGGTGTTCCAACCGTGGGATCACAAGCAGGTGGTATTCCGGAATTGATTATTCATGGAGAGACTGGATTTCTTGCGCCAATCGGTGATACAGACAAGATGGCAGAACATGCTATCGAATTATTAACCAACCATCAATTGATGCAGACGATGATCAAAAATTGTCTAGATCGTTCACAAAGTGAGTTCAGCAATGAACGTATGATGGCTGAATATGAAAAAATTTATTACCGGGTACTTGGACGTGAATTGTCTCAGCCTTCTCCGGTATGTGGTTGAGGGGATTATACCATGCAATGGAATTGGGTAGATCCGCAGACGGCGGAGCGGGGGCAATCTCTGCTCCGCCGTTTGACTGATCAGGGATATGAAGGATATTTTGTAGGTGGATGTGTACGTGATGAATTATTAGGACGACCGGTCAATGATATGGATATTGCAACCAATGCAACACCAGAACAGGTGATTTCTCTATTTGAACGTACGATTCCTACAGGACTAGAACATGGCACGATTACCGTGTTGATTGAAAATGAGCCTTTTGAAGTCACTACATACCGTACTGAAACTGAATATGTCGATCATCGCCGTCCAGAACAAGTACAATTTGTGCGAGAATTGAGTGAAGATTTACGCCGTCGTGATTTTACGATGAATGCTATTGCACGTGGAATTGATGGAGAATATACCGATCCTTTTCATGGGATTGATGATTTGAATAAAGGGATTATTCGCTGTGTGGGTATCGCTGATGAACGTTTTGAAGAAGATGCGTTACGCATGGTAAGAGGGATTCGATTTGCGTCTGTATTTCATTTTGAAATAGAACAGCAGACCTGGCAAGCTCTTCTGCATCATCAAGCATTAATCCATCATATCGCTACTGAACGTATTCGTGTCGAAATGGAAAAAATGATTGCTGGGCCTTATCCTTATCAGGGTATTGAACTATTGTTAAGCAGTGGATTGATTCCACATATGAAAGTGTCTGTGCCTTGTGAGGCATTAGATCAAGATCTGCTTCGTTCATTAGAACAATTACCTGCATCACCATCTATTTTGCGCTGGGCTTTAATTGCACTAGGACTTGGCATGGATGAACAGCAGATCAAAATTGTTTTCAAATCCTGGACATTTCCGAATATCATAACCGATCAAGTCTCCAAAATAATACGGATGAATGAGCGTTTATATAATGGGATAGTACAACATGAAGCTGTACCTTTAGCTACTATAGAACATAAAGAGTCTATAGATACAGATGCAAATAGACATCACTCGTATGTGCTATTTGTAAGTTGTGTATTGGACTATGGCAAAGAGATTGCACAATACTGGCATACTCTTTTTCCTGTATTACCACACACATATCAACAACGTTTAGCGATCATAGGCAATCAAGCAGATAGATGGTTAGAACAGTTAACGGTATATAGTCTGGCTGATTTACCTGTCAAAGGGCAAGACGTTCTTCAACATTTAGAGATTGCCGCTGGCAAATGGCTAGGCGAACTACTGCATGAAATTTTACTTCTAGTCGCTACAGGACAATTGGACAATAACAAAGAGGTTATATTGCATTATGCCGATCAAGCCTCAGCAAGGAAGGGATTACGATGAATGATGAACATTTGCTTCAACTGCTGAATGAACATCCAGGACAATACATTTCTGGCGAAGAAATCAGTCGCCGCATGTCTGTTAGTCGTACAGCGATTTGGAAAGGTATTAATCGTTTGAAAGAAAAAGGCTATGAATTTGAATCAACGTCTCGCAAAGGATATCGAATCACACGTCGACCGGATGGATTCGATGTGACAGCTTTGCAACTAGCTTTGAGTCAAAAAGGATCATGGGGCCAGCCGTTACATTTGTTTGAATCGGTGGCTTCTACACAAGATGAAGCACGCATGCTTGCAGAACAACAGACTGCTGAAGGAACGTTAGTAATTGCTGAAGAACAGACAGCAGGTCGTGGCAGACAAGGCAGACCTTTTTACTCACCATCCGGTAGAGGCATCTGGATGAGTCTGGTGATGCGTCCAGTACAACCTTTACAGTATATGTCTCAATTGACATTACTGGCTGCTGTAGCGGTATGTAGAGCGTTACGTAACACTACACAATTAGATATCGGGATCAAATGGCCGAATGATCTATTAATCGATGGACGCAAAGTATGCGGAATTCTGATCGAATCGGCTGCAGAAGATGGACGTGTACGTTATGCGATTGCAGGTATCGGTATAGATGCGAATTTAACAGCAGAAGATTTGCCAGAGCATTTGCAATCGATCGCGACTTCATTGCGTATCGAATCCGGTCAAGTGATAGATCGTACAGCTGTAGTAGCAGAAGTCATCTCTGAATTAGAGTCATTGTATCAATTGTATACAGACGAAGGCTTTATCCCGATTGCTGCGCTATGGGAAAGTATGGCGATTTCGATTGGCAAATCGATTCAAGTACACAATGCTCAAGGTTCTTTTCAAGGGATCGCTCAAGGTTTAGGAATGAACGGTGAACTTCTACTACGTCTTGCTGATGATCGGGTTATTCCTATTTATTCAGGAGATATTGAATTTTAATCTAGAAATAATTGTTAGATAAAATAGTGAATTTAACCATTTGTTCTGGTATACTATATCGGAAGACGGTATCGGCAAGACCGAACCGTACTTTCTGATGTTAACTTGATGTTACCAGCGCTTAGCAGTATAAGCGCACCCAAGTTCAATGGAAAAGTGATTTTTGCAAAGCAAAATATCTTTCCATCAGCGCTTGGCACTAGAAACACATTATGCAAGCCACTCTAAGGATTAGCTCAATAACCGGGGTTATCTGTCTGTTGAATACATCACTGTCATTCAGCAGAAATAAACCTACAATTTTTGAGTCGCTAATTAGAGTAATAACTGAATAGGTATCCCATCCAGGATACATATGTGAAGCGAGGTGTTGGCTTACATTCAATTCTGCTCTGAGCCGTTTTATAGGACCGAGACAGAAGAGATGATCGCAAAGTGACTCTTTTTTGGACTCAGGACCTTTTTAGTGAACGACTAGACTAAAAGGTTTTTTATTTTGTCCGAAAGACTATACCCAACTTAAAAGGAGCTTGATGTCACCATGGCAGCCAAAATGCCGCTTAATATTTTGAAAATGAAAAAAATGAAACAGGAAGGTCATCCCATTACGATGATTACAGCCTACGATTATCCAACCGCTCAGCTTGCTGAAGAAGCAGGCGTAGATATGTTGCTCATTGGAGATTCGTTAGGTAATGTCGTGCTTGGATATGATTCGACGATTCCTGTCACTATAGACGATATTGTGTACCATTCGCGTGCAGTTGCTCGCGGTGCGGGATCAACATTTATTGTAGCTGATCTGCCGTTTATGACGTATCACGGAAGTATCGATGAGACACTGAAAAGTGTACGTCGATTAATGCAAGAAGGTCATGCGCATGCGATTAAGCTTGAAGGTGGCGCAGAGATTGCAGATACAGTCAAAGCTATTGTGCAAGCAGGGGTACCTGTGATTGCGCATATCGGTCTAACTCCACAGTCTGTACACCAAATTGGTGGATACCGGATTCAAGGGAAAGACGAAAAAGATGCACAACGTTTATTGGATGATGCACTTGCATTAGAAGCGGCAGGCGCATTCGGAATTGTATTGGAATTGGTTACCGAAGAAGCAGCTACCACGATTAGCCAACAATTATCGATCCCAACGATCGGTATTGGAGCAGGGCGTGGCTGTGATGGTCAAGTGCTTGTTTTTCATGATGCGGTGAAATACACATCGTCTTATCGTGAAAAACGGTTTGTCAAAACGTATGCAGATGTAGGGAATACGATTCGTGCTGCTTTGCAAGAGTACGTTAATGAAGTAAGAAGCGGTGCATTTCCAGCTGAACAGCATGTATTCAGTGGAGATCAAGAAGCTTTGGGATCGTTATATGGAGCCAAACGGAAGGTGGAGACTCAATCGTGAAAGTTGTACGTAGCATCACCGAAATGAGAGCAGAAGTCAAACAATTACGCAAACAGCGTTCTACTATAGATCATGAAGCAACAGTTGGACTTGTTCCCACGATGGGATTTTTGCATGATGGACATGCAAGCCTTATGCAAAAAGCAACTGAAATGAGCGATATTGTAGCAATCAGTATTTTTGTTAATCCGATTCAATTTGGACCGAATGAAGATTTCGAACGTTATCCTCGCGATGAAAAACGTGATCTAGCCTTAGCTGAAAAAAATGGAGTCGATTTGGTATTTATGCCTGGTGTAGAAGATATGTATCCTACACCGATCAAAACGCATGTTACTGTAGCAGATCTTACCGATACCCTATGTGGTGCTTCACGTCCCGGTCATTTTGATGGTGTATCTACAGTAGTGACCAAACTTTTTAATATTGTGAAACCAGATTATGCCTTCTTCGGTACCAAAGATGCACAGCAAGTCGCTGTGCTTCGTCAAATGGTGACTGATTTGAATATGGATATTGAAATTGTTCCTTGCCCTATTGTACGTGAACAGGATGGTCTAGCGCTTAGTTCTCGTAACGTGTACCTATCTCGTGAAGAACGGGAGCAAGCATTAGTACTTTCACTTTCTTTACATCAGGTACAGCAACAAATGCGAGAGCAAGAAGAGATGACAGCAGGTCAAGTACGAGCATTTCTGCGTACCTCAATCGGTCAGTCCGATATTGCTGAAATCGATTATGCAGACATTTTAAGTTTTCCACGATTAGAATCATTAGCAGAAAATACCGTTTTAGCTACATTGGATCATGAAGTGATTATTGCACTGGCTGTGAAATTTGGACGTACGCGTCTGATCGATAATGTTATTTTAGAAACGAAAGGTGTTGCCTTACATGTATAGAACGATGATGAAATCCAAGATTCACCGCGCTACTGTAACTGAAGCTAATCTAAATTATGTAGGTAGTATTACGATAGATAAAGATTTGATGGATGCAGCAGATTTGCTTGAAAATGAAAAAGTACAAATCGTTAATAACAACAACGGTGCTCGCTTAGAAACGTATGTTATCGTTGGTGAACGTGGTAGTGGTGTAGTGTGCTTGAACGGAGCAGCAGCACGCCTAGTACAGCCGGGAGACACTGTAATTATTATCTCGTATGCGATGATGAGTTCTGAAGAATTAGCGACTCACCGCCCAACGGTTGTATTTGTAGATGAAACAAACAAACCTGTTATGGAAGCTCATAAAGAAGTACACGCAACCATCATGTGAGAATGAGGTTTGAATAAAAGTGGGTTGGTAGTGTTGGTAGGTACCTCGCTTCGGGAATGGAATTGTTCTTGTCGTCGCTGGTTTACTAGAATCCCTTGAATATACCGCATAGCGGTAGGGATTATAGTAAAAAGGCGATCGCTTCGCTCTTTCAGAACAATTTCCATTCCCTTCGCTAGAGGAGGTATCTACTACGCTATCCAAAGATTTTATTCAGGTTGGCTTGCCAGGACATTCTTGGCAGGAGAACATTTTATACATTGAAGGATTTTTAGACATTGTCTATTAGTTATATAACAGGGATAAAGAAAAGGATCTAGTATATATATGACTAGATTCTCTTTTTATTTAGAGAATAGGTTAGTTCCTGCATATTTTTCCTGCTACTTTCTAAATGGTTATTCAACATTATGCTTATCCACCTATACCAGCGGAGACGAGAAAATTGTTCTGAAAGAGCGAAGCGCTCGCCTTTGTAAACGAATCCTGACTGTGAAGCAGTCATTCAAAGGATTCATTTGCAACAAGCGACGACAAGAACGATTTTCTCCTCGCAGCGCCACCCCACGAAAAGCTAAAATTTGAATAACTCCCCACCCTTTGATTTTCAAAACGGTCTTCTTCTGGTATGCTGATAGGTGAACATTTCGACATCAGGTTGAGACGACAGCAAGGAGAGGATTTAGACATCCATGAAATTTGCCGTACTGGATTTTGAGACCACAGGTACTCAGTCCACCGATGATATTATTCAAGTTGGGCTTGCCATTATAGATCATGATTTAAGTATTTCCACTGTATATTCTTCTATGGTGAAGCCGGGAGTGCCGATTCCTCCTTTTATAGAAGGTTTAACAGGAATTAAAAATGAAGATGTAGAGAACGCTCCAGAGTTAGACGATGTTATTTTGGAGATGATTCCTCTATTAGAAGATGCTGTGCTTGTCGGGCACAATGTCGGTTTTGATTTAGGATTTTTGCAACGCGCTTTGGATCAGACAGGATATTTGGCATTTACAGGTCGAGTGCTGGATACGATGGATTTGTTACGTATCTTTTTCCCGAATCTATCGAGCTACCAGTTAAGCATGGTAAGCAAAGACTTGGGATTCGTTCATGATCGTCCTCATCAAGCAGATAGTGATGCGTTAGCGACTGCTCATGTATTTCTAAAGTGCTTGGAAGAGTTAAATGATCTACCATTAATTACAGTCCAGCGTCTATCTGAATTATTTGATAATCAGGATAGTGATCTGGGTTGGTATTTTGATGGCGTGCGGATGGAAAAAGAAGCACAGCCGATTCAAGATTTAGACGAACATCGCTTTTTCCGTCAATTGGCGTTAAAAGTAGGCGATTGGAATGAAATTTTGCCGGCTCATGAAGAGCGAGGTAATATGCCACTTGCCGATGTTTCATTTGATGAATTTTTGGAGCAAGTGAAACAAAACTTACGTAATCTGCTTCCTCATTATGAAGAACGTGAACCGCAGAATCGTATGTTTGAAGAAGTGATCAAAGCGATGACCGATGATAAGCATCTATTGATCGAAGCAGGAACAGGAACAGGCAAATCGCTAGGGTACTTATTACCTTCGATTTATCATAGTGTCAAAGAAAACGATCGTGTGATGGTAAGTACGCATACGATTAACTTGCAAGAACAGTTGCGAGAACGCGATATTCCATTATTGACTCAAGTTGTTCCATTTGCATTTCGTGCTGCCGTATTCAAAGGACGCCAGCATTATTTGTGTCTGCGCAAATTTGAGCATAAAATAAATACAAAAGAATTTCAAAGCCCTAAAGAAGATGTATTGATTGCAGCTCAAATGATTGTCTGGTTAAATTCGACAGAAACCGGAGATGATGAAGAACTCAATATGGGTAATCGTGGTGCTGACTTCTGGGAAACGGTAGCCAGTGATACCGATTCTTGTCTGGGTCGTGCATGTCCATGGTTCCGCAAATGTTTTTACCATCGTGCGAAGCATGAAGCAGGTACAGCAGATGTAGTTATTACCAATCACTCGAAATTATTTACCGATGTCAAAGCAGGACATCAATTGTTACCTGCTTATGATCGCTTGGTTATTGATGAAGCACATCATCTAGAAGATGTGGCAGGTAAGCACTTGGGTATGCATATGAAATATTTCACATTGGTTCATCCACTGTTAAGATTGTTCAAAGACAGCAAAAATGGTCAGTTAGCGATTTTGCGTCAACAATTAGGTTCTTCTGGCAATGAACGTGGTATGGATTGGGCGATAGCGATTGATAATCTATATCCTGAAATTGTAGATGTCAAAGAAAACTGGGATAAATTGAGCGAGTTACTATTTGCTTTGTTACCTCAACGTAGTGATGCCGCTCCTGGTGAAGCCGGGCAATTTACACTTCGTCTTTTACCGGAAAAGCAACCGACCGAATGGAATGTGATTACAGAGCTTGAGAATCAGATTCATATCGGCCTGAGCCAGTTGATTCGTAAAGGCGAGCAAGTGATGAATCAGATTAAAGACAGCGATGAGCAGTTAGGCACAGATAGTCTGGTAACAGACGTATCAGGTCTATTCAAAGACTTAACAGTGGTACGAGATGATCTGCGTCAATTTGTGAAGTTGGAAAGTACAGATACAGTCTACTGGTATGAAGCTAATGGGAATTACCGTAGCAAGTCTTTACAGATGTATGCTGTACCGGTTGATGTAAGCAAGCAATTGAAAGAGTACTTTTTTGATAAAAAGAAAAGTATTATTTTGACATCAGCGACATTATCAATAGAAAAGAAATTCCAATATATGATTGAACAGTTAGGGCTTGTAGAAGCGGAAAAAGAAGGTCGATTGATGACCGAACAGTTATCTTCACCTTTCAATTATCGTGAGCAATCGCTGTTGTTAATTCCGCGCGATTTTCCAAGTGTCAAAGGCAGTGTTGGTGATGCATTCTTTGTAGATACGTTAGCGAACTCATTAGCGGAGACTGCCAAAGCGACCAATGGACGAATGATGGTGTTATTTACCTCTTATCGGATGCTCAAGCAGGTGTATGAGCCATTGAAAGAGAAGTTATCACATAGCGATATTGCAGTATTTGGACAAGGGGTCGATGGAGGAAGTCGTACCAAGCTCACTCGAAGATTCCAAGAGCGTTCCGCTTCGGTGTTGCTGGGTACAAGTAGCTTCTGGGAAGGGGTCGATATTCCAGGCGAAGCGTTAACCTGTCTGGCGATCGTACGTTTACCTTTTCAACCGCCCAATCATCCACTGCTTGAAGCCAAAAGTGAACGGCTGAAAAAAGAAAAGAAAAATCCATTTATGAAATTATCTGTACCGCAAGCAGTTATCCGTTTCAAACAAGGTTTTGGTAGATTAGTACGGACATCTAGTGATCGGGGAATCGTTATTGTCTATGACACTCGTGTGATCGAGTCCTATTATGGCAAGCATTTTCTATATTCATTGCCCGGTCCCAAAATGGAACATATGCCGACAGAGCAGATGGTACCCCGTATTACAGAATGGCTTAGCCAGGCCGAACCTGAAAAGGAAACTGTAAATCAAGAGGGGGAGCAAGCATGAAATCCGACAAAATATCAGAAGCAGTCGTGCGAAGACTACCTGTATACCTTAGATATCTGAACGAACTTCACACACGTGAAGTTCCTACAGTGTCTTCGCAAGAACTGGGACAAAAATTAGACTTGAATCCAGCACAAATTCGCAAAGATTTAGCTTATTTTGGAGATTTTGGACGTAAAGGGATCGGTTATGATGTATCGTATTTGATTGAGAAAATACGTCATATTTTAAAATTAGATCAACAAATCAATGTGGCACTTGTAGGCGCAGGTAATCTAGGGCATGCCCTTTCTAACTATAATATGTATCTAAAAGAAACAATGAAAATCGTAGCTGTGTTTGATTCCAACGATTCGAAAGTAGGCTCTTTAATCAATACATTAGTCGTACAGCCTATTGATGAACTTGGAATTACAGTCAAAGCGAGAAGTATTCGTATCGGAATTGTTACAGTGCCTAATGTTGAAGCACAGCGTGTAGCAGATCAGTTAATTGAAGCAGGGGTCGAGGCTATTTTGAACTTTGCACCGATTATTTTGAAAGCTCCACCGCATATCCGTGTGCATACTGCTGATTTTACAACGGATTTATTAAGCCTTGCCTATTACCTGGAAGATGGAAAGGAACATGAAACTAATGAATAACACCTCGAACAAATGGGTCATCAAAAACGGTATGTTTGCTATAATGAGCGAAGAGAAATCAATGCTTTTTGGACATATGGTGATTGAAGATGGATGGATTACGTATCTTGGAGAAGAAGAACCTGTGATCGAAGAAGACACAACCGTAGTGGATGGCAATCATTTGTTCTTTATTCCGGGTCTAGTCAACAGTCATGGTCATGCAGCGATGTCCTTGTTACGTGGATATGGAGATGATCTTGCTCTACAAGTATGGTTACAAGAAAAAATGTGGCCGATGGAAGCGAAATTTACAAGTGACGATGTATACTGGGGAACTGCTCTGTCTGTGTTAGAAATGTTAAAAGGCGGCACGACTACATTCCTCGATATGTATGATCGCTCAGAACGTGTAGCCGAAGTGGTAGAACAATCCGGTATGCGTGCAGTATTGATGCGTGGTGTAATCGGCTTGTGTTCAGAAGAAGAACAAAAGCAAAAGCTAAAACAATCAATCGACTTTGCACGTGATTGGCATGGTCAAGCGAATGGACGTATTACAACGATGATGTCTCCACATGCACCGTATACTTGTCCACCTGCATACATCGAACAATTTGTACAAGCAGCTCATGATTTGGATTTGCCGCTGCATACACATATGTCTGAGACACTAGCAGAAGTTCAATTAAACGTTACAGATTATGGATTACGTCCTGTAGCTCATTTGGAGAAATTAGGATTTTTCACTCGTCCAGCATTGTTAGCTCATGCTGTTCATTTGAATGATGAAGAGATCGAAGTACTTGCTGAGAATAAAGTAGCGATCTCTCATAACCCGGGCAGTAACCTCAAATTAGCAAGTGGTGTAGCGCGTGTACCGGATCTGTTGCGTGCAGGTGTTGTTGTGTCTTTGGGAACAGATGGCCCGGCAAGTAATAACAATCTGGATATGTTTGAAGAAATGCGTTTGGCTGCTCTTATTCATAAAGGAGTATCCGGCGATCCAACAGCTGTGCCTGCATTAGAAGCATTGAAAATGGGTACTGAATACGGTGCAAGATCTGTATTTTTGAATGACGTAGGTACATTCGCTGTAGGAATGAAAGCTGACATTACAGCACTTAATGTAGATCAACCGCATTTCTTACCACGTACTGATTTTATTTCACATACGATCTATTCTGCATCTGCCAAAGATGTATTGCATGTCTGGGTAGACGGTAAGCAATTGATCAAAGACGGTATATCATTAACATTGGATGAAGAAAAAATTCGTCATGAAGCCCAAAGTGCTTTTGAAGGTTTGCTTAAACGCTAACTGGAAGTCGACAGGAAAGGATGGCGTGTTTTGCGAAATTTGGGAAGTGGCAAGTGGATTGCAATCATTATTGTTGTAGTAGGATTGCTGATATTAGGTGTAAATCAATTTTATGTGCATGTAATGGCAAAGCCATGGAGTAAAGAACAACTGGCTATTAACAGCGCACAGGAAAAAGCAGATATTGTATCTGTGACGCGTACGTTCAATTCCGTCTGGACAGATAGTTCAACGTATTGGGTTGTAGAAGGTAAAAATACAGCACAAGAAGATCTAATGGTCTGGGTCAAATTTAATATAGACGGTTCGGTAGCAGAAGGAGCTAATGCAGTGCATGTTGAGAAAACAGCAGGTACAGTATCCTATCAAGCCGCCACCGATCTTTTGCAAAAAGATTTGCCTGGAGCAGAAGCTGTACGAATTGTACCTGGCTCATATAATGGAAAATATGCATGGCAAGTTTTTGCCAAACTGAATGAACGTTATTATTATCTTTTCTACAATTTCCGTGATGGAACCAAATTAGGTGGACCTATGGAATTGCCTGCAACTTTAAAAGGAACAGGGCAAGAATAACATCATCAAGCTTAAACCATATAAAAAAGCATGATCTAAGGAATTCATATACTGAATCCAAAGATCATGCTTTTTTGTTAATTAAGCATAGATTATAAACGGAATTGTAGTACCGTATTTTGTAATTTTTCAGCCATAGAATGAAGTGTAGCGGTATGAGCTGTACTTTCTTCCAAGAAAGCTAATTGTTCTTCTGTAGCTGCACTTACGCTTTCAGTGTTAGAAGCAACATGATCGGTCAAGCTTGAGATATTTTCCATAGATTTGACAATCTTCTGTGAATGTTCCGATAAATGATGGATAGAAGCAGTCACTTCTTTAATTTCAGAAGTGGTATGATCGGTTAGAGATTTAATGGTATTAAACAAATTACCTACAGAATGAGCCGCAGCAATACCTTGACTTACTTCTTTAACCATGTTTTCCACCGATTCGGTAGCACCTTTTGTTTCACTTTGAATAGCATTGACAAGTGCTCTCACCCGATCTACGGATTCATTGGTTTCGTTAGAAAGTTTACGGATTTCGGAAGTAACAACAGCAAATCCACGTCCGTGTTCACCTGCACGTGCAGCTTCAATCGCTGCATTGAGAGAAAGAAGACCTGTCTGAGCTGCAATCGAAGAAATTGCATTATTGATTTCTTCAATTTCTCCAGAGCGTTTGTTTAACGAAGAAATAATCACTTCCAATTTACTCATACGTTGATGAATTTGATCCATTTGGTTCATAACATGTACTATTTCTTGATTGCCGAGTAGCGCTTGACTTTGTGCTTGTTGCGCAACGCTCATCGCTTGCTGGCTACTTTGATCAATCTGCTGAATATCTTTATTAACATCATAGACAGTTTGTAATCCACCTTCTACAATTTTAACTTGATCCTGTGTACTGCTAGATAGATCAGACATAATGTCTGCAACGTGTTCAGCAGCTTTGCCTGTTTCAGAGGTACCACTAGCAACATCTTTAGAAATTGTAATAACCTGTGAAGCATTATCATTAATTTCATGAACAAGATGACGCAAGTTATTTTTCATACTATTAAAGGAAATAGCTAACTCCCCTAATTCATCTTTTTGCTTAACATTTACATCTTCAATATTGAGATCCCCTGTAGAAATAGATTTGGCTGCTTTACTTAATTTTTGTAATGGTTTGGAGATAAGACGTGAAATAAAGATGCCAATAATAATCGCTAATGCGAAGTTAATGATGCTGATTGCGATAGCTAACTGGCGAACATGTGCTATTTTTTGTGTATTTTCATCTTTGGCAGCCGTCATTAAAGCATCTTGTTGATCCGAAAATTGTTGAGCAAACTTAACAATAATACTTCCTACAGGAATAACACTGGTAATCACATCAAGATAAGATTGATCCACTTGAGCAGGAGGCAGGTTGAACAGTTCTTGAGCGTGGGTTTTGTAATACTCGTTCATTTTCAGCATATAATCTAATTGAGCGGTATCTTCTTTGGAGACGACTAAGCTTTTCATCTCATTCAAAAGTTTGGTCGTCTGATCATTCGTACTTAATAATTGAGAACCATAGTACGAATCGCGACTCAGCATATAGGTCTGCATATATCCATTTTGAGTAGTAGCATAAAATTTCAAATTATCTGCTTGTGATTTTAGAGTGACATAACGATCCAAAATTGTACTCATCGATTGCTGAATTTGTTGAAGAGACATAATATAGATCACTCCCGCACAGCCAGCAATAAGAGCAATGGCAAGAAATCCAGCTAAAAGCTTATGCAGGATAGATAGACGCATCGCAGACCACTCCTTCATATATACTTATTTCCATTTCGCTATATACTTTTCTTCATTAGCTGGGGTAATCAGTTCATAAGGAATGCTGATTTCTTTAGGAACTTGTTTACCATTAGCAGCTTCTATTGCTGTTTGAAGACCTTGACTACCTTGAGCCGATGCATTTTGAAAAACGGTAACTTTTAATTTATTAGCTTTCATAAAATTCAAAGCATCCATCGTACCATCTACACCTGCAAATACAATATTTTGATCTTTTCCATTAATTTGAGTTGCAAGAATAGCCCCAATAATCATTTCATCATTATTGGCAACAACCGCATCAATTTGTTGACCGGATGCCAACCATTTGGCCATTAGTGCCATACTTTTAGCACGATCATAATTCGCTGTTTCTTCAAAAACAATTTTCATATTAGGGTATTTAGCGATAACGTCTTTATTTCCCTGGGTACGGTTAACCTGTGCATCACTACCCATATCGCCATCCATAATAGCAATATTGCCTTTTCCGCCCAAAAGCTTGGCGACTTCATTCATCTGAAGCTTACCAGCGGTTAATGAATCTGAACCTACATAAGAAGTGAGAGTATCTAATTCTTTGAAAGTACGATTGACGGCTACAATCGGGATATTCGCTTGATTGGCTAGATCAACAATCGTTTTTGAAATCGAGGGGTCCATTGGTAGAAAAGCAATAGCTTTGACATCTTGCGCAATAAATTCTTTGATTTGTTGAAGTTGAGTAGAAGCATCATTTTTGGCATCAGCATAAATCACATTCACATCAGGATGTTTTTTAGCATAACTTTCCATGCCGGCTGCTACATAACTGATAAAACGGTCATTCATATCTGGGATAGATACTCCAATAGTGACTTTTCCTGTTGTAGTTGTGTTAGTCGTAGTTGTGGGTGTTGCTTCAGTAGTAGTGGAAGTAGATGCAGTAGAAGTTGAGGAATTAGGACTTACAGATGAAGTTAAAGAACAACCTGCCATCAACATAAGAAGAGCTACTGCCAACAAAATAGGGGGATACTTAAACCATAGGCGCATTATCTAACCTCCATACTAGTCATTTTCAAACGAATATAACGTTTACATTTTGTGCATTATCTAAAATAAAGACAAAATGTGACAAGATTATAAAGGCATTATCGACAAAGGGTAAGGGTTTTGTTAGAGCCGATTTAAATTCTACTAAGAAAGGAATAGATAAATGAAAATACCGCTACTCTGGTATCTAAAAGTAGCGGTATTAGAAATCAAAAAACACGTATGATATACTATATATAGATGAATAATTGTAAACACACCAAAAAACCTATCTATTTACTGTTACCGATAGCCGCTAAAATACCGAAGTAAAATATATGTTGTTATGTACACCGTGTTTACTACATTAAAGGAGGACGTATATGAAACTCCGTGTCATGCCTATTTTTATAACAGTCATCGTATCTGCCACTGTATTATTTGGTGGATGGTTTACGTATCGTCAGTTGACTCTCTACAGTCCACTTACGAAAATTGTACAGAACTATCCTGGGGTAAATGCCTCTCATATTAGTATTAACCCAAAAGAAGTCATGTTGAAACTCGATCTTGCTCCTTCTGCAGATTTAGGTGGTTTGGTACAGACTTTGAATAAGCAAGGAACCGATATCTGGGGTACACGTACACTCCAATTAGAAGTAACAGATCACTCGAATACAGAACTCGACAAAGTATGGGAAAATGCAATGTTCTCTGTTTCTCAAGCAATGGCTACACAAAAATATACTGAAATTCCGGAAACTGTTGAAAGTATCATGCAACAAAATAAAAATATTCAAGTTAAAGCAGAAATGGATGAACGTAACGTATACGTATCTTTGAGCAATGGGAAGGGAAGCAAATTCCTGATCTTGCCACGTAATTCTCAAGTCACAGGAGGAAGCGCCTAATGCCTAAATGGACAAAAGAGATTGTTGTTGGATTTGTGCCGGTCTTGTTAATTTTTCTTATTTTTGTAGGATATAATATTTTACCGTTGTTGTTGATTGCTGCTCTAGTAGGTGGAACATTCTTGGTGATGCAAATGCGTGGTGGCTTAGCTGTTGGTGCTGCGCAAGAACGTAAACGTAAAAAAAATGGCCCACTTAAATTAACATTTGAACAAATTGGTGGTCAGGATAATGCGAAGCGTGAATTACGTGAAGCTCTTGATTTTCTAGTACGTCATGATGAAATGAACAAATTCGGAATTCGTCCGTTAAAAGGAATACTGCTTACAGGTCCTCCGGGGACAGGTAAAACATTAATGGCAAAAGCTGCTGCTCATTATACTGATTCTGTATTTGTCAGTGCGTCTGGTAGTGAATTTGTAGAAATGTATGTTGGTGTTGGTGCAGGACGTATTCGTGATTTGTTCAAAGATGCTCGTACACGTGCTGCCAAAGAAAATAAGCAAAGCGCGATTATTTTTATCGATGAAATAGATGTTATTGGTGGTAAACGTGAAGGTGGACAACAACGAGAGTATGATCAGACGCTGAATCAGTTGTTGACCGAAATGGATGGAATTTATAGCAATGAAGCACCACGTATTTTGATTATTGCTGCTACTAACCGTAAAGAAATGCTGGATAGTGCATTGTTACGTCCAGGTCGTTTTGATCGTCATATTCAAGTGGATCTACCTGATAAAAAAGGTCGTAAACACATTCTAGAACTTCATGCAGCGAACAAACCGCTTGCAAAAGAAACCGATCTAGATAAATTGGCAGAAGAAGCGTATGGTTTCTCTGGTGCTCAATTGGAAAGTGTAATGAATGAAGGCGCTATTTATGCGATGCGTCAAAATGCAGATCATATTTTACAAAGTCATTTATCGATGGCGATTGATAAAGTTATGATGGGTGAAAAAACAGATCGTGAATCCAGTATTGAAGAAAAACGTCGTGTAGCGATTCATGAACTAGGACATGCGATTATGGCAGAAGTGGTTCGTCCGGGTAGTGTAGGGCAAGTCGCACTTAGTCCACGTGGACAAGCACTAGGTTATGTACGTCACAATCCTGCACAAGAGCAATACTTGTATACGAAGCCATTTTTGGAAGAGCAAATTATGATTGCTCTTGGCGGAGCTGCTGCTGAAGAAATGTATTATGAAGGACGCAGTACAGGTTCTAGAGGCGATTTCGATCAAGCGCTCAATATTGTTCAGACAATGATGGAATCCGGTCTTACGAAGCTTGGCATCGTCAGTATGAATATGGTTCCTAAAGAGCAAATTATGAAAGAAAATAATGCAATTTTAGAAGATTTAACCAGACGTACCAAAGAAATTCTAGATAGTCGTCGCCTTATTTTTGACACATCTTTAGACATTTTGTTAAAAGAAGAAGTGTTATCCGGCGAACAATTTCGACAACAGTTCAATAAAAGTTCAAATGTACCAGCATAATTTAAAATGCTGGTACTTTTTTTTTACTTTTTGCCTGCGCTACGCTATTATTAGATGTTGGAGAGTATATCAAAGCCTGACATTATGTTTTGATTTTTTCGGCTTCAATACGCAAGTACACAAGATTGGTTTTGAAGTATCTATGTATTTTGTATAAAGGCAAGCTAGAGAAGACACAACAACGAATAGAAGGCTTCAAAGGATATAGGCTGAGCATATATAGTCTGTACACTTTATGAATATTGGAAGGGTGGAAAGAAACCATGAATTTTAAAAAAGTCGGCGTTATCGGCGGCGGTACAATGGGACAAGGTATTTCTGAAATGCTTGCTAAAAAGGGCATCGAGGTATTACTTGTTGAGAAAACACAGGACAAGCTGAACCATGCTTGGGATATGATTGAGACAAGTCTAGACAAGCAAATGGAAAAATGGGCATTAACTCAAGCAGAGAAAAAATTGATTTTGTCCAAAATCACTAAAGTGACTCATTTTGCAGACCTGGGTACATGTGAACTTGTTATTGAAACAATCAGTGAAGATCCAGAAGCGAAAAAAGAAGTATTTGCTCAATTGGACCAAGTATGTCCAAGCAGCGTTATTCTAGCAAGTAACACATCTACACTGAGCTTAACAGAACTTGCGAGTTCAACGATGTATCCGGAACGTGTTATTGGAATGCACTTTATTTATCCAGTATCCAAAATTGATCTTGTAGAAATCATTCGTGGTCTTCGTACATCCGATCAAACGTTTGAAGTGACAAAAAACTTTATTGAGCAAACAGTAAACAAACGCGGAATCATGGTTTACGAATCTCCTGGATTTGTAACAAGCCGTATTATTTGTTTATTGATCAATGAAGCATTGCATGTACTTGAAGAAGGCGTAGCTTCTGCTGAAGATATCGATGATTCGATGCGCATTGGTTACCAATTCCAATATGGCCCGCTTGAAATGGCTGACCGTTTCGGACTGGATTCAGTAAATGCAGCACTTGAGCGTATGTTCCGCGAATACGGAGAGTTGAAATATCGTCCGGCGATCATTTTGAAAAAAATGGTTCGTGCAGGTAGTCTTGGCGTGAAAACAGGCGAAGGATTCTTCAAGTATGACAAGGATGGTGACCGGATATGAAAGTACTCGTAATTAATGCAGGTAGTTCTTCTCTAAAATACCAGTTGTACAACATGACAGACGAAAGTGTTCTAGCCAAAGGACGCGTAGAACGAATCGGAATGGATTCTTCTATCCTTGTTCATGAGCCTACAGGCGGCGAAGAATACAACACTGTAAGCGAAATTCTAGATCATACAATTGCGATTCGTCGTGTACTCGAAAGCTTAACAGATGCAAAACATGGTGTTATGCAATCTGTAGACGAAATTGATGCTGTAGGTCACCGTGTAGTACAAGGGGCAGAATCATTTAAAGAATCTGTGCTTGTAGACAAAGATGTGAAAAAAGAAATTCGTCGCTTATTCGATCTTGCTCCTCTTCATAACCCTGCTCATATCATGGGGATTGAAGCGGTTGAGTTGAATATGCCTGACGTACCGCAGGTTGTTGTATTTGATACAGCATTCCACCAAACGATGCCTGAAAAAGCATATTTGTATGCTATTCCTAAAGTACTTTACAAAAAACATAAAGTACGTCGTTATGGATTCCACGGCACGTCTCATTATTATGTAAGTCTTGCAGCGGCTGAATACCTTAAACGTCCTTTAAAAGAGCTTAAAGTAATCACTTGCCATATCGGTAACGGTGGTAGCTTAACAGCTGTTAAAGACGGTATCTCTGTAGATACATCAATGGGAATGACACCGCTTGAAGGTCTAATCATGGGTACACGTAGTGGTGACCTTGATCCAGCGATCGTACCTTATGTAATGAACAAAGAAGAACTCAGTATCGGTGAAGTTAACTTTATGTTGAACAAACATAGTGGACTTATGGCGATTTCTGGTTCAAGCAGTGATATGCGTGAAATTACAGATGCTATGGCAGAAGGCGATGCTAATTCAACACTTGCTTTTGAAATGTTTGAATATCGTTTACGTAAATACATCGGTTCGTATGTAGCTGCTATGGACGGTGTAGATGTTATCGTCTTTACCGCAGGTATCGGTGAAAACTCTGCAATCGTTCGTGAAAAAGTATGCGAAAACTTAACATATCTTGGTGTAAAATTGGATCCAGAATTGAACAAAATCCGTTCTGGTGATCCACGTCGTATTTCTACACCGGATTCCAAAGTAGAAGTACTGGTTGTTCCTACGAATGAAGAGCTTGTTATTGCACGTGATACGTACAAGTTGATTCAAAAGTAAGCAACATAATAGATCATAAACAAGCAGATGTTTATTGTATAATGATTTAAAATAGGTAAATGGATGTTATTCAAATGATTTGAATAATGATAATATAAAAGCTTCTCAGTAGAAATCAAAGCAAAGTCGTTTTTTGCTTTGATTTCTTGCTGAAAATCGCTTGTAGTCATTACCTATTTCATTGATGTTGCTCAATAAGCAAAAGGGAGAGTATATAAATGTCTACCAAAACCGTTATAAAAAAAGTAAATGAGCATGTTGAACAGACTGTCACGATTGGCGCATGGATCAACAATAAGCGCTCTAGCGGTAAAATTCAGTTTTTACAATTACGTGATGGTACAGGATATATTCAAGGCGTTGTTGTAAAAAGCGAAGTGTCTGAAGAATTGTGGAACGATGCGAAAAGCCTAACACAAGAAAGCTCTTTGTATGTAACAGGTATTATTCGTGAAGAACCACGCAGTAAATCTGGATATGAGATGACTGTTACAGGCATCGAAATTATTCATTTAACTGAAAACTATCCGATTACACCCAAAGAACATGGTACTGATTTCTTAATGGATCATCGTCATCTATGGTTACGTTCGAATAGACAGCGTGCGGTTATGGTAATTCGTGCTGAAATTATTCGTGCGGTACAAGAATTTTTCAACACTAACGGATTTACCAAAGTCGATCCACCAATCTTGACACCGTCTGCGGCAGAAGATTCTACAGAATTGTTCCATATCAAATACTTTGATGAAGATGCATATCTAACACAAAGTGGACAGTTGTATATGGAAGCAGCAGCTATGGCACTGGGTAAAGTATATTCATTTGGCCCTACATTCCGTGCTGAAAAATCCAAAACACGTCGTCACTTGATCGAGTTCTGGATGATCGAGCCTGAAATGGCATTTACCGATCATGAAGAAAGTCTACGTGTGCAAGAACAATTTGTATCATATGTCGTACAATCTGTTCTTAAAAACTGTCGTACAGAGTTGGAAACATTGGAGCGCGATATTTCCAAATTGGAAAATATTCAAGCGCCATTCCCACGTATCTCTTATGACGAAGCGATTGAGTTCTTAAAAGGTAAAGATTTCGATATTCCTTGGGGTAATGACTTTGGTGCGCCGCACGAAACAGCGATTGCTGAAGCGTATGACAAGCCTGTATTTATCACCAATTATCCTAAAGATATCAAAGCATTCTATATGAAACCTGATCCTGAACGTCCTGAAGTAGTATTGTGTGCAGATATGATCGCACCTGAAGGATATGGAGAGATTATTGGTGGATCACAACGTATCGACGATCCAGAATTAATGAAACAGCGTTTTGAAGAGCATAACCTGACAGAAGAAGCTTATAAATGGTATTTGGATCTACGCACATACGGAAGTGTACCGCATTCTGGCTTCGGTCTAGGTCTAGAACGTACAGTGGCATGGATTTGTGGATTGGATCATGTCCGCGAAACGATTGCCTTCCCACGTATGTTGTACCGTCTGTACCCTTAGTCTCTACGTAGGATGATGTCTAATCGTAGAGCAATAGAAAGGGTGAATCACATGGGCGGAGAACAATGGAAGTCCTGGTCTAAAGGTGCTGCCTTTGCTTTGGGTTTGCAGACAGCGAATGTGCCGTATGCATTGCTCAAATATTATCAGGCATTAGATCTGGATGATGCGGAAGCAATGTTGCTCATTCAAATTCTATCTTTTCGACAAGTTGAAAATAATGAATTCCCGACACTTGAAGAACTACAGTGGCGAACAGGAGCAGATGCTTCATTGATCGCTACTCGTATCCAGAAGTTAATGAAGTCAGGATTTATTTTGATTGAGGATGAAGAAGACCCGTTAACAGGCATTCGCTATGAGCGTTATGATCTAAGCGGATTGTATGAGAAACTGGGGACTGTACTGGCGACAGAGCAACAAGATCGTATCGATTCTTCAGACGTATTACCAGAACCAGTTAAACCAATGTCCAAAGCGGATAAGCAAGCAGAAAACGAACGGAACCTTTTTATCATTTTTGAAAAAGAATTCGCTCGTCCATTATCTCCGATGGAATGTGAAACCATCTCAAGTTGGATTGATCAGGATCGGTATGCAGAAGAATTGATTCTAATGGCGCTCAAAGAAGCTGTATTTGCTGGTAAGCTTCATTTCAGATACATTGATCGTATTTTACTAGAATGGAATCGGAATCGTGTACGCACCGTAGAAGACGCTCGTGCACATACCCAAAAATTCCGTCAACGGTAAGTGAAAAGTATCTATTGTACATGAAGCAAAAGTATAACCTTATAGATAGAGTCAGAGCCAAAGAAGGCTATTTCCCGATATGTATTCGAGGAGATAGCCTTTTTTTATCATATGTACAAATATATTAGGTTTAACTATGATCGGATAAAAGCTTTTTCCTCAGATCATAGCACTGTATTAAAATATACTTACGTCATAACTATCAAAATATAACGTACATACGAAATTATACAGCATCATATTTTTAAAATAATAAGATACACGATACAGAAAAAGATAGTATAGTCGCGATTAAAACTAATGAAAATAACATCAAAACATACGGAAAAATAAGATTTTAAAAAATATTTTTAAATTTTTTTTCGTTATGAAATCATTGTTTTTTGTACATTTTCAGAGGTGATATCAAGAAAGATAATTAATTTATATTTTAGATTTAATATTCATATAAAAGTATAATTATACATTATCCTATATTTGGGAAAAAGGAGTTTGACTAAATGTGAGAGTAACATAAATTATAGTTAGCTACTTAGGTGTGAGATATATATGACATGAGGAGTAATATCATAAGGTGATACTTAAAAATGAATAATAGATGAAAAATGTTAACATATAAACAAACAAGTATAGGCTATCAAAGGGGTTTATGTAGGTTAACAAATAAAAAAGAAAGATCTTTGGAAGGAATGAGAAGATGAATCTAAGAAAATAACCTTATTTAAAGTAACTATATGAAACTATTTTTATATAATTATGAACTTTCATGTCACTTTATATAACACAAATACGAAAATGTGTACATATTATGGACAAAAGAGAAGGAAATCAGAAATGTAAACGGAATGTGAAAAAATATACAGTAAATATTAAATTGGAAAAAAGTTTATTAAAAATGTAAGCGCTAAACTAATTAGGTATGTTTCTATTCTTTGTGCACATTTAATTTTGCAAAATATAATAAAATCAATTTCAGTAGGGTTGCAATTTATTTGAAATAGGAGTAAAGTTACTTTTGCCCTGATAAACAAGTACTGAATACTTACAAATACATGACTACTACCTCATAATTATTCATAACAAGCTAAAGTGGTTAGAGTATAGAGTGATCTAAAATCAAGATAAACACGTAACACAGAGTAATACAAAATAAAACATTCAATTAGGAGAGATACAAAATGATGAACAGCAAAATTCAAAAAGTATTATTGTCTACAGTAGTAGCAGCAAGTTTGGGAGCAGTATCTGTAGTAGCACCTTTGGGAGCACACCAAGTATCTGCTGCAAGTAACGAATCTAACCATGAGAAAAACAAAGATAAAGCAGAAAAACGTGCTGACAACGCTGCTTACCAAGCTGCTGTATCTGCACAAGTAAATGCAATGTTCGGTTCTTCTAACGAAACAACAACTGCTCCAGAACAAGAAAAAACAGATGCCGCTAAGACACCTGCTACTGAAACTCAAGCTAAAACAAACGTAACTGTAGTTGTTCCACAAGGTGCTAGCCTTACTGAAATCGCTGCTCAATATGGTGTAACTGTAGATGAGTTGATTGCTGCTAACAATCTTCTTCCAGCTGGATACCAATTGACTATTCCGCAAAAATAAGATTTATCCATCTGATCGGCCAAGAGCATAGGATAGAAAAATACCAATAAAGATATACATGAAGCCATCTACTGCCATAGATGGTTTCTATTATGGTATTTCTTATACGAAATGCAACATATTTAAGTCAAGGAATGCAGATAACTCAGTTGATCTGTTTGCTTGTTATTAATTTATAATCAGTATACGGGTATTTGTAATGAAGGGCAACAACTATTTGTGTTTTACATACAAAAAAAGCTGACATTATAGTTAATGTCAGCTTTTTTGTACGTTTTTTTCAAATATTTCCAAAATGATAACGCTTCATTTGTGAAAAAATACGATTCTGATCCGTATCTAAGTGCTAAACCCGAACGGATCAGAATCAATACACAACTGATATTCGTGAAATCACTGAGCAATACCATTAGTTCGCTTATAGATCTTGTTATCATTTTGGCGATTATCTAAAAATAGCCAGAGACCTGTATTATTTTCTCAGTAGTAAATCACGATAAATATACTCGAAAATAAATTCAAATGCTTCAAGATGTCGTTTTGCTTCAAACGCATTTTTACCCCATGCATAGATACCATGTCCACGTAGAAGAATACCTGGAATAGATTGATTTAACACACCCTGTACTAACTCTGCAATTTTAGGGATTTCAGCATAGTTAGGTAATACAGGAATCGTAATTGCCGCATTTTCTTCCCAGATATTGAACGCTTTGATTAATTCAAGTCCTTGTATTGGTACTGCGCCTTGTTCACCGAAGTATTCGCTCACTAGATTGTTAAATACAGTATGCACATGGAAAACAGCTCCGCAACCTGTTTCACGATAAATTTCGCAATGAATCAATGTCTCTGCACTTGGCTTCAATCCTGTAGTCTCACATGGACGTCCATCTTGATCGACAAATAAGAAGTCGGATGGCGTGCTTACTGATTTATCTTTTCCACTAGCTGTGATCGCGAAATGGAAGTTCTCAGGCGTATAATCGCCTACACGTAGCGATAAGTTACCACTTGTACCTGGAAACCAATGTCTTGCGGCAAATTGCTCTTTGATGCCACTAAGCTCTTGTAATGTTGCTTGCTTATGCTCTAAAGGGATATTAACAAAACTCATGAATGTATCGCTCCTATTCTTTGTCCAAAATCTGAAATAATATCATGAAACGTATGGAAAGGTACATGATCTACACCTAATTCTACACATTTATCTGTTAATACAGAGCGGGAGTAGACTAGATCTGCAATCTTAGCTCCTTCAAAATCGGTTAGGCTGTCACCAATCAATATACGCTCGTATTGATCCGGTGAGAATTGACGCATGACTGTTGTTTTGCACATTCCGCAATCATTTTGACAATGTTCATCACAAGGATGTGTCCATACAATCTGAATGTACTCGCCACTAAAATCAGAACCATTACAGAAAATATGATCTTCTGCAATATCAAAAGGTGCTAATAATGGTTTTAAGAAAAAGTCGATTCCACCGCTAGTCACATAAAAAGGAACTTGATGACGATGAACCAAAGCTAGAAAATCGCTAAATCCTTCACGAATCCCCGCTGTGCTCATCACATAATCAACAATTTCTTGCTTTTGTGAAGAAGGAAGTAGTGCAAACATCTTGCCTACACCATCACGAATTGAGCGCTGTCCTCCTACGACTTCATTCATAATTTTCTCATAACCAGGAGGGGAGAAGTGCTTCATAATAGCGACAATATTATCTGAATTCGTAATCGTTCCATCAAAATCACAAAAAATAATCGGTTGTTTACTTACACTCATCGTTCTCCACCCCAAAGTTCTAATGCTTGTCTAAGTTCATGATGTCCTTGAGCGGCATAATCAGCCAGCGAAGTACCTGCTAGTGCAGCATCAATAGCTTGTTGGAACGCTTTACCGCCAGCGCTAGCACCTTCTGGATGACCATGAATACCGCCACCTGCATTAATGATCACTTCATTGCCAAAGTCTTTTAAAATCAACGGTACAAGCCCTGGATGAATCCCGGCTGATGGTACAGGAAAGCTATGCTGGAAAGGCAGTTCTGGAGAAACCAGTTGCTCGCGAATAGCCATATTTTCTTCTTTAGGCATTACAACAGAGCCATAAGGAGAAGGGAATAGTACCAGATCAGCGCCCGCAATACGCATCAATTGACCGAGCAATACCGAAGCAGAGATTCCATAATAAGGCGAAGGATAATACGCTCCTGCAAGCGATGGATGCGCCATGATTGGGATATTAATTTCAGGATCACGTGCCAGTTCATGAAGAACATCATATCCATAAGCTAATACATTAAGTAAAAGTGCATTAGCGCCGGAATCAATCGCTTTTTTGGCTTGTTCTTTTAGATGAAAAGTATGACCGGTTAAGTTAGCAGCATAAAGTACTTTTTTACCAGTTTGAGCTTGTACATCATCCGCAGCTTTACGGCAAGCCGCTACCCGCTTTTCAATCGGTGTTAAATCATTTTCGAACAAAATCTCATCATCTTTAATCAGATCGACGCCACCTAACGCTTGTGCGGTAAATTGACGTGTTAATTCATCCAGATCATGACCGATAACCGATTTGAAAATACTCATCAATAATGGACGTTCAGGAATACCAAGAATACGGCGTACACCTTCAATACCAAATTTAGGCCCTGTAAAAGCTTTTAAAAAGGTATCTGAAAATTGTAAATTGGTTAATTTGATCTGACCATCCATCGAAATTTTACCAAACACTGTAATAAGTAGAGCAGGGATATCCGAGCTAAAATTAGCATCAGGATAAGCGATCTGAATATCCGCATACCGCTCACCTTGCTCTGATTCATGCACATCTACTGAAATAACTTCACCCAGATGTTTTTTCATTGATTGTTGCTTGGCAGCAGGTAATTCTGTCCAGCTACCGACAGTCATTCCGATTGCAATCGAAGATGCTTTTTTATGAAAATCAGCTTTGCTATCGTAACAACGATAAGAAGCGATACAGTAACTCATGAATTGTCCTCCTTGAGTGCAGCGCCCATCTCGCGGGAACGTTCTGCACAGCGTTCTACAGCACGCATAATCGTTTCTTGCATATGAGCCTCTTCAAATACTTTGATAGCGGCTGCGGTTGATCCATTAGGTGAAGTGACTTTGGCACGTAAAGCAGCAGGTTCTTCTCCAGTCTGTTGTACCATATGAGAAGCGCCGATCACTGTCTGAACAGTCAGCTCACGTGCTTGTTCCGCTGATAATCCGCCTTCGACTCCTGCTCGAATCATTGATTCCATCACATAATAAATGTATGCAGGCCCACTTCCAGAAATACCAGTCAATGTTTCCATTTGCGATTCTTCAATCTCGGTTACAGTACCGACCGCTTCAAATAAATGATGAACCAATTGACGTTGTTTTAGAGTGACTTCTTCGGAAAAGACAAGACCTGTCGCTCCAAGTCCAATACTGCTAGACGTATTAGGCATTGTACGTGCTACAGGTTGCTTGCGACCCAGTAGATGCTGGATCGTTGCTACTTCCAAGCCTGCAATCACAGATACAACAAGTTGATCTTCTGTTAATGTAGGTCCTAATTGACGAAGCGCATTAGCCGCATCGACAGGCTTCATCGCAAGTACAATAACTTTGGATTGTTGTAAAGCAGCAACACGCGCCGATTCTTCTCCAGCTACAGATACGCCATAACGTTGAACTAAATAATTCAAACGATCTTGATTACCACGATTCAGCATCGTCACTTGATCTGGAACCACTACAGCACGATTCACTAGACCTCGTAAAATAGCTTCTGCCATAGACCCTGATCCATAAAAACAAACAGGTTCTGTTATTAACGTTTGCATCGATTGAGGGTGACTCATCGTTATATCCATCCTTTCAAGCGCTTGGCAATATAAGCGCGCTATCTTCTAGTCAAATCAAACATGATTTTTGCAAAGCAAAATATCTTACGTCACGCGCTTGGCAATATAAGCGCGCTATCTTTTAGTTAAATCAAAACATGATTTTTGCAAAGCAAAATATCTTACGTCACGCGCTTGGCAATTTCATATTTATATTATTGACGAATTTGACCGTTTCCGTAAATACGATATTTGGTAGAAGTAAGAGCAGGCAATCCCATAGGACCACGAGCATGTAACTTTTGTGTGCTAATACCAATCTCTGCGCCAAATCCAAATTCAAATCCATCGGTGAAGCGAGTAGAAGCGTTATGATATACAGCTGCCGCATCGACTTCTTGCATAAATCGTTTTGCATTTTCTTCATCAGCCGTCACGATACATTCTGAATGCTTTGTGCTATAAGTCGCGATATGTTCCAGAGCTTCATCAAGGTCGGCTACGATTTTGATATTGAGAATATAGTCGCTATACTCGGTAGCGTAATCTTGTTCTGTTGCTTCATGTGCCCATGAAATGCGTTCACGTGTAAGTGCACATCCACGAATCTCTACTTGATCCTGGCGTAGCGCTTCTGCAAGTGTTATAAGAGCAGTCTGATCGTAATCGGTATGCACCAACAGGGTTTCCATCGAATTACAGACTGAAGGACGTTGTACTTTAGCATTGATAGCGATATCTTGCGCCATTTGATGATCTGCTGTCGCATCGATAAAAGTATGACAAATCCCAGCGCCAGTCTCAATAACAGGAACTGTAGAATTTTGCACAACATTTTGGATTAGCGAATGACCACCACGCGGAATAATCACATCTATAATACCGTTAAGCTTCATCATTTCATTGACAGAAGCACGATCAGCATCTTCGATCAGTTGTAAAGCATCATGTGGAATAGCGGATTGTTCTAAGGCTTGATGGAGAATCTCTACTATTTTGCGGTTGGATGAAAGTGCGGCTGAACCACCGCGCAACACGACTGCATTTCCTGTTTTGAGCGATAATCCTGCGGCATCTACAGTCACATTAGGACGAGCTTCATAGATAATGCCAATCACACCAATAGGAACGCGAATCTTTTCGATAATTAATCCATTTGGACGTTCTAGTGTTTCTAATAGCTCACCGATAGGATCATCCAGATCAGCGATTTGGCGTAAAGCAGAAGCAATGCCTTCAATACGTACGCTATCCAGACGCAAGCGGTCTAACATAGATTCAGAAGTTCCTTGCGCACGTCCATGTTCCAAATCTTCTATATTTGCTGTAATAATCTCATCGGTATGAGAAATTAATGCTTTTGCCATCCTAAGCAATGCTTCGTTTTTGTCTTGAGTCGATAGTGCTCCGAGTCTAGTCGAAGCTTGTTTGGCAAGAGTGGACTTGTCTACTACTTCACTCATAATAAAAAACCTCCTCTATCATAATCAGTCATAATCAGTTCACGTACAAATCAATCATTATAAAGAAACCCATTCATCTCGATGGACAGCTTCTAATCGGTGGATATCTTCAATACCTAATCGTGTAGATATTTCAGAGCTTGGAAGACCACAGATTAATTGTAATTGATCATGGTCATAATTGACGATACCTCGACCAAGTACTTCACGTTGAAGATTAACAACTTCAATAACATCACCGGCATGGAATTGTCCTTCGACTTGCTTGATCCCGACAGGCAATAGGCTACGATTCTCACGACTCAATGCATAGGCTGCTCCATCATCGACAATTAGCGTACCAAGCGGAGTTGATAAAAATCCAAGCCATTGTTTTTTGATCGAAAGAGCAGACACATGAGTAGCAAAATAAGTGCCTTTGCCATGATGATCAATCGCAGCTTTGAGATCGCCGACTTCGCGTACACGACCGACAAAGACAGGTACACCGCCACGAGTAGCGATTTTGGCAGCATCAAGCTTGGAGCGCATTCCGCCTGTACCTACTGCTGAACCTGAACCTCCAGCAACTGCATAGATCTCATCAGTAATCTCATCGATTCGATCGTATCGTGTAGCTGTAGGATCATGACGTGGATCTGCGCTATACAATCCTTCCATATCTGTCAAAATAACTAATTGCGAAGCACGAGCTAGATTTGCCACAAGTGCAGATAAGGTATCATTATCGCCGAATTTTAATTCATCGACAGACACTGTATCATTTTCGTTAAAAATAGGGATAACTCCTTGCTTGAGCAATTCTTCGATCGTCATCGTCGCATTACCTGTACGCTTACGATTATTAAAATCACTGCGTGTTAACAAAATCTGTCCACTGACAATCCCATGACGGGCAAAAGCTTGTTGATAATCACGCATTAATAGCGCTTGACCGACCGATGCGGCGGCTTGCTTTTCGTGTAATAATTTGGGGCGTGAATGATACCCAATTTCTCTAAAACCTGCTGCTACTGCTCCAGAAGTGACTAACAGAACAGAGTAGCCTGCATGTTGTAATGATGCGATCTCATCTGCAAAAAAATCAACAGCTTGATGATCGAGTCCTCCTTGTGATCCGGTTAGCGAGCTGCTCCCAATCTTGACAACAATACGCTGATTTGACAATCGTATCACTCCTTTATAACTGCCTGACTTACTATGATATTTCTTGAAAATATAGACAAAAAAGACTTTCATCCTCTACATCATTATACGATGCAAAGGACGAAAGTCTGAGCTTCCGCGGTACCACCTTTATTGATAGACTCTATCATTCTATCCGGCTTACTTGTCCAAGATAACGGTAGGTATCCGTTCAGCGTTATAGGCGCTAAAAGCTCGGGGGTAGGTTTCGGTAAGAGCTGGTGGCGAATCCTTTCAGCCTCTGGGATTCACTCTCTATACACACCGCGGGCTTACGTACTGTTCCCGTCATCACGATTGATTCATATCGATAACGTGCATCAAAGTCACGCTAACTGTTGCAAACTAGAATAGCATGATCAAGCGCTTTTGCCAAGCACCGCATCACACACTTGAATCTTATTTGAATAAGTCTAGCTTCCCAATTCGGCGAACTGCTTCTTGCAATCGTTCTTCTGAAGTGAGTAGACCGATACGCACATATCCTTCACCTTTGGTGCCGAAGCCAACTCCTGGAGCTACAGCAACATGTGCTTTTTCCAGTAATAAGGTTGCAAATTCTTCTGAACCCATTCCGTTAGGTGTAGGTAGCCATGCAAAGAACGAGCCTTTAGGCGCTTTTGCTTCCCAACCGATTTTTTCCAATTCCGCAAAAAAAGCATTCCGGCGGGATTCATAGGTAGCGACTAGATCAGTTACACATTGTTGAGAATCGGTCAAAGCTTTGGCTGCCGCCGCTTGAATACCTCCAAACAAACTCACATACACATGATCTTGCATCAAGTTGATCAGGCGAATAATCTCTTTATTTCCTAGAGCAAAAGCAACCCGCCAACCTGCCATATTGTATGTTTTGGACAACGTATAAAACTCGACACCGACTTCTTTGGCACCGGGAATCTGTAAAAAGCTAACCGGTTGTTCGTCGTCAAATCCAATTGCCCCATAAGCAAAATCGCTGGCAACTACAATATTATGTTTGGCTGCAAATTGTACTGTTTCTTCATAGAAAGAGTAAGGAGCTGTAGCAGATGTCGGATTATTCGGATAATTAAGAAACATCAGCTTGGCTTTTTCTAATACTTCAGGTGCAATAGCACTGTAATCTGGCAAATATTTATTTTCTTCTGTTAAAGGCATAAATGACATCTCTGCACCGGATAAAGCGACACCAGACCAATAATCAGGGTATCCCGGATCAGGGACAAGGCAGATATCTCCTTGCTCTAGCATGATCTGACTTATTTCAATCAGCCCTGTTTTGCCACCGAATAAGATAGCCACTTCAGTCTCAGGATCAAGATCGACATTATAATCTTCCTTATAACGTTGCGCGGCCGCTTCTTTCAAAAAAGAATAACCTGAAAAAGGAGAGTATTTGTGATATTGGGGATTGCCTGCGGCTTCACGTAATTCTTCAACAATATGCGCAGGTGTAGGTTGATCCGGGTTGCCTTGTCCCAAATTAATAACGTCATGTCCTGCGGCAACCTGACGATTCACATTTTGTACAAGTTTCGCAAAAAACTGTTCTGGCAATTGGTTCATCACACTAGCAGGTGTAATAGATATACTTGGCACGTTATTTGTTGTTGAGTTAGGGTTTGAATGGGTGTTCATCATTATCACTCCGTATCCGGTAAATTCATGTTATGATTGCTACAATTTTAAAAGAACTCAAGTCTTCCTAATCTATCATGATTTTTCCGATCAGTATAGAGGAGATTTAAAGGAATAGAAACTAGTTTCTATTCCTAGCTAATGGTATATAGAGGATATCAAAAACAATAAACTCATGATACATTAAAAGTAGAACAGATTTGTACTATTATTTAAGCTTGGATAAAGGGGAATGATCACTAATGACAAATACACGCCAATTACATATTGCTTTAATTCAAATGGATATTGAACTTGCCAATCCTACAGTGAATCAACAACGTGCTGAAGAGTGGATTGCTCAAGCGATGACAGCAGAGCAGAAGCCGGATGTTGTTGTACTGCCTGAAATGTGGAATACAGGGTATGCTCTGGATCGCTTGGCAGGATTAGCTGAACCTGAAAATGGGAAGCTGACTACATGGATGAGTGATATGGCTAAGCGGTATCAGATTGTGCTGGTAGGAGGTTCCATATCAGAACAACGTGAAAGTGGATTTTATAATACATTGTATGTGTATGACGCGGATGGTGAGCGTAGTGCCAAATACGACAAAATTCATTTGTTCAAATTAATGAATGAAGAGAAGTTTATGCAACCCGGCGAGCAGACTGCTTTATTTCCATTACATGATGTAACTGCTGCGGCTTCGATCTGTTACGATCTTCGTTTTCCTGAATTAGCGCGTAGTCTTGCTCTGGCAGGTGCACAAATCTGGTTCGTTCCTGCGGAGTGGCCTCATCCACGTATGCATCACTGGCGTACACTATTAACAGCACGTGCGATCGAAAATCAAATGTATGTAGTGGCTTGTAATCGTGTAGGACGTGATGAAAATAGTGAGTTTTTCGGTCATTCGATGATTATCGATCCATGGGGCGAAGTATTAGCAGAAGGTGATGAAGCAGAAGGTATTATTAGCGCCACAATCGATCTTGATCTAGCAGATGAAGTACGTGGACGTATTCCTGTTTTTGCCGATCGTCGTCCTGAATTATATATTCATAAGCAAAAGTAAAACAATACAATAGTAAAAAGATTGATTTTACACAAGCAGAAATAATACAGCACATCTGGTGTGCTATTATTTCTGCTTTTTGTATACTGTTATTCTGTAAGAGTAGATGAAAATGGAAAACAACTGCCCACACAAAAAGAGAAACTCATCAAATTTATTTATAATACTTACTAAAAGTTAGTTAGTTCGGTGTTCAGCAACATTCTTCTGCAAAGGTCTTTTGTTATTGCGCAAACTGTTTATAATAAAGATATACAACAGCAACACATCACTACGAAATGAAATAAGTATACGTAATTAGTTTAACTTAAAGATATTTTAAATAAGAGTATTCAAACATGATGTAACACTAAAAAAATGAAACATAAAGGAGATCATTATTATGACACTTCGTACAGCAGGTATTCACCACATCACTTCTTTTGTAGCCGATCCACAACGCAATGTTGACTTTTATGCAGGTGTACTTGGACTACACATGGTCAAAAAAACAATCAATTTTGATGCACCAGATGTTTATCATTTATACTTTGGAGATGCTGGTGGTAGCCCGGGAACAATCGTTACTTTTTTCCCACAACCAGGTGCACGTAAAGGTGCTGTTGGAGCAGGGCAATTGGGAATTACCGTATTTGCTGTTCCTACAGGATCGCTTGATTTCTGGAAAGAACGGTTAACACGATTAGGTATTCGTTTTGAACCAGTACAACGTTTTGGCGAACAATTGTTACGATTTGAAGATCATGATGGTCTACGAATTGAATTGGTTGAACGTGAAGGCGGCGCAGCAAGTACATGGGAATGGGATGGTATCACATCTGCACAAGCGATTAAAGGATTTGGTGGCGGTGTATTGTTCAGTGCAGTCCCTGCAAAAACATTGCATACCGTAGAACATGTACTTGGACTTACCAAAATTGCAGAAGAAGACGGATATGTTCGTTTTCAAGCAGATGGCGAGATCGGAAATATTATTGATGTGAATTCTCGTGAATTACCAAGAGGTATTGCTGGTGCAGGAACAGTGCATCATATCGCATGGCGTGCGGCTGACTTTGCAGAGCATGAACTATGGCGTGAACAAGTACAAGCGGGTGGCTTCCAACCTACACCTGTTATTGATCGTCAATATTTCAATGCTGTGTACTTCCGTGAAGAAGGTGGCATCTTGTTCGAGATTGCTACAGATCCTCCAGGATTTGCAAATGATGAACCAGCAGATCAATTGGGACAAAAATTAATGTTACCTGAATGGTATGAACCACAACGTGAATTGATTGAACAAAATCTATTACCGATCGAAGTTCGTAAAATAGCTCCTCAATCGTAATAACAACTTCAATAAGATATTTTACTTTGCACCCATCATTTTATAATATGAAAAAAAAATTGCCCGTATATTATCAAGCACGTATAGAGGAGGAACAGAGATGACACTGACATTAAAACACATTTTCAAGCAAGGTAAAGATACGTCACAACCTGTTTTGTTATTGTTACATGGTACAGGAGGAACAGAAAACGATTTGATTCCGTTAGCAGAACGTCTTGCGCCGGAAGCTTCGATTTTGGGTGTACGTGGAGCTGTGTTGGAAAACGGAATGCCACGCTTTTTCCGTCGCCTGGCTGAAGGGGTATTCGATGAACCCGATTTGATTGCTCGCACTCATGAGCTTAATACATTTTTGGATGAAGCAGCGGTAGAATACGGATTTGATCGTCGCAATATTGTAGCCGTTGGATATTCAAATGGTGCGAATATTGCAGCAAGCTTACTTTTCCATGATAATCAATCGTTAAAAGGCGCTGTTCTGCATCATGCGATGGTTCCACTTCGCAGTATAGCGTTACCTGATCTAGCTGGCATTCCTATCTTTATGGGTTCAGGAACTAACGATCCGATTATTCCTCGCGCTGAGACAGAAGAATTGGCGAAATATTTTATCGATGCAAATGCAGAAGTGCATTTACACTGGGAAAATTACGGTCACCAGTTAACAGCAACTGAAGTGGAAGCAGCAGTACAATGGTATAATCAACAGTTCACATCGTAAAAAGAAGTATAGTAACCATGCGCTCGTATAAACAGCTATGATTATAGATTTTGTTATAAAAATATTGTTTGTATCCAAATAAAAAGTTCAATCTATCGTTATCAATCCAAATAAAAAACGCTATTGCTTTTAGTGCAGCAATAGCGTTTTTATTTCATTATTTTACTTATCACGATATCTATCTAATTAGAGATGATCCAAGAAGAATTAAGATTTGGTGTCAGGTACGATGCAAGAGCCATCAGCACATACATCGCCTTCGGTACTGTTAATCATTTGCAAAGGATGATCTTCTGCCCATACATCTTGCAATGTATTTAGAAATACTTCTGTCGGTTGTGCGCCAGAGATACCGTATTTGTTATTCACAACAAAGAAAGGGACACCGGTAACGCCTAATTGATTCGCTTGTTGTTCATCTTGGCGAACTTCTTTACCGAATTGCTCACTGTTCAAAAATGCTTCTGTTTCTGCACGATCCAAGCCTACACGTTCAGCAATATCTAACAATGTAGCATGATCGCCGATATGCAATGAATCTGTAAAGTAAGCGCGGAATAAAGCTTCATTCATTTCAGCTTCTTTACCATGAGCAGTAGCAAATTTAAGTAAACGATGCGCATCAAAGCTATTTGTTAATACCATCGTATCAAATTGGAAATCCAAACCTTCGTTTTTGGCTTGTTGCCATAAATTAGCGCTGTTTTGTTTGACTTGTTCTAAGGTTAAGCCAAATTTGTTCATCAACATTTCATACATATTCATCGGAATATCTTTAGCTGCATTCGGATCTAATTCAAAACTACGGAAGCTCACTTCAACTTCATCCCGATTAGGAAATTGTTCCAGAGCTTTATTTAGACGAGCTTTGCCGATATAACAAAAAGGACATTGATAATCTGACCACACTTCAATTTTCATACGGATAATCCTCCACTACAATAAATTTATAATGATATTCAAAAATAGAATGGCAAAAGGTGTAACCATTATAGTTGCATTAGAAATAGTATAACCTGAATTGATTGTTATTAATAGTATTTTTATTACTTTTTGTAATTAAATCTCTTCTAATTGATTCTGTTCGCCCCAATCACACATCATATCTAAGATTGGAATTAACGATTGTCCGCGTTCTGATAAACGGTATTCTACTTTTGGCGGCACTTGAGGGTATTCTGTACGGATAATCAATTGATCTTGTTCTAGTTCTTTTAATGTAGCACTTAACGTTTTGAAAGAAATCGTGCCTATTGAACGCTTGAGTTCATTGTAACGCATTACTTTATTTTCTCCTGCTAACCAATACATAATAATCATTTTATATTTTCCGCCTACTAGTGAAAGCGTATAGCCAAATCCCGTATCTTTCAGGTTAACACCTGTTAGACTGTAGTCACCAATATGCATTGCTAATTCTCCTTTCAGGCATTCCATACTTTCTTTGAGGTTAGTACCTAACTTTAAAGTGCGTACTTTTTTATGATAAGTATCCGTCTTACAATAGGTTTAGCAAGTCCAACCAAGCTAAATATAATGGAGGTTTATCATATGAAAACATTAGTAATCGTAACGCATCCTAATATGCAAGATTCCGTCATCAATAAACGCTGGATTCAAGAACTGGAAAAGTATCCTGATCAATTCACGATTCATGAACTTTACAAAGTCTATCCTGATGAAAACATAAATGTAGAGCAAGAACAAGCACTTGTCGAAGCACATGATCATATCGTTTTCCAGTTTCCATTGTACTGGTTTAATTGCCCGCCACTGTTGAAAAAATGGCTTGATGAAGTATTAACGTATGGCTGGGCGTATGGTTCAACAGGTAAACACTTTACCGATCGCAAAGTTGCTATCGCTGTGACTGTAGGCGTTAGTGAAGCAGATTACCAACCTGACGGAAAATATCGCTATACGTTAGAACAAATATTACTGCCTTTTGAAATGACATTTGATTATATTCATGCTTCGTATCAAGGTTTCACCGCTTTTTATAGTGCAGAGCATGAATCGACACCAGTACGGATTGAAGAAAATATCTCTGAATATATTCATTTTCTACAACATATTTAAAAAATACATTTCTTAATGAACTAACACCTATCATATACAGTACGTCTAGCAATTAGCATATATATAGAAACAAAATAAAATTATAAGGGAATGCATAGACTGCATTTCCTTATTTTATTGTTCAGGATGTACTACATTAATCATTGTTTCTTTAAACGTATTTACAAATGCTTCAGCCGCTTTGGATAAATATCTACCTTTGCGACGTGCTATCACAAGTGTACGACTTGGAATCGGTTCTGCTAAAGGAAGATAGATGGGTAAAAACTCGCCACGTCTGGCGCGCGCTATATAATGAGGAACAAAAGTAACACCCATTCCTGTAGCGACCAAAGATTGGATCGTCTCGATATTATTACTTTCAAATACGACCTGCGGTTCAAAACCTGCTTCTTTACACACATCGAATACAATTTTGCGGAATCCTTGTCCTTTTTTGAGCACGATAAAAGGTTCATGTTCTAATTCTTTCAATTCTACAGGTCGATGATCGCCATTCGCAAATCGCTGAGCTAACGGATGATTAGGCGGTACAGCCAGATCGATCAATTCATCACCTACCGGTTCATACGTGAGTGACGGTTCGGTAAGAGGAAGAGCGAGTAGACTAAGGTCGGTTTTACCGCTAGCGGTTAACTTTTCTAAATTGAGTGATGTATCTTCGATTAAGATCACTTCAATCTGCGGATAAGCAGCACGAAAAGCAGGGAGTACATGAGGGAGAAGATGAGAACCGGTAATCTGCATACTACCGACCACTACACGTCCACTTTGTAATTGTGAAATATCTGCCATCTCTTGACGTAGCTGTTCTACAGCATCAATGATTTTTTGAGCTTGTTCTACAAAATTAGTACCTGCATGTGTTAATTCAACTGTACTGGTATTACGCTGAAAAAGGAGCACACCTAATTCTTTTTCTAATTTGGATAATTGCTGACTAAGTGAAGGTTGAGCGATATGTAGTTTCTCTGCTGCGCGCGAAAAGTTACGTTCAGCAGCAATCTGTAGTGCATATTGCAGTTGTCTAAGTTCCATATGACGTTGCTCCTTCGTACACGTATTATTTTTATACATCTATTTTAATCAAAATTCACTTATAAGTATAGCCTATAACTTCTATAGTTATTATATCTTGGAACAATATAGCACGTAATGTTATATTAGATTCAATATAAAGCGGTGCTTCATTCTCAGGTCCAAGATTTCATTGCAGCCATCACCATTTGCTGCAAGAGAATGTTCGCTGACTTAGTCCGAATCTTATGATGGGGTGAAAATAATGAGTAAAAAAACATTGTACGAGAAAATTTGGGATAATCACGTTATTTTTCAACAAGAAAATCAACCAAGTATTTTGTATATCGATCTACATTTAGTGCATGAAGTAACATCTCCGCAAGCATTTGAAGGCTTGCGCTTGAGCAATCGCAAAGTGCGTCGTCCTGAATTAACATTTGCAACGATGGATCATAATGTGCCGACAACAGATCGTTTCAACATTAAAGATCCAATCTCCAAGCAACAAATCGATACACTAAGTCAGAACTGTGCGGACTTTGGCGTGAAATTGTTCGATCTGGATACGATTGATCAAGGGGTTGTCCACGTTATGGGTCCAGAATTAGGATTGACTCATCCGGGCAAAACGATTGTATGTGGAGATAGCCATACATCGACTCATGGTGCTTTTGGTGCTCTTGCTTTCGGAATCGGAACAAGTGAAGTAGAACACGTAATGGCAACACAATGTTTGCAACAATCCAAGTCCAAAACGATGGAAATTCGTTTTAATGGGTCACGCAAACCCGGTGTAACAGCTAAAGATATGATTTTGGGCGTTATTGCTAAATACGGTACCGATTTTGCAACAGGTTATGTATTGGAGTATACAGGTGAAGCGATTCGTGATTTGACGATGGAAGAGCGTATGACTGTATGTAATATGTCTATTGAAGGTGGCGCAAGAGCAGGATTAATCGCACCAGATGCAACAACTGTAGAATATCTTCGTGGTCGTCAATATGTGCCTCAAGGTGCAGCCTTTGAAGAAGCTGTAGCACGCTGGGAACAGTTAACAACAGATGAAGGTGCAGAGTATGATACTGTACTTGAATTTGATGTTGATGCTTTGATTCCACAAGTAACATGGGGAACAAGCCCGGGTATGGGTACTGATATCACTTCTTCTGTACCGAACCCTGCTGATTTCACCACTGAAAATGAACGTAGAGCTGCTGAAAAAGCACTTGAATATATGGATTTGGCTCCAGGTACACCAATGGCTGAAATTCCAGTCGATTATGTATTTATCGGTTCGTGTACGAATGGACGGATTGAAGATTTGCGCGCAGCGGCGGCTGTAGCCAAAGGATATACTGTGTCAGACCGTTTGACAGCGATTGTTGTTCCAGGCTCTGGACGTGTGAAGATTCAAGCGGAAAAAGAAGGTTTGGATGTGGTATTTAAAGAAGCTGGCTTTGAATGGCGTGAAGCAGGATGCAGTATGTGTCTGGCGATGAACCCTGACGTATTACAACCGGGACAACGTTGTGCTTCGACATCGAACCGTAACTTTGAAGGTCGTCAAGGACGTGGTGGACGTACGCATCTTGTGTCTCCAGCAATGGCAGCAGCAGCGGCGATTACAGGGCACTTTACCGATGTACGTGACTGGAATTTCAAATCAGAAGTATTGAACTAGGAGAGGGGTAATTATCCATGGAAGAATTTAAACAATTAAATGGGATCGTGGCTCCTGTAGACCGCGTGAATGTAGATACAGATGCTATTATTCCGAAGCAGTTTTTGAAAAGAATTGAACGTACTGGTTTTGGACAATTTCTATTTTACGAATGGCGCTGGGATGAAGCAGGGAATGTGAATCAAGAATTCGAAATGAATAAACCTCGCTATGAAGGTGCTTCTGTACTTGTTTCTCGTGCCAACTTTGGTTGCGGTTCTTCTCGTGAACATGCGCCGTGGGCGATTATGGATTACGGATTCCGTTGTGTGATCGCACCATCATTTGCTGATATTTTCTACAACAACTGTTTTAAAAACGGTATTTTGCCAATCAAATTATCAGAAGAGCAAGTACAGGATATTTTCCAACGTACTGCCGATCATGAAGGATACCGCTTAAAAGTCGATTTGGAAAACAAACAATTGTCTGATGATTATGGTCTGACGATAGATTTTGATCTTGATGAGCATCGTCGTCAATTTTTGCTTCAAGGTCTGGATGATATCGGCTTGACGTTACAACATGAAGCTGATATTACAGCGTACGAAAAAAACAAAGCTCAACATTTATTCGTATAATTCTTAAAAAAATGCATAACCCTGTCGATAGTACTTATGACAGCGGGTTGTGCATTTTTATTTTGCCAAATCTGCTTTGGATTTTAAGGTTACATTGACGTAACATTTTTAAATTTAAGGAAAGCTCGCGCTCATTCTGTTAAGATTGTAAAAGACTCGCAACTTTTGATAAAGTTAAGCGTCTAATAAATCGTCTGGTTGTATGTGAAAACCGGTAGGAGCCGTACAAGAAGTTCGGTAATAAAAAACGGGAATGGTAGGGGTGAAGAATGAAGAAATTTGCTTTTTTGTTATTTTTGTTTGCGTTTATGTGGTCCTTTCCCCACATCAGTGATGCTGCCACGAACACACGTGTTGTACTAGATGGACAGCAACTTAGTATTCCGGAAGATGTGCAGAATATTGATGGTTCGGTGATGGTGCCGATTCGTGTGATTTCTCAGGAATTGGGTTACCAAGTAACCTGGGATCAAGATGCTGGTAAGGTTGCGATTGATGGTGAAGGTAAATCAATCACATTGAATATTGGCAAAAAATCGGCTTTTGTCGACAACCAAACGTACACGCTGAATACAGCACCTGTGGTTCAAAATGGAACAACATTGGTACCGATTCGTCTGGTTAGTGAACAGATGGGGATCAAAGTAAACTGGAATAACAGCGACAAAATTGTCACGTTGGCAACAACAGGCACGAGCACCGGCGGAGGAACGACTTCGGAATCAGGATCAAACGCCGAGAACGGTCTTGCACTGGTGAACGGTATTAGCTTCAGTGAAAGCCGCTTATTGGTTACACTGGACAAAAACGTAGCACCGAAAGTATCCAAAATGGATTCACCTAATCGGATTGTGATTGATCTGCCTAACTCTGATTTTGGTGGAGGATTTGGTCAATCAGCAAGTGCCGGACAAATTCAAACGCTTGCTGTAGAGAACAATGATAAAGTTTCTCAAATTCGTTACTCACAGTACAGCACAGATCCTTCTTCTGTTCGGATCGTTATTGATCTGAACAACAAGCAGAATTACGAAGTCTTTAACGAAGGCAATGGATTGTTGATCGTTGATCTAACACCAGATAACGGCACGACACCTAAGCCTACTGTTCCAACAACGACAGAAGGAACAACGCAAGGCGGATCTTCTGTAGGAAATGATGGCAAAAAAGTTGTCGTTATTGATGCAGGACATGGATATCAAGATCCAGGAGCGATCGGTTCTGTAAGTAGTGAGAAAGCATTGAATCTTGCAGTCGCTTTGAAAGTAGAAGCTATTTTAAAACAAGATCCAAATATTGATGTAGTTCTTACACGTTCAGATGATACATTCCTTGAACTGAAACAACGTGTCAAAGTAGCTGAAAAGCTGAATGCAGACCTATTCGTCTCGATTCACGCGAACAGCAGTAGTTCTTCTGCGGCTTCCGGTACAGAAACATATTACCAACGCAGCAATAGCAAAAAGCTAGCACAGACGATTCACAAGTATCTAGTAGCTGCAACAGGCTTTAAAGATCGTGGTGTACAATATGGTAATTTCCATGTAATCCGCGAAACGACAATGCCAGCGGTATTGTTAGAAGTTGGATTTATCAGTAATAAATCCGAAGAAGCTAAAATGAATGATGCTTCCAGACAACAAGCGGTTGCTGATGGTGTCGTTAAAGGAATCAAAGAATATTTAGGTGTATCCTAAAACAAAATACAGAATTGCCAAAAGATCAGTCCTATAGGATATATTCCATAGATGACTGATCTTTTGTTTTTAGAAAAAAATAAATCAGAGATAACTTTTAACGATTTGTTGACGTAAGTAAAAAATTACTGAAAATTCATGTAAACGATGCGTGCAATTCGTCACAGAACATGTTAAGATACGAATTGTATTGTCATTGAAGATTGGGTACGAGATCTAATGCTAGACGCAGCAATCCCTATCATGCAGGTACAGTGAGACGATACCGTCTGAGTCGCGGAAAATGCCGTGGACAGGCGGTTTTTTGCAGGAGGAATACTAATGAATGCCACTACAGTGAGACATATTTTAGATACCATCGCTGGCATGTTCCCAGATGCGCACTGCGAACTTAATCATAACAATGCGTTTGAACTGACGATTGCTGTACTGCTCTCGGCACAATGCACAGATGCGACAGTCAACAAGGTGACGGCAGATTTATTTCAGAAATATCACACACCACAGGATTATATCTCTGTACCACTCGAAGAATTGGAACAAGATATACGGCGTATTGGATTGTATCGCAACAAAGCGAAGCATATTCAAAATTTATGCCAGATCCTGATTGAAAAATATGGTGGAGAAGTGCCTGGTGAACATGACCTGCTTGTACAGCTTCCAGGAGTTGGACGTAAGACAGCGAATGTGGTCGTATCCAATGCATTTGATGTGCCGGCTTTTGCAGTAGATACTCATGTTGAACGTGTATCCAAAAGGCTAGGACTCGCAAACTGGAAAGACAATGTAACCGAAGTGGAAAACAAGCTGAACAAGCGTGTACCCCGGGATGAATGGACGATTAGTCATCATCGTTTTATTTTTTTCGGACGGTATCATTGCAAAGCTCAAAATCCTGCTTGTCAGGTATGTCCACTATTGGACATTTGTCGTGAAGGCAAAAAAAGAATGAAAACTTCTCTAGTGATCAAAGAGAAAAAGGTCAAACCTAAAATCTCAAAGTCAGTAGAGAAAAACAACACTACAACATAAAAAGAGGTCGAACGTTATGAAATGCATTTCCGTATACACTGATAATTTTGAACAATTTTCTGATATCTTTGAGCAAGTGGTAGCAGAAGAATTGGCTGAAAACGAAGAAAAAGAAGTTGACGGTATTACTGTTAACTATTCTGGCGATGTACCTGATTACTATATCGAGCGTATGGCACAAAAACGCGATGTTGTTGTGATGAAAGACAAAGGTAAAGGAATTACTATTTTGCAACATGGTAAATTGTTCGAAATTCTAGTTCCTGTTGCTGAAAAAGAAGCTAGCGTTATCTAATTCAGTAATACTATAACAGTGCTCAAATAAGGCTTTTTATGAAAGTATCTATACGATCTTCCGATCGGTTATTATAGATGCTATTCGTAAAAAGCCTTTTTTATGATTAAAATACAAGAAGTGGAAAAGCCTGTCGTAGCATATAAGATCGGCTAGCTTGTAATCCAATAGTTACAGCAGGTGTATCACAATGGTACAATATCAGCAAAGTAAATTTGAGCAGAGATCATGCATGATGGAGGGCATACTGATGCAAGCGATTACACCAACGACGAAAGATTCGTTCGATCATATACTAGAACAATTAAAATCAACACTGGAACAACAAGGAAATACGGCTGCTGCGAACAAAGCACAAGATTTAATCCAGAAGCATCGTTCCGAAGAATTGGTGCTTGCTTTTTGTGGGCATTTTTCTGCGGGTAAATCTAGCCTAATGAACTGGTTATGTGGTAAACAGGTATTACCGACCAGTCCTATTCCTACAACAGCAAATATTGCTGCGATTCGTGATGGAGAACCGCGTGCTATTGTACATTTAAATAATCAAGAGCCATCATTTGAAATAGGGTTAGATGAATTAGATGAATATTGCAAAAACGGCGGTGAGTACGAATCTGTCGATCTATGGGACGATATTAAGCTTCTAGGCGCTCATGGTGTGTTATTAGATACACCGGGTGTAGATTCGACAGATGCGGCGCACGAAGCGGCTACGTACTCTGCTCTGCATCGTGCTGATGTTGTATTTTATGTGATGGATTATAATCATGTTCAATCCGAAACCAATCTTTCTTTTGCCAAAACACTATCCGAACGAGGCAAACCTTTATATTTGATCGTCAATCAAATTGATAAGCATGATGATCTAGAGTTACCTTTTGCCGACTACCAGCGAGGTGTAGCTCAGTCTTTTGCAGGACGTGGCATTGAGCCAGCAGGTATTCTGTATGTCTCCAGACAGGAGCCTCAGCATCGTCATGGTAAGCTAGAACGACTGCGGACAGTGATTGGTGAATTGCTTGTAGAGCGTGAACCGTTACGAATGTATAGCCTATCACAAGCGATATGGGAATTAGCAGAAGAACATACCAAATGGTTGCAAGCGCAAATGAACCATGAACAAGAGCAGTCTGATACTGAAGATGAACAGCATGATGATATGACTGTAGAACAACTCAATACTCAATTAGAACAATTTGAACAACAGATCGTTACAGCGCAAAATAAAATCGAAGATTATCGCAAATCATGGAGCTGGGAAATCGGACGTTTGGTCGATCAAGCGAATATTACACCTGCACCTGTACGCGATCTCGCTCAACTGTATCTAGAAAGTGAACGACCTGGATTTAAAAAAGGATTTTTCGCTTCAAAAGACAAAACAGCCCAAGAGCGTGCGCAACGCAAGTCTACTTTTTTGAACGCTTATCGTGAGCAAGTTGCTGCTAATCTAGATGTTCATGTACGTGGCTTATTGCGTGGATGGAGTCAAGAGCAACAGCTATGGACAGAAGAACAAGAAACGTTGTTAACTTCTTCTTTACCTCAGATCACAGAACGTGATATTGAAGCAGGTGCAGGCTCAGATGTAGCGATATCAGGTGAATATGTACTGAACTATACGCGTGCCTTACGTGAAAAAACAGTAGCTATTTATCGTCGTGCTGCACTGGATGCAATAGAGCGTTTATTTGAGCAATTACAACCCAAAGTAGAAGCCGAACAGCATACATTACAACAAGAACGTGATCAATTATCTGAACGCTATCAATCTTTGATGCATCAACAGCAGTTAGAACAGCAAAAAGAACAAAGCGATCAAGCAGTACGCAAATTATTGCCTGCACGTGCACAACTTCAAGCACAATGGCTACCTGCTATTCAAGAAGAATCTATAGAAGCTCAATCTGTAGATCAGATCAATACACCACAGGCAGTCCAGAAAGAAGCAACAACAGAACAATCACTAGATGCTTCTATACTCAATAAAAGTGCAAGCAATAATCCAGATGATGCAGCACTACAAGCAAAAGGGAATACAGTATCTTCTCACCGCAAAGAGCGTCTGTTACAAACGGCTGTGCAATTACGTCAAGCGTCCGATATGATTGAACATATTAAAGGATTAAGCCTACCGGCTACCGAATTGCGTCGCCGTGCACATGTTATGGAAAATGGTAAATTCACGCTCGCTTTATTCGGTGCTTTTAGCGCAGGCAAGTCGTCATTTGCAAATGCTTTGCTAGGAGAAGCGGTTCTTCCTGTTTCCCCGCATCCGATGACAGCTGCTATTACACAGATTATGGCACCTGAAGGTGAGTATGGTCATGGTACAGCGCAAGTATTTATGAAAAGCCGAACCGAAATGCAAGAAGATATTAGCGGTGCTTTTCGCTTATTAGGATTGCCTGAGATGACGTTAGAGCAAGATTGGGGTAAACAGATATCTTCATTATCTCCTGCCCGTATTCATCCATCTGCGCGCGCTCATTATAATTTTGTGATCGCAGCAGCGGCAGGCTGGCAAGAAGCGGAACCTTTACTTGGACAGGAACTGAAAATAGGGCTGGATCAATTTAGAGGATTTGTATCCGAAGAAACAAAATCTTGCTTCGTCCGCCGTATTGATCTGTATTATCATTGTGAATTAACAGCTCAAGGGATGGTACTGGTAGATACACCGGGAGCCGATTCTGTTAATGCTCGTCATACCGGAGTTACTTTTGAATACATGAAATCAGCAGATGCACTCGTATTTGTTACGTATTATAATCATGCGTTTACTCATGGAGACCGTCAGTTGTTAGAACAATTAGGACGGGTTAAAGGTAGTCTTGCTTTAGACAATATGTTCTTTGTAGTTAATGCTTCTGATCTTGCTTCTTCAGAAGAAGAAAAGAATCAAGTAGTAGAACGTATAGTGCATGAGTTAAATACAACCGGAATTCGTAAGCCTAATATTTATGCATTGTCTAGTCGTAGAGCGATTCAAGGAAATGATGAAGGATTCCGACAATTCCAACAGCATTTTACAAGCTTTGCCGATGAGACATTAGCAGGGCTGGCTATTCAAGCCGCTTATGATGAAGTGGAGCGGGTGCGCAAAACGGTACTCACATGGGAAGATGCGGCGAAGCGTGGAGAAGCTTATCGTGTAGAACGGATGCAACAATTGGTGCAAGAACGAGCCGCCGCACATGCTGCCGCTATGCGTATGTTCCAGACTGAACCTGATCGACGAATTCAAGAAGAAAGTGGCGAATTGTTATTCCATGTTCGTCAACGGGTACGCTTGAAGGCGCTAGATTGGATGCCTGAAATCTTTAATCCATCTCTGCTTAATAGTGAATCACCTGATCTCAAAGCAGATTTTGCCGCTTGTGGACGAGAGCTATTGCGCCGTTTATCAACAGAATTAGAACAAGAAGTGCTAGCGACAACGTTACGTATGGAAAAAGCTTCTGAACGAGTGGTAAGTGAACGATTAGAAGTGTATGGACGTGAAGCAGAAGCGGCAGCCGCAGGTTTGACGTTGTCTAAGCCAGAATTAACGAAATGGCAGACACCAGAATTAGCACAAATGAAAATAGCAGATGTACTGGATTGGAAGTCACTCTGGTCGTTGTTCCGTAATCCTCGCTATTTCTTCGAGCAAGGTGGACGTGAGAAATTCCGTGAAGAAGTATCTGCGCGATTGGATCAGCTGATTGCGACGATGTTGGATGAGCAACGTGAACGGTTGTCACAATATTATATTGTCGGGCTAAATGAAAGATTACAAGAAGCAGCTGACGATATGCAGCGTCAAATTGCAGAATGGGTCGAAGGAACAGAAGCATCGTTACAAACAGACGTTAGCGCAGACCGTTGGTCAGCATTAGCGAGTGATCTGTATGAATTAAGTCATCATGTATCCGCAGAAGATCAAGAAAGAATCAAGCAAGCCTATAATTTGTAAAGTTAGACTATAAAGTCATATCAGAACTAAATAATAAATAAAAAGAGCGCACTGTCAAAAGACATGCGTTCTTTTTTTAACTATATAAAATTTCCTTATTATTATATTTGTGAAAATAAACACAGAATAAAATGCCTAAAATGATAACGCTTTTACCAAATAATTGCATAAACAAGTTTACAAAACTTGACTTCTGTTACGAAATGGTCGTGAACCGTAGTATTTTGTATTATTTCATTAAAATTAACGGTTTATGTCTAAATTATGGCATAAATTTAAGGACATTGACGATAAACGAACATGTATCCGCTTTGCGGGCTTTTGAGGACGGTGGTAAGCTTCATTATGCTAATAATCGACAAGAGAATCAAAGGGGGAGACACATGGACGTTCTCAAGCAATTGCATGACTACTATCGCAGTAAAAGGAGTTATTTGTACCTTTCTATTTTATGTCTTGCAACCGCTACCGCGCTCGGACTGGTATATCCAAATTTACTCAGAATTTTGATTGATGATGTGATTAAGCTGAGGCGATTTGATCAGGTTCCGATGCTAGCACTAGCTATTTTTGGTGTCGCTATTTTGAAAGGAATTATGCAATTTTTACATGGCTTTTTTGGAGGACGTCTTGGTAATTATATTGCATATCGACTTCGCAACGCTTGCTACGAAAAACTACAATTTTTATCCTTCCGTTATTACGATACGGCGAAGACAGGCGATTTAATGTCACGTCTAACAGGTGATCTGGAAGCAATCCGTAACTTTATCGGTTTTGGATTTGCTCAGTTATTGAATGTGTTTATGATGGTTATTTTTGGCTCGATCGTCATGTTTTCAATGAACTGGCAACTGACACTGGTTACACTGATATCGATCCCTTTTCTTGTCTTTGTCGCTCTCAAATTTGAATCCCGTATTCACCCTGCTTTTCAAGAAATGAGACTTGCTCTGGGTTCTTTAACAACAGCGGTTCAAGAAAATATTACAGGTGTACGAACCGTCAAATCTTTTGCTCGTGAGCCTCATGAAGTGGATAAATTTGCTGTTCGTAATGAACGCTATCGTACCAATCAGATTCATGCAGCAACTCTATGGAGTCGTTACTTTCCGGTGATGGAATTACTGGCTTCGGTCTGTATAGTGATTTTGCTTGGATTTGGCGGAACATTAGTGATTAACGGTTCGCTTACACTCGGAGAATTGGTCGCTTTCTTTACACTGATCTGGTATATTATCGGGCCCATGTGGGGACTGGGATTTCATATTAATAACTACACGCAATCCAAAGCCTCTACCGAACGAATCTTAGAAATATTGTATCAGCGCGTAGATGTCAAAGATAAAGATACAACCAGTCATATGAACATCCATGAAGTGAAAGGTCATGTTACATTTGAACATATGACATTTACTTATGGTAATCAATTGCCTGCTGTTATAGATATTAATTTGGATGCGCCTCCAGGCTCGGTTATTGGCTTATTAGGTGGAACAGGTTCAGGTAAATCAACGATTATTCAGTTACTGATGCGCGCATACAATGTGAGTGAAGGAAGTATCAAATTAGACGGAGTAGATATCCGAGATATTCGAATTGAAGATTTGCGTTCTCAGATTGCTTCGGTATTTCAAGAGACATTCTTATTCTCATCTACGCTTAAAAATAATATCGCTTATGGCATGAACGAAGTAACAATGGAAGATATTATTCGCGTGTCCAAGCTTGCCAAAGCACACGATTTTATTATGGAGCTCCCTCAAGGATACGATACGCTTGTAGGAGAACGAGGTATGGGATTATCCGGTGGACAAAAACAGCGGATTGCTATCGCTCGTGCATTACTTAAAAATCCCAAAATTCTTATTCTTGATGATGCAACCAGCGCAGTAGATATGGAGACAGAGCACGAGATTCAATCTGGATTTCAGGAAGTAATGAAAGGCAGAACCACCTTTATTATTGCTCACCGTATTTCTTCTTTACGACATGCCGATGAGATTCTAGTGCTAGAAGAAGGACGGGTAGTACAACGTGGTAAGCATGAACAATTAATCGATGTACCTGGCGCATATCAAGATATTTATCGTGTTCAGTATGCAGATCATATCGAACGGCTTCAAGCAGCAGACGATCTGTATATCTCTCATGATAAGAATCAAACAGATGTCCCTAATGATACACATAGTGAGCAGGTGAGAACATATGAGTAATATTTCAGCCAAAGAATCGTTGAAAGAACAACAAAAGCAATCATCTTCATCTATAACACGTGTTGAAGATCGATTTGTCTATCAAGATGATGAACTGATTGATAAAGCATTTAACTGGTCACAATTTGCTCGATTATTTGGTTATATTAAGCCCTATGCCAAGCAACTATTACCTTTTATTATCTTAATGATGGTGGTAGGTACAGTCACGAAGTTAGCTGTTCCTTACATCACAGGGGTAGCGATTGACAAAGCTATTCAACCGGCTACAGGTGCTCCTAGTCTAACCTTACTCTATGGTCTCACCGCATTAGCATTAGGATTATACCTGATCCAATGGGCAGCCAATGCCTACCGGATCAAATATACAAATATTATTGGACAGCGCGTGATCTATGATCTTCGTTCCGATCTGTTCAGTCATATTCAGCGCTTATCGTTTTCCTTTTTTGATAAACGTCCTGCGGGTTCTGTGTTGGTAAGGGTTACGAATGATGTGAACTCTTTGCAAGATTTATTTACCAATGGTGCAGTTAACGTCATGATCGACTGTGTACAATTGCTCGGTATCGTCGTTATTTTGATGTTGATCAATTGGAAATTAGGATTGGCAGTTATGCTAACCGTACCGTTAATGTTCTTCGTATCTACCAAGCTACGCAAAATTATTCGTTTATCATGGCAAGAAGTACGGATGAAAAACTCACGTATCAATTCGCATTTGAACGAATCGATTCAAGGTATTCGTGTCACACAAGCGTATACACAGGAAAAAGAAAATATGAAATACTTTGATAATATGAACGCTTCTAGTAAAAAATCGTGGGACAAAGCATCTGCGCTTAACCAATCGTTTGGGCCGTTGATAGAGATTACCGGTGGACTGGGATCGATGATTTTGTTTTGGTATGGAGCGACTTTGATAGCGAGCGGCGAGATTATGATCGGTACACTGGTTGCTTTTGCCAGCTATGTAGGGAACTTCTGGGACCCGATTAACCGTCTGGGCAACATGTACAATCAATTGCTTGTAGCGATGGCATCGTCTGAACGTATTTTTGAATTTATGGATGAACAGCCTTCAGTCGCTGATAAGCCCGGTGCACAACCGATACCACGTATCAACGGAGATATTGTTTTTGACAAAGTCACTTTTGAATATGTAGCTAATCGTCCTGCACTACGCGAGATTGATCTACATGTTACCGCAGGACAATCTATTGCACTTGTTGGACATACGGGTTCAGGTAAATCGACGATTATTAATCTGATTAGTCGATTCTATGATATCAAAAGCGGTACGATTAAGATCGATGGATATGATATCCGCGATGTGACGCTGGAAAGTCTACGTGGACAGATCAGTATTGTGCTTCAAGACACGTTTATTTTCTCAGGCACGATTAGAGATAATATTCGATTCGGACGACTGGATGCAACTGATGAAGAAGTGGAGAATGCAGCCAAAGCAGTACATGCTCATGCGTATATCGAGAAGCTTCCTAAAGGATATGATACAGAAGTCGAAGAACGTGGAAATGTTCTCTCTATGGGACAACGCCAACTGTTATCATTTGCCCGCGCATTACTTGCTGATCCAAGAATTTTGATTTTGGATGAAGCGACAGCCAGCATTGATACCGAGACAGAATTACGTATTCAGGAAGCGCTAAAAGTACTGCTTCAAGGACGAACTTCTTTTATCGTAGCTCACCGTCTATCTACGATCCGTCATGCCGATCATATTGTTGTTTTGGATCACGGTCAGATCAAAGAAGAAGGAACACATGCAGAATTGATTCAAAAACAAGGAATTTATAATGGATTAATCGAAGCGCAATTCCGCTTTTTGTGACAATTTTCGACTTAAATAAGCTTTGAAACCACGAATTATACGAGAATTGTCAAAAAATTTAGGTAAAGTGACTTGCAATCTTGCTCATTAGGTAAGAGAATAGAAAGTGTCATCACATTGTAAAGTTTAAAAGGAAATTCGTCGGAAATTTTACAATGTGCTAGCAAATGTTGAATGGGAACAGATTCAATACGCAAAATGACGTAAGCAGTACCATGTAGGTTGCAGTGCAAAACATGTGTATAAGGGAGTGCTGTCTATCATGTGGGGGGCCCCAAATTCTCGTCAAGCGAAACGGATGTTGATGCTTGGGAGTGGAGAACTTGGCAAGGAAGTAGTGATCGAAGCTCAGCGGCTCGGTATTGAATGTATTGCTGTTGACCGCTATCCGGATGCACCTGCGATGCAGGTTGCTCATCGTTCTCATGTGATTGATATGCTCGATGGCGACAAGCTAAGAGAAGTCATTATCAGTGAACAACCGGATTACATTGTACCTGAGATTGAAGCGATTGCGACAGATGTTCTGGTAGAACTAGAGCAAGAAGGCTACAATGTAGTGCCTACCGCAGTTGCAGCCCAATTAACGATGGATCGTGAGGGGATACGCCGTCTGGCATCCGAGACACTTGGATTGCCTACTGCTGCGTACCGATTCGCTGATAATTTGGAGCAACTGAAAGAGGCTGTTGCAGTACTTGGAACACCCTGCGTAGTAAAGCCGCTTATGAGCTCGTCTGGCAAAGGGCAGAGCGTATGTCGTACACCTGAAGATGCTTCGGCATGTTGGGATGCGGCGCTTGAAGGAGCAAGAGGCAAATCAGTTCGTGTTATTGTAGAAGCTTTTGTTCATTTTGAAAGTGAGATTACACTGCTTACGGTGCGTTGTGCCTCTGGAACGTTGTTTTGTCCGCCAATCGGTCATATTCAACGCGATGGAGACTATGTGGAGTCGTGGCAACCGCACCCAATGACTGCATCACAGCTAGAAGAAGCGCAACGTATTGCTGCAACCATTACAGAACGTCTGGGTGGATACGGATTGTTCGGTGTCGAACTCTTTCTAACCCCGGATGGTGTTGTATTTAGCGAAGTGTCGCCAAGACCGCATGATACAGGAATGGTTACAATGATTACTCAAGATTTATCAGAGTTTGCTCTGCATGTGCGAGCGATTCTTGGTTTTGAGATTCCGAGTATTCACTTGTTAACCCCTGGTGCATCAGCGACACTCAAAGCAACACAAGCTTCCAAAGATTTTGTCGTTGGCGGAATAGATGAAGCATTGAAGTTACCCCGTACGCAAGTACGTGTATTCGGTAAGCCGGAGACCAAGCCGGGTCGCCGAATGGCTGTAGCTCTCAGTGCGGATGAAAGTGTGGAAATCGCGCGGAAGCGAGCCGTGCAAGCGGCAGCTCTGCTAAAAGAGGAGTATGTACATGTCGACTAGTGTATTAATGCCTGTTGCAGAAGTCCGTAAATTCGAAAGTAAAGATGTTCAAGCTCTAACTGCTTTAATGCGTGAACTTCGTTATCCGATGACGGAAAGTGTACTGCGCGACCGGATGGAAGCGCTGGAAGGCAAACCGCAATTTTTGACTCTTGTTGCAGAACGTGAAGGACAGGTCGTCGGTATGATCGCTATGTACCGTGAGACTTCATATGAGACAGGACAACAGACTTCACAAATTACAGGTCTAATCATTTCTGCGAATTATCGTGGTCAAGGTATTGGACGTGAATTGATTGCTCAAGCTGAAAAGCAAGCAAATGAAGCTGGAGATCACTCTGTCTATGTAACAGGAATGAACCGTGACGAACGTCTATCCTCATGCTCTTTTTATCAACATATGGGCTATGAGAAGATCGGATGCCGGTACATTAAAAAAATGTAATTCCGCTATACACAGCCACACCTTTCGAAAAGGCATCAGAGCTATCTCTGGTGCCTTTTTGCTTTGCAATTTGGAGCAAAGTTGGAAATGAAATACCATTAGATGGTAAAATACATGGTGATTCTGAATCTAAAGGAGGAACACCATTGAACAACAAACGTACTTTATTCAAGCGTATCACCTCAACTGCTGCCGCAGCAGTCCTTGTAGCCGTAACGATAGCAGCTCCTGCCCAAGCTGCTACGTACCATGTGAAATCAACTTCTAAACCTTTATATGCCAGTCAGAGCGCTACAGCCGATACCTCTGCATTTGCAGACCAAGTCGTAGAACTAGTGAATCAGGAACGTGCCAAAGTAGGTCTCAAAGCGTTATCTGTAGACAGCAAGCTCCAAACAATGGCACAGGATAAAGCAATTGATATGTTCAAAAATAATTATTTTGATCACACATCACCAACGTACGGAACCCCTTTTGAAATGATGAAAACCTATGGCATCAGTTATCGTGCCGCCGGGGAGAATATCGCCAAAGGACAGGCTTCTCCTGCTCAAGTCATGAAGTCATGGATGAACAGCTCCGGTCACAAAGCCAACATTCTTAGTTCCAATTTTACTGCTATAGGCGTAGGATACCAGAATGGAGTATGGGTACAGGACTTTATAGGAAAATAAAATCAGACAAAAGTAAAATTAAAGAAAAGTATAATGATTTTTGAGTGATAAGATTTAAAAAGAAATACCCAAATACCTGTTTCCTTTCTTTTTGAGAAGGAAGCAGGTATTTTTATATACTTATAAGAAGTATAATCGTTACATAACGATAGTGATTAGGGTAAAGAAGAGTACATTATCGTCATGTAGCAACACATAGAGGAGACAACAAGCGATGAAAACGATCAAATATTGTACAAAAAATGAAAAATTAGGTACAAAGCAAGTATATAAAGCACTTAAAAAAGAGTTCCCCGATATCAAACAAAAACAAAAAAGTTGCTTGAGTGAATGTAAATCCTGTCGTAAACAACCGATCGCTTTAGTAGGTAAAAAAACTCTTATATGCGAAGAAACGCCTGAACTATTGTATGCCAAATTGGTCGAAATGATTCATGCTTCGGATGATAAAAAAGGGAAAAAAGAAAAAAAGAAAGCAAAACAATAATATTAAAATGTAAATAAGTAGATATGAAGAAGGTGGTAGATCAATCTCAACCATCTTCTTTTTGCTATATTTATTATTAAAATCGATGTGATAGTTTCTAACTGTTTGGAAGTTGCGTACGTACTGTATATAATAGATAGATAACCTATCTTAATAATGAACCGCGAGTCATCATACCAAGTGGCAGATGTTGTTCATATTTTCAGCACAGGAGGACAAATTATGAAATCATCCAAATCGTCAGTGCGTATCTGGCGAATCACAGGTATCTCATCTATTGTAGCCACGATTGTATTGATTGGCGGCTTTATTTATGCGATTTCTGATGTATTACATCCTGTAGGTAGCACGTATACAGGTACGGCATCTATAGATCCTGCCACAAGTGAAACAGCGACATCCACCGCTAATGCAGACGGTTCTTTTCGGGTGACAGTGTTGGGCGATTCGCTTGCTAAAGGTACAGGAGACGATGATGGTAGCGGATTTGCTCGTCGTACTGTAGATTTACTGCAAAAAGACGGCAAAGATGCTAAATTAATCGCTAATCTAGGCATTAATGGACAAAAAACAGCAGCGGTTTTATCTTCACTAGAACAACCGGGTGTACAGCATGTTTTGCAACAATCGAATATGATTTTTGTATCGATCGGTGCTAATGATTTATTTAACGCCGGTGAAGCACTAGGTAATAATCAGCAACAAGCACCAACCGAACAACAACTACTAGTTAATCTTCCCAAAGCAAGTAAAACACTACAACAAATATTAGAGCGGATCGCTAAAATTAATCCAGATGCTCATATTTTGTACCTCGGACTGTATAATCCATTTTCTGATTTACCTGAACTGCGTGTACCCGGTAATGAAGCTGTTACTACATGGAATACGACAGCAATGAATATTATTAATAGTCAATCTAATATGTCGCTGATCCCTACCTTTGATCTATTTCAGCAAAATATAAATAAATATTTATCTTCTGATCATTTCCATCCTAATGGTACAGGTTATGAACAAATTGCAGAACGTGTCGTCCAAAGTATCGAATAATGATTGATAGCGTATATGGAAATGAGAGAGGAGCTAGACCATGATCGATTCGAAGTCTACAGTTACCCATTCGCAGTCTACATCATCTCAAGAAGAGATTGTATTATCTGTGCAACATGTCAAAAAGAAAATCGGCAAAAAGTGGATTATCAAAGACGTCACTTTCGAAGTCAAAGCAGGTGAAATTTTTGGCTTTTTAGGACCCAATGGTGCAGGTAAAACAACGACTATTCGAATGTTAGTCAATTTAATTCGTCCGACTGAAGGAACGATAAATATTTGTGGCTACGATGTCACCAAGCAACCGGAAAAAGCATTAGCGTATGTCGGTTCAATCGTTGAAAATCCTGAAATGTATCCCTATCTGACAGGCTGGGAAAACCTGGAGCATTTTGCACGTATGCAGCCAGGAGTTGATGAAGAACGGATTCAAGAAGTGACTGAAATCGTTCGTCTGGATGAGCGTATTCACGATAAAGTAAGCAAGTACTCGCTAGGGATGCGTCAACGGCTCGGCATTGCTCAAGCGTTGTTAGGTCGCCCTAGATTGCTTATTTTGGATGAACCAACCAATGGACTTGATCCTAAAGGGATTCGAGATATGCGCATTTTTATTCGCGAATTAGCAGCGCAAGGTATGGCTGTATTTGTATCCAGTCATTTATTAAGTGAGATCCAACTGCTTTGTGATCGGGTCGCGATTGTAGGGCGGGGAAGCGTGATTGCTGTAGGTGGAGTAACTGAACTGGTAGAAGATACACAGCATCTGGTGATTTGGGAACTAGAGCCTCAGATGCAAGGAGAACAGATTCTACAATCTATTCCTTCTATTCAAGTGCTTGATTTAGAAAGTTCTAATATCGATAACGATACAGCCGCTTCGCTTCGAACGAACTCCATTATCACAGCGACACCGGAAGAAGATATCTCAACAACGATAGCGACTCTTGTACAAGCAGGGGTTCAGATTCATAATGTACGCAAACTTAGCCCGACGCTGGAACAACTATTTCTGGGCGTGACAGAAGGTGAATTTATTGAATAGTATATGGCCATTGGTACAGAATGAGACGATCAAAATCATTAAGAAAAAAAGATTTTATGTCGTGCTATTGGTTTTATTGGTACTGGTACCGATGTTTACTTATGCACAGATGCGTCAAGCTCAGGAGAATCGCACAAAGTTTGGTGAAGACTGGCGTGTGGAATTACAGCAAGCGATCACTGATAATCAGAATTCTTTAGGTAGTGATCGTGTACCCGAAGAATGGAAAAAGTATCGTCGTGTGTTTGTACAACAGATGCAATATTATTTAGAAAATGATGTGAATCCAAATGAACCGGGTGGAGTTACATTTACACGTGAGTTTTTGGACAATTCCAGTAGTTTATTTATTCCACTGCTGATTATGACCATCGCTTCTGACCTTGTATCTGCTGAACGAACAGGCGGAACGATTAAAATGTTGCTGACAAGGCCGATTCGCAGGTGGAAAGTATTATTGAGTAAATTGATTACGCTGACGATGTTTGTCTCGTTGATTGTCGTCTGTACCTTTATTATTTCCTATGTGATCTCAGGTGCAGCATTTGGCTATAGTGGATTTAATATCCCTGTATTTACCGGATTCCAGCCAAGCGATACCGGAACCGATATGAGTACGGTACATGCTGTAGCACAATGGCAATTTATTTTGATGCAAATGGGACTGATCTGGTTTGTCGGTTTGACAGTCGGGTTACTTGCCTTTATGGTATCTGTGTTGGTGCGTAGTACCGCAGCCAGTATTGTGATTATGATGGCTTCGTTGATCGCAGGAACGATATTGACCAATATGGCGGCTTCTTGGAGCACTGCTAAATATTTATTTATGGTCAATCTGGGATTAACGAATTACCTGTCAGGTAGCCCGGCACCCATAGAAGGAATGACTTTGCCATTCTCACTAGGAGTATTAGCTGTATGGGCATTCGTATCTGTTATTATTTCGTTTGCTGTTTTTACAAAAAGAGATGTACTCAATTAAAAAGTATGTTTTTTATGCCTGCTAATCTTATTTAGGATCAGCAGGCAAGTTTATTTACAAAAGATCATCCATGCTAATATAATGGGAAATCGTAGAATAATGCTAGAAGTATCTTTACGAAATGAAAAGATTAGATTACACTTAAAAGATAAATGGAAACATGTGTTTGCATTATAGAAATAACTTAAACGATAATTACATTTTATGTAAATCAAAATGGTCGACAAAATAAAAGCGTATGATATGATAGTTCGGGGTCAAGCGCGATTATTGATTTACCTATGGTATAATTTTCGCCTAAGATTTATAATGCTAATCGAAGGTCTAACAGAACAAAGCAATATTTAGATTAAAGAGGGGGACCATGAATGGTCGAAAAGATCGATTCACTCACAAATTCATCCCGTGGTAATGTTAATCCGCCAGTTTCCGGGTATGATGCTGACGACATTCAGGTGCTTGAAGGGCTGGTTGCCGTACGGAAACGTCCGGGGATGTATATCGGTAGTACAAGTTCATCTGGGCTTCATCATCTCGTATGGGAGATTGTGGACAACGCAGTTGACGAGCATTTGGCAAAACATTGTTCAAAAATTGAGATTTCACTGAACAAAGATGGTTCAGTTACAGTTTTTGATAACGGACGTGGTATTCCAACAGGAATGCATAAAAGTGGAGTACCTACACCACAGGTTGTATTTACCATTTTGCATGCTGGAGGTAAATTCGGCGGTGGAGGATACAAAAAGTCCGGAGGTCTACATGGAGTTGGTGCTTCTGTAACCAACGCTTTATCCGAGTGGCTGGAAGTAGAAATTTATCGTGATGGTGGTATTCATCGTCAACGTTTTGAATATTGGGTTGATAAAAAAGGCAAAGAACATGTAGGTGAACCTGGAAGTGGTCTAGAAGTGATTGGCAAAACCAAAATTACAGGAACAAAAGTTACATTCAAACCAGATATTCGTGTGTTCCAACAGGGGATAGCATTGAATTATGATACGCTTGCTGAACGTCTGCAAGAGATTGCTTTTCTAAATTCAGGACTAGAAATTTTGCTAAAAGACGACCGTAATGATAAAGAAGATCGTTTTTATTATGAAGGTGGAGCTAGTCAATTCGTAGAATTTCTGAATGAAGGTAAAGATGTATTGCATGATGTTATTCATTTCAATATTGAACGTGAAGATATCGAAGTCGAAGTAGCGATGCAGTACAATGCAGGGTATACCGAGACGCTTGCTTCATTTGTTAATTCGATCCCTACACGGGGCGGTGGTACACATGAGACAGGATTCAGAACAGCATACACTCGCGTATTAAATGATTATGCTCGCAAAACAGCGCTTATCAAAGAAAAAGATAAAAACCTCGAAGGTGGAGATTTACGTGAAGGCATGATGGCGGTAATCAGCGTCAAAATGTCAGATGTAGAATTTGTGGGTCAAACGAAAGACCAACTGGGTAGTTCTTCCGCACGTGGAGCAGTAGATGCTGTCGTCGCTGAAAATATGCAACGTTTTCTTGAAGAAAACCCACAAGTCGGCCAAAAACTGATTAAAAAAGCGGTTCAAGCTTCTCGTGCACGCGAAGCGGCTCGTAAAGCACGTGACGATATGCGTACAGGACGCAAACGCAGTGAAAGTTCGAATCTGAACGGTAAGCTAAGCCCTGCGCAATCCAAAGATTTTTCTAAAAATGAACTATTTATCGTCGAAGGAGATTCGGCAGGTGGTTCTGCGAAGCAAGGACGAGATTCCAAAATTCAAGCGATCTTACCACTCAAAGGTAAACCGATGAATCCGGAGAAATCCAAACTTGCTGATGTGATGAAAAATGAAGAGTATCGGGCGATTATTTCTGCTATTGGAGCAGGAGTAGGAACAGAATTTGCGATAGAAGATAGCAACTACTCCAAAATCATTATTATGACCGATGCGGATACCGATGGTGCTCATATTCAAGTCTTGTTACTAACGTTCTTCTACCGTTATATGAAGCAATTGATCGATAATGGTAAAGTCTATATTGCTCAACCTCCGTTGTACAAAATTTCTCAACGTGCAGGTAAAAAATCGCAAGAACGTTATGTATGGACAGACGAAGAATTGAACCAATCGATGAAAGAGTTTGGCAAAAACGTCGATTTGCAACGCTATAAAGGATTAGGAGAAATGAATCCCGAGCAATTATGGGAGACAACGATGAATCCTGAAAGTCGTACGTTATTGCAGGTGCAGATCGAAGATGCTGCCAAAGCAGAGCGTCGTGTATCTACACTGATGGGTGATAAAGTCGATCCTCGTAAACGTTGGATTGTAGAAAATGTAGACTTTACAGAATATGTAGAGTAATACACTAGATAATATGTAAATTGAATTTTAGTAATGATGAAACTAAATGAGCCGCTGCGTTAGTGCAGATGGAAGTGAGCATCATACCGTACTTGGTTGGAATGGTATTCACTTCCCTCTGTACTCTGCGGCGGCTTCAAAATTATCCGGCGATAAGCTCGGAAGGTAAGGTGAACGGATGGCTATTGAAAATAACGATAAATTTTTGCCAGCATTTCTAGAAGAAATCGTTGGAGACCGTTTTGGTCGCTACTCTAAATATATTATTCAAGACCGCGCAATTCCTGATGTTCGTGATGGATTAAAGCCGGTACAACGCCGTATTTTGTACGCAATGTACGACTCGGGCAATACTCCTGAAAAAGGATACCGCAAATCTGCCAAAACGGTCGGCGATGTGATGGGTAATTATCACCCTCATGGTGATTCATCGATCTATGATGGTATGGTACGGATGGCACAACCATGGAAAATGAGTCATACGCTTGTCGATGGACATGGTAACTGGGGATCTCCTGATGATGATCCAGCAGCAGCAATGCGTTATACAGAAGCTCGGCTATCTTCGATAGCGATGGAAATTTTGCGTGATATTGATCGCAACACCGTACAATTTAAAGATAATTTCGATAATACGACGCAAGAGCCGGTCGTTTTACCTTCTCGTTATCCTAACTTGTTAGTGAACGGAGTAAGCGGAATTTCGTCTGGTTTTGCTACTGAAATTCCTCCGCACAGTCTACGCGAAGTGATTGAAGGCTGTATTGCGTTAATGGAAAATCCAGAAATGGAATTGCCTGAATTGATGAATTATATCAAAGGCCCTGATTTTCCAACAGGTGGTACAATTATGGGCGGAGACGGCATACGAGATGCGTACTCCACAGGGAAAGGACGTATTTACGTACGTTCCAAAACCGAAATCGAAACATTACGTGGCGGCAAACAACAGATCGTTATTACCGAGATTCCTTATCAAGTTGTTAAAGTTCGCCTTGTCACCGCGATGGAAAATATACGGCTTGAGAAAAAAGTAGAAGGTATCGCTGAAGTTCGTGATGAAAGTGGACGCGATGGACTACGGATCGTTATTGAACTGAAAAAAGAAGCAGATGCACAAGGAATTCTTGCTTATTTGCTCAAAAAAACCGATCTACAAGTTACTTATAACTTCAATATGGTAGCGATTGTAAATAAAGCTCCTCAGCAAATGGGACTTAAAAGTATTCTGGAAGCTTATATTGCTCATCAACGTGAAGTGGTGACACGTCGTACACAACATGATCTTGATAAAGTTGAAGATCGTGCACACGTATTAGAAGGTCTGGCTAAAGCGCTAAATGTATTGGATGAAGTGATTGCAGCAATCAAAGCGTCTAAAAACCGTCAGGATGCACAAAATAATTTGCAATGGATGTTTGGTCTTACTGAACGCCAAGCAGATGCTATTTTGACGCTTCAATTGTATCGCATAACCAATCTAGAAATTAATCAGGTTGAAAAAGAACTGAATGATATCCAGAAAAAAATTACGAATTTCCGTGCGATTCTTGGTAGCGATAAAAAGCTAGTTGGATTGATCAAAAAAGAATTAATGGAAATTCATGATAAGCATGGTATTAATCGTCGTTCGATTATTCAAGATGAAGTTGAAGAATTAAAAGTTAATCTTGAAGTGATGATTAATTCCGAAGATGTACTGGTTAGCCTTTCTAACGATGGTTATATTAAGCGTACCAGTATGATGTCTTTCAATCGTTCCGGTGGAGAACGCAATGGATCAGGTGCTAAGGAAGATGATTATATTCGTGATGTGATAAATGTAAATACACTGGATAGTCTGCTTGTATTTACACAGCGAGGACAATATTTCTTATTGCCTGTTCATCAGATTCCTGACTTCAAATGGAAAGAAACAGGAAAAGCGATTGTAAATATTATTCCGATGACTCGTGAAGATCGCATCGTAACGATGATTCCTGTTCGTAATTTTGAAGAAGAACAAGCAGATTTGATCTTTGTCACCAAGCGAGGTCAAGTGAAGCGTACAGAAATTAAAGAGTATGCAACTAAGCGTTCAGGAGCAGTCGCTGCTTGTAAGCTAGGGGATGGGGATGAAGTGATCTCAGTCACCCGGGCAGGACAAGCAAGAGACTTGATGCTAATTACCAAAGACGGTATGAGTATCCGTTTCCGCGCCGAAGAAGTCAATCCAATGGGTCGTGTAGCAGCAGGTGTACGTGGGATTCAACTGGTTGGAGACGATGAAGTTGCTGTAGTCTTATGGGTAGATGGAGAAGAAGGACAATTGATGGTCATTACCGATCTCGGTTATGCCAAACGTACTTCATTGTTACAGTATCAGACGCAAAGTCGCGGTGGTAAAGGATTATCCACTTTTGAGTTCAAAGAAGGTAAACGTTCCAAACCTAATGGTAATCGTATTATCGGTGCTTTTGTCTGCGAAGAACATCGTTCATTCCTAGCTATTTTACCTCCTAATCGCATGATCGGATTCAATAGCAAAGCCGCACTACAAACCGATGAACGTAGACATATTGGTAAACAGATTGTCGAAATGGACAAAGCAGATAGTATTAGCGGAATTGTAGAAGATTTATCTTCTAACGGCTCTACCTGATTTTTTTAAGTGAAAATAAAATAATGCTATAAAAAAAACTTCTCTTGCTATCTACAGACAGCAAGAGAAGTTTTTTGTACATATTCATCGCCTAACAACAATTTGACGTATGTTAAATAGTGAAGCAAAAAAACGATACAATTATAATATTATATTTTGAAATAGTGAAAACTCAAAGTATCTTTATGCACGAAGCGAAGAGAATAGATGATTCTGAAAGAGCGAAGCGCTCGCCTTTAAGAAGGGATATTTACTGCTCTAAGCAGTGATTCAAAATATCCCTTCTTAACAGCGACGGAAAGAATAGCTATTCTCGAAGCGCATGTACACCAAAACACCAGTACAGATTTCTAAAATTAAATTTTTGCTGAATTAATATTCCAATATAAATAGGATACAAAAAAGCTTTTCCGCTCCTTGATTACAAGGCAATGGAAAAGCTTTTTTGTATCCTATTTATACAATACTGAGATTAATTTCACACATCATCTCAATTTTGTTCTACTTACTTCAACTTCGTTTGCTCCAACTCAAGCTCCAACCGTTGCTTCAATTGCTCATAAATATCACTCGACCATTCAATCCATGGCTTAGTCTGCGGAGGAAGTGAGATCATAGAGATCATTCGACCACCGACAGGATGAGGAACAGCAGTCAGGACTGACCATAATGCTAATTGTTCACCACGACGGTTCACTTCAGCACCATACTTTTGATCCCCGAATAACGGATAACCTGCATGAGACATTTGAATACGAATCTGATGAGAACGTCCGGTATGCAAATGAATTAAGACTAGCGCCAGATTCAAATCCTCATTTTGAGCGAGTACTTCATAATCTAGCACAGCTTCTTTACCACCCGTAGTTCCTGCTGGTACTACTGTACCTGTATTAGTACGCGAATTTTTAAGAAGCACGTCTTTAAGTGTTGCTTTGGATACAGTAGGAATACCACGTACAACCGCCACATAACGTTTCACCATCGTACGACTACGTACAGATTCGGACAAACGAGAAGCCGCTTTGGATGTTTTGGCAAATACCATCGCTCCGCCTACCGGACGATCCAGACGGTGGATCAATCCCAAATAGACATTGCCTGCTTTGTTATAACGCTCTTTCAGATCTTCTTTGATCAACGTCAGCATATCTGGATCGCCTGTTGGATCTTCTTGAGAAGGAATATTTATTGGCTTTACAACGCCGATAATATGATTGTCTTCATAAAGAACAGGAATCGGTTCTCTGCCTTTAGTATTTGAATGTTGTTCCATTTGTTATTCCTCAGCTTTCCCAGCGTCCAAGAATACCACAAGGTAAATTCAGACCTGAGTTCGTGATAGGTAGACCAATTTCACCAGAAGAAAGGGTACCACCGTAACGTTGTTGCATTGTCATATTCAAAATATTAGACAACACGGTAGGAGCGATTCCTGTTGTATACGAGTTGATCAGCATAAATAATGGATTGTCAGACATAATCGACAAGCAAGATTCCAGGAACGGATACAGACTGGATTCCAATTTCCACATTTCGCCACCAGGGCCACGTCCGTAAGAAGGAGGGTCCATAATGATTGCATCGTATTTGTTACCACGACGTTGCTCGCGTTGTACAAATTTAAATACATCATCTGTAATAAAGCGTACCGGGCGATCGCCAATACCGGACAATTGATGGTTTTCTTTTGCCCATTGCACCATGCCTTTAGCCGCATCTACGTGGACGACATCAGCGCCTGCATAAGAAGCAGCAGTCGTCGCTCCACCAGTATAAGCGAATAAGTTCAAGACCGTGATAGGACGACCTGCATTTTTGATTTTGTCCATCATCCAGCTCCAGTTTGCTGCTTGTTCAGGGAATAGACCGGTATGTTTGAAATTTGTCGGTTTGATATGAAAATTCAGATCGCCATAGCGAATATTCCAGCGTTCTGGAATTTTGCGTTTCCATTCCCATTCGCCACCACCTGAAGCGCTACGGTGATAATGCCCGTGGACTTGATTCCAACGCGGGTCTCGATCTGCGGATTGAAGAGGCCAGATGATCTGCGGGTCTGGACGACGTAATAAGATTTCGCCCCAACGCTCCAGACGCTCACCTGCGCCCGTATCAATTAATTCATAATCTTTCCATTGATCAGCAATATACATGTAATAATCCATCCTTATATTTTATTTCTCGATAGATATTGTCTAGGTACAATCATCTATATACAGAGTAGCCTATAAAGCCATCTTTATCAGTTTACCGCATTTCATTGTATAACAATAGATGAAAGGAAGCTATATTTACATTTTATAATTCATTTTGCAGAGAAATGTAGTGAAATCAGACGATTTCATAAACTTGTACAAATTCAAGCAGGATCTGATTGATTTTGTCCATTGAGAATACATTTGAATTTGCTATGATAAATGCACATATTGATTGATAATCATTATCAATTGAAACATATAAATATATAGGGGGAATATTCAGTGTTATCTATTTACCGTAAATCGCTTATTATTTTGATATTCATCGCAAGTATGAGTGCAGTGTTATTAGGTTGTGGGAACATTTCGAAAGAAACAACTACAGCAAATAAAGAACAAGCAGATACTCAGTCGACACGTTTATACACCGATTATAGAAATCATACTGTAGCAATTCCGATCACACCGAAACGCATCATTTTTTATGGAGAAACATTTGGTGATTTGAATGTACTACATACTCCAACTGTAGGCAGTGCATATACTTTTTATCAAGGAGCTGTTTTTGAAAAAGAAGGGCAGGGTGGAGTTGATATTGGTTCTCCCATTGATATTGAAAAAGTTCTTTCACTAGAACCTGATCTTATTATTACAGGTGATACTGATGATAAAGCTTATGCACAGCTTGCAAAAATTGCACCAACGATCATGTTTGATACGTTCGCACCTATGGAAGAACGTTTACCTGCATTGGGCGATATTATAAACAAAAAAGCTGAAGCTGATGCATGGATTGTGCAATATGAACAAAAATCCAAGCAATTGTGGCAAGAATTGCATAAGACTGTATTAAAGCCGGATGAAACGGCCACTGTGTTAACATATTATCCTGGGAATCGTTTATTTGTGATGCTCCGTACAGGATTATCACAGATGTTATATGAAGAAGGGGCTTTCAAAGCGCCACCTGCTGTACAGAAGTTGTTGAACAATGGAGAAGGATTCTCCGAAATTTCTTTAGAAGCGTTGTCTGATTATTCTGCAGATCGTATTTTTATTTTGAATCCTATCGACAAAGAAGCGCAAGCGTCTACGGATAAAATGATGGAAAATGAAGTTTGGAAGCAAATACCTGCGGTCAAAAATGGACATGTCTATACGATCAAAATGGGAGAGTCTTCTAGTGATGCGAATACGCGTGAATGGTTATTAACCAAATTGAAAACGATACTTCAACCTTAACCTTAACTGATAATCATTATCACCTGTGCTATGATGTAGTCTACATATAAGGCTACATCAAGCAAAGGAAGTGACAAAATGCAGTTAATATCGACTTCAAAACCTACGCTAGACCAACTATCTTTTCATATCAGAACTATAGATCATATTTCTGTCTCCTTCGTCTCTCCACAGTGGGAATGGATACCCACGCTCCAACAAGAAGAAGAGTATGTATGGATCTATGTGATCCAAGGACAAGGTACCGCCGTCATACAAAGTCAATCCGTTGCATGGTCATCCGGTAAAAGCTGGATTATTCGCCCGGGTAGAGAGATTCAGTTTAATCATACAGGGATAGAACATATGGAACTGTATGTAGTCACGTTTGATGTAATTAATCATACACAGCGGGTACCTGAATATTATGATCAATGGTTTGCGGATGGGGCAGAAGAAATCATAATATATCCACCGCTATGGCTACAACAGCAATTAGACGACCTTTATCAACATTACCTTCAGAAGGATTCTACTTCTTTAGAACCGTTATATGCTTATGATTGCCAATTATTATTTCAGCAGATGTTTAGAACCGTATTAGAAGCACGCCTATCTCCAAATAGATGGTCTGATGTGACCCAAGCTGTACAATCAACGATAAATATGATTCATCTTCATTATGCTGAAGAATGGACAGTGAATCGCTTAGCGTTACTATCTGATGTTCCAATATGGCAGTATAGTACTATTTTCCAGACACTTACAGGGTTTAAACCGTTAGAATATTTAACGCAATTACGTGTTGAAAAAGCAAAACAATTACTTCTTACTTTTCCTAAACGATTACTTCGAGAAATAGCGCTAGAAGTAGGATTCAAAGATGAATATTATTTTAGCCGTCAATTTCGAAAGTTAGAAGGATTAACGCCTAAGCAATATATACGTCATGCTGTTCAGCATGTTATGGTTCGAGACTGGACAGGGCATCAAGTCCAGATTCCTTTAGCTCCACAACGTATTATCTATTATGGAGACACATTAGGTGATCTATTGGTATTAGGTATAATACCTGTTGGTAGTAATCTATCTGATCATATACAAATGATCTCACCCTCTATAGATGAGCAGATTGTAGAGATTGGCTTTCCTGTAGATATTGAAAAAGTAAAAACATTGTCCCCAGATGTGATTATTTTTAGTCATACAGATGAAAATAAATATGACCAATTATCTGCGATTGCGCCTACATTAACATTCAATTCATGGGATCGTTTAGATCATCGGGTACAACTGCTTGGTCAATGGTTCAACCGCAGCAAAGAAGCCGATAAATGGCTTAACTCATATCACAGGGAAGTAACGCAGATGTGGAGCGAGTTACAAGCTATTATCGCTACAGGGACGACAGCTTCTGTACTAACCATTGAACAAGGAACACGTTTATTCGTGATGGGCAACATAGGATTGTCATCATGGATTTGCCATCATCAAGGATTTGAATATGTTCCAGCAATGCGTAGAGTGATAGAAGCACAGCGTGGATATAAAGAAATTGAACCGGATCATTTAGCAGAGTATACAGGCGATTATATTTTTATGCTATTATCGGCTGAGCCTCAAGCTAGGGAAGAAGCTTATAGAGTAATGAATAGTCCGCTCTGGCAAAATCTTAAAGCGGTTCGCAACCGAAATGTATATGTACTTGAAGCCAATCCCTGGAATTATGGAGATGCATATACACAAAAGAAATTAATCAATCAATTTAAAAAGATGCTCTTGACCACAGATTCTTTTCAGCAGATTGCTAATACTAATTAGTATGATGACACTTCTATACCCTCATCAACAAAAATAAATTAAAAATTTAAAATTCGTTGTTGACAATGAGAATCATTATCAAGTATGATCAATCCATGGAAAACACATATGCGGGAGGATTACAATGTCTAAAATATTAGTGGTGTTCGCCAGCATGACTGGGAATACAGAAGAAATTGCAGATTTGATTGCTGAAGGAATACAATCCACAGGTGGAGAGGTTGAACTCAAGCAAGCAATGGACTGTGATGCGGATACTCTTTTGGAATACGACGCAGTACTCCTTGGCGCTTATACTTGGGGAGATGGCGAATTGCCAGATGAATTCCTCGACTTTTACGAAGATATGGATCAATTAGACCTTGCCGGTAAAAAAGCCGCTGTATTCGGAAGTGGAGACACTTGTTATGAACAATTTGCAGCCGCTGTCGATATTCTTTCGAATAAGTTGCAAGAGCGTGGTGCAGATATCGTAGTAGAAGGGCTGAAGATCGAATTAAATCCTTCATCCGACGAGAAGGAAACTTGTCGTGAATTCGGTAAAAAATTTGCAAGTGTAGCAGTAAGTGTAGGGTAATTCCTAATAACTTGCTCACTAGCTGACACAAGAGTAGATGTAATAAAAGACTTCGTATGACTGGAAAGCAGGTGTTAAGCATATATGAATTATTCTACCGATCAGGCTTCACCTGTTTTGCAGGACTACAAGCTGGAAGAATGGCTACGCATGACATATCGTAATCAAGATCAGTCTCTACCTACACGCAAAGCATCACGTAACCAGACTTCGCCTATTCATTGGAAGCAACGGGTACAATTTGCGATAGGGCATGCGATTAATCGTTATTACAGTATGTCACCAGAGCTAAGAGGGATTAGTGATATTGGTCAACTGGTTGATTTCCGTTGGCCCAAGCGTATCTCTTACTTTGATCATGAACAACAGTACTGGCAAGTCAAAGATATGGTAACGAATAATATTCGCAAGTTGCTTGCAGCTAATGAATATGCACCTTACCCGATGATGTTGTATGAACAGCATCAGACTTTGGTTCCAGAACTGCAAACAGACTTGTCGGTTATTTTTCAAGTAGCATGGCAAGTGTCTGAACTAGCAGCGCAACCGGATGATTCATCCGGACACAAGAGCCTGATCGTTCAGAAGTTTATCGTTGATGATGATCCTTATACAGCAGAAGCTTTTATTCATCTATCTTCTGTGTTTTGCCAGTCTGCTTTTGGTAGATTACCTGAACGAATCGATATTTTTTCGATTATGGAAGGGACAGTACAGCGACATTATCCTTCACCGGAAAAAGTGTCTGCCTCACTGGATTATCTTCATTTATTACAACATGTCGTACCAGGCGGAACTCAAGTCTGTGAACATTGCAGACAGAACGCTGGTGTGACATCCCTAGCTCCTTCGTGGAGCCTCATGTAGGTGGACCAAGAAACGGGTCAAAATCCCCCCATCTTTTTGACCCGGATTCTTTTCACAATATAAGCAAGACCAACGAACATACGGCTTTCCTGTTACAGGGAATAGAGACCATTTATCCTTCCGTTCCAGTCACATGATACGGTTAAGATAGATGAACCTCTAAGAAAAAGCGTTTATCCAGGCATGGACCGGACCTCCGTGCTTGGTATAAACGCTTTTTCTGTGTTTGCTATTAGGTTTAAATTTCAGGCATCGGTGGAGAGTATAGATAATAATCTTGAATATCTTGATGTTGGAACCCGCATGATTCATACAGATAAAGTGCACGATCATTATCAGACACTACATTAAGCCACACACTATGACCTGCTTGACTTTCAGTAAGAGCGACCTGACGTAATGCACTTCGCCCGATCCCATGTCCACGTAGCGCTGGATCGATCACAAATCCGTAGATCCAACTATGTTCTCCTTCATAATCCACTTCTATTTTCCCAACCGCTATTCCTGCATGCTCAATAACGATCAATTTACGCGTTTTGGAACGATTGGGATTGGCGAGTGTCGCTAGTGTAGAAGCTTCACTAATAGCAAAAGCATCTGCATCCAATCGTAACCACAAAGGAATATCGCTATCGTTAAAGGGACGCAATACCGCTGTTTCCGGTTCATCTACAATAAGATGATTGTGTTCGTTATCCAGTTTGAGCGTGTACTCAATACTGTGTAGAACGACAGGTCTGGTATGCACCCATGCTTGACCGGAGACCGAATCACGAGGCACATTGAGAAGTACTTGCTTGGCGTCTACCAATTGTCCGCGACTCACCGCGTGTTCCCACAATTTTGTAAATACACCCCGTCTACGATAAAGAGGATGAGTCATTCCACATACTTCAATATTTTGTCCCATACGATAAATGCCTAGAAAGCCAATCAATAATTTACCTTCATAATGGAAAAAGTCTTCTACACTTCCGGGAGCGCGATTTTTAAGCATATCCCAGTTTAATTTGAGCATAATAGAATCTTCTTTTTCACAAAGAGCCTGCAATTCCAATATATCTGATAACTGCTGAAGTTTGAGCATAGCTGTACCTCTTTTTTCTGTATTTAATAAAAAGATGATCGATAGACATTATCGATGGCTATGCCGATAAGATCATGAAGTTGATCTTGTACATGTAACCAATGCCTATTATTTTGGTCAGTCTACGTATAATTATATAAGGAATATACTAGATAAAGCTATCTAAGTTTTACAAAATAAAAAAGCATTCGTAGTCACCGGTCAGGTAGAACCACGAATGCGTCCAGTTAATAATAATAGAATAAATGAAATTAGAATCGTAATGATCGTTAAGCTCCATGCCAGTGGCATATTGTTAGCATCGACAGCAAAGTAAATCGCTGTAGGGAGGGTCTGCGTTTTACCGGGAATATTACCAGCAACCATAAGAGTAGCTCCAAATTCTCCGAGCGCTCTGGCAAAAGCCAGCACAAATCCTGTAACCAGAGAGCGCCATGCCAGTGGCAAAATCATATGCCAGAGTAATTGCAATTCGGTAGCCCCTTGAGAGCGGGCGGATTCCAGCACATCTTTATCGACCAGAGCGAATCCCGTTTTGAGTGTCTGATAAGCGAGTGGAAATGAAACTACAGTAGCAGCAATAATCGCTCCTGTTACACTAAATACAATCGGTTGATGTGTAAGCCATTCTGCTAATTGTCCAATCCAACTGCGTCTACCTAATATCGTTAATAATAGTAGACCGACAACAGAAGGAGGCAAGACGAGCGGTAACATAAATACAGTCTCTACTATAGATTTGCCGGGAAAAGAGTAACGATTCATTGCCATTGCAATCCCAATACTCAGTAAAAAAGCAAGTGTTCCGGCGATACTAGCAATTTGTAAAGAAAGCAGGATCGGCGAACCGATTATATCCCATGACCAGACAAAAGAACTCATGAGCCTGAAGAAGCCTTCACAAATCCATGTTTGACAAAAACGGCTTGCGCTTCATCTGTCTGCAAATAATCGTAAAAGTCAGCCGCTTCTTGAGGATGAGTAGTTGCAGAGACGATTCCAGCAGGATATAGAATCGGATCATGACTATCTGCTTTTGTGGTAAAAGCAACTTTTACGCCATCTGAATCCATCGCATCTGTTTTGTATACAAATCCTGCTTCAGCATTCCCTGTTTCTACATAAGAAAGAACTTGTTTCACATCTTTGGTAAGCACAAGTTTGGATTGCAATGAATCCCAAAGATTTGCAGATTCTAAAGTCTGCTTCGCATACATACCTGCCGGAACAGATTCAGGTGTACCGACAGCTATTTTTTTGATGTTTTCATTGGTGAGGTCTTTTGGTGAAGTTAAAGAGAAAGAGCTATCTTTGGGTACTACAAGTACAAGCTGATTAGCTAATAGATCTTTTTCGTGAGCTGTATCAATCAGCTTAGCACTTAGTAAAGCATCCATTTGTTTGCTACCTGCTGAAAAGAAAAGATCTGCGGGAGCACCTTGCTCAATTTGTTTCTGTAATGTACCTGAAGCGGCAAAATTAAAAGTAAGACTCACATTAGGATGTTGTTGCTGATATAACGTTTGGATTTCTTGCAGACTATCTGTTAAGCTTGCCGCCGCTGAAATCGTTAATTGCACAGGTGCATCTTGAGTAGCTGTAGCACTATTTTCTGTGGAAGTTGTTGTAGGAGTAGTAGAGTTATCTGTACTGGATGTCGTTGTGGTGGATGAGCAAGCACTGAGCATCAAGAGTACACATACAAGCATAGCAGTCATACTTAGACGAGATGTAAGTGAAGCAGAACGAAGTGAACGTAAAGAAACTAGAGATTTCAACAAATATTCCTCCTTAAAGTTATAATACAACTATGTATTACACTCATTATTATATATTAGATCATACTAAATCATTCTAATTATATCTAGTTATAATTAAATATAATGATTCATAAGCGATTCACTTATAGATTAAATTGAAAACACTTCTGATCCACGTTAAGATAAACGTATATTGTTAGGGAGGAACCACCTATGAATGAGCAGGTGTCATACACAACTGAAGAAATCGCCAAATTACTAAAAGTCTCCAAATTAACGGTTTATGATTTGATCAAAAAAGGCGATCTGCCTGCCTATCGTGTCGGTAAACAAATGCGAGTCGATCATTATGATCTAGAAGCTTACAAACAAAAAGCCAAAAACGGCATGATTCGTGAAAATCGAGAAAATGCGGGACAGCTTAATATGACAGCTACCCCACTAGATAGCATGTTGCAGACTTCTTCATCGTCTGATACAACAGACGTTTCTCCACTTCAACCGGGAGTCGGTAATATTCCACATATGGATTATGAAGATCATACATCTGATGCGGAAGCAACAGTTACACCTGAATTTGTACATGCAGCTTATGCCCGTCCAGAAGAGATTTTGCGGAATACAGGAACGATGAATCCTATAACACAGGAACCTGTCACCCCACCAACCAGTGGAAGAACGATTGTGATTACCGGGCAGGATACCAGTCTGGATATTCTGGCACGTTATATGGAAAAAGAAGATAGTCGCTATCGTCCTCTTCGTTCTTTTGCAGGAAGTATGGATAGTCTGGTATCTATGTATATGGGCAATTCCGATATTGTTAGCACTCATTTATTTGATGGAGAGACAGGCGATTATAATTTGCCGTATATTCGTAAAATTCTAGTCTCTCATCCTTGTACAGTGATTAATCTAGCATCGAGAAGAGCAGGATTATATGTAGCTAAAGGCAATCCAAAAGGGATTCGTTCATGGCAAGACTTAGCTCAATCTGGACTGACGATTGTAAATCGGGAACGCGGAGCAGGAGCGCGTGTATTACTGGATGAGCAATTACGATTGAACGATATTCGTACATCACAGTTACAAGGGTATGCACAGGAAGAATCTTCTCATATAGCAGTCGCTGGCAAAGTAGCTAGTGGTCAAGCTGATGTAGGGGTTGGAAGCGAGAAAGCTGCTGCTTTAGTAGGCGTAGAGTTTATTCCATTAACAGTTGAGCGTTATGATCTGGTAATACTCAATAAAACTGAAAATGCAGAATGGATAGCTACATTAAGAAGAATACTGTCATCCGATGAATTTAAACGTGAACTACAAGCAATCGGCGGATATGATCTATCTCGTACAGGGGAAATATTGTACGCCAGTGAATATTAATATATCGAATAAGGAGGAAATAACGATGAAAGACAAAGTAAAAGGATTGGTATTAGGGATAGCGATCGGGTCATTGTTAACAGGAACAGGTGTAGCAATGGCAGCAAATACGACCAGTATTCAGGTAGCTTTTAAAAATGTAGGTCTATATATCGATCAAGTCAAAAAATCAGACGCTAATGTCATTATTTATAAAGGAACAACGTATGTACCAGCTAGAACGATGAGTACAGCTATGAGCAAAGATATTCGTTTGTCGAACAATAATTTGTATATTGGAAGTAATCAGACGAATAGTGCAGGTTCATCGTCCTCTTCTAATTCGGCAAATACACCAGCTCCAACGATACCAACTCCAAGTGCGCCTACCGTACCGGCTACACCATCTTCATCATCCAGTACATCTACTACTACCAATACATCTGGAATAAACGAAGCCCAAGCGATTCAATTGGTGAAAGACAAATATAAGTTGAATGGTTCTTCTTATCTGGTGGCAGATGTAGATCATGAAGAAGACAATATGTATGTTGTCCATGTCTATGAAAATGTAGTCGATGATGCAGCGACAGGCGAAGGTCATACCGCTACTTATGGATGGTATTATGTAGATAAAAAAACAGGTGCGATTACATCAATGTTCTAAACAAACGATAACGATGATATGAAATACTCAAAAAGCTGGAACTCGTTAGTGTACACACGAGTTCCAGCTTTTTTTGATCTAGCATGCCAGCATACTACAAGTCAGCTAACACAATACAAGTAACAGATTGCAATTAAGAAATGATCGGAATCCAGATTTGCGGAGCCACGTTAGGGCCGCCGTATACTTCTAGTTCAGGCAGATACGCATGTTCATAAGCATTAGAAGGAAACCATTCGGAGATGATCTGTTTCCAGACTTTTTGCATACTAGCTGGCATCGGGCCTTCTACTTCAAATACACTCCACTTGGAAGCAGGAATGTGTAAGCTTGATAATCCTTCAGGAATCTCCCCATCGTAAGCTGTAGCAATCCAATACTCCATTTGATTAGATTGCAGTTCAGTCTGATCTACACAGACTCCTAGTAATCCTTTTAGAGCACCATTGTTCAATTCAAATAAACGATCTTCTACACCTTCATGATACGCTTTGTCCCACATTTTAGGGACGTCGCGTAGATTTTCACCATTTTCATAAGAGAATGTTTGCTTGATACCGACTAATGAAAATGCAGGATGTTCGACTATTTTATAATTCATCGGTTCCGCTCCTTTGATATTGACTTGAATCGTTAAGCGATTGTAAGACTTGAGTGAACCACTGTGTTTGCGTGCTTCACTAGGTGCAATCCCATGTTGCCTGCGGAAAGCTTTGGAAAAAGATTCCGGTGTATCGTATCCATATTTATGCGCAAGCTCAATAATTTTGTGCTCACTATGTAGAAGTTCATGTGCAGCCAATGTTAATCGTCTACGTCTCAAATATTCTGCCACGGTGGTATCCGTTAACAACGAAAAGTTACGTTGAAAATAAAAAGGAGACAGATGCGCTTGAGCAGCAATTTGTTCGATTGTTATGGGTTCTAACAAATGTTCTTCCATATAATGAATAGCTGTTTGTAAAGAGGTTATCCAGTTCATTGTTATTGTTCACTCCTTGCTGTTTATTATAAAGGAAAGCAATCGCTACATCCGGTCATTTTGTGCGCAGTTTTGTCTGTCTTATAGAGAACAGATTATGAATATAATCGGTGTGGCTATAGTTGTTTTGACAATGATAATGATTATCATTTATAATAGTGTAAGATACAGATTTTGAAGGAGGCTTGGCTATGTTTGCTATTATGCGTAGTATCACAGTAACAGAAGGTAACGCCAATCAAGTGGTAGAGCGTTTTAACCAACCTGGTATTTTGGAAGAACAGCCTGGTTTTGTTGATTTGACGATTTTGGTTAAGCAGACTCGTAAAGGGGAAGAAGAAGTTGTGCTTTTATTCCGCTGGGAGTCTGAAGAAGCATGGAAGAACTGGGAGAAAAGTGATGCTCATATTCAAGGGCACCGCCAAAAAGCAGGTCAACCCAAACCTGACTATATCATTAACTCTACAAACGGGAAATATGATATTAAAGCGATCAAAAAAGGTAAAGAATAACACTCAATAACTATGATCATAGAATAAAATGATACACAAAAAGGATGAGCTACCTATAAGTAGTCCATCCTTTTTTGATCAAAAGATCAGTACACTAAGCTTTTTAAATATACTCTATCTACAGACAAAGTCGCTATTATAGCGGCTTTTTTTGTTGTTTTACTATCTAAATGTTCTTATTTGAGGCTGAACTGATCGGTATTTATACGGGGATATAGAAAATAACGCAATAGCCCGTTCGAGTCTTTTTCTTATTTTTCACCAACTTGTCAGAAAGATATGATTCTTCTTGGAACGATTGAGGACAAAAATGTGACTGCGATTGTATTGGGTCAAAATTAGAATACAATAAATTTTAAATATCTATGGATATAGTAACTTGATCTATTCTGCAAGATGAAAGGGGACAACGATAAAGATGGAGATCGATACGGTGTTATGGAGCAGGCTTGTGACAGGACTGACACTTGGATTTCACGTTATTTTTGCAACGTTGGGTGTCGGCATTCCATTAATGATCGCTATAGCGGAGTTGATCGGTATTCGCAAAAAAGATCATCACTACATACTTATGGCAAAAAGATGGTCAAGAGGATTTGTGATTTCTGTTGCAGTCGGTGTAGTAACAGGTACAGCAATCTCTCTACAACTGGCTCTTGTGTGGCCTAATTTTATGAAATTAGCTGGAAATGTGATTGCATTGCCTTTATTTATGGAGGTATTTGCGTTCTTTTTTGAAGCGATCTTTTTAGGAATTTATTTGTATACATGGGATCGATTCAAAAATCCGTATCTGCACTGGTTATTAACGATTCCGATTGTGGCTGGAGCTGGAATGTCGGCTGTATTTATTACAACAGTCAATGGATTTATGAATACACCGGGAGGATTTCTGATGGAGGCAGGGCAATTTGTAGCTGTAAATCCTGTACAAGCGATGCTCAATACAGCGACATTTTCTAAAGTATTCCATGTACTGAGTTCAGCTTATCTCACAGGTGCGGCATTATTAGCCGGAATTGCTGCTTTTGCTATGTTGAGAAAAGGTGTATCTGCGTATCACAAAAAAGGCTTAAATCTGATGATGGCAGTGGTGTTGTTATTCAGTCTATTCAATACATTAGCTGGCGACGTGTCGGCTAAATTTCTGGCAGAACATCAACCGGAGAAACTTGCTGCGGCAGAATGGCATTTTGAAACTGAACGTGGAGCAGACTTGATTCTATTGGGATGGTTGAATGCAGAGCATGAAGTAATAGGCGCACTTCACTTGCCGAAAGTACTTAGTTTTCTAGCATTCGGTGACTTTAATGCAGAGGTTACAGGACTGAATGAATTCCCTTTGGATGAACGTCCACCACTACTTGTCCATTATTTATTTGATGCGATGGCGGGAATTGGATTTACATTGCTTGCTGTCTCCAGTCTATATTTTCTATTGCTGTTCTTGAAGAAGCGCAAGGAGCTTAACCTTAATAAATGGATGCTTCGTATGGTGGCACTATCTGCGCCGCTTGCCTTTTTAGCTGTTGAAATGGGTTGGTTCTATGCAGAACTAGGAAGACAGCCGTGGATTATTCGAGGGTATATGCGTGTAGAAGAAGCGGCAACATCTTCGCCAAGTGTCCGCATTTTGTTCTTTGTTTTCTTACTTCTTTATATTGTACTTGGCACAATATGTGTTCTGGTATTACGACGACTATTCAATAACAATCCTGCTGAAGTAGAGATTGAGAAGTGGCTCAAAGACAATCCTGAAAATAGGGCTGAGAAAGGTGGGCACTCATGATCAGTTATGAATTGATTGGTATCTCGGTACTCTGGCTATTTTTATATGGCTATCTAATAGTGGCTTCAATCGATTTTGGCGCAGGATTTTTTGCTTTCTATGCACGCTTAACGAAGCAAGATCATCTAATTAATCGACTGATCTCACGATATTTGTCACCGGTCTGGGAGATCACCAATGTGTTTTTTGTCTTTTTCTATATCGGGATTGTCGGATTTTTCCCGGATACTGCGTATTATTATGGATCTGCTTTACTGGTTCCCGGAAGTATTGCTATTATTCTGCTTGCAATCAGGGGCTCATTTTATGCTTTTGAAAATTATGGTTCCAAAAATAATATTGTATTTCTATTTTTGTATGGAGCAACAGGATTGCTGATTCCAGCTTCGTTATCTGTAGCCCTGACGCTGGCTGAGGGAGGATTTATTCTCAAGCAAGGAGATATTGTGTCTCTGGATTATTGGGAATTGTTCACCAATCCATTGTCGTGGAGCATTGTCGGGCTGGCAATTGTATCTGTTTTGTTTATTAGTGGCTCCTTTCTAACTTTTTATGCTTCACGTGCAGAAGATGAATCTGCTTTAAAGTTGATGCGAGGGTATGCTTTATTTTGGAGTACACCTACTATTGTGATGGCATTAACCGCTTTTATTTATCTAGGTCAGCACAATGCAAGACATTTTCAAAATATGATGGATCTATGGTGGTTGCTTGCTCTTTCGATAGCTTTCTTTATGATCGCTATGTGGCTGTTATATAACGGACGTCGCTATGGATTAGCATTTAGTTGTATTATGCTACAGTTTTTCTGTGCTTTTTTTGCTTATGGTATCGGGCAATATCCGTATATTCTCGATCCTTATATCACTATCCAGAGCAGCGGAACTTCACCAGCGATGGGCTTTGCATTAGTGGTTGTATTTATAGGCGGACTCTGTCTGTTAATTCCTTCGCTCATTCTAGTATTCAAGTTGTTTTTGTTTGATGCAGATTATGTAAAAGGGAAAAAATAAAGCATATTGCAACTTATAGTGGCATAGCAGGATGTTCCGACTATGCCTTGATTGATAAAGGAGGACAGTGCTATGAGCAGAACATCCAGTCTTATCAGTGAACAAATGTCTTTACAGCGAAAAAATAGAGTTCTACTGATGATCATTTCATTGATCTTAGGCATTACGATAATTACTCAAGCGGTATTATTAGCTGAAGTCGTGCAACGGATCTTTGTTGAAAAAGCATCTTTCTCATCGGTCACAGTATTACTAGGATTATTGCTAGCTGTGATGGCATTACGGACATTATTGTTTTATAGCAATGGAAAAGTAGGGCTACATATGGCTGCTCATGCCAAAACGAATATGCGAGCGGCTGTTATACAACGCTTAACTCGCACGTCTATGCCGGGCATGTTAGTCGGACAGACCGGTGGAAAAGTCAGTGTAGCTCTCGATGCGGTAGATGAAGCAGACAGTTATTTTAGCCAATATATGCCTCGAATGATAGAAGCGGCTATTATTCCGATTTTAATTGTGGTATTTACATTTTCGCTTCATGTAAATACAGGCTTAATTATGATCTGTACTGCTCCATTTATTCCTTTATTTATGGTTTTGGTAGGGTTAAAAACAAAGCATAAGTCAGAAGAAAAGTATGAACAGCTAGCTGCATTTTCCGGTACATTTCTAGATTCTCTTCAAGGGCTAGTGTCGTTAAAAATATTCGGACGTGCGCATCATCAGCAACAACAGATTGAACGTAGTAGTCTAGGGTATCGTGATGCAACAATGAGTATTTTGAAAATTGCCTTTACGAATACATTTATGCTGGAATCTATCGTAATGCTAAGTATTGGTATTGTTGCTTTAGAACTCGCTATTCAATTGCTTGTTTTCAAATCGATGACTTTCCATAGTGCGTTTCTCATTTTGTTGTTGATCCCTGAATTTTATAGTTTATTAAAAAATACAGGAACTGCTTTTCATAGTGGTCGCACAAGTATGGGAGCTGTTCGCAAAGTAGAGCAGTTGCTAGCGGAATCCCGTATATCAGACTCAACAGACCACACAACAGAAGAATCATCAAGCACTATCAACAAACCAATAACAGAAGCGAGTAATCGATCAATTACAGCAACAGATGCTACACCGTTATTGATCGAGTTAGAGCAGGTAGGTTTTCAATATGCGCCTGATTCTTTTGAACTGGCGACAGGGCGAATTAAGATTACAGCAGGAGAACATATTGCTATCGTGGGCAAAAGTGGATCTGGAAAAACGACATTACTTCATCTAATTGCTGGCTTGCTCAAGCCTACCACAGGTTCGGTGGTGATCAACGGAAATATATTATCGCCATCTAATGAGTCTGCATGGTTCCAACATATTAGCTATATTACACAGCATCCTTATATATTTGCAGGGACATTTGCTGAAAATATTTCTATAGGGGCAGGGAGAAAAGTGACACGTAAGCAGATCGAACAAGCTGCCGCAGAAGCTGGACTTACCCCGCTAATCGCTCAACTTCATCAGGGCTTAGATACGGTAATTGGAGAAGGCGGTAGAGGACTTTCAGGTGGGGAAAAACAACGACTTGCTCTGGCACGTGCTTTTCTCAAGCGACCGGATATTATTTTGTTCGATGAGCCTACGGTCGGATTGGATCTGCACACCGAGCAAATCTTGCAACGCTCTATTGCTACATTATCGCAAACAGCAACGATGATTACAGTAGCGCACCGATTATACACGATTCAAGATGCCGATCAGATCCTGTATATGGACAATGGGATGGTAGTTGATTCAGGTCGTCATCATGAACTACTATCTCGTCTATCTCCATATGCAGATATGGTGAATGTGCAACAAAAAGGAGTGGTAGTATGAATGACCTCGCTATAATGTCTAAAGCGATGCTCCAAGAACGCAAAGATATCATCTTTTCGATAGTGGGAGGATTTATTGCTGGCATCGCAGGAGTAGCTCTATTCTCAGCAAGTGGATATATGATCTCACAGACTGTATTTGCGCCACCACTATATACATTGATTATTCTTACTTCTATGGTCAAGCTATTAGGCCTGCTTCGAGCAGCAAGTCGGTATGGTGAACGTCTATATTCACACCGGGCAACATTTTCAATGTTAAGCCGATTAAGGGTCACATTCTTCGCCAAGCTTATTCCGATTACACCCGGTATATTGAACAAACGACGCAGTGGTGATCTGTTGGCACGCATCGTAGGTGATGTAGAAAGCCTACAACATTACTTTTTACGTGTAGCTTATCCGCCTATTATTGCTATGACGGTTTTTTTGGCGACTATGTTATTTACTTCTGCTTTTTCAATCTGGATTGCTTGTATATTAGTCGTTGGGATGTTATTAACAGCACTGGTGGTGCCGTGTATCGTGCTGATCGGACAGCGCAAAATCAATGGACGTGTTCGCGAGCACCGAGCATTGCTTTCTACAGAAGTAACTGAGGTACTATACGGTTTTCGAGATTTGAAAATTTACGGACAATTGGCAGAACGAGAGAAGCAACTGGAACAAGCGGCTACAATTTTAACCAAAGAACAACAACAAGCCGCCGACAATCTACTACGTGGACAATCTATGCATACCTTTGTCTCCTTTTTTATTTCATGGAGTGTGCTGGCGTTGGGAGCATGGTTGATTATAGAGGGTACGCTTCAAGGTGTATTTTTAGCTATGCTGATCATGGCTTCGATGACTGTTTTTGAAGAAGTGGCAGCGATGGCTACTTTGCCCGCGTACAAGCAAGATAGTGAACATGCAGCTACACGACTAAATGAAACAGTAGGGCATACAGCTATACAACCTGCATCATCCTCAAAAAAATTATTTAACGATCAAGCTATTTCGATTGATATAGATCAGGTGACTTTTCAATATGAAGATGAATGGAGACCGGCGTTACAAGAATTGTCATTACATCTTGGTGCAGGTTCCAAAACAGCAATTGTAGGAGCAAGTGGGTCAGGTAAGTCCACGATAATCGATCTGTTACTCAAGCTTCGTACACCTACAGCAGGAACTATACGACTAAATGATATATCTGTACAAGAACTGGATGAACAAAGTATCTGGCAGAACACGAATGTGGTATTACAGCAAGGGCACTTTTTTAGAGGGACTGTTCGTGACAATCTGTTATTAAGCGACGAACAATACTCAGACGAACAATTAATACAGGTACTGCATCAGATGCAACTTCCTCATCTTCTGTTAACCGATATGATCTATGAAAAAGGAGAAAATCTTTCAGACGGCGAAAAGCAACGACTGGCGCTAGCACGTGCATTGTTGCGCAAAGGACGATTATGGCTTCTCGATGAACCCACATCATCGTTAGATTATGTAACTGAACAACGTGTTTTACAACAACTTTTGGCGAGAGCGGCTGAAGATACTCTTCTGCTGATAGGGCATCGCCTGACTGGATTGGAAAAGATGGATCAGATTATAGTGATGGATCAAGGCAAAATGGTAGAGATCGGTTCGTATTCAGAACTTATGGAGAAACAGGGCTATTTCTATGAAATGAAACAAATCGAGTGGCAAATGATTGGAGAAGCGGCTATATAAAAAAACGTCCTTTTCTCAAGAGATATGTACAAAAGTCATAATTTCTTGAGAAAAGGATATCAATAAGTGGTTAGTATATTATTCAGCCAATAATTCGCTGAGCAACTTTTGCTCATGTTCAAATAGATTATCATACTTAGTGGTTCGCACCTCTTGTAACCATTTCACAACAGCAGGATCGTCACTCGCTACACGATGGAGAAACGATATGCCATACATCAACTCGCTGATAAGATGTTGTCGACCTGCACGAGGTCTAGAAACGATAGATTTAACTCGTTTGAGCACTAGCTTGACTTGCGAAGGAGTACCATGCTCGGCAATAGCTTTCATCGCATTCCATTTGACAGAAGACGATAAATCTTTGGCTAAATGATGTTCAAAAATAGATAGATAATGATTGCCATCGAATGTAGATAACATATCAATACATAACGCACGAATATCCACTTTGTTGGAACGCAAATGAGGAACCAGGTAAGGAGCAGCTATATATAGGTTGACCTTCTGAATAGCCAAAAGGATATGAAATAAATCAAGATAGTTTTTGGATATCGATAATAGTTCAATCAGGCGTTCACCTACAACTTCACGATCACAACGACCTAAGATTTCGATAGCATGATGACGTACTGAAGATTTTTTGGCATAAGACAAAGATAAGAAAGGTGTAGCATCTGGAATAAAGGGCACATAGGTAAAAGTATACAAAAGAACCATTTGTTCACGAGGAGGAGCAGCGCGGAAATACAATAACATTTTGTCTACAGCTCGTGTACCTTGAGTATGACATGCAAGATAACTCCATATAAAAAAGAGATGTTCGCGATCATTCACATCAGTAGTCTGTGTCCATACCTTGTCTACGATATCTATCCAATACTCTTCTTTCAATTGCTTGGCTTCTTTGCGAGCTTTCCAGCCTACACTATCGCCTGAACTTCTTACGGCTTGACCTTGTTCGTCGGTTTTGATACTCATCCGATAGATCAAGTCTTGTATGTAATTTATAGGTTCCATCGAATCGCCTCCTGTATGTTGAATGATTGCTATCCAACTTTTTAAAAAAAGTAGAGTGGCACAATATGAGAAACTGTATATGAAACGATCTGATGGATTAGACCTCGATATAAGATAATAGCCATACATTATGCTCTAACAAGTGTCTATATTATACGATAAAAGGCTATTCTGTAGTGGTCTATCTTATTGTTCATTGTATTACATTCAAGTTAAGCGTAAAATAAATCTAATGAGCAAATATTTGTAAGCGCTTATTTATTGGAATGTGCTACTCAAAAAACCAAAGAGGTGTTCAAGATGCCAGCTCCAGAAATGATGCACGCGATAAGAGTTCATGCTTATGGTAATAGTGAAAAAATGCACTATGAGAACGTATTAATGCCGAAGATCGAAGCAGATGAAGTATTAATCAAAGTCTCGGCAACAGCCTTTAACCCGTTAGATCACTTGATTCGTATGGGAGTGGTGCAAGAAACGTTCCCTCATAAATTACCTTATATTCCGAATGTAGAAGTATCCGGTACGATTACGGAAATAGGCAAAAACGTGAAAAATGTAAAAGTAGGCGAACCTGTTTTTGCATTGTTGAATATTCTGTCTAATGGAGCCGCTGCCGAATATGTCGCGACCAAAGCGGAATATGTAGCGACAGCACCGAAAAAGATCAAACTTCCAGAAGTAGCTGCTCTTCCAGTTGGTGCCTTAACCGCATGGCAAGCGCTATTCGATCATGGTCATTTGGAAAGTGGACAACGTGTGTTAATTGCAGGAGCCGCAGGCGGAGTAGGTACATTAGCGGTTCAATTAGCTAAATGGAAAGGTGCCTATGTGATCGGTACTGCATCCGAAGCCAGTTTCCCAATGCTCAAAGAAATCGGCATAGATGAGCTTATCGACTACAATCAAGAAATGGTCGAAGATCGTATTGAAGACAAGTTAGATCTTATTTTCAATCTATCGCCAGAAGGCACAAATGAAGTAAGCAACTGGCTTCATTTACTACGTGAAGGTGGAATATTCGTCTCGATCACCAGCCCGGCAGATGAAGCCGTCGCTAAAGAGCTCAAAGTCAATGTAGTCAATATGAGCGTACAGCAAAGTGGAACACAATTGGCTCAGATTGCTGCACTTGCCGATGAAGGTGTGCTCAAACCTGTGATTGCTGAAAAAGTAAAACTCAAAGACCTCCCCGAACTGCATCACCGCGCAGAAGTAGGAACAGTTCGCGGTAAAGTGTTAATTACAGTAGCAGAATAATACGTACGGATAGTAAAACAAATACTTAAAAGTATCCCCTTTGAATATAAAGGGGATTTTTGTTGTGAGATAACAATTTTAAAAATAAATTATTAATTTATTACATAAAAAAAATAAAAAAATGAGATATTTTACAATTAATTAAAAAAATTCTTCAAACAACAAATTTAAGCACTATTTTTTAAATAATAGATAAATATTTATATATAATTGTAAACTCTGTGTAAACTTTAAGTAAAATTTATGTAAAAAAATATTTTGACATACAAATTTTGGGGTGGTAATGTATGTCTATTCTTATTTATGAACAAATCATAATTAAGTATACAAAACGAAAATCAGAAAAAACATTAACAGTTTATAAAACAACTAGAGGTGAAAAAATGGGTAAAAATACGATTATCTCAGACGGAAATACAGATGCTAGTGCAGTATATTATCCTGTAACAGATATTAAAATGGTTAAAGGTGAAGGAATATATTTGTATGACTCTGATGGGCAAAAATACATAGATTGTGCTTCTGCTACTTTCAATTTAAGTTTGGGGTATAGTCACCCTGAAGTGATTCGAGCTATGAAAGAACAAGCAGATGAAATGATTCATATTACTTCTTCTTTTCAAAGTGAACCAATAAACAAACTTGCTAAAAAATTAGTTGAACTTGCACCTAATGGATTAACTAAAGCTCATTTAAAAGTTTCTGGTGGTTCAGTAGCTAATGAAGGTGCTATTAAAATGGCACAAAGAGCTACAGGTCGTCGAGATGTTATTTCATTGTTTCGAAGTCATTTAGGACAAACCATGTTTACAGCTAGCTTATCAGGTAATGCTTTTCGAAAAGCCAATGCTGCACTTCCAATGGCTGGGAGTCTTCAAGTGCCTGATCCTTATTGCTATAGATGTTTTTATGGTCAAAAGTTTCCATCTTGTAATTACATGTGTGTCCAGCGTTTAGACGACTTTCTTGAATTCGCCAGTAGTGGAAATGTAGCCGCTATTATCGTTGAACCTATTTCTGGCAATGGAGGTAATATTATTCCACCAGATGGATATTTTCAAAAGTTACGTGAATTTTGTAATAAGCATGATATCAAACTTATTTTTGATGAAATTCAAACAGGCATAGGGCGTACGGGTTATATGTTTGCAGCCGAATATTTCGATGTAGAACCAGATGCATTAACTGTAGCCAAAGGATTAGGTGGATCTGGTGCACAAGTTGCTGGAATTCTCGCTAGCGATGAGCTTAGTGGGTTATCAACTAATGAACATTCATTCACTTATGGATCCAACATTCTTGCTGCATCTGCTGCAATTGCTACATTAGATATTGTCTCGCAACCTGCATTTTTAGCTAATGTTCGATCAACTGGAGATTATATTTTGTTTCGTTTAGAAGAAATGAAAAAGAAATATCCATTAATAGGAGACGTACGTGGACTAGGATTGATGATCGGTATTGAAATCAATGATATAGATGGTAAGCCAGATACTACATTAACAAACTGGTTAGCTGAAAAAGCAATGGAATTTGGTTTGATTTTGCGTACATCTAGATATGGGTACGGTAATGTATTAAAAATTCGTCCACCACTTATCTTAACTCTAGAAGAAGCTGAGTTAATTTGTAATCAGTTTGAATTACTTATTCGAGAAGCGGTAACAGTATGACACAATCTGCAAAAATGAATTGTTCTCGATCTCATCAACAGTCAGTGGAAAAATCAGATATTTGGGATTTAGCTATTATTGGTGGTGGCTATCGTACAACTACTTTTTTAGCATCTGCTCCTGAACTACTTAAATATAAAATTACTATATTAGAAAAGCGTAATATTTTGGGACCAGGGGCATTTCAGGATTATATGATTACAACATCTTCTTCTGGAAAAAGCATGCTTAAACATTTGAGTTATAAGGGTCCATTTTCATCCTTAAAATCGAATACTGAGGTCTGTAGCATCTCCAATTGCAATAATCCAGTACAAGCAGAAGATCTTGCTACAGCTTTACACGAAGTAGGCAAAACGCTATGTAATACATTGGATCAACAAGCGATTCATATGAATACCTGTATTCAAAAAATTGTACTTTCTCCTAATAGTGATCTAATTAAGATGCATAGTGATGACGGAAAAATAATCTATACTAATCATGCTTTGATAGCTACGGGTAGAATAGAAAGATTGCATACACAGTTGAAATCTTGGCATCAAAAAACGGTCTTGTCTCAATCCGTTATTAGTAAGCAATACCGAAAAGTAATGGAAACAAAATTGTTGTCGATGAAACAGCCTTCTGTTGTTATAGCCGGTAGTTCTCATAGTGCTATGTCTGTTCTACAAGTCTTGATACCTATGATTAAAGAGTTAGAGGTACAACATACAACATTTCAGTCGCCTGAAATCATTGTTCTCCAAAGAGGATTAACTCCATTGATGTATGATAATAAAAAACAAGCGCTTGAACATCAAATTATAGGTCGAGAACGAATTTTTAATGAAATCACAGATACTTGCCCCCAAACAGGTATTATCTTTCGAGATTCAGGATTAAGACATATTTCTAAAGAAACATACTGCAAACTGTATGATCGTAAAATAGAAAATGCTTCTTTGGTAAGAGTGAATGAACTACAAGAAGCATCTACGATGTTGGAACAAGCAGGTCTTATTATTCAAGCTTTAGGTTATTTTGGGAATGCACCTGATATTTATATGGCAGATCAATTGATACGTGCCAATCAATCTCAAGAGAGACTAGTGACCGACTATGACGGAGCAGCTGTTATTCAGGGTAAAAGATTTGAAAATTTATCAGTGATGAGAATCGAACCGACTCCAATGAATCAAAAAGATAATGCTGCTTATGCAAGTAATTTATATGAAATGCTGGCAAAGCGTTTAGAACAATCTCTAAAAAAATCTAATGAAAATAAAGTAGAGTATACCAATGACTAATACACGTGAATACTTAATTTATAATATTTGTAACGAAATTATAAAAAACAAAAATGCTGAAACACCTTTAATTGTAGGATTAACTGGGATTGATACATCCGGAAAAAGTAAAATGGCTGAAGAATTAAAAAAATTATTTATACAAAAGAACGTAGAAGTACAGCTTGTGCATGTCGATGATTTTCATTATCCAAAATCTAAAAGATACAATGACTCATTATCTGAACCAGATCAGTATTATGAACTAAGTATAAATTTTGAAGCGATACGTAATAACCTTTTAGAGCCTATAAAAAGTTCAACTCAACTTGAAGTGACACTTCCGCATTTAGATTTGCTAACAGACAGCATGTCTATTACGAAAAACTATAATATTACAAAGGATACAATCGTTTTAATTGAAGGTGTATTTCTTTATCGAGAAGAAGTACGTCCCTATATCGATTTTTATATTTTTTTGGATATCGAAGAAGAAGTTGTTATTCAAAGAGCGGAAATTAGAGACGTTCCAGTACAAGGGGTAGAAGTATTAGAAAAATATCATACAAAATATTTACCAGCTCAGCGTCGTTATATTAATAAATTCCAACCTAATATAGTATCTAATATTGTAATTAACAATTCCGACTTCGAAAATCCACAAATTAAAAAATGGCCTCATTCTTCAAATTCGGAGGTATCTCAACATGAATAAAATTTCAGCTGTAGTTTTTGATCTATGGAATACATTGATTCCTTTTTCTGATGAATTGAAAAGTCATACTTTTCAAGAAACAACGCTTGCACTTGGTGTTAAACCTGCTGCATTTAAAGGCGTATGGAGTAGAACAAGAATCAAAAGAGAAACAGAAGATTTATTAACCTATTTTCAGTGGTTACGACATGAAATAAATGCAGATTGGTCAGAAGAAACGATCCAAAATGCGATGAATATTAGAAAAAAAAATCATGGATCTGCTTTTTTCACACCTGATTCTGATGCAGTAGAAGTACTAAAAGAATTAAAAAGAAAAGGGTATAAATTAGCACTAATCTCTAATTGTAGTAGTGATGTTAAAGAAATGATATCAACTTCTATGATAAGTTCCTATATCTCCGATTTAATATTATCAGCTGAAGTAGGCATAATGAAACCAGACCCAAAAATATTTCAGTATGCGGCTACCCGTCTTGGATTGACATGTGAACAGTGTGTCTATATAGGTGATGGACACGATAACGAACTTGAAGGTGCAAAACAGTCAGGAATGCATCCAATCTTAGTAGATCGAGGAAACGAAATAAAATGGGAAGGTGATCGAATTCAAAGATTATCCTCTTTATTGCAAAAGGTGGAATAATAATGAATTTTTCATATTCTTTTATAGATGAAAAAGTTCAAAGTCACTATTATTTTGAACAGGTATCTTCATTAAATGAAATTGATGATGAAGAATTTATAGCATTGACTAAAAAAAGATCTTTTTATGTGAGCAAACCGTGGTTAACTGCTATTGAACGTATGCGTGGTAAAGATACTGCTTATATAGTTGTACGTAATAATCAGAATAAGTTACTAGGCGTATTACCATTTTATTGGGGGAAGCCTAGTGTAAGAGGATATTATGAACCCTTTAAACGTTTTCTAGAACCTACAAAAGGAAATTTTATAGAAAAAGATTGGTCTCCTACATTGATTATAGGATCACGATCTGCTTACGCTTGTGAATTTCTATTAAGCGAGCATCTTAGTACACAAGAGCAAACGTTAATTTTGCAACAAATGATTACTTGTGTACAAAATCGTATGGCATCATATGGAGCCGCATCTCTTTCAGCATTATATATAAATAAAGAAGGTTGTAATCAATTAAAGCAAATAGTATCAAATCCTGAAGACTTTTTTATTACTGGAGCAAATGCTGTGATTACTATTGAATGGTCTACATTTGAAGATTATTTGTTAAGTCTCAAAAGTAAGGAAAGAACAAAAGCGCGTAAAGAGCGAGGAGTTTTTTTATCAAAAGGGTATGATATTCGGTTAGCTAAATTAGAAGACTCATTAGAAACATTTGCTCAATTATTTATAAATCATGAACACAAATATGGTTATCAAACCTCTCTTGAAAATCAAATTAAAGAGTTAGAAGTGTTTATAGATACTGCAGGTGAATATAGCCATATTTTGACGCTTAATTTGAAAGATGTTGTAGCAGGATGTTTACTACTTTTTTTGTGGGAAGATACGATTTACGCCAGAACTGTTGGCTTTGATTTTGATATTGTTGGCCAATCATTTGAATATTTCAACTTAGGGTATTACGCTTTGATCGAGTTTGCTATAGATCGTAATTTCAAGTACATCGATTATGGTATGGGAACATATCGTGCCAAGCTTAAAAGAGGAGCACATCTTGAACCGGTCTATGGATATATTTATTCACCTAGTACTTCGTCTCCATTCATTGATTCTGAATTCAAGCAATGGAATGAATTTAGAACAGAGGCTGTAATACAAAATAATATAGATGTATTAGAAAGGATCAATTTTCCATGAAAAAAATATTTGTAACTAATACTGGAGATAAGAAACATGCAGAAGAATTAATAGCACGTACAGATTTAGAAGTCACATTTATAATAGAAAAACGGTTTATAGATATGTATCCTACTGGTACACATCTTATTATAGTAGATAATTTGAATGATCCTAGTGCTTCTACACGATCAGTATTAGAACAGTGTGATTGCAATTCATATGAAGCAGTGATTGCACTTTCGGAACGAGCTGCACCAACAGCAGCTTATTTACGTGATTATTTAGGCTTAGAAGGTCCTTCTTTTCATACAGTCATGAATTGTATTAATAAATTTACTATGAAAAGAAAGTTCAGAAAACAAAATATTCCTACTGCAAATTTTTATCTAGCTTCTTCCATTGAAGAAGTATATCAAGCAGGTAATCAAATAGGATACCCTATTATTGTTAAACCCATTATTGGCGCAGGTGCAGATGCAACTAAAATATTTCAAAATCCAGAAGAATTAAATACAGAAGAAGCAAATCTTTTTTTCGAGCGTCTAAGTCATCCAATAACCACCTCAGAAAAAGAGTTTCCTGTGATCGTAGAGAGCTTCGAAAATGTAAAAATAGAGCTACATTGTGATGGATATGTAGAAAATGGGAATATTAAGTTTGTACAAGTTTCTCAATATTTAAAACCTATTATTCAATATTCTTCTGGTGGAGTATATGGCTCATTTACCTTAAATCATTCCGATCCATTAGCTGAACAAGTATTGAATATGCATGAAGAAGCAGTAAAAGCAATGGAAATCGTTCATGGAATAACTCATTTCGAAGTTTTTTTGACAGACAAAGGTCTCCTAGCAGGTGAAATTGCATGTCGTCCTGGAGGAGGGGGTATCTGTAGAATGCTTCAGATCTATAGAGGATTTCATACTTGGGACGCACATATCAAAGTATTTTTAGGAGAACCTTATTCATATTCTAAAAACATAGAATCAGAAACCAATGATCAAATTTTAGAATTATTGCTACCTACAAAACGTGGCCATATTACATCGATAAGTAACGCAAAAGATTTTGAAAATCTTGCTGGTCTTATCGAAGCTGATATGAAAGTTAGTATAGGTGATACCGTCGATGGATTATTAGATTCATCAGCAGTGAGTGGTATTTTGTATATTCGTATAGATGAAAATAATTCTGTTGAAAAAGCGATTGCTGCTGTTGAAAACATATTTGTTATTGAAACTAAAGAGGAAAGTCTTACAAATATAAATTTGTAAATTAAGGAGTGATCTAAGTATGCAAAAAGAAGTTCTTATTATTCCAATGCAACCTACTCCTAATGGACGAATGCATATTGGACACGGGGCAGGTACATATCTTCGATCTGATGTATTAGCACGTGCATTACGAATTAGAGGATATTCTGTCAGTATTATCTCTGGAAGTGATGCATTTGAAAATTGGATTATCGCTGAAGCGGAACGAATAGGTAAATCTCCAGCAGAAACGTGTGACTATTACCATAAAGCGATTCAAGAAGATTTAAAAAGTTTAGATATTGAATTTGACGTTTGGATAGATCCAAGATCAACTGAACATCAAAAACAATATGTAAAATTACATGAGAATGTTTTTAAACATTTAAAAGAAAATAATAATGCTTACTTAGAAGATGAACGTATTCCTTATTCAAAACAATCAGGACAAGCGATGACTGGCGCTTGGATATCTGGAAAATGTCCTTATTGCCATCATATTTGTCAAGGAAGTTCTTGCGTATATTGTGGAGCACATTTTCAACCAGAAGAACTTCTTGAACCTACATCTCGACTTGATAATAGTACATTAGAATGGAAAAATAATCAGAATTGGTTTGTCAAACCAAAAAATTCTTCAGAAGTGATATCATCCTTGCAAAAACGTGGTGTTAAACAGGTATGGATGAAAGCTCCGATAGAATATTTAGAAAAAGGTGGACGTATACGTTTATCAGGCCCGGGAACGTGGGGAATAAGAAGTGAATTACTTCCTGATGGTTTTGTATTATCAAATCCATATTATTTATACAGTGTATATTGTGGAGAAGTATATCAAAAATTAAATAGTCAAAAATTGAATCCATTCCATCCATTAAGTGAAGTTACTGTTGTTGGTATTTTTGGGAGTGATAATTCTACACCAGGTTTAGTTGCGCCTGATGTAATTGCTGAAGGAACAGAAGGACTTTTAAAACCATTTGATATGACCATTGTCAATGGAATGTTATTTCTAGAAGGACAAAAATGTTCTACTAGCAAGCGTCACGGTATCTGGCTAGATGAAATACAAGAAAAAAATACTGGAATTACTTCAGATGAATTAAGATTTTTCTTATCTCAAGCTCCTTTAGATCAAGGGTATGCTGATATTTCGCTTGAGGAACTGATCAACATTATCAATATGTATAGAAACTGGTCTCGAACAATATTGATACCAACTATGCAAAAAATCTCAAATCAGCATTACAGTATAAAAGATAAACAATCTTTAATAGATTCGTTATCTAAACAATTCTATTGGTTAGAAGCTTCACAATTTGATTTGTCTAAAGTCACACAAGAACTTCAAAATTGGATGATCTTGGAGCATAAAGATAGAGCTACATGGTTATTAGGTATTGCTTTATTAAGTGCTCCTATTCTACCTAAATTATCAACTACAATTATTCGCTTTATGGGTTTGCGAAGTAATCTAGTTATTCCGGATATAGAAAATTTAGAAGCACATACATTGTCTTTTACTGAAGATATGCTTGGTGTGGATTCTAGAGAACTTTCGTTAGATATATTAAAACCTTTTATTCATCTTGCTGAAGTTAATGTATGAGTATTTTAAATATACAATCCACTTTATTATTACTACGTTTGCGTCCACTGCGGCATTTACTATTAGCACGTAGTATATCAACATTAGGGGATATGTTGACACCAATTGCATTAGCATTTGCTGTATTAGAATTTTCAAACTCTGTTTCTGCATTAGGGATTGTTTTGGCTGCAAGAGCATTGCCTAGTCTAGTATTAATGTTACTAGGAGGAGTAATAGGGGATCGTTTTCCTAGACGAACAGTAATGATTATTTCTAATATGGCAGGTTTTATCATTCAAGGTCTAATCGGATATTTACTAATTTCTGAATCTGCGGCTGTATGGAGTATTGCATTATTAACAGCCTGTAGAGGGGCAACTAGTAGTTTTTTTAACCCTGCATCCACAGGCGCACTTGCTCAAATAGCACCAGAAGGTAAAAAGCAAGAATCGTTTTCTTTATTTGCGATTGCTAGTAATATAGCAGAAATTGCAGGGCCTGCTTTAGCAGGAATCGTTCTAATTATAATAAGTCCAGGTTGGGTACTGATCGCAGATGCTTGTACATTTTTAATCAGTGCAATATTGATTGCGACGAGTGGATCGTTAGGAGAACCTAATTATTCCCAAAAGCCCTCTATTTTTTCTGAGATGAGAGAAGGATTAGGTTATGTTTTAAAAAAACAGTGGCTACTTGTTCTTATTTTAAGTGCCAGTCTGTTTCAATTCTTTTTGTTGTCTAGCTTACAAGTATTAGGTCCTGTTGTAGCCAAAACGCATCTCAATGGAGCCTCCGATTGGGCATTAATTACTGTTGCACTTGGAATAGGTGGGATTATAGGTAGTTTTTTAGCTATGTTTTATAAACCCAAAAAACCATTATTTATTGGTTATATCTTTATGTTATTTGGTTCAGGACCCACTTTGTTTTTACTAGCTGTTCCTGCACCTATTGAACTTCTTGTCTTGTCTGAATTTGTATCGGGATTAGCCATTTCGTTCTTCACCACTCTTGAATCTTCAATAATAGCTAAATATGTCCCTAATCATTTATTATCTCGCGTAGATTCTATTAATCGATTAGGTTCAATGTCATTGAAACCACTAGGAATGGCTATAATAGGTCCTGTTTCTGTTATTATTGGAATAGAAAAAACGCTTATTTTTAGTGGCTGTATTTCTATTTTAGCAGTAGTATGGCCACTCACTGTAGCCAGTGTGAGGCAATTAAAATCAGATTCAATGGCAAAACAAAATGTAATGAAAATAGTGTAGCTATAAACAACAATTATATTAATACTAAAATGATTTGGAAAATGGTAATGGATACTCTCTATTATACGGGGTGTCTATTACCATTTTCTTAATATTGTATAGAAAGGTTATCACTATGGATATCGACAACTGGCAACCGCTTACTGTAGAAGAAGTCAGCTTATTATTGCAAGATATACCGATTATGTGGGGGATTGCAGGGGGATGGGCTTTGGATCTACATATAGGCAGGCAAACCCGAGAACATAAAGATATCGATATTATCGTATTTCGCAAAGATCAGTATAAAGTATATCAATATTTGAGCAAAGATTGGAGATTGTACAAAGCATATAAAGGCACATTAGAGCTTTGGCAAGGAGAACAGTTAGAGCAAGTGAATGATATATGGGTGAAAAAAGATGAGCATTCTGCATGGGCATTTCAGTTAATGCTTGTAGATCAAGTGGATGAAGATTGGGTATATCGCAGACATCCGGCGATTCGTCGAAAAGCTAATGACATTTTTCTAACGACTACATATCATATTCGCTATCTTCGACCTGAGATTCAGCTTCTATATAAAGGAGGCAGTTCTGTCATTCGTGAAAAGGATGATCTAGATTGGCAGATGATGCTTCCACATTTAACAATAGCGGAAAAAGAATGGATAGTATCGGGGTTGAAAGGACAATTTCCAGAAGGACATCGATGGTTAAAAATATAAAATTGAAAAAGATATGAGTAATGTAAATCGAACTCTTTGAAATAAGCAAAGAAACCATCAGTACAGAATAGGTATACCAATAATACAAAGTTACAACATGAACTTCCCTACACATATTGTATCCGCAGGTGGAATAGGAGAAGAGGGTCAAGGCAATACTTTGTTATCTAAGACTCAGTATAAGGGTTGGGTATATTCTGTTGGAATCATCTTATTAGATAATAACTTATTGTACACTTGCTACCAGTTAATTTAATCTGAACTTGCACACAAACTAGCACCCTTTTCCTAGATAATGTAAAGACTTGGATATTGACGTTTGATCCCTTCTGTTCTTAGGGTAAACTAATGATGTACAGCATATCATAAATGACGTAAAAAGTACGTACATGAAAGGTTCTGAGCCCATGCAACCGACAATTAAAAGTATTTATAAACGATATAGCCCTGCACTTCGACCTGTAGAGCAGGAAAACTCCATAGGGTACTGGTTTATTTTTCGCGGGAACCAACTACTTGTTCATGAAACAGGCGACCTATTGGCTGTTCCAGTTGGAGATCGTCTGGACAAGTATGAATTAACATCTAGCCGCACACTCTATCTCGGTTCGATCGAAGGGGCTTCCTGTTATACCGCTGAAGTCGCAGAAGAAAGTACTGTACCGGAAGGTATGGTTTTTCTACCTCTCTTTGCCCTGTATGACCGAATTGATGAAGATTTGTTCCATGTCGCCGGACGTGGTCTGCAAATGCTCTCATGGGATGCAACGAACCAGTTCTGCGGACGCTGTGGCAATGCGCTGAATCATGCAGATCATGAGCGTAGCAAAGTTTGTCCAAATTGCGGATTGTCCCATTATCCTCGTCTATCACCTGCTGTGATTACGATTATTTTAAAAGGCGATCAGATCTTGCTCGCTCGTGCAGGTCATTTTCCAAATAACATGTACGGTCTGATTGCAGGCTTTGTAGAACCTGGAGAGACACTAGAAGACTGTGTACAACGAGAAACAATGGAAGAGATCGGCATCAAAATCAAAAATATTCGCTATTATGATAGTCAACCGTGGCCATTCCCACATTCACTCATGATCGGCTTTATCGCTGAATATGATAGCGGCGAGATTCAAGTAGATGGTGAAGAGATCGCCGAAGCGAAGTGGTTCCATGCGAACGAACTTCCTAATATTCCACCGCGAGTTAGTATTGCACGTAAGATGATTGATTGGTATGTAGAAGAATATAAAAGCTAGATAACATATAAAAAGCAGCAGTCCTCCGGTATCTATACGAACCGAATAGTCTGCTGCTTTTATATTTCATTTTTGCTTACTATAGCTATAGTTGTGCTAGAGAATTATATTTTAATTTATACCTATCGCCAAAGATATAGAATTACAGGTTATTGATAAGGGCGATACACAGACACGCGAATGAACTCTACATATTGATCTTGATTTTTCCATTTAATAGTAAAGGAGAAAGAATGGATAGTATTGGGGTTGAAAGGACAATTTCTAGAAAGACATCGATAGTTAAAGATTAGAGTGATATTTTGAAAAATAAAGTATCCTTTTTATATTTTAAAAAATAAATGTTACAATTAATAAAATCCATTTAAAGATTAAAATGGATTTTATTACATATATTAAATCTTGTATTTAGAAAGGGAATTGATGCATGACAATTATATTCAATGTATTTGTTTGTCTAATTATTGGAATAGGTTTATCGGCAATTTTACATGGAGGTAATATAGTATTATCTGATGGATTTCTAGCTGTAATTATTGGATTACTTATTCAATTGATTTATAATGTCAAAAAAATAAACAAATAATTAAATGTTTTATAAGCTATTTTGAATAAAAAGAAGACAAATATACAGATATGAATATAGTTATATTTTGCTAATAACGACGGATCATATTCACTATCTCTGACTACAGATTTAGCTTCTATATAAAGAAGGAAGTTCTGGCATTCATGAAAAGGATTATTTAGATTCACAGATGATGATTTTGCATTTAATACTACAGGAGAAAGAATATATAGTACCGAAGTTGAATGGACAATTTCCAGAAGATCATTGGTGATTGAAAGATATCAAATTATATGAGTAATATAGATAGAGTTCTTTAAAATAAGAATAGCAATTGCAAAATTACTATACTAATCATAAATAGGAGGTTACATAATGAATTTCCCCACACATATTGTATCTGCAGGTGGAATAGTAGAAGATGGTCATGGTAATATTTTGTTAGTTAAGACACAACACGATGGTTGGGTATATCCTGGTGGAATCACCGAAGTTGGAGAGAATTTGATCGATGGGGTGATACGTGAGATTAAAGAAGAAAGTGGTATTGATGCAACCGTAGTTCAGCTTATAAGCATTATTTCAAATACGGGAATACATAAATGGCATGATGGCATAACAGATGTACCAACAAAAGTAATGTTTGATTTTGTATGTAAATGTGAAGGAGGAACATTAACAACTTCTGACGAGACCAGTGATTGTAAATGGATTTCCAAAGAATCGGTTCTCGATTGGATAACATTACCGTCTATTCGTTTTCGTTATCAAGCGTATTTAGACTTTAGCGGGTCAGTAAATTATATATCTTATGTTACAGGCGAAGGATCAGAATTAGATGTGAATTTACAAAGAAACGTATAATACAATACGTATACATATCATATAACTGATACGTTTGAGCCTATTACCGTATGTTGTCCTAGCCAGTATACTAATGATATTACATATTAGTGTACTGGAGGACATCTACATATGAAGCCGATCTGGGTCGTTCCGCATGAAAGACATTTACAATATCATCATGATAAAGCTCTTCTCATTGATGACCATTATGCTGTTGTAGGCAGTGGACATAAAGCTGATTCTCATATTCATCTGGTACAGGTCGAACCTACAGATCACAAGAATATCTATAGAGCCGTACATAGTCATCAATATATTAAAGTGGCTTGTGGTGAAGATTTTATAGAACAATTGGAAAAGGTAGTCCATCACCTACAAACGATCTCTGCCTATACTTTGTTAACAGAATGGTATAATATGGAAGAATGTAATTTTAATATTCTAATTAAATAGATGATAAGTAGAGCAATAACAAAAGACTTTGATAACAGTTACATAGTCGTTAGCATACATCAAATAGAGCATAGAAAGGAGAATAGTACATGTTCAGAAGTAAACAGTCTAAAATCTTATTAGTGGTTGGCATCATATTTGTATTATGGTTGGTATTAGTTTTTGTAGTTCGCAATGTGAGTGCAGGTGCTTGAGAACTAAGCTTAGTTCAATCATGCAGGTATTGGTAAAAGAAAGTCTTTTGCTAATAAAAGCTAGAGGCTTTCTACTTACAGAAATCATATAAACAATTTTAAAAAATAATACTTTACCGATCGTTCTCGATATGATAAAGTTCTAAATAAGAAGTTGCTAACTAAACATATAGAAACTATTTTCCTACAAAAATAACATCTTCCAACAGCAAGCTTTATTTTTTTATCTTTATTAGAATGATCATTCTTAAAAAGGTTTTAATATTAATTATGAGCTGAATAGGAGTTATAACTATGAAAAAAACAGTATTGATTACAGGTGTATCTGGCGGGATTGGGAAAGAATTAGCTAATCTATTTGCTAAAGACGGATATAATCTGGTATTGGTCGCACGTAATGAAGCGAAATTGCAAGAAATGGCGAAAGACTATGAACAAAAACATGGTACACATTCTATCGTTATCCCCAAAGATGTATCGGTTACAGGTGTACCGGAAGCTATTTTTCTAGAGTTAAAAGAAAAAGGGATTGTGGTAGATTATCTTGTGAATAATGCTGGATTTGGCTTATACGGGAAATTTTTAGAAACAGATTGGGAACAAGAAACCAATATGATCGATGTCAATATCAAAGCGCTAACGATCATGACCAAATTATTTGTACCGGATATGGTGAAGCGAAGACAGGGCGGCGTGATGAATGTAGCTTCATTAGTAGGCTTTTTCCCTGGACCGATGATGTCTGTCTATTATGCAAGCAAAGCGTATGTATTATCGTTCACAGAAGCACTTGAAAATGAATTAAGTGGAACAGGTGTAACCGTGACTGCACTTTGCCCGGGAGTCACAGCTACAGGATTTGTAGATCGTTCAGGTATGGGTGCATCTAAAATGATACAAAATGGTTCTATTATGAAGTCAGACGAAGTTGCCCAAATGGGATATCGCGGATTTTTGCGAGGAGATACTATTATTATACCGGGAGCACGTAACCGCTTTTTAGCCTTTAGCCCACGATTATTACCACGCAAATGGATCACTCGTATTGTAAGATCGATGCAAGATCGAGCCGGTCACTAAGCAGGTCATAGACACCCGTCAAGCTGTGAAATAATACTTTACCGATCGTTCTATAAATGATATGCTTATAACGAATAAGAATAGCTTATAACCAAATTAGAACGATCGTTCTTGAAAACGAAAATAGAACTAAAGGGAGTAACTAAAATGAAATATACCGTTATTACAGGAGCTAGCTCAGGAATAGGTTATGAAAGTGCATTGGCATTTGCTGCTAAAGGAAAAAATTTGATTATTGTAGCAAGAAGAGTAGACAAGTTAGAAGAGCTTCAAGCCAAAATTAAAGAATTACATCCAGAATTAGATGTAGTGGTTGTTACAAGTGATCTTTCTGTTACCGAGCAAGCTTATGAGTTATACAATAGCTTGAAAAATTATCAAATCGAAACATGGATCAATAATGCAGGGCTTGGGGAAGGTGCAATGGTTGTTGATCAAAATCTAACAAAAGTCGAAACGATGTTACGAGTGAATATAGAATCTTTAACGATTCTGTCTACCCTTTATGTTAGAGATTATGCAAATGTTGAAGGTACTCAATTAATTAACGTATCATCAGCACTTGGATATATTATTGCTATAGGAACTGTAGCATACTCTGCTTCTAAATATTATGTAAGTGCATTTACGGAAGGGCTTGCTAAAGAGTTAGAACTCAAAGGCGCTCATCTCAAAGCTAAAGTATTAGCACCTGCTATTACAGAAACAGATTTTATCAAAGTATCTAATGATGTGGAAGACTATCAATACGAGAACAATATTCCTAAATACCACACAGCCCAACAAATGGCAGGATTCATGGTTAATCTGTATGAAAGCAATGAGACTGTAGGTATTGTGGATTCAGAGTATAACTTTAAATTAACAGCACCTATCTATCCTACGATCTCATAATTTTGTTAATGATCGTTAGATAATAAATGATGCGTACTAGAGCTCTATTATAAATACTATTGCAAATGACGTACAACTTGAGAATTGTACGTCATTTTTCTTCTATACATGAACCGTTATTGATGTATTTATTATGATAAAAAGGAAGCTGATCCAGATATGAAGCGCACTATGAAAGCCGCTCAGATCACTAAATATTCTAAACAAATAAAAGCACAAGTGAACACTATTGAAATTCCAGATATTGCAGATCATGAAGTGCTAGTCAAAGTCAAAGCCGCCGCTGTGAATCCACTGGAAATGTTAATCATGACAGGCAGTGTCAAATTCATTCAAGACTATAATTTTCCGCTCACGATCGGCAATGAACTGGCAGGTGTGATTGAAAACGTAGGCAAAAATGTACATGGATTTCAGGTAGGCGACGATATTTATACACGTTTACCTTTGAACAAAATAGGTGCCTTTGCAGAGTATGTCGCTGTAGACGCGGGTGCTATTGCACATATGCCCAAAAATTTGTCTTATGCAGAAGCATCTGCGGTAGCATTGACCGGACTTACGGCTTATCAAGGACTACATGAAGAACTAGAAGCAAAGTCGGGGCAGTCTGTTTTTATTCCAGGTGGATCAGGTAGCTTTGGTCAAATCGCTGTTCCTATCGCTAAAGATATGGGATTGCAAGTCATCGTAAGCGGTAACGCACAGACGCGCGAACGTACACTACAAATTGGTGCAGATCGATATTTGGATTATACGAAAGAAAACTATGTAGATGTTTTATCCCAGATTGATTATGTGATCGATACGTTGGGAGCAGAAGAATTTGATAATGAACTACAAATTATGAAGCCCGGAGGACGATTACTTTCTCTTCGTACAGGACCTAATAAACGTTTTGCAGAGGATCAAGGCTTCCCATGGTGGAAACAAAAACTTTTTGGTGCTGTTGGTGCCAAATTCGATAAAAAAGCGAAGCAAAAAGATATAGAATATCGCTTTATTTTTGTTCGCTCAGACGGTACACAATTGAAGAAAATTACGGGAATCGTTGAAAAAAATGATATCGTTCCACTTCTTCATCCTCAATCATTTACGCTAAACGATATCAATAAAGCATTGGAGCTTGTAGCTAATGGTCGACCAAAAGGTAAAGTTATTATACAATTCTGATACGTTCAGTTTTGTAGACTCTGGAAGCTGAATATTTAGAGATTGAAGGAGGCTACACATTGAATCGTATTAAAATTGAATTGATAACAGAAGCAACCAAAGATTGTTTGCAATTACCTAATGAAACATTTTATTTGTTTGGTGAATTAGTTGTAACAAAGCCTAATGATAGATGGGAATATCAAGAAAAATACTTTGATAAGACCAAAGAAAAAATATTTCCAGAAGAGAACTATTCATTTGCCAAAATCGATCAGGATGGTTTTGCTATAGCTGCATTTGATCACGATATCTGTGTTGGACTGGCTGTATTTGAGATCGAATGGAATAAATATTGCTACCTTAGCGATCTGAAAGTAAATCAAAAATATCGTAGAAGCGGTATCTCTAAAGACATGCTTGATTTGGCAATGACCATATCCAAAGCAAAGAATTGTAAAGGTTTGAGTACTATTGCCCAATCGTATAATCTCGCTGCTAACAAATTCTATTTAAAATATGGGTTTGAAATCGGCGGTTTGAATAATAAAAGCTATCATTTTACATCTGAACGAGGCAATTCTGATATTTATTACTATTTGGATTTTGAATAAGTCATAAGTTTGCTGACCGTTCACTTCCCTATATAATAAATAAGCGAGGTGAAGACAATGGCAAGGCATAAAGAATTTGAAATTAATGAAGTATTAGATAAAGCGATGTATTTATTCTGGACGCAAGGATATGAGAAAACGTCGATGCAACAATTGGTTGATACGATGGGGATTCATCGAAGAAGTATTTATGATACGTTTGGAGACAAACACGCTCTGTTTATTCAAGCACTACAACGGTACAAATCTCTTCAAGCAGAACGATTACAATTGTTAATAGAAAAACAAGCACCTGTTAAAGAGCTGATGCGACGATTTCTAACCACTATGGTGGATAACAAAGATTTTCCTAAAGGATGTATGATGGTAAACTCGGGTGTGGAGTTAGGTATACTTGATCCTGAAGTATCTACATTTGTAGAAAATGGCTATACACAAACAGAACAATACTTGCGTGAGCTACTTCTGATCGGTCAAAATAAAGGTGAAATTCAAGCGGATGTGGATACCGAATTTCTTGCTCACTATTTTATGAATGCATGGTTAGGTTTGCGTGCTATGGTCAAAACAACAGCAGACCAGCAAAAATTAAACGGTATTATTGATACAACATTACGTATTTTGGATTAATACAATATCATAATGGGGTATTCAACCAACCATAACAGCCTAACAAGTCGCTATCGCAAGAGAGTGATCATATGTCAGGCTTTTTTGTTTGAGCAAATAAAGATACTTCCACCATCGATTTTGATCTATTTTGCAATCAAGTATACAATCTGAATATACGATGTATCTTAACAAAGGAGGAAGCGATGACTTTTTTCGATCACAAAAAGGTATGGTTCGTAACGATTATCGTTATGTTGCTATTTATGATTATGCCGAGTAGAGTCAATATTGTCTGGAATTTCCCGCCAGAGATTGTGAAGCAATATCATTTTGGTCAGTTCTCCTCGTTTTTGACATTGCAGACAAGTGATGATCTGACAGGATATGAGAATCTATTGTATATTATATTGCATACTGAAAAAGTATATTTTCGAGCAGATAGCTTTTTTGTATCATTAATGGGTTGTTATATTACAGCTTATTTACTTGTAAAAGTGTGGCGTGCGTTACGTAAACGGTTAAGTTATCAATAAGTTATACATAACAACAATCTTGAGGTGAACAAATGGATTTTTTTATACAAATGTTAGTAGGTGCAGGCGTAGTATTTGTTATTTTTGCTTTTATGACGATTACAACCAATCGTAAAAATAAACGCGGTAGACGTAAATAGGTAACATAATGTATAGCACTCAAAAAAGACTTTCTTTAGAAATAGAGGAAGTCTTTTTTATATCCAATTTCTGCAAATGGTTGACTTTTCAAATGAGTTTGATTAATAATAACTATATGTTAATAACAAAAAGTAAATATCAATAAAAAAATTAAACGTACTTATATCTTATATGGAGGTTATATCTATGCCGGATTCGTCAATTAACGATGCTAATCCCATTCTTAATCATAACGGACTTACCGAACAACAATTTCTGGAACAATACGATGCTGGTATATATGAACGACCTTCAGCTACGGTTGATATGCTGATTTTTACTGTAATGAATCAAGAGCAAGATAACTATCGTAAATTACCGGAAAAGTCATTGCAGTTATTGATGATACAACGTGGTGAACATCCGTATAAAGGACAGTGGGCACTGCCAGGGGGATTCGTCTCGGTCGATGAAAGTCTGGATGAAGCCGCCGCGCGCGAATTGCGAAGTGAAACGAATCTAGAACATATCTATATGGAGCAATTATATACATGGGGTGAGGTAGATCGAGATCCTCGTACAAGGGTCATTAGTTGTTCGTACATGGCATTAGTGGATTCTAGCACCCAACAAGTACAAGCAGGTGAAGATGCGGATGATGCTAGATGGTTTAAGCTAGATTATCATATTATGCAGGAAAAGAAAGTTCGCTTACCGGATGGATGTGAGATCGAGCGAGATATTCGGATTCATTTGCACCATGGAGAGTATCAGTTATCTGGATTGATTCGGGTTACTCATGTCTATCGCGGAACGATTAATGATGTACGCTGGGAAGTGATTGAGAGTGAAGGAATTGCTTTTGATCATGCTAAAATGATTGCATATGGTGTAGAACGCCTACGTAGTAAAATTGAGTATACCGATATCGCGTTTAATTTGATGCCACCGTTATTTACATTATCTGCACTGCAACAAGTGTATGAAATTATTTTGGATCGAGAACTATTAGCACCTGCCTTTCGTCGAAAAATCGCTTCACAAGTTATAGCGACTAATGAATATACGAAAGATGCAGGACATCGACCGTCCCAACTGTTTCGTTTTCGTCCCGCCTGGGAAGAGGTTGTCAAATAGTTTTTGGATCAAGAAAAGAGGAATCACACAATGAGTAGATCTGAATCGCCATCAGAATCATTTTTATTTTTTTATCGGGATGCTTCTCCATTTTCGCAGTGGTATCCAGCATCTTTTATATTAGAAGGACAGCAATTTACATCGGCAGAGCAGTATATGATGTATGGAAAAGCTCAATTGTTTGGCGATCGTGAAATTGCTAGACGAGTAATAGAAGCGCCACATCCTCGTCAGCAAAAAGCATTAGGACGGCAAGTGCAACGATTCGATAACGATCTCTGGAATCAAGAAGCCAAAAATATTGTGTATCGCGGGAATCATGCCAAGTTTACTCAGAATCCAGAATTATTATTGGTTCTATTGGCTACAGCCGGTCATACGCTGGTAGAGGCTAGCCCTACAGACCGAATCTGGGGAATCGGGCTTGCTGAAGATGATCCTCGTATTCATCAACGTGCTACATGGCGGGGAACGAATTGGTTAGGTGAAGTATTGATACAATTACGAGAAGATTTATTATCGCAAGTATAACTAGAAAAAGAGAAGTAAGGAGTTGCCAATCATGACATCACGAGAAATCCGCTCCAAATGGGCGCAGGAAACATTAGATATTTTAGAACGAGGTCATTACAAAGTACTATCAGGTAAACAGGTCGATATCAAATCAGAAGTTGAATATACTATCAACAATTCTGTTCTGTATACACCTGAAAAATTAACAACAATCAAAGAAAAAGCAGTCGCAAAGATCAACACTCTTGTACAACATGCAAATGACATCAAAAGTCCATATACAGCAGAGTCATTACAATCGGAAGAGTCGTTATTGTTGGATGATGAGCGCTGTGCGTCAAAGATTATTGTAAACCCATATTCAACGCTCAAAGCAGTCGAACAACTCACCATGAGACAACGACGTGATAAAGTTGCTTGTCTCAATTTTGCTTCTGCACGTAATCCAGGTGGTGGATTTCTAGGAGGAAGTCAGGCGCAAGAAGAAAGTCTGGCTCGTTCATCTTCCCTTTATCCTAGTCAGATTCAGATGACTGAAATGTATAACTATAATCGTCAGCAAAAAAGTTGTCTCTACTCTGATTATATGATCTACTCGCCACAGGTAACGGTCTTTCGGGAAGACGGTGGTTCGCTGAGAGCACAGACCTATCAAGTATCTATCATTACTGCACCGGCTGTAAATGCAGGGGTAGTTAGAGAAAGAGAACCTGAACATGTAGACCAGATCGGCGCAGTCATGTTAGAGCGAATTCGATATATTTTAGCTGTAGCGGCAGAGCAGGGCGATGAATATCTGGTATTAGGAGCTTTCGGATGCGGTGTATTCCGTAATGATCCATATGAAGTGGCAACGTGGTTCCGTCAGGTGCTACTAGAAGAGAAGTATGCTTTATTGTTCAAACAGATTATTTTCGCAGTCTATGATCGTTCCAAAGATCAGCAAGCGATTCAAGCTTTTGAAAAAATATTTAAAGCATGAACATAATAAAATCGCATAAAGTTAACTTATTTCTTATATAAAAGCGTACTTGAATAGATTATTCATAAGGTACGCTTTTTGCTATGGAAAAATAACTTATAATATAAACTAACCAATTTAGATAACTATCCGATATAATCCATATAGTACCAAAAAAGTATAAAATAATATTTCATACGCGAAGGGGTATACTCATGAAAAAAATGAACAAAGCATGTTCAGGATTAATTGCATTATCTTTGCTAGCAGGATTAACGGTAGCCGTGGCACCAACAGTACAAGCGCAATCCAGTCAAGCTGGAAGTTATGTAGCTACCAAATCCAAAACAGTATATTACAAAAACTGTAGTGCTGTTCGCAAAGCAGGAAAAGCTCCTTTATACAAAGGACAACCGGGATATAGCAAAAAATTAGATCGTGATAAAGATGGAGTCGCTTGCGAATAGGCTATTCCTTTTCCATATAAAAAATAAAAAGGAACCTTTGTCCTCTTCGCAGAGAGTCAAGGTTCCTTTTTTCATTGTATACATAGATATTGAATGATTATAAAAAACTCGATAATACCTGCTGTTTATTTATCTTGGCAATTGTAAAGCAAACGTACTGCCTGACGAAGAACTCTGACGCAATCGCAATTCGCCACCTTGAGCGCGGGCTAACAGTTGACTGTAAGTAAGCCCTAATCCTAAGCCACGCACACTACGCTTTTTGCGATCTCCCCGATAAAAGCGTTCGAAAATATGAGACTGATCTTCAGGGGCTACGCCTGTACCATTATCGGTTACTTCTACATGAATATATTGCTGTTCCGCATACATCCGAATACGGAATTGAATCGGTATACTTTTATCCACAGCCTGTAATCCATTATTAAGCAGATTCACAAAGATTTGCTGAATCCGTAAAGAGTCGCCCATCGTATAAAGTGGTTCTTCAGGCAGATCGAGAACCATATCGACTGGATACGATTCATGTGTTAATTTCCATTGATAAGCAATCTCGGAGATGAGCAGTTGCAAGTGTAACCGATCACTCTGAATCTCTACACTACCAGAAGTAAAAGCATTATAATCCAGTAAGTCTGCAATCATACGCTCCATACGCTCTGATTCTTTGAGCGCAATATCAAGAAATTCTTTGGCTTCATCTTGAGTGACTACTTCTTCTCGTACAGCCATCACCAGACCTTTGATCGAGGTAACAGGTGTTTTTAGCTCATGGGTTACACCGGCTAGAGATAGAGCGCGCCATTCTTCTAACTGTTTCAATCGCTGTGCCATTTCTTCGAAAGACTGTACCAGCTCTGTGATTTCTTGTTCTTTCGTATTTATCTGCAAATTCACATCGTAGTTACCTGCACGAATCTGTTTGGCTGCATTGGCTACTAATTGGATCGGTCGGGATAATTTGCGAGATAACCAGTAGATCGTTAACCATCCTGAGATAATAAGCGTACTTAACAGAACCACTACTAACACAATTTCATTAGGACTATAGGTCAGAGACTTTTTGGATTGAAGTAACGTCACCTGACCAATCTTGACTCCTTGATCATTATAAATAGGAGTGTTCACAGCCATATACCGATTATCTGTCGGTTCAGCAAGATCAGGCGTTAACTTTTTGCTTAATTTATCTTGCGGAAGATTAGGCATAGAGAATAAGAACTGCCCTTTTTCATTCGCAATCATAATACACATATATTCATCCAGATTAAAAAATTTCAGCCGATTATCAATAATCTTATCCAGCTTATTCGGAATAACTATCGTTCCATTAGCAGATGTGACCCGATCAGCAACTTCTTGTCCGAGTAAACCTGCTGTTTTTAGACGGCTATCCATCGCTGTATCTCGAACCCAATAGACCGCAGCCGTAGCAATAATCAACAATCCGATACATAAAATAATAAAATAACGAATCGTCCAATACGATAAAATAGATGTTTGTTTTGATTTTTTTATTCGCTTAGCCAAAATTGATACCCCATTCCGCGCAATGTTCGAAGTTCACCTGTTTGCGATGACCAGTGAGAAAGTGACTGACGCAATCGTTTGACAGATAGATCGACTGCTCGATCACTTCCGTCGTAATCCATTCCCCAGACCTGTTCGATCAAGTGATCACGAGTAAAGGTACGGTTCGGATGCTCTGATAAAAAAAGTAACAATGATAAATCACGTGGACTAAGTGCCACTTCAGCACCATTCAAATACACACGTTTGGCTGCCATATCAATCACCAGATTTCCGAAATTACGTTTGCTGATGCCATCATTCCAGTGTGGGCGACGACGTAGTACAGCATTTACTCTAGCTACTACTTCTTCAGGCATAAAAGGCTTGGTCATATAATCATCGGCTCCACCATCAAGTCCGGTGAGTCGGTCTTGAATATCATCACGTGCAGTCAGCATAATCACCGGACAAGCACTTTTACTACGAATCATTTTGAGCAATTCCCAGCCATCCATGCCCGGCAACATAATATCGAGTATCACCAGTGCAGGAGAAGAGGAATTGAATAGTTCTAATGCTTGATGACCATCGGCAGCGCGCAACGTTTCAAACCCTGCTTTTTTCAAATAAGCAGATAGAACGCGGGCAATACCTTCTTCATCTTCTACGATAAGTATTAAGTTCATATTTCAAAGGCTCCTTATATCTACGTTTAGCATGGACTATATTTTAATAAGTACATTATCTGTTGTCTACTTATTGTACCTACCGTTCTTTAACTATCAAGTGATTTTATAATAATCTTTATTTTTTTCTACTTCTTGTACATTTGGACATCTTCTCGACACATTCGCCGTTTAAGATAAGGATATTAAGAAGCATTTATAAAAGGAGATCAAAATCATGAATAAAAAAACAAGAAATATCCTCATTATCGTTGCTATTGTAGTAGTGATCGTGGCGATTGGTGGCTATCAATTTATGAAGAGTTATATGGGGAACAAAGTAGCTATTGAGCAAGTGATTCCAGCGACAAACACTTCTACTGAATCTAGCGGAACAGCAGCGTCTGGCGCAAGTGTAGCAGGAGATCAACTGAATGGCGATTGGAAAATCAATACCGATTCTTCTAAAGTATACTTCTCTGTAACGACTTCACAGGAAACAGTAAACTTTGTAGATAACAAAGTAACGGGTAACTGGACAGTGAATGTAGACGATCCTACCAAAATGGTAGCTGAAGGACAAATCGATATGAGCGCTATTGATTCAGGAACAGCTCAACGTGATGAACATGTAAAAGAAGCTGATTTCTTCGATGTTGCCAAGTTCCCACAAGCGACTTTCAAAGCTACTTCTTTTGAAGGCTTGCCAACAACATGGACAGAAGGCGCTACTAACGATTTTACAATGAAAGGTACATTAACTGTTAAAGGTATTGATAAAGATGTAACGGTTGTAGGTAAAGCAGTATATCAAGGTGGACAAATTCTACTATCCGGCACAACAACAGTAACGTTTGAAGATTTTGGTATGAAAAATCCTCACTCCGTAGTATTGAGTACACAAAATGATATTGGTGTTCAACTGGAATTAACATTAGACAAATAAGTCAATCACGTCCAAAGCATTCCGTTCTTATGAACGGGGTGCTTTTTTTGCTATCTTGCTGGATAGGTATTATTTATTTTAAAATGTTGTTATCTTGCTTTTACATTCCAAACAGCGTACAAATACATATTCAACAGATATACTACAGGTAGAGGTGAATAGCGATGAATGATACTGCAACGCATATAACAGATAGTCCACATATCACTACCGAACAATGGCAAGCGATTGTCAATAATGATTCTTCATATGATGGTCAGTTTTGGTATGCAGTACGGACGACAGGCATATTTTGCCGTCCTTCTTGTAAATCGAAAGCACCTCGACCACAGAATGTAACTATTTTTGCAGATCCCGATCAAGCACTGCATACTCAGTATCGTCCTTGCAAACGATGCAAGCCTACAGGAGAACGATTGCCTGATCAGGAGTGGATCGCTGTCATTACACAATATATCGATCAGCATTATACAGAGCCATTAACATTACATGGATTAGCAGAAATAGGTCATGGTAGCCCTTATCATTTACATCGTACATTCAAAAAAGTAATGAATATTACGCCGGTAGAGTATATTCAGCGTTGTCGTATCGATCAAGCTTGTCAGGAACTGATTACTACCAATCATAGTATGACTGCAATCGGATTGAATATAGGCATACCGAATACTTCATACTTTGTTACTTTATTCAAAAAGAAAATCGGTATCACGCCTGCACAATATCGCAAACAGCATCATGCTGACCAATCAGTAAAAGGAGAGTAGAGTTTATGACAACAACAGACAACAGAAATAAAGATCTAGCTCAGCCCACTATCTACTGGACACAGATCAATCACCATCTATGGCAATTCTATATTGCAGCCTCAAGCAATGGACTATGTTATGTAGGCTCGCAAGGTCAACCTTTTGCAGAAATGGAGACATGGATACACACTCGACGCAGTGGAAGTGTTCTAGTCGAAGATAAGCAGAAGTTAGAACCGTATACCGAGCAATTGATTCAATATCTACAGGGAGAGCGTCAACAATTCACGATTACTCATGATTTTCAAGGGACTCCTTTTCAATTACAAGTGTGGCAAGCATTATTGCAGATTCCTTATGGACAGACATGGTCATACTCGGATATCGCTCAGCATATCGGACGACCAGCGGCAGTTCGTGCAGTTGGAGCAGCAATCGGAGCGAATCCTTTTTTAATAACGATTCCTTGTCACCGGGTCATTGGAAAAGGTGGAGCATTAACAGGATATCGCGGAGGATTGGATATGAAAACAACGTTGTTGGATTTGGAAAAAGAACTGCTTCCAGTAGGGGAAACAATATAGGTATACGTCTTAGCTATCCTTTTGTACTATCACATAAATTGGAATTTTAAATGATCGTTTCGATACACATCCACCGTTATCAAGGAGGTATTATTATTCGCGAGCAAATACTAGCTAAAGTAGATCATGATTATCAGAAATTTGCATCAAGCTTGCTACCAACAATAACGAATATACTAGGAGTACGTATACCGCAGTTACGGATTATGGCTCAGCACATTGCCAAAGCCGATTGGCGTACGTATTTACAAGAAGCAGAGCAGGAATATTTTGAAGAAGTGATGCTACAAGGAATGGTAATCGGGTATGCAGAGATGGATATTGATGAACGATTACAATATATCACTTCATTTGTACCGAAAATTGATAATTGGTCTGTATGTGATCGATTCTGTGGTGGGCTAAAATGTACAACATTCCATCAGCAACAAGTATGGAATTTCATTACACCTTATCTTTCTTCTGAGCATGAATATGAAGTTCGCTTCGCAGTCGTGATGTTACTGATGTATTATGTAGATGATGTCTATATTCAAGAAGTATTGGAACGCTTGGATCGGATTGAGCATAACGGATATTATGTCAAAATGGCTGTCGCATGGGCGATCTCGATCTGTTATATTCATTTGCCTGAACCGACGATGGATTATTTGCAACATAATCACTTAGATATATTTACGTACAATAAAGCGTTACAGAAAATAACCGAATCCTATCGAATAGATTCCGATACCAAAACAAAGATACGCCTGATGAAACGCAACTCAGCACAGTCATAAATACAGCTACACAAGTAATAAATATCATACGATCAAAAAGGGCTACAGGTAAAAATGTAGTCTTTTTGTGCATTTTATAACAGATAAATTTACGAAATTGTTTTTTGTTTTTATCAATCGTAACAAAAATGTGATCTGAAAGTAGCTATTGAAGGATGAATTGTATTGCGCATATTAGATATAATAATGACGAGAGATGTCGAAAGTACATAAGATAAGGGAGAGGGAAACATTATTATGTCACGTTATCAAAAATGGATGTTAGTTACGATTTTAATAGGATTGTTGATTCCGCAATTCGCTACACAGACTGTGGTAGCCAGTGCACACACAAGCAAAAATGCTACAAAGAGTCAAAGTACTACACGTTCTGAGAAAGCAGAAAAAGTTATTTATCTAACATTTGATGATGGCCCAACAGCGCATACAATGCAATTGCTAGATATATTGGACAAATACGATGCTAAAGCAACATTCTTTATGTTAGGACCGCATATGGAACAGTATCAGACAGCAACCAAGCGTATTGTAAAAGAAGGCAATGGACTGGGATTGCATGGAGTTACTCATGTTGTCAAAAAATTCTATAATTCACCATTCAGTGCTTATAAAGAAATGCGTGATGCAAACGAAAGTCTATATGAAGTAGCTGGTGTTCGTACCAGTCTTGTGCGTACGCCTTATGGTAGTAAGCCTTATATGAAACAAGGTTATCGTGATGTGATGCTCAATCAAGGTGGCTTCCATCTATGGGATTGGAATGTAGATTCATTGGATTGGAAATACAAAAAAGATCATCAACGTGTCTACAAAAATATTATGAGTCAGGTCAATTCTGTAGAAAAACGTGGTACAGCTCCTGTTGTATTGATGCATGATCAACCTGCTACACTTAAAGTATTGCCATTAGTATTAGAAACGTTGAAAAAAGATGGTTATACGTTCAAAGTACTAAGCAAACAAAACCATCCGGTCAATTTCTGGAATGACGAACGTTAATTATAGCTAATGTACAAAAATACCCTGCGCTTTCTCACAGACAAGTACTGTGATAGAAAGAGCAGGGTATTTTTTTGGCTATGATCGATTATATTTCTTCATGATGATCGATACTGACTATACAATGATATCAATCTATAAAGCTTGTATTTGTTGTTGATACAGTGCAAGATTATCTGCATCATAACAGACAAAAACGATCTGTTGTAATGTAGTGTCTGGATGTTGCTCTACATACTCTTTTACTGTTTGCAAAGCGATTGTAGCTGCTTCTTTTTTGGGGAAATGATAAATCCCTGTACTGATATTAGGAAAAGCAATCGATGTAAGCTGATGCTCATCTGCTAGCTGAAGAGAGTGAACATAACAATGAGCCAGTAACTGGCGTTCATTGTTAGACCCTCCATTCCATACCGGGCCTACCGTATGAATAACATGCTTGGCTGGCAAGCGTCCGGCTGTGGTGATCACCGCTTCTCCTGTCGGGCAGCCGCCTTGACGATTACGAATCTGCTGACATTCTTCCAGAATAGCAGACCCACCTGCGCGATGAATAGCTCCATCAACACCACCACCTCCAAGAAGACTAGAGTTAGCAGCATTCACAATAGCATCAACGTGTTGGACTGTAATATCTCCCTGAAGTAGGACAATCTGCGTCTGTCCAATCTGAATATTATCCATATCTTCTCCTCCTAGCAATGATGGATCAGATCTATTTCACATATTCAGATTTACTCCCATGTATCTGTATATGATTAACGCATCGGTGAGAAATCTTGAATATCTTCCATCATCTGATCGATCTGTGATAATGTATCTTCGCTCAAACTAATATTTACCGCTTCTACATTTTCTTGAATCTGATGAGGCTTGGAAGCACCGATAATCGCGGAACTGACACCAGGTTGACGAAGAACCCAGGCAAGTGCTAATTGCGATAATTTGATATCCATACTTTGAGCCAATTGATCTAATTTGCCGACTACTTCCAGTACATCATCTCGCAGATAGCTATTGATAACATGGTTGACTGAATCATCGGCTGCGCGTGTTCCAGCGGCTGGTGCTTGACCTGGTTTGTATTTACCTGTCAAAATACCTTGAGCAAGAGGGGAGAAGACAACTTGTCCTAATCCATGTTGCTCGGATACACCTAGAACTTCATCTTCAATATAACGCTCAAATAGATTATAAATCGGTTGGTTAGCCGCAAGTGGGCGTAAGCGTAGACGATCTGCAATATGAGCTGCATCACTGATCTGCGCAGCTGTCCATTCACTTACAGCACTATACAAAATTTTGCCTTGTGATGTAAGATCATCTAGTGCACGTAATGTTTCTTCCGTTGGTGTCTCTGTATCGAATCGATGGCAGAAATAAACGTCGATATAATCCGTACCCAGACGCTTGAGACTGGCTTCGCATTGTTCCATAATATGCTTACGTGACAATCCGCGGTCATTCGGCCCATCGCCCATCGGGAAAAATACTTTGGTGCTCAATACATAACTAGAACGTTCATAGGAACGTAGAGCCGCTCCAATCGCTTTTTCACCTTCACCACGGTTGTAAGCGTTTGCGGTATCGAAAAAGTTAATCCCTAATTCAAAAGCAGTGCGTACGCAATCATCGGCTGCTTGCTGTTCTGCCGCTGTGCCATATGTTAACCAGCTTCCAAGGCTGATCTCACTAACTTTCAGTCCTGTACGACCCAAATTACGATATTTCATTATAAACGCTCCTCTGTTATGTAGATTCATCAATCATCGTCAGCTACCGTAATAACTCACTTCTTTTATCATTAACGAAAAAAAATGATTCGTCAACCTTATATCACATTAGAAAGCAGGGATATATATGTCACCCCGATCACTTTTGCAACAAGGATTAGCTATTATTGCTGATTGTCAGAAGCAGACAGGAGATATCTGGGATGCTCATTATGGAACAGCCAGTATAGCAGCATCGTTTCTAGCGAAATCGTCTTCGATCACTACTGAAGTCGCGCAAGCGATAATCAATCAAGCAGAACAGATGGTTAGAGAGCATACACAGGAATCTAGCGAGGCTTTATTGATAGAGTCTGTACCTGTCACTTATGCTGAAGCGTTATCTATTATTCTACCTGCATTAGATGCCAATATCGATCAACTGCATTGGGTCGGGCATAATGTGATCTATACTGCTGTCTCATTACTTGCTATTCGAGAACTGGAAGCATGGGGAAGTCTAGAACATATCACACATATTCAGCAATTAATTCAAGTTTTTGATCGCACCATTGCTGGACGTTCATGGATTGGATACAAAGCATCTGAAGTGAAAAGATTAGAGATTACTGTTACCGATTCATTTCCAAGTATCGAATCTCCTGCGCAGTTGTCAGCGTTTATTTTGCAAGAATTAGCAGAGACAGACCCTATCTATATCGCCGAAGCTCATCATGATCTGATCGGTCATACGTTAACCTTTTCCCATGCGCTGAATATATTGCATGATCTAGGACAATCTTCATTATTTAGACGTGGATTGCATCCTTTATTACAAATGTGCAAAGTGTTGCGAGCTAGTCGTCACTGGGATGGACACACAACAGATACACATAGACTGTATTCACCTGTAGATCGTTTGCCACTTCAACAGGCTATTCCTGTACCTTTTTGCTATACAGATATTGAATTCTGGCAACAAAATCTAGTCAAAGCCGATTGGGATTATGGACATCATTTCAAATTTGCTTGGAGTTATAACGATCATATTCAGCGTGCACCACAATGGAGTCAGGCGACAAATATACCTTTTCATTGCTTAATTCATGGAATACAGGAGGAGAACAGATGATTACATTGATGATAGCAGATGATGAAGCGATGACTCGTAGAGGGCTTGAAATGTTAGATTGGCATGATCATGGATTTCAATTGATTGGCATAGCTGCGAACGGAATCGAAGCCAGACAATTAAGTCTCACACAAAAACCTGATCTATTGCTTACCGATATTCGTATGCCAGGCATGGATGGGTTAGCACTGATGGACAGTCTGAATCAGCAACAATGTGCACCTAAAGTGATCTTTATTACCGCTTATCATCAATTGGATTATGCGCTCAAAGCGATTCAGTTGGGAGCATTAGGATTTGTGTTGAAGCCGACTGATCCAGATGAGATTATCGCTGCTTGTCTCAAAGCCAAAGCAATGATTATAGAAGAACGCCAGCGGCAGAGTACAGAAGAAGAGTTACGTGATCAGTTGGAAGAATATGCACTGACTTTACAAGGCAAGCATACCGCTCATCCTGATCAGCCTTCGCTACATCCTGTGATTCAGCAGATGCTACAAACAATGGAAAAGCAATATATGAAAGATATTACTATCGAACAAATGGCAGACAAAAATCATTTTAATGCAGACTATTTAAGTCGGTTATTCAAAAAAGAAACAGGCGATAATTTCTTGAATACGCTTACAAGGATTCGGATGCAAAAAGCTGTTCAATTGCTTGGTAATTCTCATCTGGAAATTTACAAAATTGCCGAGCAAGTCGGGATTCGTGATGCTCGCTATTTTGGACAAGTATTCAAAAAAAGATATGGATTAACACCGAATGAATTTCGCAAAAAAGGAGATCATCCTCATGCTTGAAGTGATGTTATATCGACTGATTCAAGCGGCTCGTGATCTTAATATTCGCAATAAATTATTTATCGCTTTTATCGTACTGAATCTGATTCCGTTAGCAGTGATAAGTGTCTGGACGTACCAGAAATCTAGCTCGCTTATTCAAGAACAGACTAATATTTATACGATGGATATGCTAAGTGAAGTCAGTAAAAATATAGAACTGCATATGCATGATATTGAGCGATTGTATTATTCGATTTTTACCAATCAAGAAATTCGCAAATCGCTCAAAGCAGTCAATCGACAACAATGGACAGATCTGCAATACGTCTCTGCGGATAAGCAGATACGCAATATTTTGTATGGATTAATCAGCGATCGAGAAGACGTAGAAGGGGTTAGTCTGTATGCGCTCAACGGCACTTCTTTTCAGACCAGTATGTATGCCAAAAAGTTAGACTTGCGTGATCAGAACTGGCAAGTGCTTCAACGTAATCGTGGTGATTTGTCATGGTTCAATCCTTCGGGGCAACAATCGGTAGTAGCCGCTGTAAGTACTATTTATGATGTCGATAGCCTGCAAAAGATAGGCTATTTTTTGTTGACTTATCATGAGGAAGCTCTCTATAAAGTGTACAGTCAGATTAAGCTCAATGAACAGGGTGAGCTATTTATTATTGATAGTCATGGACAGATTATCTCAAGCAGGCACAAAGAACTAATTCACCATACCCCATCAGAATCGTATTTGCAAAAGATTATTACCAGTGGTGATACAGGTGATTTTGCAGATGATATTGATGATAAACAGCAGATAGTATCGTATCAACGTATTCAGAATACAGATTGGAAAATTGTAAGTATTATTCCGACGGCTCGCTATTCGGAACAATCGATTATGTTGCAACAATGGATGATTATTTTGTTTGTCGTTGTTGCTTTGATCACTCTTATTTTGGGCTATTATTTGTCAGTCAGTATTTCCAGACCGATTCGTCAATTATCTTCGATTATGAAAAATACCGAACGTGAAAATTGGTCGATTAGCTTTAATTATCCGTCACGAGATGAGATAGGTATTCTTAGTCTGAACTTTAATCGTATGATCGCTCGTATTCATTATTTGATCAATCAAGTGTATGAAGAGGAACGTCTACGTCAGCAATCTCAGCTCAAATTTCTGATGTTCCAGATCAATCCGCACTTTTTATTCAATACGCTTGAAACGATGAATTGGATGGCACGAATCGAAGGGGTACCGGAAGTAGGTAAACTGTCCAAAGCGTTAGGCGATCTAATGCGAGAAGGAATTAAAGGCAAAGATTTTATTACACTGAGTGAAGAATTAGAAAGCGTCAAAAAATACATTTATATTCAAAAAGTAAGATATGTCGATAAATTTGATATGCAATATGATATTGATCCAGCGGTACTGTCGGTTATTGTACCGCGGTTTATTTTGCAACCGATTATTGAAAATGCGATTGTACATGGATTAGAGATGCAGATGGATAATGGACATATTTGTATTCATGCGTATGAAAGTGAAGATACGCTGGTGTTAGCGATCGCTGATGATGGATTGGGAATGAGCGCTGCTCAACTGGAAACGTTACGTCATTATCTGGAAAATCCTTCGGATTCTACATTATCAGGTATAGGGCTACTGAATGTGCATCAACGAATACAACTGCATTATGGAGAAGAATATGGTCTGAAGATTAACAGTAAAGAAGAGCAAGGAACAACGATCATTTTGCGTATTCCTAATAGACTTTTAATGGAAAAAAGATCGGAATTTTCAAGCTAAATGTCAGAAATACCACATGGTCGATATGCCGATCACCTTATATGATGAAAGCGTATTCTATACCGAAAGCATGAGAGGATGAAAAGAGTCATGACAAAGGGGTATTGGAAAAAAAGTATCGGTGTACTCACAGGTGTTCTTTTATTAAGTAGTGTACTTGCAGGATGCGGGAATAGTTCAGAATCGTCTACAGGATCAGGTTCTACAGGAGGAACAAGTGAAACGGTTATCTATGACTGGCAAAATGCAGACAGTTATGTGTATAAGATGTCGGAACAACTAGCCAAAGAATACAATGAACGTAAAGATGCGACAACCACGATGAAAGTACAGCATATCCCGGGAACTGATCGGTATTATCCGAAGCTTAATGCAGAGCTTGCAGCGAATGCAGGCCCGGATGTATTTGTAAGTCATGCTGCTGGTAAGTTAAAAACGTATGCAGATTCAGGCAGAATTATGGACTTGACCGAGATTTTGAATGCTGATCCTGAATGGAAAAAAAGCTTTACTTCAGGGGCATTCAATCTACTGACATTTGATAATAAAGTGTATGCGATCCCGACAGCATTTGCGACAGTGCCTCTTTTTTATAACAAAGAAATTTTTGCAAAATATAATCTGACTCCACCAACTACTTACGAAGAACTCAAAAATGTTATTAAAGTACTTAAAGATAATGGTGTTACACCATTTGCATTTGGAGCCAAAGAATCATGGACAAGCGCTCTATTTAGCGAAATGGTAGCGAATCGAATCGGTGGAGACGAGCCATTTAACAAATTGATGGAAGGAACAGGCACATGGATGGACCCTTCGTATATTCAGACAGGAAATGTAATGAATGAATTACGAGATATGGGTGCTTTCCCTTCCGGATTCTTAGGATTGGATAATACTGCAATTACGAATATGTTCAAAAATGGTGAAGCGGCTATGTTCGTGATGGGAAGCTGGGCAGTAGGTTCAGTAGAAGCAGCAGATTCCAAAGTTCAAGGCAAAATAGGAATCGCCAAATTCCCTACATTTGAAGGCGGTAAAGGTGATCTAAATACATGGTTAGGGCAACCTAGTTACAACCTAGTCATTCGTGCGAATACCAAAAATAAAGATGCGGCTCTTGAATATATCAAAGCTTGGACAAGTAATGAAGTACAGACCAAATTGGCAGAAGAAAATGGAGATATTCCAGCAGTCAATGTGAAGCTGGATAAAGACAAAGTGCCTGCTGTTGCACAAGATTTGCAAAAAGAAATGTCTGATATGAAAGGCATGTTTATTTTCTACGATGTAGGTCTGGGTGCGAAGATCGGTGATGAATACAATACAACAATTCAAGCGATATTAGCAGGACAAGCACCAGAAGAAGCTTTTCAAAGTCTAGAGCAATTCACGCAAGATAACAAAGAATAAAAAACAGCAAAGTATTCATTACAAAAAAATACAGTAAGAAATCATAATTCTCTGGCATCTGAATGATAAGGAGCCTTAGTGATAGTGATTTCTTACTGCTTATTCCTCAGCTATATAATCTGCAAAGTAAATATTAGACACCATTGTAGTTCTGGAAAGGCGGAAGATGATGGAACGAATGTTACGAAATAAGTCAGCAATTATTGTATTTTTGTTGCCTGCATTGCTACTGTATACAGCGATCGTGTTTATTCCGATTGTTGCTTCGATTTATTTTAGCTTTTTCAAATGGGATGTTATTAGTCCGATGAAATTTATCGGTCTGGATAATTACACACGTATGTTTACCAGGGATTCGGTCTTTTTTACCAGTATAAAAAATATGATGATTTTATTGTTTGTCAGTCTGGTTATTCAGCAAGGACTCGGGTTTTTGCTGGCTATTTTGATTACAGGTTCGATCAAAGGTAAAGAATGGTTTAAAAATATTTTCTTTTTTCCAGCTGTTATCTCTAGTGTGGCTGTAGGGATGATGTGGAGCTTTATCTATAATCCTGAAATTGGCATGCTTAATAAATTGTTAGAAGTGCTGGGGATGTCCTCACTGGCTAACGATTGGTTATCTCAACCGGATACAGCAATGTGGGCGGTATCTTTTGTCGTGGGCTGGCAATACCTCGGGTATACGATGATTCTATATATTGCTGCTATTCAGAATATCCCTGCGCATATTTTTGAATCGGCACGGATCGATGGTGCGGTAGGTTGGAAAGTTGTCTGGCATATGACGATTCCACTGGTACAACCGATTATGAAAGTAACAACGATTCTGATAACAATTGGTTCACTCAAGTTTTTTGATCTCGTATTTGTCATGACAGGTGGAGGGCCTGCCAATCAGACACAGGTACTCGCTTCTTATCTGTACGGTAGATCGTTCCGTCAATTTGAATACGGGTATGGAGACGCCTTGTCTGTTATCTTGTTGTTAATGTGTCTGGCGGCAACAGTGCTGATCAATATGATTTTCCGCAAATCAAGTATTGAATATTAAATCGGATAGCGATGGGGGTGAACAGGAAGGATGAAATCTTCGCCTTATGTAGAGACAACCAAACGGCAAAGTAATGTAGATACACGACGTTTTTTTCCACTAGGTAAAATCATGATTTATGCTGTGCTGTGTTTTGTAGCGATTTTCTATGTATATCCGTTGTTATGGTTATTACTTAATTCGCTCAAAGAAACACCTGAAATCTATACTAATCCATGGGGATTGCCCCAACACTGGATGTGGAGTAATTATTGGAATGCCTGGACAACAGGTAATACAGGCAGATATCTGCTGAACTCGGTCTGGATTTCTTCAGCTACTTTGGTCGCTGTACTGGTATTCAGCGCGATGTCGGCATATGCTTTAACCAAGTTACGTTGGAAATTATCAAAAGCAACTTTTGTTTATTTTCTATTAGGGATGATGGTTCCGATTCATGCGACATTGATTCCACTGTTTGTATATTTTACCAAAGTCGGATTAGTAGATTCGCAGTTCGGTCTGATTCTAATTTATATTTCATTTGGATTGCCAGCGGCTGTACTGGTATTGTGCGGATTTTTTACAGGTATTCCGAAAGAAATGTTGGAAGCTGCTGTGATGGATGGCTGTACAGTATATAGTATTTTTTGGCGGATCGTTATACCGATCTCGAAGCCTGCGCTGATGACAGTTACGATTTTGAGTTTTGTGGGGGTGTGGAACGAGTTGTTATTAGCACTTGTCTTTATTTCTGATCCTGACAAACTCACGCTTCCTGTTGGTCTGACCCGTTTTGCAGGGGAATATACAACCGATTATGCACCGATGTTCGCAGCGATTATGATCGCTACCATTCCAACAGTAGTTTTATTCGCTGTGTTCAACAAACAAGTATTAGCTGGAATGGCTGAAGGTGCGATCAAAGGTTGAGTTTTATCGACTTAATTGACTAGAAACACAAGTAGAAGTACAAAAAAGATCTGCACTGATCCTAATACAAGCCCTGTAATAGCAAATGCTCTACCATGTGTAGTACGAATCGAAATAAGACTAAACGTGAGCACAAGAATAAGTAATTATTCTTCATACATTTTTCAGCTAATCTTAAGCTAGTTTCCATAAAGAATTCATATACATTGGGTATAATATAAGTATAGAGTTCGTATTCTGGAACTGGAGTGATTACAATGAGTGAAGAATTTTTGGATGAATTACACAAAATTAGCCATGATGATGATTGGCGCTATAAATTATTAATGCAAGGTGTTAAGCAGACACTGGCGACTCGCAAAAGCGAAAGTGCGCTGAAACGATACATGAGACGTAAAAGCAAGCATATTACTGCAATCTGGAAATAAATGAAGAGTGTTATCGATTAGGTAAGTTGCTATTTAATCGAAAAATCACTTTGATTTGAATGTCTCATGTATATGTGTAATGTCTAGTTATTATGTCGAGATTTTATAATGATAAAGGTACATTATTATCTTCTGGGCAAGTTGTTCGGGATAATAGACGAGCGATCAGTTCTCTACGACTGGTCGTTTTTGTTTTGCTAAAAATAGATTTGAGATGATCTTGCACAGTATACGGTGAAATATGCAAAATATCAGCAATTTTGCGTGTCGATAATCCTTCGATCACTTGATCGACAATCTGCTGTTCACGTTCAGATAAATGATAAGCTTCCATCATCCACGGCAAAATATCAAGTGGAGAAGCCGATTGGATCGCTATCATCAATTGGATACCAGTGGTCTTGCCATACAGACCATACGCTGTAATATGTACATAATCATGTTGACGTACAGGTATACATACTTGAATCGGTGAGTTCTCTGTCGAAGAGTGCTCCCACTGGTGTGATGATTTTGCTGTATGAGTATAATCAGCTAATGCCATACTGGCTACCGCAAGAATAGGACGTGGAAGTACAGATTCGGTAATGCCTTCATGTTGACGTAATACGTCTAACCAGTGGCAAGTATCCGAATTGGATGACAACAATTCTAATTGTTCGGAGAACATCATAATGCCAGGCGAACGTAATTTGATTTCATTGACAAAAGGAATCGCTAGACTAAATTGACGCAAATGCCGGGCAATCACAGGAGCAATTCCACTTAATAGACCACATTCTTGTTCGCTAAATAAAGACTGATCTTTTTTCCGAAAAAGGGTCAAATATCCCCAGCATTTACCTTTATACAATAACGCTGCCCGTAATTCATCTCCAAAGCCAGCAGGCTCCAAAATATCTCGATATCGCGAACTCTGTTCAGGTTGACCTTCTGTAATATGATGCAATGTCACTACAGGATGATCGGAATAAACCAGTTCATCGTAGTGATTGATATCTTCATGTCCGTATTCATAAGCTAACAATTGATGATGAATGGATTCGATATTGTGTTCGACTACTGCTCCAGTAGACAGTAAGCGATACGGATCAATATTTGTACAACAAGCACCTGCAAAAGGAATCATTGGTTTTAATTCTTCTAATAAAGAGTGGATATACGCATAAGAAGAATGAGAACGTTGCGCGAATTCTTCGAGCTTTTGCATGTAAGTCGGTGTATTCATAATGATCGCCTACCTTTGTTAGATTTCTGTCCTATCAGTTCTATCTTTGCTCATGTATACGATACAAATCCCATCTTTCTGGGATAGTGATCTTACGATAACTCTATATACTTAATAATAGTTACCGATTATACCAGAAGGAGCATGACGATGACCAATTCCGATATATCTATAAGCTGTAACGATTCCACAGCAGAACAATACATAGAGCGTACTCATCACAAGATTCCAGATTATGAGTATCTATACAGGCTAACAGAAGATGGACTGCCAGTGCAATCAAGGCATAAATCATATCCAAAATATAGAGATAAATAGTAGGGGTGTAACCGATGGAAAAAGAACAGATTGTTGTTGTAGGAGGATATGGAAGTGTAGGGCAGACTATTTGTCAGCGCTTGAGTGAATTATTTCCAGAACAAGTGTATGCTGCTGGAAGAAATATAGCCCGAGCAGAGCAATTTAGCCGTACCACCAAAGGAAAAGTAAAGCCATTACAATGGGATATTAAGCAACATCCGGCTAGTACTATAGATCATGATTATGTAGAATCAAATATCATTATCCAGCCTCATATTCAAGAACAATTTGAACAATTATATCAATGGTCGAACGTAAAATTAGTTATTATGTGTCTGGATCAGCATGATACGATATGGGTGCAATATTGCTTGAGTGCAGGTATTCATTATATTGATATTTCGGCTAAAGATTCTTTTCTATATCAGCTAGAACAACTGAATTCAGCTTCTTGGCAAGCGACAGCATTACTGAGTGTAGGGCTAGCACCTGGATTAACCAATTTACTAGCACAGCATGTCTGTACCTTATTGGATCATATCGATCAACTAGAATTGTCTGTTGTATTAGGATTAGGAGAACATCATGGTCAAGCAGCGATCGAATGGACAGTCGATCAGTTGAATACCTCTTTTCCGGTGAAAAAGCAAGGAGAATGGAGCGAAGTTCATAGTTTTACCGAAGGACGCAGGGTGTCATTAGGCACAGCATTACCTCATCAATATGTATATCGTTTTCCATTTTCAGATCAACAAGCATTAGCTAGAACAACAGAGATACCAACCATATCTACACGTCTTGGATTTGATTCAGTAGCAATAACCAGAATAATCGCTGGTCTGCAAAAAATAGGCTGTTTCCGTTTATTATCAATCTCATGGATACGTAGAGCTATTGTGGCTATATTTAGCAATGTGCATATAGGGAGTGAGCAATATGGTATCAAAGCAGAAGCGATTGACTTCTACGACAATCAATCAGTATCAGTCTCTGGTTGGTTAACAGGTTATCATCAGTCGATTGTTACTGCTGAAGTGACAGCGATTGTCGCAGAAATACTCTATACTTCAAATATGCCTTACGGTATTTATCATCTACAACAGCAAATAAGCTGGGAGCAAGTAATCACACGTCTGCAACAAGTGATCCATATCGAGTGGGGAATAGAATATGATTCAATCGATAGAGCTGAATCTTCAATATCAGTTCAGCTCTAAAATGATTGATCATACATCACTGCATTTATCTTATAAAAGGATCTGCTAAATGGTCTGCAAAAATTGACGCATACGTCCTAATGCTGCATCCAATTGCACAGAAGATGTAGCATAAGAGCAACGTATAAATCCTTCGCCACCTTTACCAAATGCTGTACCCGGCACAGCCAATACACCGACTTCTTGTAACAATCGACCTGCAAACTGCTCTGAAGTTAAACCTGTATGAGCGATAGAAGGGAAAGCGAAAAAGGAACCGAGTGGTTCATGACATTGTAGCCCGATCTGGCGTAATCCTTGTACAAAAGATATACGACGAGCATTATAAGAAGCCATCATTTCATCTTTTGCAGCCAGACCATGAGGTTTGAGCGATTCCAGCGCAGCAATCTGACCTAGAATCGGTGCACACATAACAGTATATTGATGGATTTTGAGCATAGCCTGAATTAATTCTTCAGGGCCACAAGCATATCCAATACGCCAACCGGTCATAGCAAAAGCTTTGGAAAAGCCACTAAGTAACAACGTGCGTTCTTTCATACCCGGTAGACTTGCAAAACTCACATGCTTTTGCCCGTACGTTAATTCAGCATATACTTCATCTGTAATGACAACTAGGTTATGATCTTCGACGATCTTAGCAATCGGCAACCAATCTTCATACGTCATGATTCCACCTGTCGGGTTACTTGGATAGCTCAAAATCAATATTTTAGAACGTGGTGTGAGACTTGCAAGTAGTGAAGCAGGTGTTAATTTGAAGTTGTGCTGAGCAAATGTCTCTACTTCAACAGCAACACCGCCACCTAGATTCGTAATCGGTGAATACGATACATAACAGGGAGCAGGGACCAGAATCTCATCACCTTCGTTAATCAATACACGTAATGCTAGATCAAGTGCTTCACTGCTACCGATGGTCACCATCATTTCATGGACAGGATTGTAATTAACTTTGAAATTCGTATACAAGTAATCAGCAATACTTTCGCGTAACTTAGGTAAGCCAGCATTATGAGTGTACGTTGTTCTACCTTCTTCTAGCGCACGAACACAAGCTTCACGTACTAGACGAGGGGTAGGAAAGTCAGGTTCACCGATACCAAGTGAAATAATATCGGTACGTTCTGACGAATAATCGAAAAATTTGCGAATACCTGAAGGCTTCATTTGCTGTATAGAAGGGGTTAAAAATTGGCTAATAGTTGATGTTGTCATGATTTTTCCTCCTCAAAAGTCTTTGAATAGTGAATAACGATCTGTTCACGTATAAGATTCAGTAGAGGATGAGGGAAAAGAAAACAAAAAAGACCCGTCCCTAAAAAGGGACGAGTCTTTTACCCGTGTTACCACCCTAGTTCCACTTTGTGCGTACACAAAATGACACTCTGCTACGTATCTATCAATACGTGTTCCCGTTAACGCTGGACATGCGGCAGCACCTAGTTGGTTATTTCAGCCTGCTTCTCGGAGATGGCTTCAGCTAGCATCTGAACGTTGGTTTGCACCGTACCCAACTCTCTGTAGATCAGATTACAAGCGTACTCTTTCTCGTCATAGAATGTGTATATATTTAATCATTATTTATAAGTGAAATCATTACATGCAATAGATAAAAACGATTAGCGATTGATCGATCAAAATCGTAGGCTTAGTATAATCCCTCTTTTTTAGAATTGCAATACCTGAATTGGAAAATAAGAATGTGTACTACTGGAATAAGCTGTGATTTTGTTCAAGTTGATCATTAGATTATTCAATAGTTTGTGCAGAAATAATCAAATAGATCTGTAGATTATTCAAATAATTCTAACGATTCTTCAATTTGTAAGCGTTATCTTTGTAATATGCTTAAGATGCTCACAAACGAACTGTTTATTATTCTTATCATAAAAGGAGAGAACAGGATGAAGAAAAAAGCAAGATCGGTATGCAGTAGTATTGGAATTGCGATCTTAATGTTATCCCTTTTACTGCCATGTTTTCAAAGCCCTCTTTTGGCAGCAACTTCAACAGTAGCGTCAGCAGACGTTAACCGCACAGTCACTATTAACACCTCAAATGTAGTTCAGTCCGACTTTTTGGGAATCGGCGTTAATATTATTCCAACCAATCTGATGGCGCTGGGTGCTAAATATGGATATAACGACGCTTATTGGGCGATGGATACGCAACGGATTCATCAATTTCAACCTAAAGTAGCTCGTGTCTGGTTTCAATTGGATTGGATGGAACCAAGCAAAGGAACATATACATGGAACAGTGAAAAAATGCAGAAGTTTTATCAGTATATTGATGCCTTAAAAGCGTCAGGAACTGAAGTGGAATTGAACTTTGGATGGAAAGTAGGTTCCAGTATTCAAAGCTGGTTTAACTTTCCCAATCTAAAAGATCCATATGTCAGCGCACCTACTGATCTACCGGCGTATGCTCGTTCTGCTTCAGCATTGTTGAACGAATTAATCAATAAGCGTGGATACGACAATATCAAATATATGACTTTTTATAACGAACCTAATGGAAGCTGGGATTTTGAAGGACCTACCGATCAGAAAGCGTATTTTGCTCAAATGTCTCGGGCAGTTAGTGAACAGTTAAAAGCAGATGGATTACGTGATCGGATTCAGTTATGGGGACCGGAAGAAACAGGAGCGCTCGATTGGACACAATACATGAAGCAAAATGCAGACGATGTCTTTGATGCGTATACTTTTCATGTCTATGGAGCCAGCTATAACGATCTGGGAGCACGAATCGCAGAACGCAAATCAGCAGTTGGTTCCAAGCCGATTGTGATGACTGAATTTGGATGGGGCGATGATAATGCGAGCAATTGGGACTCAGGCTTTGCCAATTCTGTCATTCGCGCTGCTAATGATGGTCTGCAAGGAGCACTAATGTGGCAACTTAACGGTGCATGGACATCTGATCCTGATGGTGATACAAACGGCAGTTATACGATGTGGGATGGATTACCGCTAGGGCTAAAACCTAATAAAACTTATTATTCTGCCGGATTGTTAGCTAGATATGTACCTGAACACAGTCAGGTGCTTGCAGTAAATACAGGCGGAGCCAGCGATATTCGTGCGGCCGCTTTCAAAGCAAAAGATGGTAATTATACGATTGTATTGGAATCGAAAAGTGGACAAAGTAAAAATGTTACGTTCGATTTTGGAACAACAACGATCGGCAAAACGTTTTACAAAATGAATTATCAAGATGATGTACAGCGCGATGGTAATGCGTTATTGCCAGCAGTAGAAAATTCATTTACAGCGAACCAATCGTTCACCGATTCTGCTATCAATAGCGAGTATAACGTGTCTATTTATACAACAGCGAAGCCACAGGCACAGGTGAAGATGACACCGATCGAATCAACCGTAGCTTCAGGCAGTACATTAACATTGAATGCGACAGTGATTGACGCTAGTTATAGTCAGACAAGTGTAGTAGCAGATACGTATACTACAGACGATATATTACCTGTTGCTGAGAATGACGTAAAAACGAAAGAAAAACAGGATGTTGTCAATAATAATAATTCGACCACTACAGCAACTTCAGATACGTATGTTACTCCAGCGGAAGAAAATACACTGGCTTCTGCATCGACAGATGTGACCTGGAGTGTAGTTGGATCAGGTAATGGCACAATCAGCAGTACCGGCGTATATTCTCCACCTGATGTGACGACCGAAAAATTGGTAGCTATCAAAGCGACAAGTGTAGCAGACCCGAATGGATATGGAATTGCTTTAATCAAGGTTATTCCGCAATCGATAGCAAGTCGGGTAGACGCACCAACACTGAGCTTAAAGTCCGGTGTGTATGATACATCTGAAGCGGTCACTGTAAAAACAGGCACAGCAGGAGCAGAGATTCGTTATACGTTAGATGGTAGTGTGCCTACCACTTCTTCAAGTCTTTATACCAAGCCTGTTATTTTACCTGAAGGTGGAACAAAAGTATTCAAAGCAAAAGCGTTTAAATCAGGATTAACTGCTTCTGGTGTTACTTCTGCTTTGTACAAAATATTGCAAAATAGCACAGGACCTGAAGGGTATCAATTCTGTATGTATGAAGGGGGTACATGTAGTTTTGACGGCACAGCCAGTGTAGCGTATGGAGCAGATGGATTATTCAAATATGGCACATTTACGAATGGCGTAGCATGTACAGATGAAGCTTTTGGTGGTGATCCAACATCTAATCTACCGAAGCGTTGCTATTATACCAATGATGTACCCGAGCAGACACCTGTTGTAGCGATCTATAATACAGGCTTTGAAAAGCCAACAGTGTCTACTACCAAAACAGGGCCGTTTACAAGTGGTTGGACATTCGATAGTCGGTCTGGAGTACAGCGAAACGGCAGTGCTTTTGGCGCAACTACAGCACCGGAAGGACAACAAACCGCTTATCTCAAAACCGATGGCGGTGTAGCCGGTAGTATTACGCAACAACTGAATTTTCCTCAAGGGGAATACAAGCTTAGCTTCAAAGCTGCTAAGCGAACCAGTTTTGGAGGAACACAGACTTTTGATGTGTTTGTAGATCAGACCAAGATTGGATCATATTCTCCTACGTCTGGTAATTATACAACGTATACTACCAATGCTTTTACAGCTAATGGAAAACGTACAATACGATTTGTAGCGACAACCACAACAGGCGATAATACAGCATTTCTTGATCAAATCTCGATCCAGTTAGCTAGTGATACACCAGTACCACCGTCAAATCCTGAAGCAGTAATAGCCAATACAAGCTTTGAAAATCCTGCGACAACCAATACCAAAGTAGGCCCTTTTACAAGCGATTGGGTATTCAGTACACGTTCAGGTATTCAGCGTAATGGTAGTGTATTCAATCCAGCCGCCAATGCTCCAGACGGAGTACAAACGGCTTATCTCAAAACAGATAGTGGAGTAGCAGGATCGATTAGTCAAAGTATTACATTTCCAGCAGGCACTTATGCATTAACATTTCAAGCTGCCAAACGAACCAGTGTAGGAGGAACGCAAACATTTGATGTATATGTAGATAACAAAGTAGTGGGTTCATATTCACCAACATCAGGCACATATACATCATATACAACTAATAATTTTGTAGTTACTGCCGGAGAACACACTATCAAATTCGTAGCTACTACATCGACTGGAGACAATACAGCTTTTATCGATCAAGTCAAACTCATTCAAAAATAATACATTTATAAAAAAAGTAAAATATGAAAACGTAAAAACGTAATTGTGAATAATGAATAATGAATAGGTGTCTCATACAGATCACTTTACCCAGATAAAATAACAATTGCCGATAAGACGACCGCTCTCTATCTGTCTTATCGGTTGTTGTTATCAAGAGGAGAATCACAATATGAATCTAAAGCAAGCCCGCAGTCTTGATGAACAAGATCGACAAAGCTTTGCTGCTACACATACACCATGGGATGCACCTGCTGCAAAAATCTCAGTACAACCTACAACATCTTCTTCAAATAATATGAATGACTTACTAGCTACTTATTCTGTCAATCCATCTTATATAAAAGCTCCACAACAATATTTAGATGGTAACTGGGAAATGGTGCAGGGAGGTGAAGCGGAACAAAGAATCTATCAATCGTGGGAATCGGTTATTTCCGTTCCTGTACCAGGCAGTATTCATCAAGGGTTAGTACAAGCAGGTATATTAGATGATCCTTCGTTTGGTGAACATGCCGCTCAAGCCAAACAGTATAGTCATCAGACATGGTGGTATCGCTGTACGTTTGATATCGAAGATATCGCTATGTGTGTTTCATCCCGATTGATCTTTGAAGGCGTATCTCCATCATGTGATGTCTGGTTAAATGGTACTCGTCTGGGTGATCATCAAGGAGCATTTGGTGGGCCAATATATGATCTGGGTTCCCTGTTGCAGTCGACCAATACATTGATCGTTCAAGTTCATCCAGCACCACTCGGCAATGAATGGAATATATGGGAGTCGACAGTTGTATTTAATTGTAATTACGGATGGCATTATGTGAATTTACCAGCAGTCGGTATCTGGCGTTCTGTACGTATTGAAGCTATTCCGTTAGTCCAGATCCAACATCCTTTTGTTCAAGTAAACAGTACAGCTCAAGCCAAACAAGGAGAGATTGATCTTGCTTTAACATTAGCAAGTCAGCAATCAGCATATAAAGGTGTGTTGTATGGTGAAATTGTTCCTGATAATTTTGCGGGGCAATCGATCAAGTTCCAACAATTTATCCAACAGGATTCTTATCTATCTGATCCAGATCATGTGTCTACTTATTACACTCGTGATATACATCTACAATTGACGATTCCAGATGCACAACTCTGGTCACCGCTAGATATGGGTGAGCCATATTTATACCGATTACAACTGATATTTATTCCAGATAGTCCAGCTATATCAGAAGATTCTATGATCATGCACAATCGTATATTGATAGATCAACAAGAGATCACATTTGGATTACGATATATCGAAATGAAACCGTTACCTTCCGGTCAGCAAGCCGATATGTACAACTGGACATTAACCGTAAATGATCGTGCTGTCTTTATTAAAGGCAGTGGTTGGTGCACGTTAGATGCCTTGATGGATTTTTCAAGAGAACGATATGATCATTTTTTGAGTTTGACGGCTCAACAACATACTAATTTTTTGCGTGCTTGGGGTGGCGGTATTCCAGAGACAGATGATTTTTATGATCTATGTGATCGCAAAGGGATTATGGTGATGCAAGAGTGGCCGACGTGCTGGGGAAGTCATGCGCGTCAACCGCAGGATGCTTTAGAAGAAACAGTACGCCTCAATACATTACGGTTGCGCAATCATGCTTCTCTTGTTATGTGGTGTGGTGGTAATGAGACCAGTACTGAACTGGATCATCCCGCTATCCAGATGATGGGACGTTACAGTATAGAACTTGATAATACTCGACCTTTTCACCGCACTGATCCATGGGGTGGAAGTACACATGATCATATTGTATGGAATGGATGGACACCAGCATATAGCTTTGATTATTACGCTAATTTGGACGGTATTATGCTTAGTGAATTTGGATTAGCATCTGCACCTAACTTGGAATCGGTATTGCGTTATATGCCAGCAGAAGAACAGCAACAATGGCCTCCGCTACCGGACAAAAGTTTTTATCATCATCTTCCTGCTTTTGATACACGGGATGAGTTACGCATTTTATCAGAATTTGCAGATGCATTTATAATATGTGATCGATTGGAGCACTTTGTTATCGGAACACAGCTTGCTCAAGTCACTTCATTACGTCACAAAATGGAATCTGCTCGCTGCCATTTTCCAGATGAAATAGGTGTAGTGACTTATAAATTAAATGATGTGTATATCGGCGTATCGTGGGCGACGATTGATTGGTACGGGGTACCGAAAATGTCGCACTATTTTACACAGGATGCTTATCAACCGTTGTTAGCGTCTGTGTTATTTAACAAATTAAACAGTCCTCATGAAGATCAGTCGTTACCTGTCTATGTGTTAGACGATCAAGGGGTATTAGATCAGTCATGGTCGGTCGGTATACGCGTGTATGACCAGCAATTACAAGTGATTCAGGCAGAAAATTGGCAACAAGAAGGCAAAGTGCCATCAGTACATCTTATCGGTACTATCGAACTTCAACAGGCACCATTAGCAGAGTCTCCGTTATTGATCGTATCTGAGATTATGCAGGGTAATGAAGTCAAATGTCGCACGTTTTATTGGTTAAATTTTGCTGATCGTCAGGGAGTGCTATGGAACTTACCACAGACTTCGTTAACAGTAGGTCAGCCTCAAGTCTCTAAGGTGTCACTATTGGATTCCTCTGTTGATTTTCCCTATGAGATTGAAGTGAAAAATACAGGAACATTACCCGCAGTAGGTGTAGAGTTGTATAGCCAATCGGATGATGTAGAGCAGTCTATTTTGGTAGCAAGTGATAACTTTTTTTGGTTAGATGCCGGAGAAAGTCGCTGGATCGACATAACCGATCATCGTTCTCTGCACGTAAAAGCATGGAATAGTTATACAGGACAAGCTTATTCTCAGTCACAATAATGAGAACTTTATTGCGTATGATGTACGACTAATTCGCAGATAACTTCAAAAGGTGGAGATATAGATGAACCGGTCTTCATGGATAGACAATAATCATATATCAACAGATCAATCAGCAGAGCCTATTATTGATCAGCAATCCTCGGTATCGATATTTGATACATTGCAGAATCCGCCAACGATGTATCGAGCGATTCCTTTCTGGTCATGGAATGATGATCTCGATCCGCAAGAAATTCGTCGACAAGTCGGTGAAATGAAAGCGGCTGGCTTAGGTGGATATATTATGCACGCTCGTGCTGGATTAGAAACACCCTACATGGGCGAACGTTGGATGGAATGTATTCGGGCTGGTATTGAAGAAGGGCAACGATTAGGAATGAATGTCTGGTGTTATGACGAAAATGGTTGGCCTAGCGGATTTGCAGATGGTGTAGTGCCACAGTTAGGGCTGGACTATCAGCAAAAATGGCTTAAATTAGAAGCACTATCAGAACAAGACGATCATAATATACAAGATGATACTACAATTGCATGGTATCGAATCGAAAATGAACAGTGGGTTGTGCTGGACGAACGCTATAAAGAAATTGCTCAATATCGAGCTTATTATGAAGTGAATCCATACTATATCGATACATTAGATGCTCAAGTCGTACAAGCTTTTATCGAATCTACGTATGAGAAATATCATCAACAATTTGCTACCCATTTTGGACAAGCGATTGCAGGTGTATTTACAGATGAACCTCAATATGGACGTTATCAGATTCCATGGTCTTTTACATTAGAACAGCAATTTCAACAGACATATGGATATTCGCTTCTTACCGAATTACCTCTTCTTTTTCAAGAAAGCAAAGGATATGAAACATTTCGCTATCAATTTTGGCAACTGGTTACCGCATTATTCAGTCAATCGTTTATGAAGCAAATAGGGGATTGGTGTGAAGAGCGACATATACGCTTAACCGGGCATGTGGTATGTGAAGATCATTTGACAGCTCAAGTCGGTTCTGTAGGCGACGCTATGGCTTCCTACGAGTATATGCAGACTCCGGGAATCGACTGGTTAGGCAGAGGCATCGATCATCCATTAACACCCAAGCAAGTGAGTTCTGTTGCACATCAATTAGGTCAAAAATTCGTCTTATCTGAAACATTTGGCTGTAGTGGATGGAATGTATCTTTTGCAGATCTAAAATGGATTGCAGAATGGCAATATGTACATGGTGTTAATTTGATGTGTCAGCATTTGGAAGGGTATAGCTTGCGTGGAATCCGTAAACGAGATTATCCACCTTCATTGTATTATCAGCAACCGTGGTGGGAAGAATATCATAAGTTTAATGATTATTTTGGGCGACTATCTATGCTACTGGCTGAAAGTCAAAAGCATATTGATATTCTGTTGTTACATCCTATTCGTTCGTCATGGATTGCTTATAATGATCAGATCAATACCGAAGGTGAACGGATACATCAAGATTTTGTGCAAATTAGTCAATGGTTATGTGAACTTCAGCGTAGTCATGATTACGGTTCAGAATCGATTATAGCTCATCATGGGCGTATACAAGATCAGCAATTGTGGATAGGTGAAGCTTCGTACCAATTGGTCATTTTGCCTCCGATGATAACGATAGCCAGTACAACGATAGACTTGTTACTGTCATGGCTAGCACAAGGAGGACAGGCGATAGCTCTAGGTACATTACCTGTCTTGATTGATGGACAACCAGATCAACGTCTGCTTCAACTTGAACAGCATGTAACTGTATTGAATATTGATCGAGAATTAATATCACATGAACTGGATCAACGATTATCTGATACGATCAAGCTTCATCAGCTCACACCTGTTGTACCTGCACAGCAAGAGTCAATATCTTTATCTGCGACAGATCATTCTCCGATTCTGACCCAGCGAAGTACATTGGAGCAATACGAATTATATTATCTCGTTAATACTGATCGTCACACCAGTTATATGACAGAGATTGAATTTCCTTGTCAGGGGCATCTAGAGCAGATCAATCTTCAGACAGGTGATATTCGTACTCTATCTACAGCAATAAACGCTCCAAGTGATAGTCATACTATGAGTATCAAGCTTACATTTGCACCAGCTCAATCTTATCTATTCCGCATATTGCCAGCTCAACAAGCAACTGATCTGTTACCGATTGCTGAATCTTCGTTACATTCTCGTTCGATTATAAGCGACCAGCATAGTGTAGAAATGAGTTCGAACTGGCGAGTGATGCGAAGTGATCTGAACAGTCTAACTTTAGATCGGTGTCGATTACAGATTGATAAAAATGAATGGAGTGAACCGCAACCGATTATTTTTTTGCAAGATCAATTAGTGAAAATAGGGCGAGCAGTTGATATTGGGTTGTCTTTTGAAGTACAGCTACAATATGAACCTCAAAATCATCAAGAAATGTATCTGGTGATAGAACAACCTCACTATTATCGTATGACTATCAATGGAACATCTGTAGATCTTCAGGATAGTGGATGGTGGCGAGATATTTCATTTCGCAAAATCAATATTCAAAATCAGTTGCATCAAGGTGTGAATCAGATCGTTTTAGAACGTCATTTTCAAAATTCACAAACCACATTTGATGCGGTAGCACGAGCACAAGCCTTTGAATCTGAAAGCAACAAGTTGAGTTATGAAGCAGAGATTGAAAGTATTTATATTTTGGGAGATTTTGATGTGCATAGTCTTACCCCGTATGAATACGAAACAGGCGACAATCATAGTCTGTATACTCAAGGGGAGTTTGTACTACAAGAAGTCACTCCTACAGCGCATACAGGAGATTTAACTACACAAGGGCTTTTATTTTATGCAGGTAATGTAAAATTACAACAATCTATAACGTTACCAGAAGATATAGCGGATCGCAGAATCTATTTTCAGTGGGATCGTCCTGATGCGGTATTGTCTAAGCTATGGTTGAACGGGCAAGAAGTGCATACTTTTTTGTGGGCTCCTTATGAGGTGGAGATTACTTCTTATGTGCATAGCGGTGCAAATGAAGTGATTATCGAATTATTTTCCAGTTGTCGTAATCTGTTAGGGCCGCATCATCATATTCGCGGGGAGTTAACGATGGTAGGGCCGGATAGCTTTAAAGATACACCGAGCTGGACAGATGGTGATAATGATACCGAACATATCTATACACCACGTTATTGTATGGTGACATTTGGCTTAACTAGCAACCCTGTTATTTCCATGTATTAAAAATATAAAGTTCAGATAATATCTCAAAAAAAGGTTGCAATCATACATTAGCGGTTGCATCCTTTTTTTGAGTTTGAGAGGAGTGTTATAGATATGAGTGAAATATGTAATGAACATGAATCTATTCCGCAGATGTCTCGTTTGAAAGTCAGTCCGAATCAGCGGTTTGTTATACAGGAAGATGGTACGCCTTTTTTCTGGTTAGGGGATACTGCATGGGAATTATTTCACCGCTTGGATCGAGAACAAGCATTGTTGTATTTAACGTGCCGGGCAGAGCAAGGTTTTAATGTTGTGCAGGCTGTCGCGCTAGCTGAGCTTGATGGTATCACAACAGGAAATGCTTATCATAGAATGCCTTTGCTAATGAATAAAGCAGGGGTATATGATCCTTGTCTGCCGGATACTACAGGAGATTATTCGTACTGGGATCATGTTGATTATATTGTAAATACAGCGGCCACACTTGGCATCTATATTGCTTTTTTGCCAACATGGGGCGATAAATACAATCAGTTATGGGGAAAAGGCCCTGAAATATTTACAGCAGATAACGCATATACATATGGACAATGGTTAGGAGAAAGATATCGGAATTGTAATAATATTATCTGGGTACTTGGTGGAGATCGTTCGCTTGATCAACCTCATCATATAGAAATTATCGATCGTCTAGCAGAAGGATTACAAGCAGGTGATGGTCATACTCATCTGATCACATTTCATCCGAAAGGTTCAGCTTCTTCATCTCAATATGTACATCCAAAATCGTGGCTAGACTTTCATATGATTCAATCCGGTCATGCCGCAGGTGTACGTAATAATTATGTGATGATCCAGCATGATTATGAATTACAACCGATCAAACCTGTACTTGAAGCAGAACCTTGTTATGAAGATATTCCGATAGATTTTAAAGCCAGTAATGGATATTTTGACGAGGTACATGTACGGCAGACTGCTTATTATGCTGTACTTGCTGGTTCACTGGGGTATACGTACGGGCATCATTCAGTATGGTGTATGAGTGATGGGATGTATGCTTCTACAGCATTGGATGAAATTGGTGATTTTATTATAATGTCGTGGCAACAAGCATTAACTCGTCCTGGTGCTGAGCAGATGAAGTGGTTGCGCCAACTGATGCAATCGGTTGATTTTGTAACAGGTGTACCTGATCAATCAGTAGTAACAGCTAACTTTGCAGGAGCTAACTATCAAGTGGCTAGTCGTGGCATAGATTATATTCTAGTCTATTGCCCTCAAGGTCTGTATGTTAAAGTAAGATTAGGTATCCTGAATACAGATCAAGTCAGTCTGAACTGGTATTGTCCACGAAGCGGACAATTATATCCGATCGATATAGTAGCGAATGATGGAGTACATACACTAATCGCTCCATCCAGTGGACGAGGTCAGGATTGGGTGTTATATATTCATTCTGTACGTAAGGAGTGAGGTTGAATGTATAAAGTGATGATTGTAGAAGATGAGATGCTTGTACGCATCGGGTTGAAAAATTCAGTAGACTGGAGCAAGTTCAATATGCAGGTGATTGCTGATCTGCCAGACGGGCAAAGTGCCTGGGAGCAGTATCATCAAGAGCGCCCTGATATTATTATTACCGATATTCGAATGCCCAAAATGGACGGCATGGAATTGATCGCTCATGTGCGTGCAGAAGATAAATCGACTCGGATTGTTGTCTTATCTTGTCTGGAAGAATTTGAACTTGCACGTAAAGCAATGTCTCTAGGCGTATCCGGTTATATCCTCAAACTAACGATGACTGAAGAAGAAATTCAAACGATATTACAGACGATTCGTAATGAACTAGATCATCAGCAACGTGCTAGAGTAGTTGAAGATCGCCCTTCATTATTGCCTTCTAATATCGAATTGATCAAAGAAAAGTATATTAAAGATTTCCTGTTATACGGTATCTATTCTGTCGAAGAATTTGAACGATTTGCTGTACAGAGTCAGATGCAGTTGTCACCTGCACGTCTGGTCGCTTGTATGATGGAAGTGGATCATTATTCCAAATTAAAGCAAAAATTTAAAGATGAACATGGTCATCTAATCAAAATGACATTACTCAATATGTTAAATGAAATTACGACTGCTTTTCAAAAAGGAGAAAGTCTGTATATTGATGAGACCCATTATCTTGTATTGCTGAGCTTTGAAGATATATTCTCCGAGCAACAGATCCGTCAGCAGACATTATTGATTCTACAACGGGTACAACATGTGATCGGAACGTATTTTAATAGTTCAGTTTCTTTTGGTATTAGTGAAATAGATAACGCTTACAAATCGCTTCCTCGCTTGTATGTAGAATCTTATGAACGATTACAGCATAAATTTCTTACCGGTACAGGATTGTATCATACAGGGCAAGAACATATAGATGTTGCGCCTATTCAAGCTCAATTGGAACAGATTCGTCTGTATCGTCCTTTACGCGAATTATTATCTCCGATGAAGCAAGAACGATATGACGATTATATCCGTATACTGGATGAACATCTGTATGCAGATCGGCGATCGATTCAGCATTTGCTATTTCAATTGGTACAATGGATCAGTACCAGTCTATATGATTATCATCAAAATGAAAAAACAATTTTGTTCAATATTACAGATCAGCTAGAACAGTGTGATACATTGCCTGAAATGCTTGCCCAAATTCAATTATATCTGTCTGAAGTGGTAGAACAATCACGCACAATGATGCATATGAGCAGTGAAATTACCAAAGCGATTCAATATATTAAGCAACATCACATTGAAAATATAAGTTTGCAACAAGTGGCTGCCCATGTGAATTTGAGTTTTGGTTATTTGAGTAATTTGTTCAAAAAAGAATTGCAAATTACGTTTATAGACTATCTTAATCGCTATCGGGTCGAACGGGCAAAAGAGTTATTAGTCGGCACTTCGCTCAAATCGTACGATATTGCAGCTCAAGTCGGATTTTCACCAGAATATACGTATTTCAGTAAAGTGTTCAAAAAAGTAACCGGACTGAATCCTAATGAATATCGCCGTCAATATTGGACACAAGGAGAAGGGATTTCTAATTTACATCATTCTTCACCATCTGAATCGCTGAAAGGCACGTTATGAAAAAGCTACGCTGGCGTAAAATACAAAAAATCAAAAAAATCGGTAAAGTACAACATTTGGGTACGCAATTAATCGTCTTTTTTATGGCGATTAGTATTATCGTATTTTCGATTGCTTCGTATTCGCTGTATTCATTTATGTTGGGATTGATCAAAGAACAAAACGAAAAGTTGTTATTACAACAATTCCAGCAATTGGATCATAATATTCATAGTCTTGTAGGAGATGTAGATCGCTTATCCAAGCTTTTTCTGCTGGATGATCATGTGCAGAATTATATTCAAAATACGAATATGAACACAGAAATCGATATGATTGACTTGAAAAAGGCGATCTATGGACGGATCACTAATTTTATCAGCAACTATAACTATATTCATTCGATCTATATCATTTCAGATACACGGGGAGCGTTAGGAGGCAATACCACGCAGACACTGGTACATGGAGAGCAAGCATGGACAGATCGCTTTTTTCAATCCGATGGATATGAGAAAGCCAAGCAAGCTTTTCCTAATCTAATCATCGAAGGTGGAATCAAAGAATCTTATCATAATCCTTATAATGTAGGTCAATCCGATGGCAATCTGGTGAGCTTGATTCGTGGAGTTAGACCTATTTATGAACCACGTACCACTGCTACACTGGTATTCAATATTGATGAAACGTACTTGGCTTCTACGTATGCAGCTTCTCTTGATATGGCAGAAGGAGATATGTATATTGTTAATGAGCAAGGCATGATTATTTCGGCTAATCGGGCTGAACAAGTAGGTACACAAAGTCCTTATAGTCCGCTGCACAACAGTTATGCTAATTTTGGTAGTTATGATATTACGCGTGATCATGAGCCGTTACAAGTCGTCTATTACAAACTGCAAGATGCCAATTGGTATCTCGTACGTGAAGTGCCATTAACTTTATTTTCAGAACAGATTACTTCAGTACAACAGATTATGTTAATCGTATTCTCATTAAGTATTCTAGTTATTTTTTGCGCGACTTATTTTTGGTTACGTAAATTAATTCGTCCACTTCATTTATTGGCTCACAAAATGAAAAATGTCAGTCAAGGAGAATTGGGAGTAACATTTACAACGATTCCTAATAATGAATTTGGTATGGTGATGAGGCGATTTAACGAGATGTCGCTGAGTATCGTAGAATTGCTTCGTAGCAATAATGAGATTCAAGAGAAACGACGCGAATTAGAAATTGAAGCGTTACAATATCAGATCAATCCGCATTTTCTATACAATACACTCAATATGATTCGCTGGATGGCTTCCGCTGTAAAAGCAGATCACATCGTTAATAGTGTAGTAGCACTCGGCAATATTTTGCGTCCTGTATTTGCAAGTAAAGATACGATGTGTAGTCTACGTGATGAAATTAATTATTTGGAGAATTATATCAAAATTATCAATTATCGCTTTAACAATACGATCACATTTACATTTGATATTGAGCCTTCTTATTTGGACTATCGAATTCCACGCTTTATTTTGCAACCGTTGATTGAGAATTCGACCAAATCAGGCAGACCGGATGATAACGTGATTGATATAGCGATAGAAGTCTATGAACAGGATAATGATCTGTGGATTTCAGTGATAGATTCTGGTCGTGGCTTCGATCCACAGATGCGTGAACAATTAAATAATCAGTTGCAGAGCGGAGACAGCTATACTTCGGAACAACAAGAATACAGCAGTGGAGTCGGATTATATAATGTGAATAAGCGCATACAGCTTTATTTTGGCAAAGAGTACGGTATTCAATTACCTCAAGTTCCTTATGGAGCAGAAGTTGCTATTCATTTACCTCGCTTATTAGAAAGTAAAGATCATATCTTATAAAAGAAAGTATATCCGAATCACTATGAGCCAGTTTACACGAACCGAATTAATAGAATTGGTTGAACGCATTATCAGCGCAGAAGGCAGTGAAGCAGAGATTGATGATTGGTTAACTATTGTACAGCAACATGTACCTCATCCTGAGATCAGCAATCTGATTTTCTGGAATGAAGAAGAGTGGACAGCGACTCAAATTGTAGACGAAGCGTTAGCATATGAGCCGATTATTTTACCACCGCCATCTTGAACCAATAGACTAAGATAAGGGATTATTCCGGTGTCCATTTTGTTGAGTAATGATCTGTAGTAGCTGTTCAGACATATAATTGGCACTGTATTGGAAGTCATTTTGGATCCAGGCAATAATAAGTCCCCATATAGCATAAGCTTGATAACTAGCATATAGATCGATATTTATCCCTGCTTGATTCATCGTGCGAATCGCTTCTACATTGCGCATATCCTGAATACACAATTGTTGCAATTCATAACAAATACGTTGCTGAAATCCGGGCAAAGCGTTGGAATGTGTAATCAACTGATAAAAGTTCCGATGAGTCGCCACATGATCGAAAATCTTTATAGCCGATGCTACCATTTCTTGAATAATTAATGTGCTGACATGACGGTAAGGTTCTTCATACGAATCTTTGAGATCAACAATCACACGTTCAATAATATCGTCGAGCAAGTCTTCTTTGTACGTATAATGCTTGTAAAATGTACCACGATTCACGTCTGCTATCGTGACGATATCGGTGATGGTAATACTGCGAAATTCTTTTGTTTGTAACAACGATAACAACGCATCTGTTAACGCTTGTTTGGTTTTGCGTATTCGTCGATCTATCATAGTGACTCTCCTCTGGCATCATTTCGTCATTGAGCAATAATTAGTCTGTGATTAATCTGTAATTTTATCGAGTCTAAAAAAAGATAATCAACAATCAGTATGATAACTGTTTATTTTTCAACATAATGATTCTTTTTTGCTGATTGCATGTCTATGTTTTAGATTTTAAGATAATTATAACAGATGTTTGTTAACCAACAGATGTTGATTAATAACGATAGAAGCCATAGATCGCAGGAGGAATCACGATGAGATTAGAAAACAAAGTTGCTGTTATTACAGGAGCCGCTTCAGGAATGGGTAAAGCGATTGCTTTACTGTTTGCACAGGAAGGCGCTAAAGTGGTCGTTTCTGATATTGCGCAAGCATCAGCACAATTGACTGTTGATGATATTTTGGCTCAAGGTGGTGAGGCTGTCGCTATCGCTACCAATGTCACGCAAGAAGAGCAAGTACAATTGCTTATTCAGACAGCGGTTGAACATTATGGCACACTAGATATTCTCGTAAATAATGCAGGCATTATGGATAACTTTGTACCGGCAGCAGATGTAACTGATGAATTATGGGAAAAAGTATTTGCAATTAATACAACAGGAACGATGCGAACAGTTCGTCAAGCATTGCCTATTTTTATAGAGAAACAAAGCGGGATTATTATCAATATTGCTTCAGCAGGTGGATTAAATGGATCAAGAGCAGGAGCGGCTTATACTGCTTCCAAGCATGCTGTTGTAGGATTAACCAAAAATATCGGGTTTCAATATGCTCCATTAGGGATACGTTGCAATGCGATTGCTCCGGGCGGTGTTGCTACTAATATTGGCACTACGATTAGTGAACCGAATCCATTTGGGATGGAACGGGCTATGATTGGCATGGGCTTAAATCCTAGAAATGGTCAGCCAGAAGATATTGCTAAAGTAGCTTTGTTTTTAGCTTCAGAAGATGCTAGCTTTGTAAATGGGACAGTGATTGTGGCTGATGCTGGTTGGACAGCTTATTAAGATATACACGATTGAATAATATCTAACCGAATAATAAAGTAATCACAACGTGTAAAGCATTCTAGAGTGAATCTGGAATGCTTTTTTTGTTGTATTTGTTCAACTTAATCTGTAAATGATTCAAGAATAGCGAAGAAGTATCTGTATATTATTCAATTCTATCTACAGATTGTTCATTCAGTCTGTACCGGTATACCTTTACTATTAAAAGCAAGCAAACGATCTTTATAAAACTATTGAATCTATAGATTCTGCACTCAATAGTCATCTATCGAAGGGGGTTCCGCTATGGATATTACGTACAAAAAAGAAAAGGTCGTTCAGATCAAAAGGCGGAAATATAATGCCGATGGAATTCGTTTATTACTTATGACTATTCCTTTCCTTCTTTTTGTAATCGCTTTCAGTTATGTGCCACTGTTTGGTTGGGTGTATGCCTTTTTTGATTACAAGCCAGGTATACCACTCAGCCAGACAGCTTTTGTAGGATTAGAACATTTCCGCGAAATGTTGCATGACCGCGATATGGGAAGAGTGATGATCAATACATTAGCTTTGAGTGTATTATCTATTTTATTTGCCCCTTTGCCGCTAGTGTTAGCAATTATGGTGTCAGAAGTGCGTAATGGATTTTTTAAACGTCTTATTCAGACAACGACTACATTACCGAACTATATCAGCTGGATCATTGTATTCTCATTAGCTTTCAGTATGTTCAGTTCTGAAGGGGCGATTAATACAGCAATAGATCGACTGGGGTTAAGTGATACTCCGCTTAACGTATTGGGAAATGCAGATCATGTCTGGTTAGTACAGACGTTGTTATTAATCTGGAAAACGATTGGCTGGAATGCGATCATTTATCTTGCGGCGATTGTAGGAATTGATGGAGAACAATATGATGCAGCGAGGATTGATGGAGCGGGACGATTACGAAGTATCTGGTACATTACCATTCCGAATATTATGCCAACGTTTATTGTCTTACTTTTGTTAGCGGTTAGTAATTTGCTTTCAGCAGGGTTTGAGCAATATCTGGTATTTAACAATATTATGGTTGCTGACAAAATTGAAGTACTTGACCTCTATGTGTATCGTCTGGGATTGGTCACTAATGACTATCCGTACTCCACTGCTGTAGGTATGTTCAAATCTGTAATCAGTATTGCGCTGTTATTTATGATCAACAGCCTATCCAAACGAGTACGTGGCGAAAGTATTATTTAATCATTAAGAGCATAAGGAGGATAACCCATGATCAGAGCGGAAAATACCAAATCGATTCAATGGTCAGACTGGCTATTTAATGCAATCAATTACACATTGCTGACGATCCTATTAATTGTGACAATCTATCCATTTTATTATATTTTTATTTATTCGATTAGCGATTCATTTCGTGCCCAGAGCGGTGTCTTTTTATGGCCTGCTGGCTTTTCGCTAGAAAGTTACAAAGCAACGATTAAGCTTCAAGGATTAGGCGATGCCGCAATCGTTTCTGTGTTGCGTACTGTATTAGGAACTGCGATTACGGTGGTATGTTGTTCTTTTTTTGCTTATTTGATTACCAAGCGAGAAATGCCTTTTCGCAAAATTATTTACCGATTTGTACTGATTACGATGTATTTTAATGCAGGCTTTATTCCATGGTACTTAACGATGAAAATGTACGGATTACAAAATAATTTCCTGTTATATATTTTGCCTACGGCATTAACAGGATTTTATATTATTTTGATCAAAACATTTATCGAGCAGTTACCACCTGCTCTGGAGGAATCTGCTAAAATAGACGGTGCTGGTTATATCACTATTTTTACTAAAGTTATTTTTCCACTTTCTACGCCGATTATAGCAACTATAGCTGTATTTGCGGCTGTCGGACAATGGAATACATGGTTTGATAATTTTTTCTTAGTCGAAAATCCCAAATTACAAACATTACAATTGTTACTTTATAACTTTTTGAGCCAATCTAATAGTATTTCAAATATGAGTGCTGCTGATTTGACGATGTCTGCGGAAGCTAGAGTGATGACACCTCAATCGATTCAGATGACGATTACGATGTTAGTCACATTACCTATTGTGATTGTATATCCTATGTTGCAACGCTTTTTTGTCAAAGGCATTATGATGGGTGCAGTCAAAGGATAAACAAACAATCTTATCATTGCATAAACCAATGATAACTGGTAGCAATATATAAGAATATGAGGAGGAAGCTTTATGAAAGATGAGAGAATCAAGCCGCTCAAGCGTACTATTAGTGTATTGTTAGTGATAATTTTGATAACGCTTACAGCATGTTCAAATAATACAGCCAATACTAATGGTTCGGCTACACAAGCAGGCACAGTAGATGCGAATGGCATTGTCACTTTGCGTATTTTGGTGAATGAGACAGGAACCAAATGGAACACGTATCCAGATAATGAAATTGCCAAAGCGATTGAAAAAAAGATCGGTGTCAAAATCGAATATGTAGAAGCTGATTCTAATAAAATGAATGTATTGCTAGCAGGAGGAGATTTGCCAGATATCGTACGCTCCGATCCGACTCAATATGGAAAGCAATTAATAGATGGAAATCTGGTCATTCCGATGGATGATCTACTTGCCAAATATGGTAAAGACATTTCTAAAAATATCCCTACCGTTGTAGAATACAGTCAAAAGAATTGGAGTGAAGGGCAAAACAAATTGTACTTTTTACCTCCTCAAGTACAAGCAGATCCTAGCCCGGTCTACGCCAACCTTTCAATCGGCCCAACAATTCGCTGGGATTACTATAAAGAAATAGGAGCACCTGCTATTAACAGTACAACCGATATGCTAAATGTACTCAAACAAATTGTAGCCAAACACCCTACTACCGATGAAGGTAAAAAAGTATATGGAGTCTCGATGTGGCAAGATTGGGGATTGTGGCCGTATATTATTCCGTTTACATGGATTACTCAACAGACCGCAGCAGGCAATTCCGATTTGTTTGCGAAGCCTTTAGGTGGTAAGGAGCTAATTAATGTACTGACAGATGCCAATTCAAATTACTGGGTAGCTTTAGATTTTTATAACAAAGCTTATCGTGAAGGACTACTTGATCCAGATGCATTAACGATGAAAAATAATGATTATATGGCGAAAGCGACAGCAGGGCAATTTATATTAGGGCCAGCTACATGGGCAATGGGAGATTTTAATTCCAAATATGCTAAAGATGGCAAAGGATTTGTTGTATTACCAGTAGGCAAGCAAGCATGGTCAGGTGGCGTTCGTCCGATCGGTTGGGCAGACAAAAGCTATGCTATTTCAAAAAGTTCTAAATATCCAGAAAAAGCGATGGAATTTTTAAATTATATATATTCATATGAAGGTGCCAGAACGATGTATAGCGGTATTGAAGGAACTAATTGGACGATTGAAAAAGGTGTACCGCAATTAAGCAAAGAAGTCTCTCAGCTCAAAGTCACAGGAGGCGATGCATGGGAACGTACAGGGATTGCGCTTGATCCTAACTTAATCGGATTAGGTGGAAATGTAATTGATCCTAAAACCAAGACCCCACTTGATCTATTTGCTACAGAAGAAGCACTAGCGAACAATGCGACGGCATTAGAGAAAGACTTTAGTCAATATTATCATGCTTCTTATCCAGGCGAAGTAGTCGCTAATTTGGTCAAAGAAGGCAAATTAAACGATGAAAATACACCACTCAAAAATTTGACACCAGAACAGATTATTATAGAAAATACGATTGTGTTGCCAGTGCTTACCGATGATCTACTCAAAAAAGAAACACAGCTCAAAGAAGTAGCTGCACGTACAGCAGCGACTATGATTCTGTCCAAAACGGATGAAGATTTTGCAGCTAATAAGCAAAAAGCGATAGAAACGTTCAAAAGTTCAGGAGCAGACGAATTGTCTACTTATATGAATACCGAATACGCCAAAGCTAGAGCAACAGCAGAGCAAGCTAAATAGAAAATGCTATAATACGTTACAAAAAACCGCCAGTCTGTAAAAGCAGATTGGCGGTTTTTTGCTGTATATGATTTAACTATATATAGCGTATAGTGGCGGCTATACGATACTTTTAACGTCGTGATGAACGTGTTTTGGAAGTAAATAATACTTTCTGTCCGGTACTATTCAGGCTAGGTGCACCATGTACCACTGTAGATTGTGCTTTGGGAGTCGCTTGAAAAGCATCTTTGAACGAAGTAGAACAACCTGAGCATAGACGTCCTTGAGCAATAGGCTGCAAGCAACATTCACAAGGATAAGTCAAATTTTTGTAGCCGTTAGATAATTTGCCTTGTTTGATCAGATCGTGCAACTCTGCTAAAGGGACCTGGGTCGCTTCACTTAAAGCTTCTGTCGTCGCTTTAGGAAATCTCCACATGTAATCCATGCAGTTTTTCAAAGCCAGATCTAATTGATTACTACAAGAAGAGCATAAGTTACGCATATTTTTTTGGAAAATAGAACCGCATTTCGCACAATAATCCACCATTAGAGTCAACACAATCACCCCTTACATCTGTTTTTTAGTCTTTAAGATATAGGTACATAATACTATATCGGTTATAAGATAACAATACAGTATACAAAAAACATGAAATTTGTCGAAAATAATAAAATAATCCTGAGTATGTAGGTATTAGGGCTTGCAGGGTAATAATAGCATAATTAACACATTTACAAAGTAAGTTCCTGTACTATATAAAGCAATCGCAAAAATTTCAATCACTTTAGTACAAAAAAAACAACTCGCCTTCTTGATGACAAGTTGTTGATAGATCAAATAAACAGTATATAAGACTCCAAATTGCAAGCGGTTAACAACGATAATGTTATTCTAACGCACTACAGATTTCGATAAAATGTCCATCAGGATCAGCGATATAAGCGACTGTCTGTCCCCATGGTTTGACCACAGGTTCTTTGACAATGTTTACCTGTTGCTGACGCAATTGTTCTATTGTTGCTACTACATCATCGACGACAAATCCAATTTCAAATGTACTGGATGTTGCGATCTCTTCCGCAATTTCAAGTCCAATCTCTTGTCGTACAGACTGGCGTGTGTTAAACGACAACGTAGTCATGCCTGTATCAAATTCCACATAAGTATCCACTTGCATTTTGACCGATAATTGTAGAATATCTCTGTAAAAATGCATCGTCTGCTCTACATCATGAATATACAAAATAATATACTTCATTGCTAATTTCATAGATTAATCCAACCCTTTCTTAGTCACTTCTATTGTCAGTTCATTATTATGATTCTGATCTAGTTTGATTATGAATGATCTTCCTGCAAAAAGATTGGAAAAAACGGTCATATCCTTGGGAATATCTGCTAAATATCTATTTTGTAGAATCAGACTAAGCTTGGATAACGTCCTGTACAGATAATTGCCCTGGAGATAGACCATAATAACGCTGAAAATGACGAATAAAATGAGATTGGTCATAATAACCACCAGAGATGGCTACTTCCCCAAGACTATACTTCGGATAGCGATACATCATCTGCAAAACAGACTGAAAGCGAATAATATCTAATATTTCTTTGGGACGAATACCGAACTCTTGCTGGAAAATACGGCGTACAGTTCGTTCGCTGTAATGTACTTGTTGAGCAAGTGTCGCTAGATCCATCTGTCCATTATAGGCATACATTAATTGTAAGCTGTGCGCTAGTAACGGATGAACAGGGAGAGGGTGAATATCATATGTATATAGCGCTTGTTGTAAGTATTGCTCGATAATATTGATCCGCATTGTAGTATCTGTTGCATCTATCACTTGCTCCCAGAACGTGCTTGCAGAATGTCCCCACAATTCCTCTAATAATATTTGTCCCTTAAGATCAGCTATAGGATACCCAACAATCGCTTGTACAGACTGAATATACATTCGGATACCGAAGAAATTCATAGATTCTTTAGGATGAAAAACTTCATACGTAGACATCCATGAAGAGACAAAAGCCCCTTGAGTTACAGAGATAGCATCCAGATCAAAAATAATATCTATACATCCATCTGGAATAATACGATAAGCAGAAGTATGAGGCAGAATAGTAGAAGATACTTGAAAAGTAGACGACCAGTAACAAGCTACTGTAGATTGCAATACCGGTTGTGGAGCATATTCCTGATAATGATAATAATCATTCTGTAAATGAGATTGTAACTTAGGCGGCTGAAGAGGACGATATATCATGCCAGCACTCCTTTTCTAATACATAGCATCCGATGGATGTCTGTAACAATAGTAATAACAGCAATATCACGAGATGTCGATATTTTACGTTTAGTGTAACATGATTTGAAATGATCGTAATCTAATAATAATTAACAAATTGTTATTATCATATTGTAAATATCAAAATAGCGTGCTATATTGTTATTAACAAAAAGGAAATAACAAAGGAGAGAGTGATTATGTTTGGATTTCGCTTCGTCAAATTTCAACCCAGTGAATATGTGATGAAAGTAAGAAATGGCAAAATAGTAAAAGAAGGAGTTGGCTTATCTTTCCGCTATTATGCACCGACTACTTCTGTGATCGTAGTACCGGTATCGTCGATAGATGTTCCTTTTATATTTGAAGAAATAACGAATGATTATCAGACGGTAACCGTACAAGGGCAATTGACATACCGGATTGTGGATTACCGCAAAACCACTCAAATTTTAAATTACACGTACAATTTACGCAAAAATCAATATATTTCAGATGATCCGAACAAACTGGCTCAACGGGTGATCAATATTGCCAAAGTATTAACCAAAAAACATCTGGAGCAAATGCCACTGCGAGAAGCGATTCAATCCAGTGAACGTTTAGCTCAAAGTATTACACGCGAAATTATGCAAAATGCTGAATTAGAAAAGTTAGGCATCGAATTGATGGGCTTCTCTGTTTTGGCGATTTTGCCTAATAAAGAAACGATGAGAGCGTTAGAAGCACAAGCACGTGAGCAGATTCTACGCAATGCGGATGATGCTCTATATGAACGCCGTAATGCCTCGATTGAACAAGAACGACGGGTCAAAGAAAATGAATTGAATACCGAAATTGCAGTAGAAACCAAGAAAAAACAAATTCGGGAAACTCAATTAGATGCTGAGCGTTCAGTAAGTGTGAAAAAGAATGAGATCAAAGAAGAACAATTGCAATTCGATACGATGATGGAAGAAAAGAAACAGCAATTAACAGAACTATCGATTGCCAATTCCAAAGCACAAGCCGATGCCAAAGCCTACGAAATGTCTGCGGTAATGAAGTCGCTTGAAGGCGTTAATCCTGCATTGTTACAATCGATGGCGAATATGGGCATGAATCCTGATAAATTGATCGCGATTGCTTTCCAGGGATTAGCTGAAAATGCAGGTCGTATCGGACAATTGAATATCACACCGGATCTATTGCAAGGACTATTATCAGAATCAAATAACCATCAACAACAGCAAGGAGGTCGGAATAGATGAATAGCCGTATAAGCGAAAATAAAATTGTACTCGTCAAGCGTAAAACACGATTAGAAGAATTAATTGTTCGTTACAATACGATCCAGCAAGCACAATTTTATATTGAGCGTCTGGGTGTTGATTTTACCGACTATATACAAGAAGATCAGAATTATCGTCATGCTGTAGAACAATCGATGCTTGTGTTACAAACGATCGGAAGAGTGCAACTGTTAGAGCGTGAACATGTACCGAATTTTATTTTTGGTGAAGATGATATTGTAGTGGTGCTCGGGCAAGATGGATTGGTTGCGAATACGATGAAGTATGTTACGCATCAGCCGTTAATCGGTGTAAATCCTGATCCACTACGCTGGGATGGGATTTTGCTTCCTTTTCAAGTTCGTGATCTGATTCAGGTGGTACCAGATGTACTGAATCGTCGCCGCGCGATCCAAGAAGTGATGTTAGCCAAAGCAGAATTGAACGACGGACAGACGCTATACGGTGTAAATGATTTATTTATCGGGCGCAAAACACATGTCTCGGCTCGTTATCAATTGCAGTTAGCAGGGCATACCGAGCAACAATCTTCAAGTGGCATTATTGTATCGACAGGGATGGGTGCAACAGGTTGGTTCAAAAGTGTTCTTGCAGGAGCAAACGGTATTGTACACAGTGAAAGCTATCAGCAGATAACAGGTAGCATGCAGTATGAAGAGACTCACAGCTCCACTTATACTTCATTGGCATGGGATACACCACAGTTGTATTTTACAGTGAGAGAACCATTTCCTAGCCGTACCACTTCTACCGAATGTGTTTTTGGACAGATTCACGAACAACAGCCATTGCGCATTGTATCGCAGATGCCTGAAAATGGTGTAATCTTTAGTGATGGCGTAGAAAGTGACTTTCTGGAATTCAATTCAGGCATGACAGCAACGATTGGTCTAGCCGAGAAGCGGGGGCATCTGGTGGTATGATGATTATTTTGTGTTATGATATCCGTATCTGTTGAAGATAATACAGTAAGGGGTATGGATTCATGAATCAAAATATACAGCAATTCAAAGCTGATTTCTTCAAAGCTTTAGCCCATCCGATGCGGATTCAGATTTTAGAAGCACTTTGTACAGGAGATAAGACAGTCAATGAATTGCAAACGATTGTCGGATCAGAAGGATCTGCTGTTTCTCAACAACTGTCGATATTACGTAGCAAAAATGTAGTGCAAGGAATCAAAGAAGGCACATCGGTAATCTATTCACTACGTGATCCGCTTATTCAAGAATTGTTAGCAGTAGCCAAGCGCATTTTTGATAATCATCTGGTAGACGCGATTTCTTTATTGGAAGGCATGCGCAATGAACCTGAAGCAAGCAGACATCTTGAGAAATAAAATAAGCGCACCTGTTTACGATAAATAGATCATTTCCAAACCACAATTGTCTATACACAATCAAAGTATCTCTTATGAATAAGGGATACTTTTTTTGATGTGCATAAAATATCATTGACACAATCTGTATGCAGGCGTACTATCTCTGTATATTCAAATAATCAGATATTTGAAATTAAATATTAAAATATGCAAAAAGAAGGTAGACAAATGAAGTGGACAGGAAGATTTGCTGGATATAACCGCAATAGTTTACGCAAAGATTTGATTTCAGGCATGATCGTAGGTATTATCGCTATTCCACTCGGGATGGCTTTTGCTATTGCTTCAGGAGTTAAGCCTGAATATGGAATCTATACAACGATCATCGCAGGTATAATCATTTCTTTGTGTGGAGGTTCCAAATTTCAAATCGGTGGGCCGACAGGTGCATTTATTCCTATATTATTCGCTGTAGTGATGCAATATGGATATGAAAATTTATTGATTGCTGGTTTTATGGCAGGTGTCTTTTTGCTTATTATGGGATTGTGTCGATTAGGCAAATTGATTGCCTTTATCCCAAGACCGGTCACGATAGGATTTACCGCAGGTATTGCTGTCACTATTTTTGGCGGACAGATCGCCAATTTTTTAGGATTGAGTGGACTTGCCAAACATGAAGATTTTTTCTCGAATATGCGTGAAATCGTTATTCATCTGAACACATTTAATATATACAGCCTTATCACCGGATTGACCTGTTTTGTAGCTATGATAGTAACCGCACGCTTTTTCCCTAAAGTGCCAGGTTCATTGATCGGATTATTGATTTCGACAGGGGTGGCTGTGCTGTTTTTTCAAGGCAAAGTGGCTACTATCGAATCTTCATTTGGCGCGATCTCAGGAGCGCTTCCTCATTTTCATATTCCAGATTTAACATGGGATAAAATTACTTTTTTGATTCGCCCGGCATTAGTGATTGCAATGTTAGGCAGTATAGAGTCTTTGTTATCAGCCGTTGTTGCTGATGGGATGACAGGCACACGTCATAACAGTAATCGAGAGTTGATCGGGCAAGGAATCGCCAATATGATAACTCCTTTATTTGGCGGTATTCCAGCTACAGGAGCGATCGCTCGGACAGCTACGAATATCAAAAATGGCGCTGTATCGCCTATCTCCGGTGTAGTACATGGGATTGTGGTTTTACTTGTATTGGTGTTATTTGCTCCTTATGCATCCAATATTCCGCTTGCTAGTATGGCTCCGATCTTAATGTTAGTAGCATGGCATATGAGTGAACGTAAGCATTTTATGCATATTTTGAAAATCAAAACAAGTGATTCGCTCGTCTTGGCGATCACATTTATATTGACCGTATTTGCTGATCTGACGACTGCTGTTGAAGTCGGATTGTTGTTAGCAGTTATATTGTTTGTCAAACGAATGAGTCAAGGATTAACGATAACCAAAGTACTCCCTGATCCAGAAGCTGTGAATCAGCAAGTACAAAGTCATATGGTTACTGAAAATCATGATTGCCCGCAGATTAGTATCTACACAATTGAAGGAGCACTCTTTTTCGGTAGTACCCATCTGATCGAACAAGCGATAGATGAAGCTATTGCGAATCAACCTCGGATCGTATTGCTTCGCATGGGTAGAGTCCCGATGATTGATACAACAGGAGATGCTAACCTGACAATCTTAGTGCGTAAAGTACAATCGTACGGTGGCATAGTGATTGTATCTGGTATCCAGCACCAACCACTTGAATTGTTACACAAAACAGGCTTGTATACGATGATTGGAGCAGAGCATTTCTATGAGCGGACAGGTATTGCGATTAATAAAGCGCTGGGGTATCTTGATCTAGAACGTTGTCGTGGTTGTCAGCATTTTGCTTTTCACGAATGTCAGGCGTTATCTGCTGGAATTATCACTTCACCAGTAAGCTCACCGTTATTATTGAAAAAAGCATTAGGATCTACCGTTTAATTTTCAGAAAACAAGTGTAAAAAAAGACATACGCATCATATCCAATCTGTTGTTATTTAGAAAGGAAGGATACATATGTCTGCATCATCTCAATATACACATCAAGATTATCGATCTATACGAGGTATCGATCATATCGGTCTAACCGTTCCCGATATCGAAGAAGCGACTCGGTTTTTTAAGCAAGCATTTGGAGCTTCGATTTGTTATGATACGCTCACCCCTCAACAGCCTGCTCAAGAAGGCGCAGAGACTGAGCAGAAGTTAGGATTGCCACAAGGCGCTAAAGTGCGTCATATGCGACTGATTCAGATCGGTCAGGGGGCAAGTATCGAGATGTTCCAATTTGAAAATACAGAACAGCGCTCTCCCGCATTAGCAGTAGATTATGGTATTCAACATATAGCGTTATATGTAGATGATATGCCAGCAGCTATCCGTCATTTTGAATCGGCGGGTGGCATTTTGCTGTCTTCTCCTAATCCATTACCTAATGAGGAAAAGGGAGAAGGGCATTTATTTGTGTATGGACGTGCGCCGTGGGGAACATTGATAGAATTACTGTCTTATCCACATGGAATCGATTATCCGCAGACAAGCGAAAGTAACCGCTGGACACCGCCAGCAGTTACATAATTTGATGCTTATTTGATTTGTATAAGCTGAGTATCTCCAATATTATCAGCTTCTCGGATAACGACTTGCAATTGCAGTGTTTTGGGTTGATCGAGTAAATTGCTGTAAAAGATATATTCATAACTGTTCGGATCATCGAAAGCCATTTTTCGATTTAACGCCCGTAACAGCACTGCTTGATCGCCTTCACCTGCAATAATGCCTGTCGCTTCTACCCATGATTTTTTGGTGTTATACGGTTCAAAGGGCTGATCTGATGTAAAGCGAACACGCATCTCTAAAGGAGACATTTCTACTCTGGTCAGAGCAACTTTGTGATCTCCTAATTGAATAATATGGTTCGGATAGACAATTTCAGTCTCAGGTCGTTTGAATTGACCGGCTAATGAGAAATGAATCAGCAGGGTAGGAGAATAATGCATATCTTCTGTGCTAGTATTGGTTACTGGATCGCTTAATCTACCATCATCTACAGAAGCAATTTGGAATTTGGCGGCAATTTCTTGCGGGAAAGGTTCTCTTGATTTCAAGCGAATAGTGGTTGTGCCACGAAATACATTTTCACTATCAGCGTCATGAGTTCCATTATTGCGTGAATGACCCAGAGGCTTGCCTGTAGCGATACTGCTTAATTTGACACTGTTCATCCCGTATATTTCTTGTCCATTTAAGCTTTTGGCGGTATAAAGGAGAATCAATTGATTTTCATCAGCGGTCACAGCATTGACAGTAACGATATATCCGTCTTTTTCAGCGCTCTCATTTACGTATTGGATATAGTTGTGCTTGATAGCAGATATTAAGCTCAGGTTCTGGATAACATCACTTTGATACTGGTGAAAAGGTTCTAATTTGCCCCATGAATTAGCAGTGGTATACGTGCTTTGCGTAGGCATCGGAACGATCAATAGGATCAGCATAACTACCGAAGTAAAGCCCACAACGACTAATAAGCGAGCATCCAACCAGGGAAAACGTGATTGCATTCGTTTGGCTTCTAGTACATCTTCCTCGTCTGTAAGAGTAGAGGTATGAGACATTTGAGATAGAGAAGGTTGTTCTGTATGTAGGCGAGAGTTAGATGGTTGAGAAGAATCTTTTTTGGATGTGCTCATAGCTACCATTCCTCCTGATTCAGAATAATTGACGAAGTTGCTTAGTTATAACGCATAATTATAAAATGTACTGTCCTTATTTTTAAATTTCTGGTCTGCTAAGTGCTTATTGTATATATCGGTGGTAAAGCTACTTTTGTTACTTTTTTCTGCTAACCTCTAACTATAGATATTCTTTATTTTATCTTACTACGAATAGCCAATACAAGTAGACATCAAAAAGCCCGCCAGCTCTTTAAAGAAAAGCAATCCTTTTCATTTTAGAGTAATGTGGGCTTTTTGATCTATAGGTTGGAATATCTATTTTAGCGTAGTGCAGGTACAGTTTGTCCCGAGTTAAATTTTGAACTCATTCATTTCGCTGTGTAACTGTTCAGCCGTCTCTGCTAGCGAAGAAGAGGAGGCATTAATTTCTTCCATCGATGCTAACTGCTCTTGTGTAGCAGCAGATACATTTAACATACCAGCAGCCGATTCTTGAGCGATATGAGAAATCTGTCTGGAGTACTCTACAATTTCAGTCGTGCTTGCAGACATTTGTTCTGCACCAGCAGATACTTCTTCAATATCACTTGCTACTTGATTAACTGCTTGTAAAATATCCTGGAAAGCAGTCCCTGCAATTGCGACAGAAGCCATCCCTTTATCAAATTCACGATTGTTTAAATCAACCGCTTCAATCGCATTTAATGTATCTTTTTGAATAAAAGCGACCAATTCAATAATTTGCTTCGCTGATTGGGAAGATTGTTCTGCTAATTTGCCGACTTCATCAGCAACGACAGCGAATCCTCGACCTGCTTCGCCTGCACGAGCGGCTTCAATCGAAGCGTTCAGCGCCAATAGATTCGTTTGCGAAGAGATGCCAGTGATTACTTTGGTAATATTACCAATCTCTTGAGAGCGACTACCTAATTCTTTTACTACAGAACCTAGAGAATGTAGCGATTGTTGAATCGAATCCATTTGTGATACCGCTTGTTGGATAGCATGATTCCCATCCGAAGATTTGCTTGCCGCATCGACAGCAGAGTTAGATACTGTCTGTGCACGAACCGCAATTTGTTCTACACCGATCGCCATTTCTTGCATCGCTTGAGAAGACTTGTTGGCAATATCGACTTGTTTGGCTGTACCGACTGCATTTTCTTGTACCGTTTCCGCGATTTGTTCAGCCGCTTGTTTATTTTGTTCACTACTTGCTGTTAATTGTTCTGAAGAAGCAGCGACCAACTCGGAGGTAGAAGCGACCGATTCGATCACCTGACGCAAATTGTGCTTCATATCATTAAATGACACCGCTAATGAACCGATTTCATCTTTGTTTTTGATAATCAAATCAGATCCAGTCAGATCACCGGCAGCAATTTGTTCAGCTGCTTTTTGTAGTGATCTAGCAGGCTTGGAGATCGAACGAGCAATAAGGAAAGCAATAGCCAAAGCAACAATAATAGCGATTACACTTAACAAAATAATGTTAAAACTTGCTGTCTGCGATGTACTTACCGATTCATCTGTAAGTTGAGTAGCTTGTTTGTTATCATAAGCTACCAATTCTGCAATAGTAGAATTAGCCGTATACCAGAAAGCATACGCATTACGGTGCAAAGCAATCGCTTTATTCAAATCATTATTCAGACCTGCATTAAGCACGTTAGGTGAAACTTTAATATACGCTTCATATTGTGTAGAGAAGCGTTGATACAGTCGTTGTTCATCATCGCTTTCGATTAACTTTTCATAAGCAGTACGTTCTGTTTGAATTTTTTTCAGTAATGTCTCGTAATCTTGATTAAGCTTGGCAACTTCATCTTGATTATTTTCTACAATAATATTGAGCAATAGACGTTCTAGATCGGACACATCCCCGTTAAGTGTTCCTAATAAAGTAACACTTGGCATCCATTTTGTATTTACATCGACTGCTTGATTACCCATACTTCGTGTACTTGTTAGAGCAAGTAAACTTACTATGACTAACAAAAGAATCACACTCAGAAAGCCAGTTAACAATTTGGTCTGTATACTCATTTTGACTTTACCAACACGCAAACGTTTCATAATATTGTCCCCCAATATGTAATGTGTAACGCATTCAACTTTATCTATATCGACAATTTCTTTTTATATATTAGACAATTTTGTAAATTTTAGTGCTTAAGATATAGTTCTTAAGGTTCTAATTGCAAATGCTTACATTTCAATTTAATAAATCACAGGTAGAAGCTGTAATTGTGAAGAATAGTCAAAAAAAGATATGGTCAGAGTCATTATTCATTTTTAGATCATCTGATTCGATATTTATAAATGCCACCCGATGATTTCAGACAACAAAAAAGCAACCTGTAGCATATAGCTACAAGTTGCTTTTTGATGAGATCTATAGGTAATCCTTTATATATAGAATGAATGTGTTAAATAGTATTTAATTTTGACGAATCCATGCTAATGCCATTGTACCTTCACCAGCATGAACACCGACAACAGGAATAAAGGGAGCAATTTCAATTTTGAGTAGCGGAGCAAATACACTGATTTCTTTCTCCATTTGAAATGCTTCTTCAATATTATTAGCGTGCATAATACATACACTTTTGACCAGATCGATATCTTTTTTGAGAATATCCATCAGTTTGTGTTTGGCTTTTTTGAAAGTACGAATTTTGTCTTCTACAATAATTTTACCTTCTACAAAACGCAATAGGAGGTGGATACGTAGTAACTGACTGATCACCAATTGAGTACCGGATACCCGTCCACTACGATGCAATTGAGAAAGACTTGCTGGAATCAGATAAAAGTCCATATTTTCAATAATCATATCGATTTTGGCTTTGATCTCCAGAGCCGTATCGCCTTGTTGTTGCCATTTGACTCCTTGCATAACCATTTCACGTAAAGGAAAAGCGCCGACTTTGGAATCAATCCCGATCACAGAAGTTTCAGTGATTTCAGCCGCTTGTAGTGAAGTGTGATACGTACCACTTAATTCAGAAGAACAATGAATCACGATAATATCGTCATATTTATCTTTAATAGATTCGTATAATTCCATAAATTCGCCAATCGGTGGCTGTGAGCTACCTACACTTTCGTTTTGACGCATTTTCTCATAAAATTGTTCTGCTGTAATTTCAACATTTTCTTTGTACGCTTCATTGTTCACAATCAGACGTAAAGGTACAATATAAATATGATGTTCTGCTGCAAAATCAGTATCGATCATAGCTGTACTATCTGTCACCCAAGCAATTGATTTCATCCAAACCACTCTTTCTTTACACAGAGATAGAATATACTAAAAATGCTATATTCATTTTATTAAAATTTTAACATATAAAACTAATAACTTTATGATATAGTTATTATAACTATATACAATCATAAACACAAATTACAGACAATGAATCTTATCATACATGCTCAGCTCAAGGAGGAATACATAATGGAAGACAAACTAGCTCAAGAATTAGAGGCATGGGGTAAAGAGAAAGTGGCTTATAAGTTTCCCAGATGGGAGCAGATTCCTGACATTGATTTATATATGGATCAGGTCGTCGCTTTATTAGAAAAGCATTTTCACAAATTCCCCGGGGAGAGTGCAGGCAAGTTAATCTCACCCTCTATGATCAACAATTATGTCAAACAGGGCATTATTCCACCTACGATCAAAAAGCGCTATTCCCGTACGCATATTGCTTACTTGATGATGCTGTGTACCCTCAAACCTGTATTACCTTTAGCAGTCATACAAGGTATTATCGAATTTCAATTACAGACCAAAACATTTGCTGAAGTGTATGATCACTTTGTGACAGAACAAGAGCAAGCATCCAGTTATACGATGGAACAAGCCAAAGCCGAAAGCAGATTGCTCGGTCAGACGACTACGACAGAACAAGAAATGTTAAGTAATCTTTCGCTCAAAATGGCAGTACTGGCGAACTCCAGTAAGATTTTGGCGGAAAAGATTATAGAAATGGAGCGAGCAGAAGGAAAGCTCTCTACTCTAGATGATCATGGTAAAAAAACGAAAAAGATCAAAATGTAAATTCAAGTTATTATCTTTACACATGGTACACAATGATATACCAAAATACCCCTTATCCTTTATATGCGATCTTCTGATCATAAAAGGATAAGGGGTATTGTCTATTTGTTATAAAGCTAGTAACACAAGTAAGCTAAAATATTACACTTTAAATGCGCTAACTTCGTTATGAAGTTGTTCTGCTGTCTGTGCTAGAGAAGACGATGACGATGTAATCTCTTCCATAGAAGCTAATTGTTCTTGCGTAGCCGCAGATACACTTAGCATACCTTCAGAAGATTCTTGAGCGATATGATTGATCTGTTTGGAGTACTGGACAATCTCAGTCGTGCTTGCTGATAATTGTTCTGCGCCTGCGGAGACTTCTTCAATATCACCAGCAACTTGATTGACAGCCTGTAAAATATCGCGGAATGCTTCACCTGCAATCGATACAGAAGCCAATCCTTTATCAAATTCAAGATTATTCAATTCTACCGCATCAATGGCATCGGTTGTATCTTTCTGGATAAATGTAACCAGTTCAATAATTTGCTTCGCCGATTGAGAAGATTGTTCTGCTAATTTACCGACTTCATCAGCAACGACAGCGAATCCTCGACCTGCTTCACCTGCACGAGCCGCTTCAATGGAAGCATTCAAAGCAAGTAGGTTGGTCTGTGTAGCAATACCTGTAATGACTTTAGTGATATTTCCAATTTCTTGTGAACGACTTCCTAATTCTTTCACGACAGAACCTAACGAGTGTAGCGAAGTCTGAATCGAATCCATTTGATTGACTGCTTGTTGGATCGCTTTGTTACCATTAGACGATTTGCTTGCTGCTTCGGTTGCTGAACTGGATACTGTCTGTGCACGAACAGCAATTTGCTCTACACCGATCGCCATTTCTTGCATCGCTTGAGCAGACTTGGTAGCAATATCAACTTGAGTAGCAGCGCCATTAGCACTTTCTTGTACCGTCTCAGCAATTTGTTCAGATGCTTGTTTGTTCTGCTCACTACTTGCTGTTAATTGCTCTGAAGAAGCAGCAACCAATTCAGAAGTAGCAGCTACAGATTCAAGCAAGCTACGAAGATTCGCTACCATTTGATTGAAAGCAACAGCCAGTAGACCGACTTCGTCTTTATTACGAATAATGATCGCTTCGCCTGTTAGATCACCAGCAGAGATACGTTCAGCCGCTTGTTGAATTTGTTTCACAGGACGGGAAATAGATCTAGCAATAAGATAAGCAATTACGATACCAATAACAACAGCGATAATACTTAAAATAATAATGTTCGTGCTTGCAGAAGTTGCTGATTTTACAGATTGATCTGTCAAAATACCTGCTTGTTCATTATCATAAGCAATCAATTTAGCAATTGTGTCATTAGCAGTATACCAGGCATCATAAGAAGCACGATGCAATTCGCGTGTTTTATCCATATCATTGCCTTTAGCCGCATCAACTAAGGCAGGAAAGGTTGTTAAAAATTGATCATAATTGGTGTTGAATGTTTCAAATAATTTGGATTCTTCATCCGATTGAATCAATGCTTTGTATTGTACACGTTCGGTTTCGATCCGTTTTAACAATTCATCTAATGTAGTGTTAATTTTAGTAATTCGTTCTGGATCATTTTCGATCGCCATGTTCAGGACTAGACGCTGTACATCAGAGATATCACCATTCATCATACCCATTGTGCTTACACTAGGCATCCATTTGCTATCAATTTGCTTGGCTTGCGATCCTAACGTATTCATACTGAATAGTGATAAAAGACTAACCAATACCAGTAATAGAATCACGCTAAAAAAGCCGACTAATAATTTAGTTTGAATATTAATACGCATTATTTCACTCCTCATCATTGTTTAAACATATAACGTAATACCTATATCGACAAAATTCGCTATATATTTAGGTCTTACAGATTAAAAAAAATAAAATTGCTAATAAATAATTAAAAAACTAATAAATGTTTTAATAGTTATATATTTCAAATTAATCAAATACATTTTATTTCAAAATATAATATCGTGTATCCGTTGTTGTAAGAATTAATAATGCAAAATGATTATAAAATTATAAATAATGTAGGTTAATATATATATTATTTATTGCAACCGTTTCCAAAAAAAGTTTAAAATAAATACAGCATATTATTCCAAAATAGATATATCTAAAGGAGATCCAATATGGAACATCATCTATGGGCACAATATCCACCCCGGGGCTGGAATAGTTGGGATTGTTATGGAGCCGCTGTACGAGAAGAAGAAATTATAGGCAATGCCGAGTATATGTCTACTCATCTCAAAGAGCATGGTTGGGAATATATTGTAGTGGATATTCAGTGGTATGAAGCAGGTGCTGTATCCTCAGCGTATCGCAAGTTTGAGCCATTAGAAATGGATAACTATTCCCGATTAATTCCAGCAGTCAATCGCTTTCCTTCCAGTAAAGATGGTCAAGGATTCCGTCTGTTAGCTGATCGGGTACATCAATTAGGATTGAAGTTCGGTATACATATTATGCGTGGTATTCCAAGACAAGCGGTGCATCAGAATACAGCGATCAAAGGAACACACATCACCGCCAGACAGATTGCACATCCTAATTCTATCTGTCCTTGGAATACAGATATGTACGGGGTAGATGCTTCGCAAGAAGGAGCACAACAATATTACAATTCATTATTTGAAATGTATGCAGAGTGGGGAGTCGATTTTGTCAAAGTCGATGATATTGCGGCTTCACGTCTGTATGATACTCATCTGGAAGAAATTGAACTAATTCGTCGCGCAATTGATCAGTGTGGTCGTCCGATGGTACTCAGTCTATCTCCAGGGCCAGCGCCATTACAATACCAACAACAATTAAGAGACCATGCGAATATGTGGCGTGTTACCGATGACTTCTGGGATATCTGGTCATTATTATATGCCATGTTCGAACGGTGTGAGAAATGGTCACCGTATGTAGGCGAAGGTTCTTGGCCGGATTGTGATATGTTGCCACTCGGTCATATCGGTATTCGCTCTGTAGATGGAGGCGGAGCAGATCGCTGGACACGATTCACACCTGATGAACAGCGTACTATGATGACACTGTGGTCGATTTTCCGTTCGCCATTAATGTTCGGAGGAGAATTACGGGATAACGATGAATGGACATTGTCATTGCTGAACAATCCGCTGATTTTAGAAATGAATCATAAGAGCCGTCAAGCCTATCAACTTTCTCGGGATGAGCAAGATCGAATCATCTGGGTAGCGGAGGAAGATGGAACACATAACCGCTATATCGCTCTATTTAATGCAGGAGAAGAGCAGAATACCGTAACATTGGATCTATCTTTATTAGATATAACAGTACCGGTGAATCTGCATAATCTATGGCAACCTACAGAACAATTAACCGTACAAGAACAATGGGAAATAGAACTTCCACCACACGGATGTGTCGTATATCGATTAGAGTCACTAGCTTAAAAAGAATACTTGTATCTCCAATAGAAAAACAGAATTAAAGCATATAGCAACTAAAGAAGATCGCTACCAACAGACCTAATAAAAGCAGGCTTTTCCATTTTATGATGGAAGATGCCCTGCTTTTTTGGTTTAAATCCATTATCTTGAAAAAAAGTATTTCCAATATGAGTCAAACGAAGTATGATATAGGTAAATGTATACGCTACCTAAGACCTAGTTAATTTGAAATATTTCATTTTAAAGCAAAATTATCGCAGATTTCCAGAAGAACTGGACTCTAACTCGTACATCTTCTGCCTGCACTAAGGAGAACACAACTATGGCATATACGATTCCAGACACCATCCCGAGAAAAGCAACCGCAGGCGAACGCCTTTTATTTCAAACGCTCAAAGAACATCTTCCAGACGATTATATTGTCTACTACGAACCAGAGATCGGTGGCAGACGACCGGACTACGTCATTATCGGCCCGGATCTTGGACTATTGGTGTTAGAAGTGAAAGACTACACCGAAAATACCCTCTACGAACTCAATACTCATGAATGGCAGCTACATACCCAAAAAGGAACAGGATCGGTAGAAACGGTCAAAAATCCGCTACTCCAAGCAAGAGACTATGCTTTTCGAATCAATAATAAGCTTAAAAAAGATCAGAATCTTACACAACAAAGTGGCGTGTATGCGAATAACCTCAAGTTCCGCTATGGACATGGAGTTGTTTTACCCGTCTCAAGCAGACTCATATCGTCAAGCATAGTCTACATCGGGTGATCGACCCTAGATATATGCTCACACGAGAAGAAATAGACCTCGAAGATGAGAATTGCACCGCAGATCATCTACTAGAGCGCATTACCAATATGTTCGATACCCCTTTTCATATGAATCAGATGCTGACGGACGAAGATATCAAAGCGATTCGCTATCATCTATTTCCCGAAGTACGGATTAGTGCAGAATATCGAGAGCCTGCTTATTATCAAGACCAACTCTTACTATCGCTTCATAATATTCAAGCGATGGACTTGCATCAGGAATCACTTGCCAGACAGTTGGGAGATAAGAATCGATTAATACGCGGTGTAGCAGGTAGTGGCAAGACTTTAATTCTAGCCGCTAGAGCGAAGATGTTAATCAAAGACCATCCACATTGGAAAATTCTTGTCCTCTGTTATGGCATTCCATTATCAAGAGTGATTCGCAGTCAGATTGATCGGATGCTCGAAGAACCGGAAGATTTGTTCGATTTTGCTAACAGTCAGACGAATTCATCAGCTACACCTTCTATAGAGAAGTCATCCAACCTACAGATTGCTACATTCCATGAATGGCTGTGGAGCACGATGCGTATCAAAGACGAACTGATCGAATCTTATCTGGAAAAGATCAATCGTGGCGAGACGATCTTACCGCAATACGATGCGATCTTGATCGACGAAGGACAAGACTTCGAACCGTCATGGCTAGAATTGCTAAGTAAGGTGCTTAACCCGGAGACCCAATCGTTATTACTGGTCGAAGACAAAGCGCAAAATATTTACAAACGCAAAACCAGTCTGAGCCAGAACACCGGACTCGACTTCCGTGGACGCTCCAAAATTCTCAGTATCAACTACCGCAACACCGCTCAGATCGTCAACTTCGCATGGGACTTCTATCGTACCCATTCGAGCTTAGGGGAAAAGGTCAAAGAAGGCACAAGTATAGAAGGGGTAGAGATTATCCCACCGCAAAGCACCAAGCGTAAAGGGATAGAGCCACAGATCAAGCACTGCGCTTCATTTGCAGAAGAAGTACAATGGGTCGCCCAGCAGATGAAGATATTACATGAGCAGAAAAAAGTACCTTACGCCGAAATGGCTGTCCTGTATCGGGTGCAAAAGCGCTATTCGTACTCTTATATAGACGTATTAAAAAAAGAACTATCCAAGCATGAAATTCCATACAACTGGTTCACCGAAAATACAGCATCCAAACGCACATTCGAACGCCACCAAGAAGCCGTCAAGCTATCTACACTCGACAGCTCTAAAGGACTAGACTTCAAAGCGGTTTTTATCGTCAATGTCGACAGTATGCCATTCAAGCTAGAAGAACATCCAGAGCGAGAAGTATCGTTATTTTATATTGGGATGACGAGAGCGATGGATTGGTTGTTCTTGAGTTATAGCAAGGTGGAGGGATTTGCAGGGTGGCTTGAGGAAAAGGTTGTCGAAGCAAGTGATGTAGTAGAACAGAAGAAGCAACAACGATTCAAATCCTAAAAAAGTATAGATCATTCTCAAAGGAGAGTTACACATGGCACGTAGAAAGAGCAAAAAGAAGCAACAGCAAGAATCTGCCAATGCAATCGGTGGACTGATCATATTCGGGGGAATAGGCGTTAGTTATTTTGCTAAAAGTATTGCAGTAGGTGTTGTTGCTATTGTATTAGGCATTATTGTATTTGCACTGATTAGCTACTCAATCAATCAGGCGAGAATCAATAAATTAAGAAGATCAGGCATAGCAGAGATCGACAAAATGTCAGGCGATCAGTTCGAGCATTATTTAGGTCAACTATTCAAGCTTCAAGGATACAATGCAACAGTGACTCAGGCGCAAGGTGATTATGGGGCAGATCTAGTATTGAACAAAGATGGCAAGCGGATTGTGGTACAAGCGAAGCGGTATAGCAAGAATGTAGGGTTGAAAGCAGTGCAGGAAGTGTATGGAGCGATTGCGCATTACAAAGCTTCGGCAGGTTGGGTTGTAACGAATAGTAGGTATACTCCGCAAGCAAGGACTTTGGCGAGGTCGAATAATGTTCGATTAGTTGATCGTGAGGAACTGGTTGAGATGATTTTGAGGGTGAAGGAAAGTAAGAAAGCAAATTAAATTTTAAGGAGGTTAATAATATGGAGTTAAAAAAATTAGAAATTGAAAACTTTCGTAATTTCGAGAAAATAAATATAGATTTGAAAAACCAAAATGTAGTTTTTGGTATGAATGATGTTGGTAAAACTAATTTAATATATGCACTCAGATTTTTGCTAGATAGAGAAATTAGGAATAAAGGATTTATGAAAACTGATTTTTTTAGAAATGATACTACTAAAACTATTAAAATTACATTATCAGTTTCTTTAGAGCATTTTGACACAAACGTTGAAACACAACACATTATAGCAAAAGTAGCAGGCGCTAGGAATAGTGCTAATTTAACTGACTTTTATTTTCAACTTCAAGGTCAGTATAATAATTCAGAATATTTTAATGAATCTAAACTTTATTGGGGAAATGATATTGAAAAATTACAAGAAATACCGCAAAGAGGTATATGGAATGAAATAGATAAATTATTTGAAGTAGTGTATGTAGATCCAACTATTGATTTGCAAAAAACATTTCTTAAACATAAAAAAAAATTATTTGATCAGATTAAGTTGTCTGATAATGACAAAGAAATAGAAAATAGACTTAAACAATTAAGTGATGAATTAAACTCTAATATAAGTAGTATGGATTTAGTAACTACATTTCAAAAAGAAATTACATCAGAATATAAATTGTTGAAAGACGATAAAGTAACTATCGAATTAAAATCAGAAATGGCAATAAATGGTTATTTTAATGATCTAATACCATATATAAAAAGAGAAGATGATACAGAATTATATCCTACTTCTGGTGATGGAAGGAAAAAATTGCTCTCATATTCTCTCTTAAATTACATTATGAAAATCAGTACAGGTAATAAAATAATAATTTATTTAATAGAAGAACCTGAAAATAGCCTGCATAGATCAATGCAAATAGCTTTTTCAAAACAACTTTTTAGTAACAAAATCTATAATTATTTTTTCTTGACGACTCACTCCTCAGAGTTATTATACGAAATGGACAATGCATCTTTGATAAGAATATATTCTGAAAATAAAACCAACTCTTCATCCTATATATATATAATTGATGATAAGTATAAAGAGGTAAAAAGAAAATTAAACCGTTCTCTTGCAGCCGCTTTGTTTGCAGATACTGTTTTACTAGTTGAAGGACCTTCTGAAAAAATTCTTTTTGAAAAAGTTTTGACTACTGTTAAACCAGATTTTGAAGTTTATGGAGGATATATACTTGAAGTAGATGGAATAGATTTCAAACCTTATGTAGACACCTTAAAAGGGCTTAAAATTGAGACGATTGTAAAGACAGATAACGACTTACAATTATTAAGGAATGGAGCCTATAATTTATTAGGAATAAATAGATGTTTAAAATTGATAGGTAAACCAAACATAGATAATATAACTATTGATTTTCCTGTATTATCTGATGGAGAGAAAATTAGCAATGAAGTAAAAAGTGAAATTTTAAAACATAACAAATTAATGATTTTTAAAAAGGAAAAAGATTTATTAGCTAGTTTTAATACAGAAAAAATATTTTTATCAGAGATTGATTTAGAACATGATCTTTATCAAGCAATAAAAACGCGGATGCATGAAACATTTCCTGCTAAAGACCCAATCGCTTTTTTGCAAGATAAAAAGCTTGTTAATATGATTACTCTTATAGATGCATTGACAGACGAAGATTGTAATGCGATTTTTAATCATTCATTATTTTTTGCATTGAAGGAGTTGACTGAAAATAATGTCTAGTATAGAAAATATTAGTGATCAAAATATTCGTGATAGCATAATAATTAATAATGGAAATACCGTTATCTCAGCAAGTGCTGGATCAGGAAAAACTTATACAATCATAAAAAAAATCGAAAAAATTTTATCTGAAGATATCAAAGATCATAAAATAATAGCAGCACTAACATTTACTATAAAAGCAACAAAAGAAATTAGAGATAGAGTTAATTTTTCGCAAAATAATGTAGTTGTATTAACTAATGATAGTTTTATAGAATTGGAGATTATCAGACCTTTTTTATTAGATGTTGCCCTTTTTAAAGAGGAATATTCTTCTGATTTTGTAATTGAATATTCTAACAATTTTAAATTTCGAACAATTAAGGAAGGATGTACAATCTTAAAAAATAATAATGTATTAGGATCATTTTGGGATAAAAAAATGAACTTTAAATTTAAACTTGCTCATTATATATTAGAAAATTCAATTGCTGCTCAACAATATTTAAAAGCAAAATATCATATTTTATTTATTGACGAGTATCAGGATTCTGATCAAGATATGCATAGATTTTTTATGCAATTAAAAAATTTATTAGGATTAACTTTATTTATTATTGGAGATAAAAAACAAGCCATCTATAAATGGAGAGGAGCTATGTCTAATGTCTTTGAATTGCTAAATGAAGAAGATTTTCAAAATTACAATTTATTTCACAATTTTAGAAGTGATATTGAAATTCGAAATTATGCTAATTTTTTACATGATGAAGAATATTTTATAGAAAATCAAAAAGAAGTACAGAATGTAATTTTTTTAAGAGGTCAAGGAATCTTAAACAACTTTGAAACAATGTTAAAAGAAAATATATTAGATTTAGATAAAGAAATAACTATAATATCTAATAGCCATAATGTTGCTCAAGAAATTGCTAATAGTTTAAACAGAGGTGGCTACAATTTTATTTATGTTCCTAAAACTCCCATTGATGAAGGAGTAGTAAATTCCCTTTTTCTTAAAAGTTTAGCATATTTCTCTAAAAATGAACGTTATTCAATATACGATTTTTTTAATGATATTCATTTTACAGATTTAAGAAAAAATATAATAAATGAAGTTAGTAATATAGTAAATCCTTTAAAATTAAATATTAATTTAGATTCAGATATGATTATACAAACTCTAAAGAAATTAAGTGATTATTTAGGCATAATTATAAGCCATATCGAAATATCAAGGTTTGTAGATACAATTTTGAATACAGATTATCAACAAGCTTTTCTTATTAACAATGAAAGACACCAAGTTATGACAGTTTTTGGTTCAAAAGGTTTAGAATTTGATCAAGTTGTGGGATTTAGTCAAGATTATAATATTGCCAGAATAACTCAAGATAATGATGATATCGAAAAACATTATGTTTGTGTAACTAGAGCTAAGAAAAAATTTGTGATGATATTAAATGAAGAAAATTATCTGAAATTTGTTGAAAAAAGAATGATTCTCAAACAGATTAGAAATATTTTCAAACTTATTTAAAATTATCAACAAAGTGTTGACTATACTCGTATGAAATGCAACGATTTGTTGCCTCATATTCTATCTTTCACTAAATTGTTCTATACTCCTCTTATACATATCCCGAGAGGAGAAACCAACCATGTGGATCATCAGCCAAGATGAGCAAACTATCGTTAAATCTGTTGCCCTTACCCTAGAAACATCAACCGAAGGAACTGTTCTTTCCGCTTACGTAGGAGACGGTTCGGTCGAATCTGCTTTTACGGTAGGTACGTTTCAACAGAAGGAAAGAGCAGCCCAAGAACTATCTCGCTTCCGCCAATATTTGTCCACGATCAATATGGAACCTTTTTATATTCAACCCGATCTTGAAGCCTAGTCTTACTGTTGTATTACATTATATGCTGTTCAATGCTAAAGCCTATTCGACTATTATCGAGTAGGCTTTTTTACTTAAATTAGTATCAATTTATGTTCATCATCTTGCTAACACATCGTCAATATTATTCCATTCATAGACTCGTTCATTGAGAAGCACGCCACCTATTTGTATAGTCACAGTCTTACATAATGTCGCACCATAATACTCATACCATTCACATGTTTTATTATCTTCTAGCACTTCAACAAATACCTTTTGCCAGCCCAATTGCTTGAATATCTTAAATAAAGATTGGAGTAGTTGCTTACCCATACCTTTACCTTGATAAGACTCCAGTATATAGATCGAAGTTAAGTCACCGGAGTGAGGTACGGTGTTGGTTTCTTTTTTCCAACCATCTGCAAATCCGACAATCTGACCTTCGAAATTCTCTGCTACTATAACGAAGTGATCTTGTTGTGTTATGGCTTGCATCCATAGATCATTTCGCTGGGTATAGGATAGATTGTTAAGAAATTCGTCTGGAATGATGCCTTTATAGGTTGTTTTCCAACTGTCTACATGAACTCTGGCAATATCTTCTGCATCTTGAAGTGTTGCTTTTCTAATGTGCAAGATATGTAAACTCCTTTGGCTCTTTATTTATTGTTTATAATAGCAAAATCTAGTATGGTTTGAAGTATTATATCTGTTTAGAATCTACATACTCATTTGATAATAGATTAGAGAGGAATGAACCTTCATTTGAAATCAGCTATAGTACTCACCTTATTAGCGACACTGCTAGGTTGTAGTTCCAATACCACACAGACCGAGCAAGGAGTACAATCTAACAACATTACAGAAATCAGCACGACAGAAATTTTAGCCCGAGAAACGATCCGTGATTCACCCCATGCAGATTTATTTATATTTGGTGATCGTGTATATGTTGTGGATCAACAGCTCACCATAAAGAATAACCAGATCGGAGAGAAGTTAGGAACGATTCAACATCATTATAAATCCGATGAATCTTTTACAGAGTTCATGTCTACAATACTTACAATCGGAACCGAAATATATCAAATCAAAAATGCAGTTCATATAGATCAACTTGCTATTAAAGGTAAGGATTACTATAAAGTATACAAGGCGCTTGAAGAAGGATAAGTATAGTATCGTTATAGCTATGCTGAAATATCAAATTACGTATATAACGATTGAATGGATATGATAAAATTAAAGTGAAAATAAAATATAGCTATTATTATTTGGGAGGGTATTATCGTGAAATGGCAGGAAGTAAGGGAACTGTTTCCAGATCAATTTGTATTAGTATCTATCCTTCAATATCATGAAGAAGATAACAAGAAAATCGTAGATGAAGTGGCTCCTATTCGCACTGTTTTGGCTGAAGATGCAAATAAAGAATTTTTTCAAGCTGGGGAAGGTAATTTGGTGTATCATACTGCTAATCCAGATTGTATTATACATTTGCGTAAAGATCCTTTAATGAGAGTGAGACGTTTGAATGAAAATTAATTACGATGGGCAATTAATGACTATCTCACTCACTGTTACATTTCGAGGGAAGTCAGTGCAAATTAACAATGTTATTATAGATACAGGTTCTTCTCACACTATATTTAGCCCTGATATTTTAGAAGAAATAGGTTTAGTGTATGAAAATGGGGATGCTATTTATGAAGCATATGGAATAGGTGGGAGCGCCCCATTTTTTACAAAAGTAGTAGATTCAATTCAGATTGATTCAGAAATTATTAGTAATATTGAAATAGATGTTGGTATTCTACCTAAGAATCATCAAGGATTATTAGGATTAGATATCTTGCTCAGTCATTCTTTTATTATTGATCTTAAAAATCTAGAGTTGTATGTATAGTTGGCATTATTATAATTAGTTTTACATAAAGAGTGTACAGACAAGAATAAGGGAAAGAGTATGTTTGTGATAACACTATTTTTTCCTTATTTTCCTATATAATCCTTCCTTATACTTTTGTATATTTAACTCTGTAAGCGCTATCTACACAGATAGTTATTCCAACAACAGAGGAGTTGTGATAATGAGGAAGCGTTGGGCGATAGGGGTATTGGCAATAGTGCTGGCAGTATCACCAATAGTAGGGCAAGTGGCACAGGCAGAAGATGAGGCAGAAGCGGTCAATAGTAAAACATCTCAATCGCAGATCGTGAATCTAGCAGATGCAGACGCAACCAAAGCTACACGTTCGCTATTTACGTATTTACTGAATAACGAAGGCAAAGACATATTATTCGGTCACCAACATGCCACTACGGAAGGGATCGGGATTACAGCCGAAGATGGAACACAATCTGAAGTGGAACGATCCGTTGGCGATCTACCGGGAGTATTTGGATGGGATACGTTAAGTCTAGAAGGATTTGAGAAGCCCGGAGTATATGGTGGATCAGCTACGGAGAATCGGGACAATCTGGTTAAGGTAATGAAGTCGGCTTACGAGCAAGGTGGTGTGCTCAACTTAAGTTCGCATATGCCTAACTTTGTGACAGGGAATGATTTTTATGATACCCAAGGGAATGTAATCAGCCATATCTTGCCGGGTGGAGATAAGCATGCAGTATATAATGTTTTTCTCGATCAGGTGGCAGACTTTGCTCATCATCTTAAAGATGATCGCGGACAAGCGATTCCTGTGATTTTCCGTCCTTTCCATGAGCAGAATGGCGGTTGGTTCTGGTGGGGTGCGCCTTATCGGACGAAAGAAGAGTATGTTGAGATTTATCGGTATACAGTAGAATATTTACGCGATGTGAAAAAGGTGCATAATTTCTTGTATGCGTTCTCACCGGGTAGTCCATTCAATCAGGATGAAGATACTTATTTGGAGACGTATCCAGGGGATGATTATGTCGATATTCTGGGATTTGATACGTATTATGATGGCAATACACCGACATGGTACGATGTAGCAGTCCAAGATGCACGATTAGTCGCTGAGATTGCAGAGCAGAAAGGCAAAATTTCTGCTTTTACCGAATTTGGCTATTCGAATGTGAAGCCGACAGGTACGAAAGATTTGCAGTTTTTTACCAAGCTGTTAAAAGCATTGCAGTCTGATCCTCAAGCGAAAAAGATGGCGTATATGCTAACATGGGCGAACTTTAATACCGATTCTATCTTTGTCCCTTATCGGGATGCACCCAATGGGTTAGGCGATCATGAACTGTTACCAGATTTCCAAGCTTTTTATAATGACCCATATACTGCGTTCCGTCAGGAAGTGGTGGCAGATCGCCCGTATCAGCAGAAGTCCAAAGTAGCCAAAGAGCAACCATTTATGCATATCGTTTCACCAATCAACAATGCAACGATTCCACTGAGCAAGCCGACAACGATTCGAGTACGAGTGAATGAAGCCAAGATTGCTAAAGTGACGTATCAAGTGCAGGGTAGTAGCACCGAATATAAAATGAAAAAAGATGCAGACGGATTCTATTATGTTGCCGATTGGACACCGGATGCTTCTCTTGCAGAAGAAGGAACCACATTAACTGTACAAGTTGATCTCAAAGGTGGTCAGGTGCTTACCCAAACAGTACAATTGTATGTAAGCGATAGTGATGGGATAACCGATCCATGGGTAGTCGATCAATTTGAAACGTATAAAGGTAGCAATGAATTGCTAGATCGAGCGTATGTGATGGCAGGCGATCCGAACACAGTCACACTCAGTACGTATGGCAAAAATAGTGGCAAATACGGTCTGAAATATGACTATACGCTGAACAGCCAAGGCTATACAGGTGAGTCCAAAAATATGCAAAATAGTGACTGGTCAGGCGCTAATGCAGTTCGTTTCTGGATGAAGCCCGATGGTAGCGATAATAAGCTAGTCATTCAGATCAACATCAACGGCACTTCGTTTGAAGCTTATCCTTCGCTGAGTGGAACAGAAGCAGGCATGATTCAGATTCCTTTTACCGACTTCAAGCCAGCACCATGGGACACAGCAAATGCTAATAAAGTGATTACACAATCAAGTTTGAAAGATGTACGAATGTTCTCAATCTATGTCAATAAAGGTGAAAGTTCCTCAGTGACATCAGGCACGTTGTATTTCGATGATATTGAAGCTTACGATGATGGAAGTACGAACGTACCCGAGTAATAGAAGGATATTGCAGAAGCCCTTGAATTTTTGAAGGGCTTTTCTTTCATAGTAGGTGGAAAAGGTAAATAATAATGATCCAGATTGTTTATAAGAAAAACAGTTCTGAATATATCCAGAACTGTTTTGTAATATAAGGTATTTAGTTATAGATAACCGGCTTTGTCTAAGCACTCCAGATAATGGGCAAAATAAGGATCATTAGGATCAGTACAAGCCTCCGGCTTAATGCCTTTAAGTACATAAAGTTCATACATCAACACCTCGCATAAACCTTGTAAGTTAAAGCCTGTCATCGTGTTACCATTATCCGAGTCTACAATCACTCGAATCATTCGACCTTCTTGGATATCTCTCCATAAACTATCATCTTCTGCTGGGTATTTAGAATTTTCTTTTGCCATTTCTGATTGTATCGAACGTTCTTCTGGTGTAAATAAAGAATCAAGAACTACTACATCTGTAATGACATAACATTTATAAATAGCATCAAAATCACACATCGGATCGTTTTTTAAATCTTCTACAGTACTTTTACTAACCTCGATAGCACCATATTTAGTCCGAAGCAACTGATCGACGAACTTTAGATCATACTGATAAGAAATTTGCTTGATTTGAAAAAGTTGGTATAACGACTTACTCATTGTAGTGTACTCCTTATGTATAAGATATTGGCGATAGTTAAATGGATTTTGTGTTATAATCTTACAAAATTATGATATGCCTAATTGTGTTGTAGTGTAAAGAAATAGCATAGAAAAATCAAATGAAAGCAAAACATATGAGAAAGCAACCTATTCAGAACCAAAGAGGTGAAACATGAGACTATTTATTATGGCATGTTGCATACTTGGATATTCATTATTTCTTGTAGGGTGTAATGCTAATGGGGAACATACGGATTCCTATGCAGCTATTATTAATTATAATGATCAACAGTATATAGGCGGACAATCTGTAGATATGAAGCAGTATACAGATATTCAGCCAGTCGGTGAAATTTTACAACGCGTGGATGCAGAGATTTATCCGCCAGAACATCTGATGTCGAATGCGGTAGATAAAGGCACTCCAGTCTTTCAGACGGCAGATCATCATTTGTTAATCCAGCAGTTGAATGGAGAATATCAATTATTTCGTAAGACAGATGTAGAAGTAAAATCATGACACTTTAGAAGTGTTATTGTATTTGGAACGCAGGATAGCTACAATCTTTAAGCAGAATATTATAAGGATGTTTGGATGAAATAGAAGCAGGTTACATTTATCATGACAAAAATGATCTAAAAAAGCAAAAATAAGCTAGAGCCACAGATACATTACGATCATGTTGGCTTTAGCTTATTTTTCGATTCCTATAATATAGGTCATGACTCCGCGACTCTCATCATACAGTGACAAGTGATCACCCGACGGATTCCATTGCATGGAAGTGTTGGCATCTTGAATTTTGGCAAAAACCGGCGTTGTTTTACCCGTATGTTGATCGAAAATATACAGCCCGTTCATTCCTTGCTGATTCACCTGATGGATAGAGAATGCAAGCATCCGACTATCTGGAGACCATACACTACGGCTGATTAAGCTTCCTTGACCTAATGTGCCTTTTACATGACCTTCTGTATCGATCATGATTAATTTGGCAGGTTCAGTTGTATTCCACACACGTTGTTCTATCGCGATTCGCTGTCCATCTGGAGATACCGAGAAGGCTCTAACATCGTGGGCGATCGGAGTGATCGTAGGCTCGGATTGATTCGCATATTGTACCAGTCGATAGACATTAGTATCTGGACTCAAATAGTAAATAATTTTGCCGACTTTTTGTACCGAATCCAGACTGTCTTGTTGTTGCACTGCATCTGGCAGAACCACATTGGAAGAGTGTCCGTTCAGATCGATTAAGCGCATACCACCGCCTACTTTGGTGGTAATTAAGTGTTTATTATCTGCCCAACTCACTGTACTGGTAATATCCAGTTGACCAATCGATGTTACGTTGCCTGTTGATACATCCCATATATATCCTAGAATCTGATAAGGATCACCGTCTACACCTTCTGTAAAAAACACATGCTGACCATCTTGAGACGTCAGCGCAAGATATTGAGGTGATGTGCGCTCGGGTGTTAAAGTATTTTCTTTACCATTTTCGATATGATACATATATAGTCGATCTTTTTTGTTGATAATCAGCTCTGTATCCGATAACCATGTCCGTCCATATACATTTTTTAATGGTACTACTGAGGTTAACATCACTTCATCGGATTGTTTTTGCATCGAAGTATCTAGAGGTAATACTGTCAGTTGTGGTTCTGATGAACGTAGTCCGCCTGTATTCGTCAACATACTGCACGCACTGAGCAATAGGATACATCCTATGCCGATACTTAGCCGGTAGAGATGAGAGAATCCGCAAAATGAAATTATTTTGTTCACAAAAAAACATCTCCCTTATATGATCGATGTCTTTACTATAATCAGCAGACGTTTCGTAAATATATCGAATTGTATCCAAGTTGTAAATAATGTACTCGATAAGTAAGTTACACCGGAAGTTCCAAAACAAATTCTGTACCCGAATCATTCGATTGAGCAATATACAACTTGCCTTGTAGACGTTCTGCTAGACGGCGGGCAAGTGGAAGACCGAGACCTGTTCCACTACCTGTACGTGCGCGATCACTGCTTAATGTAGCATAAGGCTCGAATACGTTGTCCCATTGATCTTCTGGAATAATAGCACCGGAATTGATAATACGAATGATCGTCTTGTAATCGTACAGTTCATTAGAAAGTGTAATCCATCCATGATCATTACGATTATATTTTACTGCGTTGTCTAACAAATTTAATAAAATATGCATCAGATGCTTGGGATCGGTCGTCAATGTTACAGCAACTGTCTGTACCTGTAGGTCAATACCTGAAGTGGATGCTTTGCCATGTGTACGCTTGGCGACATCGCTTAACAGTTCATCTAATTGCACAGAAGTTACTTGTAATTCAAAGTCGTATTTCTCCAACAATGACAAACGAATCGAGTCTTCGATCAATTCAATCAGTCGTTTGGTTTCTTTGGCAATACTTTCACTTGCTTCGTGCACCAGTGTAGGATCGTCACCATACATATTCAGTAAATCGGCATAGGCTTGAATCGATGTAATCGGTGTTTTGAGTTCATGACTGATATTGCCGATAAATGCTTTTTGCAATTGTTCTAGCGCTGTTAATTTGGTAATCGCTTGTTCCAGTTGTTGTTTTTCATTTTCCAGATCGTTCACACTTTGAGCGATCATATGTCCCATCTGTACGATGTCGTCTCCTAGTTGCCCTAATTCGTCTTTACGAGTAAAAAGAACAGTGCGAGGGAGAGGATAATGTCCCTGAGATATCGAATGAGTCTCTTGAGTCAACCGATGAATATCGGCAATCTGCTTGCGGATATATAACCAACCGACTACAAAGCTGATAATCAACACCGATACCCCTATTGTAAGAAGTAGTTGTACAATATCTTGATAAAATGCTTGTTGTTCTGCAATCGAAAGATGAAGCTGAACGACGCCAAGCAGACCATCTGGTTCTTGAATAGGAGACAAATAGATAACCGAAGAACCTGCTGTAATATAAGCGATCTGACCTTTCAAAGCATAAGCAAGAGCTTGCTTTACATTCACTTGAGGAGCAACGGGTAATGAATCGCCAGCTAATTGCCCTGTAGCATCGTACAGAATAATACGCATATTACTGGATATTCCAAGTTGACCGGCAAGTTCGGTAGCGCGCAACTTCATAAATTGCTGAGGGTCTTTTTGATTACCGGCTAGATATTCCTGACGTATAGTAAGACCTATGATTTCGCTTTGTCGTTTGAGTGTATTTTCGATCTGGTTTTTCTGATTCGATTGAATGCCGATCAGCACTAGCGTACTTAATACACTTACAGTAAATAGAAGTAATCCTGCTAAAAGCAGTGGAAACTTCCAACGTAAGCTAAGTCTGCGTGACCAAAAAAATGGTGCTTTACGATCCGATGAAGTATGGCTGGATAGAGAATCTTTCACGATAGCGGTTCTGCTTTGTAGCCAACACCGTAGACGGTTTGGAGCAAAGCTTGATGAGGTTCTATTTTTTTGCGTAATCGCTGAATATGAATATCGATCGTGCGCGTTTCTCCTAGATAATCCATTCCCCATACCAGTTCTAATAGTTCTTCACGTGTATACACTCGATTAGGATGGTTAGCCAGTAAAGCCAATAAGTCGAACTCTTTAGGTGTAAGTTCAATTGGTTGCTGGTCTACCAATACTTTACGGCTACTGCTGTATACTTCTACAGATCCTAAGGTAGCAGGTAGATCATTGACCGTAGGTGTGCTTTCACGTTCCATCAGACGTGCCAAAGCTTTGATACGAGCAATTAATTCACGAATATCGAAAGGCTTGGACAGATAATCATCTGCTCCCATTTCGAGACCTAGTATTTTGTCGATAATATCAGACTTGGCAGTAAGCAAAAGAATACCGATACCTTTGCGATGATTCAGTTCACGACAGACCCCATATCCATCAAGCTTAGGCATCATCACATCCAGTACGATAACATCGGGCTGAAATATAGCTGTTTTGGCAAGAGCGTCTTCACCATCTATCGCTGTTTCTACTATAAAATGTTCTCGTTTCAAAGCGTAAGCAATCGAGTTACGAATACTTTCTTCATCATCTGCGATTAGTATTTTTTTGGACATGAGTGTAACCCTCTCTTTATAAAGATCCTTCATTTTCATCTTGCACATCGTATACAACAGTGTTGCTAATGCAAACAGTATAACAGACATTGCTTCGCCCAGGCAGATCATCACTACAACAGACTTATAGGTGATTTAAGGTTTAATTTATCATGACATCCCACCAGTAACAGGTGAAATACCTGTGCCTGTAGAAAGTAAACAACATCGTATTACATTAGCTATCCTGTTATGAAGAAATCTAGAAAAGATAGTATTCAAATATTTCCAGTAATGATGTGTAGATGCAACCGTCTGTATAGTTATACTATAATAGATCATATCGCTTATATCCGTTAGTCAAATAAGGAGTGTTGAAGATGGAATTAGAATTGTCTCAATTAGGATCATGTGAATTTTATCCACCGGCTGAAAATAGTACGATTCGTGATGCAGAGAAATGGATGAATACGACATTTCCCAAAGCTTTAAAACAATTATGGAAAAAAAGTGATGGATTATATACAGATGAAGGCGTATTGATCTATGGAGCAGAACAAATTGCAGAACGCAATCAGACATGGGAGACCGATCTGTATGCAGAAGGATACGTAGCTGTTGGTGACGATAGCGGCGGCAGAGTATTAATTATGCTAGCTGAAGCAGGAGCGAAAGACGTATGGATTGTGGATGGCGGAAGTATGAGTCCTGATGATGGAATGCATGTTACCGATCATTTTATCCGGTGGGTGAATCAAGGGTTAGAATTAGGGGAATCTGAAGAAAATGAATACATAGACGATGATGAAGATATAGATTAATACCATATGTCTAACATTATTATTGCTAAATTAATATAAAACCTCTTATATGTTATTTAATATAACATTGAATAAATTAAATATGTACTTTTTAGTCTTAATATGTTATATTAATGAACATTTAAATGACGCATTTTAAAATGAGTCTGATCATAAGAGGAGGGAATAATAATGAATAGTCATCTGAACGGTATTGATATATCTTCTCTGCCTAAAATAGATTTACATGTTCATCTGGATGGAAGCTTACGCCCGCAGACAGTACTTGATTTAGCTGAAAGTCATGGGGTTCAATTGCCGACGACAGATAAGCATGCATTACTCTCCCATATGCAGGTAAATGAAGATTGTAGTAGTCTGCAAGACTATTTAAGCAAATTTCATTTTACAACTCGCTTTTTACAAACGGCTATTGCGTTAGAACGGGTCGCTTTTGAAATTGTGGAAAAAGCAAACAGACATCATTGTAAATATATCGAAATTCGCTTTGCTCCTCAATTGCATCGTGAACGTGGACTTTATACAGAAGAAGTGATTCATTATGTGCTTGCAGGTCTGAAGCGCGGTGAACAACAGTTCGGGGTGCGAGCACGTGGTATCGCGATCTGCATGCGTCATCATGATCATCAACAAAATATGGAAGTGATCCATGCTGCTTCAAAATATATAGGCAAAGGTCTGGTCGCTGTCGATCTAGCCGGTGATGAAGCGTCATATCCACCCGAGTTGTTTCGTGAAATCTTTGCAGCTTCTCATCGCAGAGATATTCCAGTTACGATTCATGCTGGAGAAGCGGCAGGAGCTGCTAATATTCATGAAGCAGTCTCCAATCTAGGCGCTACTCGAATCGGTCATGGCGTACGATTGCAAGAAGCACCAGCGATTATGGATATGATGATTGCCCGTCAGATTCCGCTTGAAATGTGTCCGGTGAGCAATATTCAAACCAAAGCGGTATCCAACTGGGAAAGCTACCCGATTCGTGATTATTTTGAACGTGGATTGATGATTACGGTAAATACCGATAATCCTGGTGTATCTGGAACAAGTATGACCAAAGAATATCGTATTTTAGCAGAGCGCTTCGGGTTCACTACATCGGAATTAGGTCAAATCGCTATGAATGGAGCTCATGCTGCTTTTCTAGAAGAAAGTGAAAAAGTGAAATTAAAGCGAGAATTGCGAGAAGAATTTGCCAGCTTGGGCATTTCAGTGTGAAGAGATCAGTCTCAGAATCTAGGTATGACTTTCTATTTTGATAAGCTATATGATGTAAATGAAAGGGCTATTGTAAACCTCGCAGTGTCCACACACATAATAGAATCCAATGATAAAAAAGACTTTCCGTTAGAAGTGGAAAGTCTTTTTTTGCGTATTCATTTTTAAATTATATTGAAAAGTGTATCTTCCAACACTGGTTCTGTCTGTTACAAAAGCAGTAATGTATCCATTTATAAGTGTGCGTTCAATACTCAATCTAATCTAGAAAATTACAATTATAATAATGTCAGCAAGCAATAGATGTAATCCAATGTAAAGGGGATAAGAACATCATGACCTTATTAGATATTTGCAAATTAAAAACAGCAACGTATCTACAAGAACGAGTAATTACAGAACCTGTGTCTACAACGAATGAAGCATTAGAGCAATGGACTGAATATATTCAATTACCTGTACAGTATAGACATGCTTTTTTGGAGAGTTATAGTAAGTCCGAACAAGAATTCAATTCGTTAACCGATCATTTGGCTCCAGATATTGAGTTAGTAGATCAACAACAATGGATCGATGATCTACAGCAACTGATGAGCAATTTTAATTCCAATGAAAGTGTGTTATATGCGATCAAAGGACATATTCCTACAGACCATCCGTATTTATGTTTTACATATCCATTTTTACATTGGATTCAGCAGATCATTGATAACGATCTACCTCAGACATCCAAAGTAGATCAACAAGCTGTTCGATCTGTAATTTTAGAAGCAACATTACAGACTGTACTGAAATTATCGGTGAAAGTGTTAACCGTAGAGATTAATAAGCTAAGCAAGCAATCTTTGCTAACAGGCAATACCCCGGAAGCAAGATATCAGCATTTTTGTACTAAGATGCAACAACAGCCGTATTTTATACAACTGGTCTATGAGTATCCGACGATGTTCCGCATGATTATCGAAGAAAGTATTCAACAGAAGAACTTTCTACTGGAAGCTGTCGAACATTTAATTTTGGATTTTAATAAGCTTCAAGATCAATTTGGGGTATTGGGAGCATTAACAACGATAGATATGAATAAAGGCGATAGTCACTGCGGGAAAAAGACCGTATTAATCTGCGGATTTGAACATGGCAAAGTAGTATATAAACCGAAGCCATTACAAGTGAATACACACTTCAATCAGATGATCGAATATATGAATCATCATGGACTACAGTATCCTATTAAACCATTACCGGTAATCGCTTATGAAGATTATGGATGGCAAGCTTATATCGAACAAGTCAGTAGTACAACAGAAGCAGAAATAGAAGAATTGTATTACAAAGTAGGTGTATATGTCTGCTTATTACATGTGTTAATGGGAAGCGATATGCACGCAGAGAATGTAATCATGTCAGGTAATAATCCGTATTTTGTAGATTTGGAATCTTTATTTCAAGGCTATGATAGTCAAGATTTGCATGAAGATACTGCTTACAAAAAAGTGCTATACAACATTAAAGATTCTGTGATTCGAACCTGTTTATTCCCAGCTAAATTAGATAAACAATCGAATCTGGATATCAGTGGGCTAACCGGAACCGGAGACAAAACGATAGCCAAAGGAAAATTTGCGTTTGAACATAATTATACCGATCAGATTAAGTTGGTGCGTACTAGCTATACCACCACACACAAAAAGAATATTCCATTGCTTCATGGAGTAAAAGTCGATCCGAGACAATATGTAACTCAGATCATTGAAGGATTTGAACAAGCCTATACGATCATTTGCCAGCACAAGTCAGATTTTATAGGAAAGCAAGGATGGATTCGGAACTTTGCCAAAGATAAAGTCCGTACGATTGTCCGTAATACCAGCGATTATAGTACATTGCTAAATGCATCCACCAGTCCTAATTATTTAATAGATGCGCTATACCGCAATCGTTTATTTGATCGTATGTGGGCGATTTCTAGTCGTAATCATCGTCTATTACCTATTATTCCGGCTGAAATTAATGATTTATTGCATATGGATATTCCGTACTTTTATTCTTACGTCGATCATACGTCGATCTATGATAGTCATGATAATGAATACGAATATTTTCATCAAGCGACATTGTTAGATCGAGTAATTGAGCGTATTGAAAATATGGATAGCAGAGATCAACAATATCAAGTACAGATGATTCAGACTGCATTAGCTATTCCTATCAAAAAGTGGGATCTCAAACAATATAAAAAAGATTACAGTTCATATGATCACTTGGAACAGAAAACAGCTTCTTATTTTATTGAAGAAGCAACTAGAATAGCAGATGAATTGATTGCTATCAGTACAATGACTACCGATTTTGGTGATATTGGCTGGCAACATGTAACAATAGGCAATGATTCACAATGGATTATCAATCCGCTAGATAATTCTTTGTATGAGGGATTACTGGGGAATGCACTATTTTTCGCTACTATGTATCAGATGACTGAACAAGTCCGTTATCTGGACGTAGTAGAAAAGATTCTTATCTCTGTTAATCTGGACAAGATGCTATACAACAAACCACAATCGTTATCTGCTTTTACAGGCGAAGCGAGTTATGCTTATAGCTATTACTATTTAGGGATGTTGCTAGAGCGCCAAGATCTCAAAGATCAAGGAATACAACATATTTTACATTGTGGAAAAAAAATAGCCGAAGATGATCAATATGATCTTATGGCAGGTTGTGCAGGAACACTGATTGTTGCTCTGCAAATTTATCAAGATTGTGTTATAGATGAAGTATTATCGATAGCGATTCAATGTGGAGAACATCTGATTAAGCATGCTACTCAAGTAAACGACCATAGTATAGGCTGGCAAAATGCGATCGGCGATGGCAGTGTACTTACAGGTATGTCACATGGTAATGCAGGGATAGCATGGGCATTAGCAGAGTTGTATGAAGAGACTCGTATTGAGACATTTCGACATTATGCCAATCAAGCGATTGCATATGAACGAGGATTGTACTCTGCAGAAGAAAATAATTGGTTTGATCTACGTAATCGTCAAAATCGTATTCAAAAAAACTTTCCAGAACCTGTGAACTGGTGTCATGGTGCACCAGGTATAGGTATGGCAAGAGTCAAAGTATGTAATATTATTGCTGAACAACAGATAGGTATTGAGATTGAACAAGCAATTCAAAAAACAATACAAGAAGGATTAGGAGGTAGTGATTGTCTGTGTCATGGATCGATGGGAAATATAGATCTGTTATTGTTATCTGCTCAACATCTTGGTCAATCCGAACATCTAGATACTGCTAAGCGTATTGTCGGTGATCTAGTGAAGAGTGCTCAAGCCGATCAATGGTATAGCGGTATTCCGCAGACGATCCAAGTACCGACTCTGATGATTGGATTAGCAGGTATTGGATATCAATTATTACGTACAATTGATCCATATCATATCCCATCAGTACTAACACTTGAATTACCTCATCGCTCACAAGTATAAAAGGTAAAAGATATCCATTTGAAATGTAAAGGAGAATAAATCATGAATAATAACGCTGTACTCATCGCTAAAAATATTGTCAAATCTTACGATCATATCAAAGCGTTAAATGAAATATCGCTTGAAGTTCAAAAAGGTGAATTTGTAGGTATTATGGGTTCCTCAGGTTCAGGTAAAACTACATTATTGAATGTGTTATCGACTATAGATCATATTTCTGAAGGGGAAATTGTTATTGATGGTACAGAGATAAGTCGATTGAGCGATAATCAGACAAGCGATTTCCGCAAAGATTATTTAGGCTTTATTTTTCAAGAATATCTATTGTTAGATAGCTTAACAATTCAGGAAAATATAGCGGTTCCCTTAACTTTACTCAAAAAGAAGCCGACTGAAATTGAAGTTTCGATTCAAGCATTAGCCACACGGTTTGGTATTGAAAATCAGTTACACAAGTATCCGAATGAATTATCAGGTGGACAACGCCAAAGAGCTGCTGCGGCTAGAGCGATGATCAAAAATCCTAGTATTTTATTTGCAGATGAGCCAACAGGAGCTCTTGATTCTAATTCTGCACAAGAATTATTGGAAAAGCTGAAAGAAATTAACGAAGAGTTACACACGACCATCTTAATGGTAACCCATGATGCATATTCAGCAAGTTATGCTAATCGAATTATTATTTTGAAAGATGGTCAGACAATCAAGCAATTACAAAAAGCTCAAAAAAGTCGACAAACATTTTTCGCAGAGATATTAGAAGAGATTGCAGCTCTGTCTAATCGAACAGTTGCCAGTATAGAAGCCTAAGATAAATATGGTTAAAAGGAGGTCTATATGTGAGTCTATTCCGAATTGTACAAAAGAATTTGAAAAAAAATCTATCATTTTATTCTTTATATCTAGGTTCGGTCGCTTTTGTACTTATGATTTTTTATTTTTCTATTTCTTTTGGAAGTAATGATCTGATTGTGTCTCGCTTAATGGGGGATAATAAGTTACAAGCCATGATCAAAGTCGTATTACCATTATTGATGGCTTTTGTACTCTTTTATATGTCCTATTCGAATACTTTTTTTATGAAGCGTAGAATGAAAGAATTAAGTATTTACGCTTTGCTTGGGTTTAATAAACGTAAAGTTATTTTGATTTTATTCTTAGAAAATATATTTATTTGTTTACTAGCACTTGGTATTGGGATTATAGTGGGTGGTATTCTCTATGTCATATTGATTCAGATCGTTATTCAGTGGCTTGGCGTTTCGTTAAACATGTCTAGTATTGTATGGTTCAACAGTGATGCAGTGCTGATAACCAGTTCTTTTGTTGTATTGGTATTGATCGTTTTGTTATTTTCCAATTATAAGTTTATTCGTAAGCATACTCTACTGGATCTGGTCAAAGTTGAAGGTACTCGGGAGAGGCCAATTCAATTAAAATTATGGAAAGCGATTGTTGGTTTTGTTGCTCTTGTCGCTGGATATATACTGGCACTTGATATCAAAAGAGGAGTTGATTCGTTGTGGGTGACGATTGGATTTGCTCCGTTATCGATGTTGACATTTGTACTGGTTGTTGTTGGAACGATTCTGTCTGTTCATTCTTTTTTACCATATACGTTAAATAAACTCAAAGCGGCTAAAAAGTCTTTTTATCGAGATACGATGATTATCACGATTCCTCAATTTGTACAGCGGATTACCAGTAATGCGAGAACGCTTATTGTTTCTACGCTAATTTCTGCTGCAGCATTAGGATTATTAGGGGCAGGGGTTATTACATTTTATTATCCTGTCAAAGCGATTGAACGTACCAATCCAGCTGCCTTTGAATTTCCAATGCAAGATGTAGTATTGACGCAAAAAGCTTTGGATATCGTCAAGCAACAAGCCGATACAGATCATATCGAATCCAAGCAGACTACGATATTGGAAGTACAATCTTCTTCCAAAAATGTACCTTTTGAATATAGGGCCAAAGAAAAAGCAGGCTTTGATCTGATCTCATTATCCGATTATCAACGTTCTTTGGTATTACAAGGCGATGCCCAGAGTATGAATGATCTAACCGGTAATCAAGCAATTTTTATCAAATACAATCAAAATAATGTAGATGAAAGTGGTAAAGTCTATACATTAACACCACCACAGAGCAATCCGATTGACGTGGATATTAAGTACACTACACTCGAGAATACGATCTCTTTTGCAAATAGTGTAGGAACATTAGTATTGTCGGATGCGTTGTATCAGCAGATTCAAGCCACCGGAGTACCTTCACGTCAGATTATGAGTATTTATGGTGACGGATTGCGTAGTAACTCTGTTGTACATGCGCAGTTAAGTCCATTGTTCAAAGATAATGTTTATTTTCAAAGTGCGATTGGGAAACGAACCACCTTTTTACAAGCTAACAGTTCATCATTATTGATTAGTATTTTTGCAAGTACGATCTTTTTGATTTCGACAGGTAGTATTTTGTATTTTACTAATATTTCAAATACGTATTCCAAAATTAATGATTTTAGAATCTTAGAAAAGTTAGGATACCGTAAATCAAAAATTAAAAAGATCGTTAATTATCAGATTTTTATTACACTAGTTATTCCTTATACTCTAGGGAGTCTGCATAGCATTTTTGCTTTAGAATGTTTTAAAGCATTAATGCCTAACCTGATCGGAGATTCCAGTGCATTCTGGTTACCAGAGATCGTAGCGATTGGTATATTTACAGTAATCTATACAGTATATTATCTGATTACTCAGTATTCTTCTTATAAAGTCATCTGGGGTCGTAAAGTTAAAACACCTAATATATCTCAACCTCCACATTCTAAAAAATATGTATCTTCTTACAGTAAGCGTCGTGCACGAAGTTATAAATAACATCATTCTTACGATCATACTATTTTTTAGTTACTTGCGATTTAATATAGAAAATAGATATGAAAAAGAAATACACAGTACTTGTGTGTTTCTTTTTTTATTTATAGTGTTTTTCTATAAAAAACAAATAATTTCTAAATAAAACAACAAAACTGCGCTTTTTACTCATTCTAAAATATGTAATTATTGCTATTTTTAGTATGTAGTTATTAATAACTACAAATGATGTAGGGAGGAGGCGTGCTATATGAAAGAGTTATTTGTAGATTTGTCAGCAGTGGAAGATATTACAGAAGCTGAATTACAAACAGCAGTGGCTCCAGGCGATGGATGGCTTGCAACTTTGACAGACGATTGCCCGAACTCCATTATTGTTTGCTGTTAATTGTATGTTGTCAGGCGAGGAACTTAAGGGAATATAGCAGTTTACTGCATACTTACACACTTGAAATCACTATGGTTCAAAGTAATTCACCACTACAATTCTAAGGAGTGTTTGAATATGAAAGAATTATTTGTAGATTTGTCAGCAGTGGAAGATATTACAGAAGCTGAATTACAAGCAGCAGTGGCTCCAGGCGATGGATGGCTTGCAACTTTGACAGACGATTGCCCGAATTCTATTATCGTTTGTTGTTAAGTGATTGTATAATAATAAAGAATAGGGAGCCGATATCTAAGGATATCGGCTTTACTTTTTTTTACAAATAAATGGTATATTATACAAGTGGACTATAATTTTTAACGACATAGTGCAGAGAGGTAACCTATATGCATGACAAGTACATAAAGCAACAGGTATTCATCTTGTTTAATCAGACATTTGTTATTCTTTTTTTATATTATCAATATGTTCAGCATCTGAATAGTAGCGTATCAAATATGATGTCGCTAGTGGTGATATCAATGGCTATCTATGTTTTATCGTATATTAAAATGACGAATGTAAAAGGAAGTGTGATTTTAAATCAGTTTGCGAATTTATTATTGTTATATTCGTGGCAAATTCTTTTGATGTTTGGTAAAGATCCATTTTTTTATTACATAGTGATCTTTTTAAATGTGATTGTGTCTTATACTCTATTGCGTTTTTTGTTACGCTTTATTTTTCAAGATTCTGCTTATATGCATAAAAAACAAGTGGATTGGATATTAAAAGTGATTTCCTTCTTAACGTTAATCTCTATTTACAATAAGCAACTGTATTCAATCATGTTTTTCTGGCAATGGGTGATTAGTGGAATTTTAATTGTAATCACAATATTTAAAAATAAAAAACGTATCAAGTTTTTTCTGAATAAACAATCCAAAAGTCTAACTTATGCGCTGATGATGACAGCTATTCCTTTTGGTACTTATATTTTATTTATGGATAAAGCCAAAAATGTATTTACCAATCTTGTATTCTATTTTATTTTTATTTTTCCATTATATGCAGTCTACAGTATTGTACAACATAATGCTAAAGGATTTATACAACTTACACAGCTCAGTTCATTGCACAAATGGATGATGATCGTAGTATCTATTATAGGTGTCGGGTTGATCGGTCAAGTATTCGGAGTAGCTCCTTTATTTTATATGATCGTTTTTCACTCTATAGTCTGGTTGTCAATCTTTTACTATCTGTTGCTTTACAAACAAATCAAACAGTCTTTAGAAGTCAAGCAATCAACACACCAGAAGCAATTTGATTCTTATGTCGGTCGAGTAGCACAAGTAGCAAAAGAAGAACAACTCAAAAAAAATTTTTCTAATTATCTGCATGATGAAATATTACAAGATTTATTAGCTGTCAAAAATATGATGAACAAATCGAATAAAGTGGAAGTACAACAGATGATTACAGATACGTTAACAGAGTTAAATAAATCAATTCGCAATCAGATGCAAGAGTATCATCCAACGTTACTCAGCTCATTAACACTCAAGCAAAATTATGAAAATCTGCTTCAAATTATAAAAAAGACACATGCCAATCAAAAGATCATAGTTGAATTTAATTGTAAAGATGATTTGTTTTTAGTTGAACCTTATCAATTTATTTTTTACCGCTTAATCAAAGAACTTACTACTAATGCGTTTAAACATTCGCATGGAAGTCAGATCTGGATCAAATTAGCACAGCATATGGAGCAGGTGGAGTTAATAGTAGAAGATGATGGAGTCGGTCTAGATCCTACCGAATATAAGCATAGCCAGGGATACAGAGGATTGTATTCTATTCAAGAACAGATTACCTTGTTGGAAGGTGAAATGAATTTTGGTATACGTAAGCCACATGGATTGAGTATTCAAATTATACTTCAAATGAAAGGTGAGCAATCTTATGAATATTTTATTAATCGATGATCATATATTATTTGCAAAAAGTTTGGAAATTGCTTTTGAAGATTATTCAGAAGTCAGTAGCTTTCGATCGGTACAAGAAGTAGCAGAAATGATGAAGATGATAGAGGTAAAACGTCCAGACATTTTGTTAGTAGATATCAATTTAAGCAATATTAGTGAAGAGGATGGATTGATTGTTGCTGAATCTGTATCTAAAAAGTATCCTGATTTGAATATTGTGATTTTGACAGGATTTGACCTTCCGGTCTATCGTTATGAAGCGAAAAAAGCAGGAGCACGTGGATTTATCAACAAAAATGTATCTCCTGATCAGTTGTTACATATCCTACTTCATATTCATGCAGGCTGTACATATTTTCCCGATGAAGAAGAAGAGATCGAGCAACTGACTGAGCAAGAGACCAAAATTTTGCAAATGTTAAGCGATGGGTACAAAAGAGAAGAAGTAGCCGATACGCTGTTTATTAGCAAACGGACTGTATCCAATCATATTCAACATATTTTTGATAAATTGCATGTTAGTTCAGCATTAGAAGCAGTAACCAAAGGGATCAAATTAGGGTATGTCAAAACGTATAAGCAGTCATAGTTGTGTACACTTAAAAATCTCGAAGTTCATCAAAAAGTTCGTACAAACTGTCTTTATCTACAAGCAATTTGCCTTGCTCACCTAATTGTTCTTGTAGTTCTGTTAATAGTTCATCTAACACAGTATAGATTTCTTCGCGTTCAATCGTGTCAATAATGCCACGACCCCGATCCATTTTGTTAAACGTTTCGGTATATTCAGTGACCATTTTTTCCAACATCGAATATACTGTATCTGCCTGAATCGATGCATCGATCATACGTGTAGTAGTAAGCATTTTTTTATAAGATTGAGCAGCTTTCTTAGCATTTGCAGCCGAAATATGTTCACGTCCATCCCAATCGCGGAAAGGGTTGAGTAAATTTTCAGCTAGCCATTCTGGTTTGCGTGGTTGAGTGATCGACAGATCCAGCCCGAGAGTAGCAGCTTTTTTATACTTCGTTTTGACCGATTTGGCTACATTGGCTGGAATACTGCTCATCCATAACACCGATAGCTTGGGTAACTGCTCAGGAGATGGGAACTCATCTGCTTCGAATCCGAATAGATCATCTGTGTTCAAAATTTGCAAATGAGGTAGTTTTGCTAGATTTTGTATATGATGTACAACACCTGGCTTGCCTGATACTCGCAGTTCGGTCAGATAAGGAAAGCGTTCCACTATAGTGTTGATATCTATCTCTTGTATACGAACTAGAGATAGTCCGGCTAAATGATCTAGACCATGAAACTGGAAAAAATGGTTCCAACATTGTAAATTAATAAATCGTCCATCAGACACACTATGAATATGAAGATCAGGAGAAGGTTCACTATTGAGCATAAAATGTATAAGATCATCATTAAGATAAATTGTAATAAGATGATCTGGTTCTAGCATCAAACGATTTAAATGGCTCTGCCTGAGATCAAGTTCAGTCACTATCGAAGATTTCCATTGTAATTCATGAATAAGAGGATTCTGGTTGATATAGTGTGCCAATTCTAGGGTACCTTGTTCAGTCTCAATCGATATCAGGCAAGGAAGCTTATCCAATTCAGAGAAATCTTCTATCTTTTGCAAGATCAGATCGTTAATTCTTGTCGTATTTTGAGGTAGTGTCTGACCCCCTACGACTACTTCAATATCTGGAGAAGCCGATTTGAATAGGTTTCTTTTCGTTACATCAATACGTTCCCAGCGACGTTGGTTATGGATGCTATTGCCGATATGCCAACCTCCAGCGTAGCTTTTTACTTCTTGATCCACTAGAGGAGAAATATTTCCTACAAATGAGTATTCCGGAGGCACGTTGGCACTCACATAGTTATGATCAAATTGATCATTCCAAAAATAAGAGTTGCACACTAACGGCTTCATCGTATGTAAAGTATCTTCATCAGGCAGTGTATCTCCTGTCCAGTCTAATGCTAGAATAGCGGCTAGTGGAGGTTCTTTTGGAGATGATCCTTCTTTAAGATGAGTGACCTGACAGGCTACATATTGCTGTAGTTTTTGAGAAAAAACACAATAGATATCTCCAACTTGAGGTAGCATCATTTTTTCCTTTCGTGTATAAATATAGAATAGATTGTAATTAGTATAGCAAAAGCATGTAGGCAATACGAATCGTATCTTTATTAGAATATACAATATAAGTAGTATGACTTAATCCCAAAGGAGCTTACATAATGAGTGAGATGAAGAAGTATATGAGTGTAGTCAGAATGGGGCACAAAACGACCGAAAATGTGCTTCAACCGGGTAATCCTATTATTATTCAAGAAAAACTAGATGGAGCCAATGGATCATTCAAGCTAGAAGACGGCAAAGTAGTAGCTTTTTCAAGAAATGAGCGATTGACCGAGCAAAATAATCTACAAGGTTTTTATGAGTGGACACAGACACTGGATGCTAGTTTACTTCGAAGCGATGTAGTCTATTTTGGTGAATGGCTTACCAAGCATAAAATCAATTATGGAGAACTAACCAAACAGTTTTTTCTATTTGATCTGTATGATGTAGATAACGAAAAGTATCTTCATTTTACCGAAGTGAAACAAGAAGCAGAGCGATTGGGTTTACACTTAATTCCTGTGTTTTACGAAGGAGAATATCAATCCCTGGAACATTTAGAATCATTTATCGGACAGACAGCATTAGGTGTCAAAAAGGGTGAAGGTATTGTTGTCAAAAATGTAGATTATCATGATGTATATGGCAAACAGCTCTTTGTAAAGCTTGTTATTGATGCATTCAAAGAAGTACAACGTATCAAAAAGCCCAAAGACCCTAACTTTCAATCTGCTGAAATCGAAGCTGTAAAATCTGTATTAACTAGAGCGCGCGTCGAAAAGTGGATCTATAAATTAATAGATGAAGGTTCACTTCAAGCAGACTACGGTATGAAAGACATGGCATTAATCTTAAAGCAAATAACCCCGCGAATTGTAGAAGATATAGTGCAAGAAGAAGGCGACCGAATTGTTTCATTTGATGTAAAAGATATTCGTAAAATCATAGGTAAACACTTGCCTGTATTGATAAAAGAAGTCGTAGAAGCTAAAGAGTAAAGGATGGAAAGTATGGAACTTTTTCAATCCAAAAAGAATGATGAGCTTGAGATGATTCATCAACCACTAGAGGTAGTTACCCCATTAGGACTTATTCGATTAGCATTGGATATTGGAGCAGGCAATCTGCTGGATACCAGCTATATATGCCAGCAATTACAACAGGGAAGTTATATGTATACGTGGAAATCTGAGCAATTGGTTATTGAAATTATGATGGCTCATCCTATCATTCCACTTCCTCTACATATGCGAGTAGATGGTAGTTGCGGTCTATTGATTAGAGTCATGAATGTGAGTAACGATGATGTATCGCTTAAATGTACAGCGTATTGGGCAGAACAGCAATGGATAACAGGTGGGAGTAGTACAGGTCAATATTTGGAAGCTTCCACTTGGGAAAGCGATACTCATTATGTATCTATAGGAACCGAGGATGCCGAAGCTTTGCAAGATCGAAGTGGTACTCATAATCTTATGCCTATTCAGATCAAAGATCAGAATGAGTTAACGTTTAGTGATATCAATACAATAGGTATGTATTTGCCTTCGATAGCAAGTTATAAGCTATGCCAGTTCCATTTTTATATAGCTTGGAAAAAGTATACTGATGATGAAGATGTAGATACCTGGTATGCGGTCGATCAGCAAGCGCAATTGATATTAGAACATGAAGAATGTTATTAATTAGAGTATTATATCTTGAAGAAGTTAGAACAGGCTGTATAAGAATATCTAAATTCTAAATAAAAAAGACCACTTCTTGTACAAAGAATGGTCTTTTTTATTTAGATGTTATGATAAGCAATAAATTCGTCTTTGGTTAAGCCAAATAATATCAAATCTTGATATTTTCCATGAGTATAAATGACTTGGCGTCGTACTCCTTCTTGCACACACCCTAATTTCTGCATCATACGAATAGAGCCTTCATTGCCTTCTAATACATAATCATTAAACTTATTCAATCTTCGTTCTAAAAAGGCGTAAGTAAGCAGAATTTTAATAGCTCGTGTACCGTAGCCTTGACCACGAAGATCTTTATCTATTTGTATACCAATACTGAATGTTCCATTACGTTCATCAATACTGTTCATATTGAGTGCTCCAACATGTTCCCCATCGAGTGTATCAATAGCAAACATCAAACGAGATTGCTGATTAGCGAAATCTTTAAATCTTTCTACAAATTGCTGTGCTTCACTAGCAGTGGGAGGAAGTTCGATCGCTGTTTCTAATAATCGTCTAGCTTCAGAATCAAATCGATTAATATAATGACTTTCCCAATCTTCGTCTTGGATAGCTCGTAATCGAATTTTATCATCTTGCCAAAAATAGTGATGATAATCAATAGCACGCATAGAGTAGAGACCTTCTTTCTATATGTATATATTTTTTACATATTTAGTATATCAGAAAAAAGAAGACAATTATTGATGGAAATAGTTCTAAAATAACAAATAATACCGAAAAGTTCGGAATACCACTATAATGTAGATAAAATATTCGATATGCTAAATAAACGCAAACTAGAGTTCTCAGACAAAACAATGTAAAAGAGAAGCAATACTAAAGCATATTTGTTTTATTCTTACAGGGTTCTATTTATAGTGATAGATAAAATAAGATGTCTGCTTGTAGTATATTCTTCAATTAATTTCTTTACACATTATGGAGGTTAGATCATGACAGAAAACACTCACCGAAAAATAGTCTTTATTGATATAGATGGCACACTGGTAGACGATGATGGACATATCCCCTTGTCTGCAAAACAAGCTTGTCAGCAAGCACGTAACAACGGACACTTACTCTATCTATGTACAGGTCGCTCCAAAGCTGAGATTTACGATAGTATCTGGGAGATTGGATTCGATGGACTGATTGGAGCAGGTGGAGGTTATGTCGAGTTTGGAGAAGATATTTTATACCACAAAAAAGTAACAGAAGAAGATGTACGCCATATGGTGGACTTTTTTAACCAGCATCAGATCGATTTTTATCTGGAATCCAATTCAGCTCTCTATGCGAGTAGCCAGCTTGAAGCTCATTTGGAACGACGCATCTATGGAGATCTAGAGAATGATCCACTTGCACAGCAAAAGAAAGCATTAACCCTTCATCCTTTTATCACAGGATTAACGTATGGCGAAGCTAATCTGTACAAAGATGATGTAAATAAAGTCTGTTTTCTAGAAAGTTCGATTATTCCTTTTGAACAGATCAAGCAAGAATTTGAAGGGAAGTTTCATATGATGCAATGTACTGTCCCTATATTTGGCGAAGGCAGTGGAGAGTTAATTATCCCTGGAATACATAAAGCTCTAGCTATTGCAGATTTGCTTGAACATCTAGGAATGTCCCGAGAAGATATCATAGCTATCGGTGATGGAATGAATGATGCGGAGATGCTAGAGTACTGCAAGACCGGAATAGCGATGGGAAATGCCAAACCAGCTCTGCAAGCGATAGCAGATCATATTACAACGACGGTAGAAGAAGATGGTCTGTTTCTAAGTTTTCAAAAGTACGAGTTGATTGGATAAGATTCTTTACCAAAATAAGTATCATGCTTGTACACATACATTAGAGGAAAATCATGAATGACATGAGTCAGCTTGAAATGGTGACGGACGAACTCCTGAATTTGCGAATAGTATAAAATATGAGAAATTTTGGAACAGTTTTTTATCGGGAGAAACATTTCACGATAAAATCGAACGTAAAGATGCAAAAGGGAATGCAATCTGGCTAGAAGCTACCTATATGCCAGTATGGAACAAAAATAGAAATGAAGTTATTGGCGTTACCCAAGTGGCTACAGATATCGCTTACTCTGCTCAGATATTAGATATTTAGACGCAAAAAGTAGCGAAAATGATTTGATCGACTAACTAAAAAAATTCCTTGAGAAATGCAACGTAAAAGTCATTTAATCATGTCTTTTAGGTTACAAACTCAAGGGATTTTTTAGTTTAGAATGTTGATATTAATGTCCACTCGTATCAGATGCCTACATTGGACCTTTACCACCACTAGAATACATTACTAGATTGCCATCGTCTTGAACAACCAGTATTTCTCCAACCATACCTGCTGGAACTTTACCCTGATAGTAATTATTACTCCATTTATAAGGTTTAGAACTAAAAAATATTTATACAGATCTTACCAATTTTTTTATTAGCTCAAATAATTGCTATTCAGACACAAAAATTTCCTGAGATTATTCAATATATGATATTAGGAAATTTTTAAATTATTTTTCTGTAATTTTTATAACAGCGAGCACTTTATTGTCGTAATCAATTATTGCTAACTGTTGTTTATTTAACCAAGCATTATAGCTGTGATTTTGTATATAATTTATCTCAGCTAACCATTTCATTTTTTTTGAATCAGCAATGCGTACAGTTTTATCTGAAAAGTAAAGTAGTTTATGTTTTAAGGAAATACTTACATCTTTTCGATCTTTTAATACTTTAGAAATTTTTCCTTTATCTAAAGATATAACTTTAGATAATATAGGAGTGATTACGATAATGTGATCTCCAATATGTTTATAAGGAGAATAAGCATTAATGGTAGTGTGGATCCATTCCTTTTTCCCGGTTGAGTTGTATTTATGTAATCGAAATGTGTTTTCTCCTATACCTCCGATATTTGTTTCAAGAGCAACAGATAAGTCTGGAAAAAGATATGATTCCCAAATCATTCCATCCTTCAATTCTCCTGTAAATCTAACTTTTTCGTGTAGATCCTGAACTTTAAAATGAACATTAGTAGATGTACCACTAGTAATAAGCAGATTATTATTTTGAACATCCCTTAAAATCCCAGATAGTTCCTGTGTTCTTATTACTTTTCCATTATGATCAAAATAGCGTAATTTTGATTTGTTATTCATAGAAAATGACATCAATAATTCGTTATTATTTAAAATCCAATAATTCCAATCTAAAAAAGATGGTTTCGATGGGAGTGCTTGTTTTATAAATCTTGTTATTTTTCCTGTTTTCTCGTTGACAGTATATAAATAAAAATTATTTTTATCTTCTGTTGTACAGAAAATTTCCCCATTATCTTGAACTTCATAAATTGTTTGTCTAACGAAACCTTTGCTAAGAGTTGTTTCCCAAAGAAATTTACCGTTGGATGCTTGAAAAGAAGCTAATTTTACAACTCTATTTTTATCAAAATAAACAACAATAATATTATTACCTGAGCGATCTGGAAATACAGAATCAATACTATCAAAATTAGCAATGCTCCGTGCAAATTCCATTTGATAAGTCGCAGACTTGAGTTTGCCATTTTCATCTGCAAGTTGTACTGATTTAATAGAATTTTTGATTATATCAGTTAACGAATCAGTAACAGGTATTTCTGAGGAATCTGTTGAATCAATTGCATGAGAAACATTAAAAGGTATTAGATGAATCAAAAAAATTAAAACGATAATTTTCCATAGCAATGTATATTTTTCTTTGTTCAATTTAAAATCTCCTTTAGAGTATTTTATTTCTTATATCGGGTATACTTATTTATGAACGCAGACATTATATGTAAAAAATTGAATTTATAATTTGTTGATACAGAACTTATTCTCAATATTCATTCTAACTTCGTAAGGAATATTAGTTTGGTTTGGGTCGGGATTAAAATAAATATGTTATTAAAAGTTGATAATACAGTCTTGATCTGAATTAATATATAATATACTGAAAAATAAGTTTATAAATAGGTGAATATTAATAATGAAAAAAATGAGAATAATTATAATAGGGTTATCAGTTTTTATAGTTTGGGCTGGATCTGCATTAATTATTTACTTTTTTGTAGAGAAAGATTTTCGAGGAATAACTGGAGATATGTTTGGTGCAATAAATGCCTTATTTTCTGGATTAGCATTTGCAGGCTTGATATATACTATTTCTGTTCAGCGGCAGGAATTACAACAACAAAGAAAATCGATAGAAATGCAAACAGATGAATTGAGTCTCCAAAGAAAAGCAATTGAAATGCAGACAGAAGAATTAAAAATGCAACGTGAAGAGACTACTCGGTCAGCAGATCAATTAGAGATGCAACAACAGTTAATGAATTACCAATTAATATTAACTACTGTAAATGATCTAATTAAGCTCAAATCGGGTATATTAGTTTCTATTGAAACTTCATACTCTGTAGAAGTTTCAAAAGTCATAAGTTCTTTTGGTAGTTTGGATTCTTATTTGAATATTCTGGCAGATGATTCAAGAAAGCCAACACGTTCTCCTCTAAGTTATCAAGATCGTCAGAACTTTAAACAATATATCGAAACTTGTTTTTTTCTTTTACAATTCGTTATTGAGAGCCAGTTAACAGTTTTACAAATTGACAATCTCAAAAAAATAATAAAAGTTAATTTGTCAGAAAATGAATCTATAGTACTTAAGCGCTTTGCTCAAGAAGATTCTAATCAACATCAATTAGCTTTAATCAAAATTTTTAATTTATTTTCTTCTTAGCATATTCAAAAGCATTTTCAATATTGTTTAGAAAAATTTCATTGCTATCATATGATGATTTTCTATAAATATAATAAAAGATCTTCATATTTTAAATGGAGGTCTTTTTCTTTTCTTCCGCATTTGGTTATATTATCAATAACAATCTTAATGGGGAATAATATAATATCTGCACAAATTTATCGAAAAAATTTCTCAATATACAAACAATCTAATTAAAGAAAAATCTCTTTACTTGCTCCAACATGCTTATGACCCTGTGAGTTGGTTCCCTTGGGGAGAAGAAGCGATTACCAAAGAATCATTACGCTTAGCGATCTCAACGGTGTCGTCTACATGATCACCATGAACATGAGTTAATAAAATGATATCTGCTTGAACATCTAGGAATGTCCCGAGAAGATACAATAGTCATCGATGATGTAATGAATGATACGGAGACGCTAGAGTACTGAAAGATCGGAATAGCGATGGGAAATGCCAAACCAGCAGTAAAAATATAAATCATATTAAAGAAGCAATAACAGTTAGATGTAAGCCTAACTTTATTGCTTTTTTATTTTATTTTGTAAATTTATTATTTTTGTCTTTTATCCGATATAGATAAAGAATACTTAATTTGGTTAAATTTGCACATTAAATAAATATTTGTTATACAGTAAAATAGAGTGATATTGAGCAATGAATAACGATAATGTTACACATACATTGGAGGAAAATCATGAACGAAATGAGTCAGCTTGAAATGGTTACTGACGAATTAGTTATACGCACATTACAAGATAATTTGGCTATTATCCGTTTTGGTACCGATCGTAAGATTGCTTATGTGAATGCTATTTTTGCAGAAGTTGTTGGGTATACTCCTCAACAAATGATTGGTATGCCTCATAAAAATCTATGTTTTCCTGAATTTGCGAACAGTATAGCGTATGAGAAGTTCTGGGATAGTCTGTTATCTGGCGAGACATTTCACGATAAAATAGAACGCAGAGATGCGCATGGTAATACTATCTGGTTAGAAGCCACTTATATGCCGGTATGGAACAAAAATAGAAATGAAGTCATTGGCGTTACCAAAGTAGCTACTAATATTACAGAACGTCAAAGTGATCTGTCTTGCGTTGTAGATGATCTGCAAAAAACAGCACAAGCGCTTAATGTTCGTTCTTCCGCTGGGATTGAACACAGTCAAGAATTACTAAATAGTATGAATCGAATTGTAGAATCATCTAGTGTGAATACAACGACTCTAATCGATTTGCAAGAAAAAGCGTTAGAGATTCAAGGCATTGTGCAGACGATTCGTAAAATAGCTTCACAAACACATATGCTGGCTTTGAATGCAGCGATTGAAGCAACACATGCAGGCGAATTCGGACGAGGATTCAATGTCGTCGCTAGAGAAGTACGTAAATTATCTTCAATGGTACAAGATTCGATTATTGAAGTGAAAAAGAGTGTAGATTCGATGAGTATAGAAGTACAGAAGATTTCCAATGGTACAGACGATGTGAGACAAAGTGTAAAACAAGGGCAAGAGCAAGTGAATACGGCGATGGAAGTTTTCACTGCAATTGCTTCATCCGCTCAAGTGTTAGATATTCAGGCGCAGAAGGTAGCGAAGATTATATAAGAAGATTTATCGTAAAAAAGAGCTTTATATCCTATAAAGCTCTTTTTGCTGTTCTTTCGTCAGTACTAGTGATTTGTTTATGATGATATGTATTAAAAAAGGAATTTTAGGGTTCTTGAGTCAGTTGTACTATTTGGTTATTCACCTCTATACTACTTAAACCTCCGTGATAACAAACAACAGATGCAATATCGAAATTCAAATATTTTCGTAATGAGCGACGAGCTGAATCTATATCTGGCGTAGTGGGGGTATGAATTCCTTGGAGTTGTCCATTCACACTGTACATCGAATCACCAGCAATTAGCGTTTTACTTTGTTTTAAATAAAGGCTAATATGACCAGCCGTATGCCCAGGCGTGTGAATAACATGAATGCCACCACAAAAAGGCAGTTCTTGACCATCTACTAAAATATCGTTTACTTTATCCTTGGGAGGGTTCTGAAGATGACTATCTTTTAATAGTGGTAATTCTCCCTGAATATAAGGTTTATCCAGTTCATGTGCATACACTGTAATAGAGTGATTAGGCTTCTGTAACATATCTGGAAGGTTACCGATATGATCTACATCTTGATGGGTCAAAATAATTACTTTGAGCTGATCCAGTGATACACCTGTTTGTTCTATAGCTAGGCGTAAATCTTCTATTTGTCCCGGGAATCCTGTATCGATCAAAATAGCCATTTCTTTATCCCATACAAGCACAGGATGAATCTTGCTTCCGTGAAAATCAAGTTCAAGCATGTCTACCCCTTTAGCAACTTCCATTATTTTACCCCTCCATAATTTAAAAGTATGTGTACATAAATATTAAAATTTTTATGATCGAGTAAAGTTTATTTATAGCAAAAGAAAGATCAATCTAATCTTTCACTTTGTAAACGAATAAAGATGAGCAAAAGATACGCAAGCGAATCAGAGGTTGATAATAATCATACATAATAAGAAGAATCGTCCACTGTTAAAACAATAACCATGAAGCTCAAAAAGAATGATTTTAACCTTGAACACAATCGAAATGCTTTCAAGTATGCGTTATTTGAGTTTGAAGGGAATAAGCTTTTTTCTTCTCTTCCGATTGCTCACATCTATTTAGGGTAAAATAATATCAAGTATATAATCTAAACTAGAAGTGGTGGTGTCCTATGTCAACGAGTAATACATCCAATAGATTAGCACAAGAAAAGTCTCCTTATTTGCTCCAACATGCTCATAATCCGGTGAATTGGTTCCCTTGGGGAGAAGAAGCTTTTAACAAAGCCAAAGCTGAAAACAAACCTATTTTCCTCAGTGTAGGATATTCTACTTGTCATTGGTGTCATGTAATGGAAAAAGAATCTTTTGAAAACGACGAAGTAGCTGAGCTTCTCAATGAATCTTATATTTCGATCAAAGTCGATCGTGAAGAGCGACCGGATATTGATAATTTATACATGGCGTACTGTCAGGCACTTACCGGGCAAGGGGGATGGCCTTTAACGGTATTGCTAACTCCTGACCAGAAGCCGTTTTATGCAGGTACTTATTTTCCAAAAGAGACTAAGTATGGTCGTATCGGTATGATGGATATGCTGTCTCAGATTCGTGATAAATGGACAGAAGATCGTGAAAATATTGTTAAATCTGGCGATGATATTGTAGAACGGATGAATCGTCAACAGACGAAGATTACACAGTCCGGTCAATTCAGCGAAGAACTTGTACATCGTGGGTACAAAACATTTGAAAGTTCTTTTGACGAAGTGTATGGTGGGTTTGGAGGAGCACCTAAGTTTCCGACACCTCATCACTTAATGTTTCTAAGTGCTTATTCTCATGTGTATCAAGAACCTCAAGCATTGAATATGGTACGCAAAACGTTAGATCATATGTACAGTGGTGGGATTTATGATCATATCGGATTTGGATTTTCTCGCTACTCCACAGATGAGAAATGGTTAGTTCCTCATTTTGAGAAAATGTTATACGATAATTCACTGTTAGCGATCGCTTATCTGGATGGATACCGTCTGACCAGTGATACCAAATATGCACATATTGCAGAATCTATTTTTACTTATGTATTACGTGATATGACTTCACCTGAAGGTGCTTTTTACAGTGCTGAAGATGCTGACTCCGAAGGGGTTGAAGGAAAGTTTTATGTATTTACACGCGATGAGATTGAAGAAGTGTTAGGGTTAGAAGAAATGCATAAGTATTGTAATGTGTACGATATTACACCAGAAGGCAATTTTGAAGGTAACAATATTCCTAACCTTATTCCTTTTTCGACAGCAGAAATAGCGGAGCAACGTGATCTCAATGAACTGGCATTACGCACCGATCTGGAAGAAGCTCGCCAGAAATTATTTGATTACCGGGAGCAACGTGTTCATCCTTCCAAAGACGATAAAGTATTAACGGCTTGGAATGGTATGATGATTGCGGCTCTTGCTAGAGCCAGCCAAACGTTGCAAAAGCCTGAATATGCACAAGCAGCAGTCAAAGCGGCAGATTTTATTTGGGAACATATGCGCCGCGAAGATGGTCGTCTACTTGCACGTTATCGTGATGGAGAAGCTGCCTATAGTGCTTATGTAGATGATTACGCTTATCTAATCTGGGGCTTACAGGAGTTATATGAAGCGACAGGGATGGCGAAGTATCTGCAATATGCGATAACGCTCAAAGAGCAATTGATTACTCTATTTTGGGATGAACAGCAAGGCGGATTTTATTTTACAGGTCAAGATGGAGAGCAACTGATTACGCGTACAAAAGAAATCTATGATGGAGCAATGCCATCTGGTAATTCTGTGGCTGCATGGACGTTAGCCAAATTAGCTGCGGTGACCCAAGATATAGAATTACGTCAATATGCCGAACAAATTGTGACTACATTTACAGGTACTGCTGAGCAATATCCAACAGGTTATTCTATGTTACTATTAGCAGGGCTGCAATTATTACAAGGCAATCAAGAAATTGTGCTTGCAGGGAAAGTGGAAGATATCCATTTTCAAGAAATGATTGCAGAAGTGCAAAAAGCTTATTTACCATTTGCTTCTCTTATTATTCATGCTGATGGTACATCAGGTGAAGCGATTCGTGAGTTGCTTCCTCATTTGCAAGACAAAGGAATGCAGCAGAGTCAAGCGACTGCGTATATCTGTGAAGGCTTTGTATGTCATGAACCATTGACGACAGTCGAAGCGCTACGTGAAAATGTGCATCAATCAGCGCTAAGTCTATAAGAAGCCAAAGCCTGATCTACTATTTTCTATACTATTAAAAAAACAACAACATATTACTGCAATCTATTGTCAATAGTTCATATAAGCGTATTCTACATGTAGTTAAGTAGAGTGCGCTTATTTTTTATCTCTATGATTCTCTAGTAATTTAAAATCGTATCGTATAAAATAACAAAGTTAGCAGTAATATACATAGATGAATAGGAGTTAGATGAAATGAATGGAGTAGCAACAACGACTTATGGATACGCAGGATTTTGGAAAAGAACAGCGGCTACATTGATTGATGGTTTTATTATAGGATTTGGGCTGTGTATTTTGCTCGGTATTCCGTTTATCCTCGGATTTGTGAATGGAGTATGGTTGAAAGAAGAATATGAATATACTACGCAAGATATCACTTTTCTGATTATGTTTTATATTTTTTATGCCATTGTTGAATTGGCAGTACCATGGCTATATTATAGCTTGTTTGAGAAATCCAAATACCACGCCACACCGGGTAAAATGGCTGTAGGTATTATTGTAGTTGATCGTTATTTTCAACCGGTTCGCTTCGGTAGAGCAACAGGAAGGTATTGGGCTAAAAATTTGTCGTATATGATCTTATGTATCGGTTATATGATGGCAGGTTGGACACAATACAAGCAAGCATTGCATGATATGATCGCTAGCACTTATGTAGTTAACAAAAAAGACTGGGAACAATATATGTATATGCAACAAGCAGCATCTTGGAATCAACCAGAGATGTCTCCTTATTTACAAAAAGATCAGCAAGAGTGGAAATAAGTTTTAAGAAGATTAATCTAGGAGTGGTTACTATACTGTATGCAGGGTTTTGGAAGAGGTTCGCAGCGATATTAATAGATGTCGTTATTTTAAGCATTTCATATTTGATCATCAGTTTTATATTGAGTATAGTTATTGTCGGTATTGTCCATGTAACAGATGATTCACTGGGGAGCGAAGTATCTATAGGTTCGCTACTGCCTGTTATTTTTCAATTATTATCAGGATTAACAACGTGGTTGTATTTTGGATGTTTTGAAAAGTCTAAATACCAAGCGACTCCAGGTAAAATGCTACTCGGCATCAAAGTTGTTAATCGTTCTATGCAACGTATAGGTTTTGGACGTGCAGTAGCGCGTTATTGGTTAAGATTATTATGTAATCTCACACTAGGTATAGGATATATTATTATTGGATTTACCAAGTATAAGCAAGGGATTCATGATATGATTGCAGATACGTATATTGTAAATAATCGAGCGCTTGATAATTATTTATATGAACAGCAATATCAGCCACAATCACAGACCGAATATCCTTTGAATTTGAATAAAAATATGTAATTATGAGCATCTTTATCATCATGCGTGTGTATATTGAGAGTCTATTTTGCTGCAAGCAAAGTAGGCTTTTTTTATTAAAATAAGTTCCAAATAATCTGATACAATCGCTTACTCTACATAATTGTAATCGTTACCTATCACATAAATGGAAGAAAATGACGAAAATAAACATATAAACCTACTCTGAAGGAGAAGTATCATGAGTATATTGATTGTAGATGACTCCAGACTTAATCTTGTCTTTTTGCAAAATGTACTTGATGCAGCAGGATACAAGAATATACAGACCGCTTCTTCAGCTCAAGAAGCATTTGATATTCTAAGTATTCGAGATCAACTTTCTCCTCGTAAAGCAGCGGCAATCGATTTGATTTTACTTGATATTGTGATGCCAGGGATTGATGGTATTGAAGCTTGTCGCATTATTAAAAGTTGTACCGTTTATCAGGATTTGCCTATCATTTTTCTAACCGCAGATCGGATTCATTTCAAAGAAGCTTTTAATGCAGGCGGTATGGATTTTATCGAAAAAGGCGGGCCTGATTACGAACTGCTAGCACGAGTTCAATCTGCAATTCGACTCAAAAAAGAAATGGATTCGCGCAAAGTTCGAGAAGAAAAAGTACACAAAGAACTTCAATTGGCCAAACATTTACAACGTAGCGTGCTCAGTCCGCCGATCAATGAACCTGCTATCCGAGTGCACAGCAGCTACCTACAATCAACAGAAGTATCCGGTGATATGCTGTATTGGAAAATGTTCGATCCACAGCATTGTGGTGTACTGCTGATCGATGTGTCCGGTCATGGAATATCTGCTGCCCTGATCAGTATGTCGATTCGTTCACTGCTCGATGGTATTGTAGGTGTAGTCAAAGAACCTCATCTGGTATGCGAAGAATTGAACAAGAAGATGAGAGCATTGTTTGGTAAAAATCGTCGAGCTGCTTACTTTACAGCAATCTATTTATTTATCGACTTGGAACGAAAGCAAATCGAATATTTTAATGCAGGTCATCCGCCGGGATTGCTATTTCTCAAAGACCAGTATCCTACACAATTGACCGGAACCACCGTACCAATCGGTATTCAAAATGATATGAAATTGGATACTGCTATCGTGACGTACGATACTCCTGCAAGAATCGTTTTATATACAGATGGATTAGTCGAAAAACCCGGTGTCTCTATTCATGCTGGTATTGAAAAGCTAGAGCATTATGCTCAAAGTCTATATTATTTGGAAAATGAAGCGTTTGTTGTAAAGTTAGAACGCTTGATTCAGCATCGTAAAGACGATGTGTGTATTATTTCGATCGAGTTACCATAAGCAAGGTATGGAGGAGGCACCCCTGATGGAGCGTAGTGTGATAGCTAGAGCCAAAACAGTGCAAGAAGCCGTAGAACAAGCACTTTCTTTACTCGATGCCACCAAGCAACAAGTGAGCATTGAAGTGATGGAGAGTGAAGCTAAAGGCATGCTAGGGCTCTATTCCAAACAAGCGGTAGTCAAAGTCACTTTGAAAACAGAAGAAATCACTGAGCAGACGATAGAAGATACACAAGAATCGTTACCGATATTAGTAGCAGAAGCTGAAACGATCATTAATATGCAAGCGCTACATCTCGAACAGCCAGTAGCTTCTCCTGCTATGGATGCAACAGAAGGAAAAATATGGGTAAAAGAAGGACAGATACATTTTCATTCACAAGGGCATCAACAACCCACTATTAGCACAACCGATAATGTATATCTCTGGATTAATGATGTGCCGATTATAGCAGGAGAGACTGTAAAGTTAGCATCTACCGATATTGTACGATATGAAGTCGAAGATAAAATAGTAGAACCTGTCTGGCATCTTCATATTGATGATAAAGCGATGAAGGTCAACTTGAATATCGAAGTGGGCTATGTCATTATCCGAAAAATTATTTCTGCGCAACCTACGTTACGATTGGTACTTAGAGCGGAAGAAGAGAAGCAGTATATACCGATCGAACCAATAGCAGTACGCAAGCAATTGGTTGAGCAAAAAGTAATTTACGGCTTGGATCATGATGAAGTTAAGCGGGCTTGTGCAACAACAGTCAATGGTACATTTCTAATTGGAGAAGGAAAACCACCTGTTGCTGGAACAAATGGACATTTTGAAATCAAAGTCGATACCAAAACTCGTAAAGTACAACCTAAAATGCGTGAAAATGGAACGATCGATTATCGTGAAATTAAAGAGTTCCCTTGTGTAGATGATGGGGATTTGATAGGAATTGTTCATCCTCCTATTTTAGGAATTAACGGATTAAATATTTTTGGAGAATCTATACCTGCTCCGCCTGTCACCGGTGTTATTTTGTTAACAGGGCAAGGTGTGCAAGTATCTCAAGATGGATTAGAAGTGACTGCTACACGTACAGGTATGCCAGAAGTGATTACACAAGGTCGCCATATTAAGCTTGCTATTATTCCTAAGTTGGACCATCGCGGAGATGTTACTTTACAAACAGGCAATATTCATTTTCAAGGCGATGTCGATATTAATGGAACTGTACAAGATACGATGAAAGTCGAAGCAGATGGAAATATTCAGATTAAAGGCAATGTGAATATGGCGGAGATCATAGCGACTCAGTCGTTACAAGTAACTGCTAATGTTATCGGAAGCGAAATCGCAGTAGGGCAGTTGTTTCTTTTTTACGGTCAAGCTGAACCAATTTTGCAAATGATTTTAGAACAGACCGAGTTTTTGACGACAGCGATAGAGCAGTTAAACCGCGCAGCAGCTTTTAAAATAACAGATATTGATCAACATGGGCTTGCTCCTCTGCTTGATGTGTTATTTCGTGGACGGTTTAAAGAGTTGCATCAACAATTACAATTATTTATTCGTACCACTGAAGAACACAAATCGTTAATCAATGAAGAATGGCAGAAATATATTAAAGAAATTAAAAATGGTTTTTTGAATGTGGCGATGAGTCATTTTAGAACAGCAAATGATTTGGAACGATTTGTAAAACGAACAGCTTATCTGTTAGATCGAGTCGTTTTACCTCAATTGGATCATATTTTTGCACAATTTCATTATATTCAGAATAGTCAGATTCTTGCAGGTGGACCGGTACAAGTGAAAAAAGGATGTTATAACACACAATTACGTTGCTCTGGTGTGCTAGAAGTAACCGGATTTCTACGGGGTGGCGATTATTATGCTGCCAAAGGAATGCATATTCAAGAAGCAGGAACGATAGGTAGCAATTCTACCAAATTAACAGTCAAAGAAGATGCAGTTATTCATGTAGATAAGTTACTAGGTGGAACCATTTTACAGATCGGCTCCAAAATGCATCATTTTAAAGAAGATACCTTGAATGTCAAAGCACGATTGAATCATGATCGCCAATTCGTATGGTAGGAGAGTGAATAGCATGTTTGCATATAAAATAATCATAGATGAAGTACAGGCCACAATACATTTTGAAGGTGATATTGATATAGATGCTGGAGATGTATTGGAAGATGAGATTGAGCCGGCTGTATCGCCGTATACGAATATTGTATTAAATTTAGAAAAAGTGTTTTTTGTAGACTCTTCAGGGATCGGTCTTATTATTCGTTTGGTACAAGTGTTACAAGAGTTAGGGCGTAATGTGTATATTGAACAGACTCAACCGGAGGTTATGGAAGTTTTTGAATTGCTTCAACTGGATGAGATTCTAGGCAAGGAAATTTTTAGATAATGAAAGAAAAGAACGGCTATACCATATTACTCAGCTTGGTAGGATTGGCTAGTATGGTATATATGGTCCGCGAGTGGCATTCAATTGTATTATTTACGATTGCGCCTATTTTGTTTCTTATCGTTTTACTCGATCTGTTTCCGGTCAGATTACTAAGCGGTGAGGAATATAGCGGAAGTCTGGTTGGATTTCTTATTCTTGCACTTGCTTTTGGATATAGCCCGGCTATTTTAGGGATCGTAATTAGCACGATTGTATCGTATGCACGTAAAAAGAATTTTGATATTCGGCAAATGAATCTATTTCGAATATGCTCTGCTTTGGGCAAAAGTGTAATTAGTCTGTATTTGTCATATCAGGTCATGGAGTTTTTTGATCCATTTTCAACATATCTACGAGCAGGATTAGGTTCACTGGTATTTAGTCTGGTCTATATGTTGCTAGTGGCAGGAGCTTCGACTACGATTATCGGTACTCCTTTTCTCAATGATATGGTGCTTAAATTAAAAGAATTAATTGTACCTGTTTTATTATGTACGATTATTGTTCCGCACTTTTTGAGACATATCTCATTAGGAAATATAATGTATGAAACGGTCTACATTTTATTGTTTTTATTACTGATTATCTTTTTATCTCATGGCTTTATCCGTCAATTGCAGATTCGCATGAAGTCTTCTGAAGAATTTATTCGCTTGAGTGAATTAAGAATCTCACAGCGAAATGAAGGGCATGGCAAAAATACAGGTATTCTTTGTCAATACATGTTAGAACTACTTGCCTACCCGAAAAAAAGAAGAACAGATCTGATCAATTACACCACATTGCACGATATCGGTAAATCGTTATTGCCTATGGAAATTTTAACAAAACGCGGAGCGCTCTCTTTAACAGAAGAAAAAGAATACCAATCTCATACGACAGAAAGTTTTAATATTATTTTATCGATTAGTGGAGATAAAAAAGCAGCAGAATGGGTACTTCATCATCATGAACGTTATGATGGAAAAGGATTTCCGGCAGGGTTAAAAGGAAACGATATCCCTTATGAATCCCGAATTATCGCATTATGTAATCATCTAGAACATTTGCTTAATCGTTATGCTGAAGATGGGGAAGTGTTACGTCAATTACAACAACTTTCTGGTAAAGTGTTAGATCCCAAATTAATTCAAGCGATCACGTTAGAAATGATTACTACAGTACGACAATTGATTATTACCAAGCCATTATTGCAAGAAACCGATTTGATCCATGTGGAACTCCAATCGATTGAAGAACATAAAGAAATGAGCGGATTTACAGGTGGTACGGTATTGCTTAAATACAGAGACAACGATAGTTTGCATGATATGGAAGATGCTAATCTCAAAGAACAATTAGCAATATTGGCTGAACATGCGCTTCGTGTGTCCGAGAATTTTTATGAAGTCATTCAAAGTAAAAACAAAACATTTGAAGCTCATTTTTATCCTGAAAATAGCTGGGTAGCCATCGTATTAACCGATATTACGCCTGCGCTAGAATACCGTGAACAATTACATCAAAGTACTATGCGGTCGTATAAAGATGTGATCGAAACACTTTCAAAAAGTAAAATCGATATCTGCTTAGAACAACAAGAAATAGAACAGCATCTGGGATTACCTTTAGCTCAAATGGATATTATAACTAAAAGTGATGTATCTTCAGGTCGTTCTTTAGTGATGGAATATATCCCTGAAGAGTTAAAAATCAATCAACCGAAAAAATTAATGCATATCAAGCTGGCTGTATCAGAAGGTGTAACCAATCTGATCAAACACGCAGCCAATGGCAAATTGTCGGTTTATAGCAAGTGTAACGTACTGCAAATTTATATTACCGATCAAGGCTCTGGTATTCCGATTCATGAATTGCCTAAAATGATATTAATTTCTGGTTATAGTAGTAAGCGTTCATTAGGTAAAGGATTTGCTTTGATGTATACGTCAGCCGATCGAATTATGGTGCATACCAGTTCGAAAGGAACTTCAATTTTGTTAGAATTTGATATGCTTTTAGAAGAAGCAAGTTAATGATAGTAGAAAGTAGCTATCATTAACTTGCTTCTTATCAATTACGATAGTATATATTGCATAGACACAATAGAAGATTTAAAAATAAGAGTATCTACAATGCAGGGATAAAGAAATGAAAAGGGAATATTATAAAATGATAACGTGTGCATTTGAAAAGGAGGAATACTTATGAATAGATGGCAAGGAGATCAATTGCTACAACAATGGTATACAGAACTGATATCTAATCACCCCGACGCTTCTTCTTATTCGAATATCATCGAGCAACAAACCCAATTACGCAACATATTACCACAATTAATCGGTACATTTGCTACCCAAGATGATCATTCGATCAAACTTCTGGAAACAGTAGATTGTGGGACTTATATTCGCAGACGGATAGAATGTTCTGCTTCACCTTATAGTTATTTTGCAGCGTATGTGTTAATTCCCAAACAGATTACAACTCCTGCTCCAGCAGTGATTGCTGTGCATGGTCATGGCTATGGAAGTCGCGAAATTGTAGGACTGTTACCTGATGGCAAGCCAGATCTGGATGTACCGGGTATTCATCAGCATTATGCTATTCAGTTAGTAAATCGGGGATTGATTACTATTGCTCCTGATGTGATCGGATTTGGCGAAAGACGATTGGCAGAAGATATGGCTAACCATGCGGATATCGCTAATTCGTGTGATTCGCTTTCCAGTCGAATGCTGTTAATGGGTAAAACATTAGCTGGCTTTAGAGTACACGAAATGCTCAAAGTGATTGATATTGTTAGCGATATGCCAGAAGTAAATTCAGAGCGGATCGGGATTATGGGATTTTCAGGCGGAGCGTTGATCGCTTATCTTACAGCAGCATTAGATCAGCGTATACGTGCTACTGTTTTAACCGGATTTCCTAATACATATCAGAATAGTATTCTTCATATTCATCATTGTATCTGTAACTATATTCCGGGTCAGGCATTATATGCAGACTTACCACAATGGATCGGTCTGATTGCGCCACGACCTTTATTTGTAGAAGCAGGGAGACATGATCGTATTTTCCCGATACAAGGTGTTCAGAAAGCTATAGCACAGCTACAACAGATCTATCAACAACATGATGCTGAACAACAATTTGCAAGTGATATCTTTGAAGGTGCTCATGAGATCAGTGGAAGATATGCTTATGATTGGATACAAAAAAAGCTTGCGATCCTAGACTGAACAGATAGTCTGTCTCGCAAGCTTTACAAAATAGAACTTATAAAATGAATAGTGTAGGCATTAGTTATCGTGAATGATCGCTTGAATTTCTTCTTCGTCATCATTGATAACTAATTCTACTTGTTCTTTAAATACTCGTGCATTATACTCACTGAACATATAACGTAAAATCGCTTCGTTCAGATTACTTTCGACTAAATATTGGCTTCGTCCTTCTGTCCATACTTCTGCGGTATAACCAGTATCTTCTTCCCAGGAAAGTTGAACCGTTACATCAGTAGGTTTCAGTCCTTTGCGTTCAGCGATATTCAAGCATACTGCATTGATAATTTCATCCATACTGAGTCGCATAGGCATTAACGTCTATTGTACGGGTCAGCAGATTTTTTACGTTGACGGATCATACGGTAAATTCCACGAGCCGCTATAAATAGAATATAAATGGCGAATAAGTTAATGACTAATCCTAACAAGTCTCCGAACATTCCCATATTACCGAACATTCCGCCGAATAACATACCGGCAAGACCACCAATCATTAATCCTTTGAAAAAGCTACCACCGCTAAAAAATCCACGATTTGCTGTTGAACCTGCTGTAGTATTTTTTGTACGGTTTGTGCTGTTCATCGTACTGCTATTACTATCTGTTGATTTTTTAGGTGTTGTTGTGTATGACTTCGGTGAAGATTTGAATCCGCCACCACGTCTTGCATCGGCATCATTAGCAAAGCCGCTAAATAGAGTGAAGAATAATGTGAATGCTACAAAAACCATCAGCATTTTTTTCATTGTGTTCATGATCCTCCTAGTAGTTGTCTTCAATGACAGTATAGTTAATATACGCATGACATCTGCTTCGGTTTCAAAATGTTTTAATATTGATTCTCTTGATTTTGAACCATTAGCCTCGTATCAACTGTTCATTGGTGTTGAGGTTGTGAGGAACTTTCAGTTGTAGAATTTTTGAGCATGTCGATAACCCATGTCGTCCATTCCAAATTTGCTTTAGCTGTTGATAAAGCTTTTTGACGCAAAATGTACAATCCAAAATCACGTGTACCAAATTGACGAACTTCTTCAGGCATTTTGTGAAGCGCTTGCTCAAAGTAATGAATACGTTCTTGGTAATAAATTGATCTTGTACCAAACAATGAGATAGCGTTTTCGCGATCAGTTGTCCATAAGCAAAAAGCTTTGAGAACTAATTCATCACGACTGACTGGTTCGCCTGCAGGAAGTTGCATCCATTCTTTCAGACGTTGTTCTCCTAGTGGAGTAATTGCGTAAATCTTTTTATCCGGTTTATCAGTTTGTTGAATCCATTCTGCGGATAACAAATGTTGCTCTTCCATACGTGACAACAGTGGATAAATTTGACTATGTTTTGCTTGCCAAAACGGTTGAATCTTGAGCATCAGGTCGTAACCTGACGAATTATTGCGTGCAAGCAAAGCGAGTAAACCATAAGATAGCGTGTTCATAGGGCATTCTCTCCTATCTTTTAAAACAGCCATTTGGCCGATTTAAGATAAAGTGTACACTACAACTGTATGCTTTCGCAAGGAAGCTAGAAGCGATTTGATATAAAGTTATTGAAATATAAAAAAGATAGACAAAGAATGTTCAAATTTAATAAAAGAGCGATATTTCCATCATTTCACAAAAAATAAACAGCAAAAAGACGTGGAGCAATCGCATCCACGTCCACACTTATCTATAGTTGATTATGTCATTCTTTCAAGCTAATATGGTGTACTGATTATGAGTTAGAAGGAACTTCAACTTGATCATAACCATTCACAAGTAACTCCAATTGTCCTGTTGCTGGATCAATAATCATACCGTGTACAGGTACGCTAGCAGGAAGTAGAGGGTGGTTTTTGATAATATCTACACTGCGCATAACGCCTTCTTTTTCATTATCAAAACCTTGAAGCCATCTTTTAAGTTTAATCCCTGAATTTTCAAGCGTAGTTAGCACTTCTGGTGCAATCCCACGTTCATGAATTTTTTCGATCATATGATCCGAGTTCAGTGATGCCATACCACATCCATGATGACCAACTACGATCACTTCTTCTGCTTTTAATTCATAAATAGCGACAAGAATACTACGCATTACACTACCAAAAGGCTGTGAAATAATAGCACCTGCGTTTTTTAGAATTTTGGCATCACCGTTACGAATATTCATTGCTTTAGGCAATAATTCGGTTAAACGGGTATCCATACAAGTCAAAATAACCAACTTTTTCTCAGGGAAAGGACTGGAAAGATAAGCTTCGTATTCTTTGCTAGTCACAAATTCCTGATTGTGTTGCATAATCGTTGTGATCGAGTTCATTGAGTATCCTCCTGGTCATCTTACAGATTAATAATATAAAATTAGGCTAGTGCTTTGCGTCCGTCAAGAACGCGTATGCTTCGACTATAATACTGAGAAGCACTACTAAGTCTGAGCGAAGAACCCAAATCATCTGTCGATAAAGTAAGTTCATCATCATCAAAATAAGATTCGCCACTTTGATGCATAGTTAAAGACAATGCGTTACTTTCAACAACAGTATCTCTTTTACCTGGCTCGTCAATTAAACGAAGTGCCGGAATACCGCCTGTACATCCGCAATCTTCATTATCTACGAAAATACGAATGACCGCTTTTTTATCACCAATTTTGCGTGATAAATATTGTTCTGCTTGAGGGGTTACATTTACTTTTACCATCGATATTCACTCCTTAGAAGTTATCTATATTATGACATGAGCAAAAATGGTTAAATGTATTCTTATAGACAATCCATCAGTGCATATAGCACAATACAATCAAATATGTCTATAATATTTAATTGTGTACCATTGATTATACGACTAGAAGAACGTATCATCAAGAGGTGTATTTTTACAAAAATAACAATATTGCATGCCATAACCAAGTGTTGTGTATGTAAGCAGAGAGGTGAACCTTATTATGGAACAATATGTACAAGAGACATTAACACAATTTCGGCAATTGGTTCGCAAAATTAGCAGTTATGGTGAAGCGCTTGCACTAATGGGATGGGACTTGCGCACAGGAGCTCCACGTAAAGGAGCAGAGCTACGTGCCGATACGATTGGGGTACTAGCGACAGAACACTTCAAACTGTCTGTATCGAAAGAAATGGGCGGTTATATCGAAGTGCTGTCACGTCCAGATGTTTTTGAACAGTTAGAAGACAATGATAAGCGTATTGTACAAGATGTGCGCAAAGAGTATGAATTGAATGAAAAAATTCCACCTGAAAAAATTCAAAAATACTCCAGCTTAACGACACATGCACAAACGGTATGGGAAGAAGCCAAACATAATGATGATTTTGAAGGCTTTGAGCCATTACTTAGTGAAATTGTAGCAATGAAACGTGATTTTATTGATTATTGGGGTGTCAAAGATACACGTTATGACACATTGCTAGATATGTATGAGCCTGATTTAACAGTAGCCAAATTAGATGTGGTATTTGATCGTTTAAAATCACGTCTTGTACCTTTACTTGAAAAAATCAAACAATCAGAGCATCAACCAGATAACGATTTCTTGAAGCAACAATATGATATCGGTCAACAAGAAAAGATCGGTCATTTATTGCTAAAAGAAATAGGCTTTGATTTTGACGCAGGACGTTTGGACGAAAGTGTACATCCTTTTGCTACAGGTCTAAACCCAGGGGATGTGCGTATCACCACGCATTATATGCCTGAAGATGTGATGAGTGCGATTTTCAGTTCTCTTCATGAAGGTGGACACGCATTATACGAACAAAATATTTCACATGATTTAGCAGGAACTCCACTTGCTACAGGAACATCGATGGGGATTCATGAATCTCAATCTCGTTTTTGGGAAAATGTAGTGGGACGTAGCCGTTCATTCTGGGATCGTTATTATAGTGATCTACAAGCTTTATTCCCTGAACAGCTCAAAGAGGTATCATTAGATACGTTCTATCGTGCTGCCAATCGCGTAGAAAATACATTGATTCGTATTGAAGCAGATGAGTTAACGTATAATTTACACATCATTATTCGTTATGAAATTGAAAAAATGTTATTTAACGAAGATCTAGATGTCAAAGATCTGCCTAAAGTATGGAATAGCAAATATCAAGAATATCTAGGGATTACGCCTCCGAACGATTCATTAGGAGTATTGCAAGATGTGCATTGGTCTGGTGGAGACTTCGGATACTTTGCTTCATACTCTTTAGGAAATATGTATGCTGCGCAAATGACACACACGATGCGTAAAGAATTACCTGATTTTGAACAATGGATAGCTGAAGGAAATCTGTTACCGATCAAAGAATGGTTAACAGATAAGATTTATAAATATGGTAAAAGCCGTACTCCTTCCGAGTTGATTCAGAATATTACCGGTGAAGAGTTGAACCCGGACTATCTTGCTGATTATTTGGAAGAAAAGTATAACGAGATTTACCGTCTACAATCTACGAATTCATAACACAAAAAGCTTTCATCTGTTGTCAGTACGAAACAGGTGAAAGCTTTTATTTTGTTAAACAATTGTACGATATAGCACCAAATCGATATTGTCGAATACTTATAAATCAAGTAGGATAAAACCTATACTCCAAAAGAGTAATAAATATTATAAAATACAGATAGAGAAAAAGAAGTGGAGTAAGGAGAGACAGACGCATGGGTTTTCGCGTGATCAAAACAGCTATTGCAGCATTACTAGCAGTGGTTGTAGCTAGTACGCTAGGCGTTCCAAGTGCGATGTCAGCAGCTTTGTTAGCTATACTGGGAGTCGATGTTACACGTAAACGAAGTCTTAAAACAATTGCAGCTCGATTTTTTGCTTCGTTGATTGGAATGATTTGTGCTTTTGTATTGTTTTCGTTATTTGGTTTTCATCACTGGGTATTTGCACTTTATATTTTGGTGGCTTTCCCATTGATTACACGAGCAGGTTTTAGTGCAGGAATCGTGACGAGTTCTGTAGTGGTTGTGCATATTTTTAACGGAGCAACTTTGACAGCTCATACGATGTTAGTAGAGATTGAATTGCTACTGATTGGTCTGGGTGCAGCAGCTATTGTTAATCTGGTCTATATGCCTAATCCTCATCAGCGTCTTGATGCGATTCGCAGTGAAGTCAATGAACTGTTATCTCAAATGTGTGAACAGATTGCCAAAACGCTACGAAGTCCTTCGTTTGCCTGGGATGGTAAAGAAGTGATCGAAGCGTATGCCAAAGTAGAGCAGGGACTAATAGAATCAAAGCGTGAACTGGAAAATCAGATGTTGTATACAGATGAATCATGGACAGTATATTTTTATATGCGAAAACAACATTTAGATTCGATTCAGAATATGATGCAACTGGTCGCGCAAGTATATCGTAAAATGCCTCAAGCGGATGCAGCAGCAGAAATGTTTGAACAATTATCTAGAGATGTGAAGACGCCATATTATACAGGCAAGACGGAAAGCCTATTATTAGCACTGGAAGAAGATTTTAAAAATATGGATTTACCAGTAACTCGTGAAGAATTTGAAATGCGTTCCGCTATATTGCAATTATGCAGAGAATTGGGTCAATACCTAAAAATATCCAAACGTGATAAATTGCGTAACCCCTTGCTAGGTATGGATAATAAGGTAAAATAGAATATAAGTTTAATCATAGAAGCTATCTATATCGTCACACGTTATGATAGCTTTTATGCTAAATTCTTTTCACCATTTTGGAAAAAAGTTAAATTTTATTGACCTTTGGAAGATTATAAATATAAAATGATAACAATTAACAAGAAATGTTTACATTGCGTTAAAGTTTGAAGCGAGGAGGCAACCCAAATTTTGAACACAGAATCGGTATTGGAAATCAGAGACCTGACAGTAGCTTTTCGTATCAAAGATGAGTATTATCCTGCTGTCGATCAACTGAACTTAACGATCAACAAAAACGAAGTTTTGGCTATTGTAGGTGAATCGGGTTGTGGTAAAAGCGCCTTGGCACTTTCTCTGACACGACTTCATGATAGCAAAAATACGCACATCGAAGGTGAACTGCTTTTTAAAGGGCAGGATTTGAACAAATTGTCACCTGGACAAATGAACAAAATTCGTGGTTCCGAAATCGGTATGATTTTTCAGGACCCATTAACAGCATTGAATCCTTTGATGACCATCGGCAAACAAATCGAAGAAAATCTCGATTATCATACGTCGTTATCTCGAAAAGAAAAAACAAAGCGTGTTATCGAATTATTGGAAAATGTAAACATTGTTGATCCAACGAGGGTATATGCCCAATATCCACATGAGTTATCTGGTGGGATGAGACAGCGGATTATGATAGCGATCGCGATTGCATGTCGCCCTTCATTGATTATCGCTGACGAACCAACAACAGCTCTAGATGTAACGATTCAATCTCAAATTTTGGATTTATTGAAGCAACTGCAAGCCGAAAACGACGCTGGCATTGTTCTGATCACTCATGATCTTGGCGTTGTTGCTGAAATGGCAGATCGTGTTGTCGTCATGTATGCTGGCGAAATTGTAGAAATTGCTGATGTAAATGAGTTATTCAACAATCCCAAACATCCGTACACCCGCTCATTACTGGCTTCGATGCCGGGAGCAAATGTAGGGCAGGAGAGCTTACATGTAATCGATGGTCGTGTACCTTCATTACAGAATATTCCTCGCGGTTCCTGTCGCTTCTCAGAACGTATTCCATGGATTCCACAGACTGCTCATGCAGAACACCCTGAGTTGAATGAAGTGGCTCCAAAGCATTGGGTACGTTGTACATGCTACCAGAATTTTCATTTTGAAGATGAAGTAGAAGATGGAAAGGAGATTGTGTTGAATGGCATTGCTGGAACTCAATAACTTAAAAGTACATTATCCGATTCGTGGTGGCTTTTTCCAGCGTGTTGTCAGTCATGTCAAAGCAGTAGATGGTCTATCGATTCAGATCGAAGCAGGTAAAACTTACGGGCTTGTCGGTGAATCCGGATGTGGCAAAACAACAACAGGACGCGCAATTATCGGACTTAATAAAATAACAGATGGAAATGTCACATTTGAAGGGCAAGACTTAACTAAGATTGCTCACAAAAATCAACATTCATTACGTCGTGATATTCAAATGATTTTCCAAGATCCGTATTCTTCGCTTAATGGTAGAAAACGCGTATTGGATATTATTGCAGAACCATTGCGTAATTTTGAGAATTTGACCAAAGAAGAAGAGCGTAGACGGGTGCAGGATTTACTTGAAAAAGTAGGGCTAAATCCAGAAGCGGCATTTAAATATCCACATGAATTTTCAGGTGGACAGCGTCAACGGATAGGGATTGCGAGAGCATTAACACTGAATCCGAAGCTGATCATTGCAGATGAACCTGTATCTGCGCTTGATGTATCAGTGCAAGCACAAGTGCTTAACTTTATGAAAGAAATTCAAAAAGAGTTTAACCTTACCTATTTATTTATCAGTCATGACTTAGGGATTGTGCGTCATATGTGTGATGAGATTGGCATTATGTATCGTGGTCGCTTAGTCGAGCAAGGGAATACAGAAGATATTTATGAGAATCCACAGCACATTTATACCAAGCGATTAATATCGGCTATTCCGAATATCGATCCTGCTCAGCGTCAAGCAAGCACACAAGCACGTCAACAGATTTTATCTTCATATCAACAAGATCTGAATAATCTATTAGACCCAGAGGGCAAGCCATTGGCATTGAAGTCGATCAGCTCGTCACATCAAGTCGCATTACCATAGGGGGGAAAATTAATTATGTGGAAATTTACGCTTCGCCGCATTCTGATCATGATTCCCCAATTGTTCGTATTGAGCGTGCTGATCTTCCTCTTAGCGAAAGCAATGCCGGGCGATGCTTTAACGGGTGCTATGCAAGCGAATCCGAATGTCAGTCCACAAGTATTAGCAGAACAACGGGAGAAATTAGGTCTAAATGATCCAGCATGGCAACAATATGGACGTTGGATAGGAAATTTAGTACAAGGGGATCTGGGAAAGTCATATGTACATAAAATAGGCGTTGCTGATTTGATTGGCAGTCGCTTGGCGAATACCTTTTACCTCGGTGTAGCAATTCTAGTATTAACGTATCTGATTTCGATCCCGTTGGGGATTTTGAGTGGACGTTATCAGAATAGTTTGTTAGACAAAACGATTACAGGGTACACGTATCTCAGTTTTGCGACACCGTTATTTATTTTTGCATTGTTAATTCTATTCGTTTTTGGATTCCAATTAGGATGGTTTCCAACAAGTGGTAGTGTAGATGTAGGGATAGAGCCAGGATCTGGTTCCTATTATGCGAATAAGTTTTATCACTTGATTTTACCTGCTATTGCAGGGGCATTGGTGAGTACTACAGCAACGATTCAATACCTTCGTAATGAAGTTATCGATACTAGACTTAAAGATTTTGTCAAAACAGCTCGTTCTAAAGGTGTTCCAGAATCCAAAGTGTATTCAAAACACATTTTGCGTAACTCTTTACTTCCTATTGCCGCATTTCTTGGTTATGACTTAACAGGAGTATTGGCTGGAAACTTATTTATTGAATCTATTTTTGGTTATCCAGGATTAGGGCAGCTATTTTTGCAATCCATTACACAGCGTGATTATTCTGTAGTCACCATATTGGTTATGCTTTCCGGCTTACTTGCTCTTATCGGTACATTGTTGTCGGATATCATTTTGAGTTGGGTTGATCCACGTATTCGGATTGGCTAAGCTAATGCAAAACAATACATCTGGCATGTACTATCAGAATAAGAACGGAGGAAGCCTGTAATGGGAATGAGAGCTCAAACATTTGCGCCTGAAGAAACGATTCAAAAATCGCCTTCAAGTTGGTCAATTTTAGGTAAAGAATTAATCAAAGATAAAATGGCTATGCTTTCATTAATCTTTTTAGCTTTATTTTTGATCGTTATTTATGGTTCTGTATTTTTTATCGACCAAGAAGCTGTAACTAAAGTGGATCTGACTTCTATTAAAGCTCCACCTAGTGCAGATCACTGGTTAGGTACAGACCGCGCTGGTAGTGATATTTTTGGACAGGTCGTTATAGGAGCACGTAATTCAATTACGATTGCTTTTGCAATTACGATTTTTGCTGCTGTTATTGGTCTGAGTATTGGCTTAATTGCAGGTTTCTTTGGCGGAATCGTAGATAATATTATTATGCGTTTTATCGACTTTATTCTTGTACTTCCTTTTTTAATGTTAGTTATCGTATTTGTAACGATTGTACCTAAATATAATATATGGTCATTTATTTTCATTATGACCGCCTTTCTCTGGGTAGGTAAAGCTCGTCTAATTCGAGCCAAAGTCCTTGCTGAACGAGAATTGGATTATGTACAAGCTTCCAAAACATTAGGTACACCCAACTGGAAGATTATCGCTTTTGGTATACTTCCTAACCTGAGTTCAATCGTTATTGTAAATATGACATTGAATCTTGCTGGTAATATCGGGATTGAGACAGGTTTATCTTTTCTAGGATTTGGATTGCCACAGAGTACGCCGAGTCTGGGTACGATTGTAAGTAATGCAACAGATCCTGATATTTTGCAGAACTATTGGTGGATGTGGTTACCAGCATCGCTGCTGATTTTGGTACTTATTCTAGCGATTAACTTTGTCGGTCAAGCGCTCAAACGTGCGACAGATGCTAGACAGCGATTAGGATAATAAATTTACAGTACGATCATCAAAAAGGAGGAAGATTTATGTTGGGAAATACAAAGAAGAAAATCGTATCTATTCTGTTCATTGCATTTGTGTTGGTGCTATCTGCTTGTACAAGTGGAAAGTCAACACCAACGGCTCAAGAAACACCAGCAACAAGCGAAAGTGTAAAGGAATCAGGTAAGTTTCCAAAAGCAACAACGAACACTGCTGCTGCTATTGCAGGCGGAACAATGAATTACGGTTTGATTTCGGATACTCCATTTGAAGGTATTTTGAACCCTATTTTCTACAGTGGTAACCCGGATGCTGATGTATTGCAATTTTTCTACCCTTCTTTATTTGCAATCGACGAGAATTTTGATGTGAAAGATGGTGGAGCTGCAAATATTAGCTTTTCCAACGATAACAAAACTGTAAATGTAAAAATTGATGAAAAGTTAAATTGGACTGATGGTAATCCTGTTACAGCAGAAGATTATGCTTTTGCTTTTGAAGTTATTGGTAATAAGGATTATGACGGTGTGCGTTATGATACAAGCTTTATGAATATTGTAGGTATGGAAGATTACCATGCTGGCAAAGCAAAAACAATTTCAGGTATTAAAGTTATAAACGATAAAGAAGTACAAATCGACTTTAAAGAAGCAGATCCTTCTGTAAAATCGGGTCTTTGGTCTTATCCTTTAGAGAAAAAAGTATTTGGAGACATTCCAATAGCAGACATGTCTTCTTCTGATCCTGTACGTAAAAACCCTATCGGTTATGGTCCTTACAAAATTAAAGCGATGGTTACTGGTGAATCTGTGCAGTTTGAAGCTAACAAAGACTATTTCCATGGTGCACCTAAATTAGATGGTGTAAATCTTAAAGTAGTTAACCCTAACGTGTTAATTGAGTCCTTGAAAAAAGGTGATATTGATTTAGCTTCATTCCCCAACAGTCTATATGATGGTAAAAATGTACCAACTAACGTAGAGTTCTTAGGTAGACAAGAATTGTCTTATGATTATATTGGTTTCAAATTAGGCAAGTTTGACAAAGCTAAAGGTGAAAGTGTAATGAACCCGGATGCTAAAATGGCAAACAAAGATTTGCGTCAAGCAATGGGTTATGCATTAAATAATGAACAAGTAGGCACACAGTTGTATCACGGTCTGCGTACACCTGCAACTTCATTAATTATTCCTGCATTTGCTCAATATCATGACGATAGTATTAAAGGATATAACTATGATCCTGAGAAAGCGAAACAATTATTAGATCAAGCCGGTTATGTAGATAAAGATGGAGATGGATTGCGTGAAGATCCTAAAGGAAACAAATTGACGATTAATTATTCCGCTATGAGTGGCGATACCATCTCAGAAGCTCGTGCTCAATTCTATCTGCAAAACTGGAAAGATATTGGTCTAAATGTTCAATTACTAGATGGTCGTTTACAAGAGTTCAACTCTTTCTATGATCGTATTGAAAAAGATGATCCAGATATTGATGTATATGGCGCTGCATGGGGTACAGGAAGCGATATTAGTCCTGCAGGTTTATACGGTAGTAAAGCTTCATTTAACTACTCTCGCTTTGTAAGTGAAGAAAGTGATAAATTGCTTGCAGAAGGTGTATCTCCTAAAGCATTTGATATGACATATCGTAAAGATATTTACAATCAATGGCAGCAGTTGATGATCGATCAAGCACCAGTTATTCCTACTTTGTATCGTTACGAAGTACAAGCTGTAAACAAACGTGTTAAAAATTATGACATTACGTATGGTGGAAGCTACGATTCACTAGCTGAAATCGAGTTGACTTCAGACAAACCAGAAGTACAACAATAAAAGATTCACTACAAGTACCACCAAAGAAGTGCAAACCGGTAACATTAGGTTTGCACTTCTTTTTTGATCCGTAGCACTTTTCAAGCTCTTTCGTTATAATAAAGAGACGAACAGGTATTTGCATTTCGAAAAAAGATTGCATATCGCAATAAGTATGAGTACGATAATATTTCGATAAAAACAAGCATGTTATATCTATGCTTAACGATATTCTGGAATGCTTTTTTGGAGGGGAAACATGACTACGTATACACCGATGATGATGCAATATCTCAAAATAAAAGAACAAGCACAAGATGCATTTTTATTTTTCCGATTGGGGGATTTTTACGAATTATTTTTTGATGATGCGATTCTAGCATCTAAAGAATTAGAGATCACGTTGACAGGCAAAGCTGCTGGTGCGCCCGAGCGGATTCCGATGTGTGGCGTACCTTATCATTCAGCAGAAAACTATATCCATCGCTTGATTGAAAAAGGATACAAAGTCGCTATCTGTGAACAGGTAGAAGATGCAGGAGCAAGCAAAGGAATTGTCAAACGCGAGATTATCCGCGTCGTTACACCGGGTACGATGATGGAAAGTAAAGGGTTAACCGACAAAGCGAACAACTACATGATCTGTTTGACAGAACGTGAAGGGAAAATGGCTTTAGCAGCTTGTGATCTGTCTACAGGTGAACTGCATGTGACATCTGCTTTATCTTCACAACAATGGTTACGTGATGAACTAGGATTGTATGAACCGTCTGAAATCATTGGACAAGTCTATCTGATTGATGAATCTTATCGTCAAGCGCTACAACTAGGACGCAAAGTACTTTATACACCTTGGGACAAAGCACGTGAGGAATTAGCACGTCGTCAATTTGGCGAAGCAGCGTGGGCAAGACTGGATGAAGAACGTCAGTTGTGTATTTCTATACTCATTGGCTATTTAAGTGAAACGCAAAAGCGTTCGCTTGGACAATTAACACATATCAGTGCTTATGAGCCTGAACATTATATGATTCTCGATCCATTTACACGTCGTAATCTAGAATTGATAGAAACGGTACGTGAGCGTTCTCGTAAAGGTTCGTTGCTATGGTTGCTTGATCGTACAGAGACTCCGATGGGTGGACGATTGCTTCGTCGCTGGATCGATAAGCCGTTGTTATCTCGTAAATTAGTAGAAGAGCGTTTAGAAGCGGTAGAGAAGCTTCATCAAGGATTGATTTTGCGCGAAGATTTGCGATCTCAATTGAAAGGGATCTATGATCTAGAACGCTTGGTGGGACGGATTGCTTTTGGAACAGCAAATGGACGGGATATGTTAGCATTGCGTGACTCACTTGCTCAAATTCCAGAATTGCGTCGTCAATGTACAGATTCTTCTTCATCTACATTGCAACAAATCGCGCAGTTAATGGATGAATGTACAGACTTAACCGATGCAATCAGTACAGCAATTGTAGATGATCCGCCGGTATCGGTAAAAGATGGAGGATTGATTCGCGAAGGCTATCATGCTCATCTCGATGAATTACGTGAAGCTAGCGTCAACGGTAAGCGTTGGATTGCTGAACTTGAAGCAGCAGAGCGCTTAGCAACAGGTATCAAGTCGCTCAAAATCGGTTATAACAAAATTTTCGGCTATTATATAGAAGTAACTCGTTCTAACTTAAATGCTTTACCAGAAGGCAGATATGAGCGCAAGCAGACGTTAGCAAATGCAGAGCGTTATGTTACACCTGAACTGAAAGCCAAAGAAGCACTTATTTTGGAAGCTCAAGAAAAAATGGTCGATATTGAATATGAATTGTTTGCTGATCTGCGAACTCAAGTCGCCAATGAAATTCCACGACTCAAACAGTTAGCAGAAAAAGTAGCAGAGATCGACGTTTATCAGTCTTTTGCCGCGATTAGTGCAGAGCGTGCTTTTGTCAAACCTGTATTGACAGATCGTTATGATCTGATCGTCAAAGAAGGTCGTCATCCTGTGGTAGAAGCAGTAATGAATAATACATCGTTTATATCGAACAGTACAGAAATTACAGAAGATAAAGCTAATATTTTACTGATTACAGGTCCAAATATGGCTGGTAAAAGTACGTATATGCGTCAAGTGGCTTTGGTATCTATTATGGCACAAATTGGATGTTTTGTACCTGCAAGTCAAGCAGAAATTCCAATGATCGATCGCATTTTTACCCGTATTGGAGCCGCAGATGATCTGATCGGTGGACAAAGTACCTTTATGGTAGAAATGGCAGATATTCAAGTGATGACCGAGCGTGCAACACCTCGAAGTCTTATCATTATTGATGAATTAGGCCGAGGGACATCAACCAGTGAAGGGATGTCTATAGCTCAAGCAGTGATCGAATATGTGCATCATGAGATCGGCTGTAAAGCATTGGTGTCTACGCATTTTCATGAATTAGCACATCTGGAAGAAACGTTAGAACATCTACAAAACTTCTCAATGGCTGTAAAAGAAAGCGGAGATAAAGTTCATTTTCTACGCAAATTAGTTCCGGGTGCAGCTAGTACCAGTTATGGTATTTATTGCGCGCAACTGGCAGGCTTACCAGAAAGTATTATTGATCGAGCCAATGGTATACTTAGCCGGATGGAGCAGGCGAGTAGCACTGTTGTAGCAGATCAATCGGCTGTAACGGTATCTGCTAAATCAGAAGAGCAACAACATAACGATACACAATCTCAACTGTTATCCAATGAACAAACACAAACATCGTTTTCTGCTGAAAATAACAATCACTCTTCTGTCCAGATTGCTGAAAAAGGTTCTATACTTTCTGTTGATCATAAGCAAGAGTTAGCCAATCAACCATCTGATATAGAAATGAATACGCTGAATAAACAGTCTGTCTCACCAAGCAGACATTCTGCTAATTCAGCTACATCCAAAGCTCAAGATGTTGTACAGTTGTCTATTTTTGGAGATGAAGAAGAAGTTACTCAGACAATAATCAAAGAAGATCCGGTAGCCAAACAAATCGTAGAATTGATTCAAAATACAGATATTATGAATATGACTCCTTTACAGGCTATGCAGTTGTTGAACGATCTCAAAGTGAAAGCAACGTATTCATAATAACGGTTGATGGTATAGATCGATACCCTATTTATTTTGCTAAATATTACGAAATGAAATGATGGAAGGAGGAATTATAGATGGGTCAAATTCGTGTGTTAGATGAACATATTGCTAATCAGATTGCCGCAGGGGAAGTTGTAGAACGCCCAGCTTCTGTTGTAAAAGAATTGGTTGAGAACGCCATAGATGCTAAGTCTAGTCGTATTGATGTTCATATTGGCGAAGGTGGACTTGAATATATTCGTGTGCAAGATAATGGGCAAGGGATCGCCGCAGATGATTGTGAGACTGCCTTTTATCGTCATGCCACAAGTAAATTAACCGATGACCGTGATCTATATCAAATTACAAGTCTAGGCTTTCGTGGTGAAGCTTTACCGAGTATTGCGGCTGTATCCAAAGTAGAATTGCTATCCAGTGCTACAGATGATGGTGCAGGAAGACGGTTAGTGATTGAAGGTGGCACACTCAAAGTCAATGAAGATGAAGCGGCGCCGCGTGGTACAGATTTTCGTGTAAATTCATTATTTTATAACACACCGGCACGATTGAAATATATGAAAACAGTTCAAACCGAACTTGGACATATCTCTGATGTTATGTACCGGATGTCGCTGGCTCATCCTGAAATTGCTTTTACGTTTCGACACAATGGCAATCTGTTGCTTCAGACGCCGGGCACAGGCGATATGCTACAAGTGATTGCGGCAGTCTATGGTACTTCAGCTGCCAAAATGGTATTGCCATTAGAAGGTGAAAATCTGGATTATCAGATTGGTGGTTATATAGGACGACCTGAAATTGCCAAATCTAGTCGCAATGCGATGTCTATTGTAGTGAATGGCCGGTATATTCGCAATTATGCAGTCAATCAAGCGATTTTGCGTGCATATCATACATTATTGCCTATTAATCGGTATCCATTAGCTGTATTGCAATTAACGATGCATCCTTCATTAGTAGATGTGAATGTACATCCATCCAAAATGGAAGTGCGTTTTAGTAAAGAAGCCGAATTAATGTTGTTTGTAGAAGAAGCGATTCGTCAGACATTGCGTAAAGAGATTTTGATTCCGCATGCAACCAAGCAGACGATTAAGCGTGGCAATAGTGAATCGATTATACAAGAGCAATTTAATTTTACCAAAGCACCTGTGGAATACTTGGAACCGCAAAAAAATAATCATAATCCAAGCCATAGTTCAAGCGAATTGGGTGATCTGGATGCACCGTATATTCCGCCATTTACAGATGCAGATCTACCACCAGAATCTAAAATTCAGTCTCCTTCTGTTTCAAATGAAGAAGATATAACGTATAAGAAAAAGGAACAACCTATTGCACCACACGTACAGGAAGACAGAAAAGAGTTACCACCTGTTCAAGCTACATCATCTAATAAAGCCAGCTCGTCTGTTTTAGATCAGCCGTCTTATGCGCCGCCTGCTTATACGGCTCCGATCCAGACACAGCCTGCTGAGCAAATTCAAGAACACAGTCACACAGCGCAATATCAGAAACAGAATGCAACAGCTTCCAAAAGTACGGCTAGTTCATCTGCAAGACAAGCACCACAACGACCCAATTATAACAACAATAACAATCGTAATTTTAGTGCGGAATTGTTATATGGCACTGCTGAAGAACCAGAAATTCCGCAATTTCCAGATATGACTTTGATCGGTCAGCATCATGGTACGTATCTGGTCGCTCAAAATAACGAAGGATTATTTCTGATTGATCAGCATGCGGCCCATGAACGAATTAATTACGAATTTTATTATGAAAAATTCGGTCGCCCTGAAGAGGTATCGCAAGAACTGTTGTTGCCAATTACACTTGAATTTACTTTAGCAGAAGCCAATAAGCTGAAAGACCGATTGCATTGGTTTGAGCGGGTAGGGGTGTATTTAGAGCATTTTGGTGGTCAGACATTTCGAGTAACAGCTTATCCATACTGGCTTCCTAAAGGCGAAGAACAACAAGTTATAGAAGAGATGGCAGAATGGGTGCTTAGTGAACGAGCGATTGATCTAGCGAAGTTACGGGAGCAAGCTTCTACATTGTGTTCTTGCAAAGCTTCTATCAAAGCCAATCAAAAGCTAACCGAGGCTGAAGCACAATCGTTACTGGATCGTCTGGCGACCTGTCGTCAGCCATATACATGTCCTCATGGACGTCCAATAGTGGTTTCTTTTTCTTCGTATGACCTGGAAAAAATGTTCAAACGTGTGATGTAATGCAGAGTTATGGTATTATGGCATACAATAACTAGAATGATTTGTATGATGCATATACTCATACTGAACAATCTGGAAGTGCATTCTAAAGTGAATGTAGATTTGTATTTTTAAATGCTGGAATGGAGAAGAACAGAATGATGATTACAACTGGCGATGATGCCGCAACTTATACAATCCAGCGTGCACAAAAGCTGGCGGCAGAATTTGCTGTTCCTTATATTAAGCGTGCAGGGCGCTCTATCCCCAAGCTAGCCTCTACCTATAATGAGACTGATTTTATCGTACTGGTCGAGCAAGAAGTGCGGATTATGCGTCCAGATGAGCCTATTATGCAGTTTCACCCTAGCATGGCGTACGTTAGAGCCAAACGCTTGCTCAAAGGGGAAGCAGACCCGATGATCACTCACTCGCTGATAGAGCCTGGAGATCATGTGATCGATTGTACAGCAGGACTAGGATCGGATTCTCTTGTATTTTCACTTTATACAGGTGAGCAGGGAAAAGTAGTGGCATTAGAAAGTTCGATGCCGCTTGCAGCTTTGCTGACTGAAGGACTTCGAAGTCATGTAACGGCTCTCGAAGCTGTTAATGAAGCGATGCGTAGAATCGAAGTGATTCAGCAAGATCATGTGACGTATTTAAGCAACCAACCCGATAAAAGTGTAGATGTGATTTATTTCGATCCGATGTTTCGTGAAGCGGTACATCAGTCGGCTGCGATCGCACCTTTACGAGGATTTTCCAATCATAATGCGTTAACAGAAGAAGCGGTTAAGCAAGCGATTCGAGTCGCTCGTAAGTCTGTTCTGCTCAAAGAAAAATGGGATAGTCCAGAATATGAACGACTTGGATTTAAGCGAATACAGCGCAAAACATCAAAAATTGAATACGGAGTGATTTATCCATGACCCAAACGGTTAAAAAACCAAGGCTACTGGTCCTAATGGGTCCAACAGCTGTTGGTAAAACTGGAATCAGTATAGAAATTGCCAAAACATTTGGCTGCGAAATTATTTCAGGTGATTCCATGCAGGTCTACCGTGGTATGGATATTGGGACAGCCAAAATCAAACCGGAAGAAATGCAAGGAATTCCTCATCACTTGATCAATATTCATGATCCTCAAGAATCCTTTTCAGTGGCTGAATTTCAACAGCGTTGTCGCAAATTGATTCCAGAGATAACAGCTAGAGGGAATCTTCCTTTTATTGTAGGGGGAACCGGGTTGTATATAGAATCAGTATGTTTCGAATTTGAATTTAGCGAAAATGGAGCTGATGAAGCATTTCGTCAGGAACAGGCGGCGTATGCGGAGGAACATGGCGCTCAAGCGCTCCATGACCGCCTAGCAGAGATTGATCCACCTTCCGCCAAACGATTGCATCCTAATGACCAAAGACGCGTAATTCGCGCTCTGGAAGTGTATCATATGACAGGAGTCAAACTTTCCGATCAATTATCGGGGCAAAATAAGCAATCTCCTTATGAGTTATGTTTTGTAGGTTTGACAATGGATAGGGAAATGCTATATAAACGTATTGAAGCCCGTATAGACCAGATGCTAGAAGAAGGGCTGGTTGAAGAGGTAAGAAACCTTTTGAATCAAGGGTATACCCCCGGAATGGTCGCAATGCAGGGGCTAGGATACAAAGAGATTGCTGCTCATCTTGCAGGTCATGTATCGCTTCAAGAAGCAGTAGTCCTGCTGAAAAGAGATACACGTCGTTTTGCAAAAAGACAGCTTTCCTGGTTCCGTCATATGAATAATATTCATTGGGTTGATGTTAGCGATGTGGACAGAAGCGACGAACATACCCGTGAAGTTCATAATATCATAGCAGGAACATTCCCTGCGGATATGGAATATACATCAACAACCTAAAAACATTGATTACACTGAGATTACATTCTTACATGAATTGAGCATTTTCAATGCTGAATTAATAATCACTTGGGGGTACGGCTAATGAATAAGTCTATTAATATTCAAGATACGTTTCTAAATCAATTGCGTAAGGAAAATATTCCAGTGACTGTTTATCTCGTCAACGGTTTTCAAATTCGTGGTACGATCAAAGCTTTTGATAACTTTACCATTATGGTGGATAGCGATGGACGTCAGCAAATGATCTACAAACATGCTGTATCTACATTTACACCATCACGTAACGTATCCCTAATGCAGGATAATCAAAGCGACAACTAACATTAAAATGAAACTTTTTATGCTTCAACATCGTCTAACTATAGGACAAAGAATCGGACAACCTGTTCTATAGGTTGTTCTTTTCTTTCTAGCGTTAGGCATCACAGAACGACGTCTATACTTCAAAATCATTTGCTGTATAAATGATGTAAATTGTTTTACTGAAAGGGAGTCAGAACGAAAAATGCCAAGACAGCAGCTATCCCGCAGTGACAAAAGTAAGCCGGAAACAAGAACAAGACCGGGACAGTCCAAGCCAACACCAAAAAAGAAAAAGAAAAAAATAACAGGTAAACGTGTATTTTGGACATTATTTATTGTCGCTGCTTTGGGCGTATTTTGTGCACTAGCCGGTTACATGTTTATTATGGTAAGTGGAGAAAAAATCTATCAACAAAATATTAATAAATTAGCGATTAACGGCCCTACACAAATCTTTGATCGCAACGGCACATTGATTCAAGAACGCTCTGTAAGGACAGGTGACCCTGTACAATACGATGAAATTCCGAAATTGCTTGTCGATGCTTTTGTAGCAACGGAAGATCGTCGCTTTTTTGAACATCAGGGTGTAGATATTTGGTCAATCGGTCGTGCAGCTGTTCGTGACGTTGTAGCACGTTCTGCTGTAGAAGGCGGAAGTACGATTACACAGCAGTTAGCGAAAAACGTATTTTTGAATGATGACAAAACGTTTTTCCGTAAAGCAACAGAATTATCAATTGCTTTAGCGATAGAACGCAAAATGACCAAAGAAGAAATTATTACAACGTATTTAAACCGTATTTTCTTCGGTAAAGGTGCTTACGGAATCAAAGAAGCATCAGAAACGTACTTTGGTGTAACAGACTTGAACAAATTAAAAGTATGGCAAATTGCTACACTTGCAGGTCTACCTAAAGCTCCATCACGTTACAATCCACAATCGAATCCTGATCTATCGAAAGAACGTCGTGGCGTTGTACTGCAATTGATGGCAGATCAAGGGTACATTACACAAGCAGAAGCTAAAGAAGCAGCCGCAGTGGATTATAAATACAATTCTTCTGCCAATGATAAAGATAAAAACTATGAAGCATTTATAGAATATGCTATGCAAGAAGCAGAAGATGTAACAGGTTTAACATCGGATGATTTGAACCGTGGTGGATATAAAATCTACACGACCATGGATGCCAAAGCTCAACAGAACTTGGAGACTTCGTTTAAAAATAACGATCTCTTTGAAAAAAGTTCAGATGATGTACCTGTTCAAGGATCAATGGTTATCGTCAACAATGATACCGCAGGTATTGTAGCGTTACTCGGTGGACGTAACTACAACACAGGTAATTTCAGTCGTGTGACTAGCCGTAGACAGCCAGGTTCAGCATTCAAACCTATTATTTCTTATGCACCTGCATTGGAATCAGGTAAATTCAATCCTAATTCATTATTAAGTAATGAAAAGCAATGTTTTGGCAATTACTGTCCAACGAACTTGCATGGATATTCATCTACAGTGACGATGGATGAAGCGATTCAAGATTCGATTAATATTCCAGCAGTATGGACACTGAATCAGATTGGTATTGATTCAGGGCTTGCTTTTGCTAAATCGGTAGGATTCTCGTTAACAGATCAAGATCGCAATTTAGCGCTTGCGCTAGGTGGATTAAGCACAGGAACGAATACGTTAGAGATGGCACAAGCGTATCGTACATTTGCAGATGGAGGAACGTATACTCCTGCTTATGCTGTGAAAAGTATTGTCGATAGTGGTGGCGATGAAATTTACAAAAACAAAGCAGATACTTCGCAAGTCATGAGCAAACAAACAGCGAATGAAATGACTCAAATGTTACAAGATGTTGTTAATGATGGTACAGGTAAACGTGCTCAAATTAACCGTCCTGTAGCAGGTAAAACAGGTACAACTCAGCATGGTATCGAAGGATTCAGAAGTAGTGCGAACCGTGATGCTTGGTTTGTCGGTTATACCAAAGAGTGGACAGCCGCTGTATGGATGGGATATGACAAGCCAGACCGTACTCATTTATTGAATGAAAGTAGTGGAATGGCAGCAGCGATGTTTGCAGCGGTTATGGGGCCTTCACTTGAAGGATATCCAGTACAGCAATTTGAAGCTCCTACACCAAGTGCTCCTGTAGAACAACCGGTGGAAGAAGAACCGGAACCGGAAGTATCTGCTGTAAGCGGTATGGCTGCTTCTTATGATAAAGATAATCAAGTGGTTGCTTTATCTTGGAAAGCTTTAGAAAATGCTAGCTCGTATACTGTTTATCGTAAAGGTAGCGGAGATGGTCAATTTACCGCGATATCTAGCGGATTAAGTGATACTTCTGCTCAAGATAGCAGTGCGGCACCTGGACAAACGTATGAGTATTATGTAACAGCTACGATGAAAGATGGATCACAATCGGATGCGTCAGATACGGTTCAGATTAAAGTTGATGAAGCAACAGAGACCCCTGCTGAACCTGAAGAAAATCCAGAAGGTGGTGTAGTGCCGCCAGAAGGTGAACCGACGACTCCACCAACAGGTGAAGAAGTACCGGGTACAGACAATGGTACAGGAACGGATCAGGGCACAGGCACAACACCAACAGATCCGAATACTGATCAAGGTACAGTTCCACCGGATGGAGGAACAACAACACCTGACGGTAGTACAGATAGTGGTCAAAATGGAACAACAACACCAGCCACTCCTGACACCACAACACCAGGCACAACTACAGATCCAGCAGCAGGAACAACCGAGGGAACAACATCACCACCGACGACTGCACCACCGTCTACCCCTTAAATCGGTTATCAGAAAAGCCTCCAGTGATATAATTGGAGGCTTTTTTTGAGTGCGTGGCGCAAATATGCTATTCTGAAGTTACTTTGTTGGGAAAGGGATACTTCCATGAAACGTAAATTTGCGGATCGAGCGAACTGGCGGAGAGTGATTCAACGTAATTACTCTAGACGCTATGTAAACAATAGTTTATTTACAGGGTATGTCACGCTGTACCGTATGAATCGTTTACGTGAACCCTTATATAAAATATATGGTGGACGACGATTCTGTATTGCAGCAGCAGGTTATTCGTGGATGCAATATTATCCAGAACATGCGAACTATGTAGTCACTGCAATGTTTGATGATAAACGTGAAATTATAGAGTGGTATATCGATATTTGCAAAACACAAGGATTAACCGATCAAGGAGTACCATGGTTTGATGATCTTTATCTGGATATCGTTGTTATGAAAGACGGACAAGTTTTTTTATTGGATGAAGATGAGTTAGATGATGCTCTGCGTAGACAGATCATTACAGATCAAGATTATGAGTTAGCACAGCATACTGCACAAAAATTACTAGTACAGATTGATGCGCATGCTTTTCCATTATTTACATTATCGATCAAGCATCGGCAAAGCTTATTTGGAAAAGATAGTAATTCATGATTCCATACCAAAAAGTGTGAGAAGTATGTTAACATGACAAGTATAAGACTTCACGATACAAGCAAGAAGTAGGTAAGATTACAAGGAGCGGGATATACAAATGAAAAACGAAACTCACGGTGTAGAAATAGAGATTCAACCTAGAGCTATTCTAGTAAGCTTAGTCACACAAAATGACAAACGTGCAGGCGTTAATGCAGATGGCTCTATGCAAGAATTAGTCAGCCTTGCTAAAACTGCAGGTGTTGAAGTACTAGAGCAAGTAATCCAGAATAAAGAAAAACCTGATTTTAGATGGTTTATTGGTAAAGGTAAAGTAGAAGAAATCCGTATTTTGATGGATTCTTTAGACGGGAATAGTGTTATTTTTGATCAGGAATTATCAGGAGCTCAAGTACGTAATTTAGAAGCTGCTTTAGATGCAAAAATTATTGACCGTACCCAGTTAATTTTGGACATCTTTGCACAACGTGCCAAAACGCGTGAAGGTATTATCCAAGTTGAACTTGCTCAGCACAGTTATCTGTTGCCACGTCTATCAGGACAGGGAAGCAACTTATCTCGTCTAGGTGGGGGTATTGGTACAAGAGGTCCGGGTGAAAGCAAGCTAGAAACAGATCGCCGTCATATTCGTACGCGTATTACTGACTTGAAGCGCCAGCTTGAAGAAGTGACACGTCACCGTACATTGTACCGTGAGCGTCGTAAAAAGTCTGGTGCTGTACAAGTTGCTTTGGTCGGTTATACCAATGCAGGGAAATCGACATTGCTCAAGCAGTTAACCGATGCAGATGTGTATATTCAGGATCAGCTATTTGCTACGCTAGATCCAACATCACGCAATTTAGATCTTCCTGGTGGTAAAACAGTCGTTCTAACCGATACTGTAGGTTTTATTCAAAATCTACCCCATGATCTAATTGCGGCATTCCGAGCAACTCTTGAGGAAGTAAATGAAGCGGACTTGATCTTACATGTAGTCGATGCTTCTTCTGAAATGAGAGATGAGCAGATGAAAGTAGTCGATGATCTTCTGCAAGAATTAGGTTCTAACGATAAGCAACATGTTGTTTTATATAACAAAACCGATCTGTGTACACCGGAACAGTTAGAAATGTTACCCGATGATGAGACTCATATGCGCATTAGTGCTTACAAAGAAAGTGATCTTGAACGCATTTTGAATGTTATTCAAGATCAATTAGCTGGAGGCATCAAAACGTATCGTATTCCGGCAGAACGTGGTGATCTTATTTCACAGCTCTATCAGTTCAGTAGTGTACTGGAACAAGAGTACGAAGAAAACGATGCTTTAATCAAAGTCGAAATTAATGCTGTTGACTATGAAAAGTACGGTTATCGCTTACAAGAATATGAAATAAAGTGACAAAATTACGACAATTGTATAATAGACTTTCCTTCATCCTACCGTTACGTGTAAAATATGAAGCGCGAAAGTTTACATTTTAAATGTTTATATTGTGGATTTCGGACGTCAACGGTAGTCAATGCTATCGCTAATCAACAATTGGATATAAATTTGTGGAAGCCTGCCAGAGATTATTACGGCGGGCTATCACTATGGGGAGAGACAAGGTATGGCAGTTTTTGATACACAGATTCAACAATGGTCAGAACAAGCACAACAACTTATCGGACAAGCAGTGCAAGCAGTCGATCAGATTGTAGATGCCAACCAATGGAAAGTTATAGAAGCTTTTCAAAAATATCGGGTTAGTGATTATCACTTTGCAGGTTCGACTGGCTATGCGTACAATGATAGAGGTAGGGAAGTTTTAGAAAGTGTATATGCTGAAGTATTTGGTAGCGAAGCAGCTCTAGTGAGACCTCATTTTGCTTCTGGAACGCACACGATTGCGACAGCAATGTTCGGTATTTTGCGTCCGGGCGATGAATTACTTTACATTACAGGTAGACCTTATGATACGTTACATAAAGTCATTGGCAAGCCGGGAGATGGAACAGGATCTTTAGCTGATTTTGGTATTACGTATCAAGAAGCAGCTTTGGATGAAGCAGGGCAAATAGATTGGGCGACCGTCAAATCGCTTGTTCATAGTAAAACCAAAATGATCGGAATTCAGCGTTCGCGTGGATACGATTGGCGTGCTTCTTTTACTATAGAAGACATAGAAGCAATGGTTGTTCAGATTCGTGAAATCTGTCCGCAAGCTGTTATTTTTGTAGATAACTGTTATGGCGAATTTACAGAAACTCGTGAACCTACCGATGTTGGAGTCGACTTGATGGCAGGTTCTTTGATTAAAAATCCAGGCGGAGGCTTAGCGGAAACAGGTGGTTATATCTGTGGTAAGCAAAAGTACGTTGATCTGGCAGCTTATCGTCTAACAGCACCGGGTATCGGTGGCGAAGTAGGAGCAATGTTAGGTACAACTCGCAGTATATATCAAGGGCTATATATGGCTCCTACAATTGTAGGGCAAGCGGTCAAAGGAAGTATTTATGCGGCCGCTATGTTTGAATTGGCTGGCTTCAATAGCAAACCAGCATGGCAGGAGAAACGTACCGATCTCATTCAAGCCGTTTCTTTCAAAGATGAACATCAACTGATTGCTTTTGTACAGGGTATTCAGCGTGCAGCCGCGGTAGACAGCCATGTAGTACCAGAACCGTGGGATATGCCAGGATATGATCATCCAGTCATTATGGCGGCAGGTACATTTATTCAAGGTGGCAGTCTGGAATTATCCGCAGATGCTCCGATTCGTGCACCTTACATTGGATACATGCAAGGTGGACTGACCTTTTCTCATGTGAAGCTAGGTGTATTAATGGCGTTACAGACGATGCATGAGCGCGGCTTGCTATAACCTATTTCAATATCAAGCAAATGTAAAATACTAAAGACTTCTTCAAGAAGTTCGTAAAATATCACTTATTTAAAGTGCTATTATCATGAGTATGTTAGTGTTTTATAAAATTATTGTAAGTTAAGTTAACATGTTATTGACGCTTTATATCAGGATATGTACAATAGGTAACAGAATAGTGAATAGATTAGTGGAAGGTTGATGAATATATGGGTGATGAAATTCGGAGAAATATGGCGCTGTTCCCTATAGGGATTGTTATGAAATTGACGGATTTGTCTGCAAGACAGATTCGCTATTATGAACAGCATAATTTGATCGTACCTGCACGCACGTCAGGTAATCAGCGTTTATTCTCTTTTAATGATGTAGAACGTTTACTTGAAATTAAAGCTTTGATTGAAAAAGGTGTGAATATCGCTGGTATCAAGCAAGTGATGAATCCGGTATCGAAAGAATCAGAAGAAGCTACTGTGATCACAGCAGATACAGAAGAACGTCGTAGGGAATTGTCAGATTCCCAACTTCATCGTATGCTTAAGCAGCAGCTTGTCACAGGCAAACGCCCGGGACAAGTATCGCTTATCCAAGGGGAATTATCCCGATTCTTTAACAAAAAATAAATAGCGTAAAGAGGAGAGGGTAGCGTGAGTTACAAAAGTTATACAAGAGAAGACATTTCGCGCATAGCGAAAGAGGAAAATGTACGATTTATCCGTCTGCAATTCACCGATTTGATGGGCACAATCAAAAACGTGGAAATTCCAGTAAGTCAATTGGAAAAAGCATTGGATAACAAAATGATGTTTGATGGTTCTTCAATCGAAGGTTATGTACGTATTGAAGAATCAGATATGTATCTGTATCCTGATCTAGACACTTGGGTTATTTTCCCTTGGGTAACAGAGAATCGTGTAGCACGACTGATTTGTGATGTTTACATGCCAGATGGTACACCATTCGCAGGAGATCCGCGCGGTATTTTGAAGCGCAATCTAAAAGAAGCAGAAGCACTAGGATTTACAGCAATGAATGTAGGACCGGAGCCTGAATTCTTCTTGTTCCGTACTGATGCAAATGGTAACCCTACAGACGAATTGAATGATCAGGGTGGATATTTTGACTTAGCTCCTATGGATCTAGGTGAAAACTGTCGTCGTGAGATCGTAATTACACTTGAAGAAATGGGCTTTGAAGTTGAAGCGTCTCATCATGAAGTGGCTCCAGGGCAACATGAGATCGATTTCAAATACACCAATGCGCTTCAGGCAGCAGATCAAATTCAAACGTTCAAATTAGTAGTTAAAACGATCGCTCGTCAACATGGACTCCATGCTACATTTATGCCTAAGCCTTTATTTGGTATGAATGGATCAGGTATGCACTGTCACCAATCGTTGTTCCAGGGCGATGTGAATGCTTTTTATGAAGAAAGTGATGAGTTGGGTCTAAGCCAAACAGCACGTTATTATATGGCAGGTATTCTGAAGCATGCTCGTTCAATGGCTGCTATCACGAATCCTACGGTGAACTCTTACAAACGTCTTGTACCGGGTTATGAGGCACCTTGCTATGTAGCTTGGTCTGCAAGTAACCGTAGCCCAATGATCCGTATCCCGGCTTCTCGTGGTCTGAGTACACGTATCGAAGTTCGTAATCCAGATCCAACTGCTAACCCGTACCTTGTTTTAGCGGTAATGTTAAAAGCAGGTCTTGATGGTATCGAGCGTAAGTTGAACTTGCCAAAACCAGTAGATCGTAATATCTATGTGATGTCTGAAGACGAGCGTATTGACGAAGGTATTCCTAGTCTTCCAGGCGACTTGAAAGAAGCATTGCACGAATTATTGCGTGACGAGATCGTTGTCTCTGCACTTGGCGAACATGCTCTTGCTCATTTCTATGAGTTGAAAGAAATTGAGTGGGATATGTACCGTACTCAAGTGCACCAATGGGAACGTGACCAGTACTTGACGATGTATTAATAAATATAAATCTAGCTACAGTAATAGTTTATACATTTCGTATATCTTTGCTGTAGCTAGATTTATTATTTCAAATGTAATCTTACAACTACATAGTAATCATAGAAAAACTATTCAGTTTATTGATTTAATATATTTATAGTTGTATTATTCATTTCTCATAACACTTTTATTAATTAGACTAAAAAATCATGAATATATATTTTGTTTTATAAACTTATAATTATATTAAGATTGATTCTAGTTCTTTTTAAAGTCTCTTTAAAGGTTCAAATGTAATCTCGATTTTAATAATCATAAGAAGTAAGCAAGAATGCCAAAGATAGATTAAATAACTTTATTTTTTGAGTTAGATTTTAATTATAATAAATAATTGTATTTGTAATAAAATGATTTGAAATTTGTAGTAATCTAGAATGGTAATAAAAGGAGAAAATCATGAAAAAATTTAGTGTTATGTTTTTAACAATTGTAATATTATTTTTAGTATGCGCTCAATCTGTAACTCAAGCATCTACTACTGGAAAAAAAGTTGAGGGAATGCTTGGTTTTTTACCACCTGTTGGTACTAGAGCTAGTGCAAATAGTTCATACCCTGCTTATTTGCCTGAATATGCAATTGATGGAGTAAAAGAACATTATTGGAATTCAGGTTCTTATACTGGTAAATTAGAACTTAAATTTCCTGAACCGATAAAATTAAATTTTTTACATATTACAACAGCTGCTCAACCAGTACGAACAGTGAAATATAAAATATTTGGTATGTCTAATGGAGAATGGACAGAAATTAGTCCTGAAGTAGAGCAGACTTTAAAAGGCACTTTGAGCAGCACACCAGAACCTATTCGAGTAAAAGAAGGTAGCTACGAAGCAATTAGAATTGAAGGTAACGGTGGTTCTTCTTGGTTAGCTATTGATGAAGTTACTTTAGGTGTTTTAGAAAGTATTAAATTGCAAGGTAAAAATAAAGATTTATCATCGGCTGAGTTAAATTGGAATAGTATAGAAGATGCTGATGGTTATAAACTTTACTACGGAGATGCGCCAGGCAATTACACTAAATCGATTGATATTAAGGGGAAAGATATTGGTAGTTATACAATACCTAATCTTGATAAAGAGAAAACATATTATTTTAAAGTTACAGCGGTCTTTCATGAAATTGAGACAGTATCTTCCAATGAAGTTGCTATAAAAATGGGAAATGAACAACCCACAGAGCCTACACAACCTACAGAACCCACGCAACCCACACCAGAAACTCCTTCAGGTGATAGAGCTATACTGGTTGTAACTATGAAAACAGGATTAGAAAAAGAATTCGATCTTAGTATGCAAGAGGTAAATGCTTTCATAAATTGGTACGAAAGAAGAAATTCAGGTGAAGGTTCTTTTTCCTATGCTATTAACAAACATGATAATAACAAAGGCCCATTTAAAGCGAGAAAAGATTATGTACTGTATGATCGTATTTTAATGTTTGAAGTAAATGAATATTAATTATACGATGTATTTAAATATAATATGAGTATGGAAAAGTCGACTTTATCTTAATTATTAAGATAAAGTCGACTTTTATTTATAATAAAAGAATAGATAATATTCATGAGTTAATACAATATTCAAGAGAGTACAAAATTGGTTTCAAAATAGGTATATGCAATTCATTGGTTTTTCTAGTTGAAATAAAATAATCCATATGACCAGAAAAAATTAGATAATAGAAATAAAAAATACTATAAAAATAATAGAGAGATTTTAAAGTTCAGTCTCATTTTTTTATTTACAAAATCACTTACATATCGCCACATCTTATCCAATAAGTCGGTAATTTACACTCTTCCTACGTTTTTTGGAGTTTACTCAGAAATGGAAAACCAATAACCTTATAGTGTAAGTTATAACTTGATCTAATCGAGACCAACGGTGGCCACCGTATTTTGAAAGCGTTCTATTTTGCAGAATTAGTTTCAAAATATGATGAGAAAAGGTGATGAGAATTGAAAAAGTTAGCGGTTTTATTAAGTGGGGCACTTTTACTGACTGTTTTTCCTATTACACCTGCACCCGCTACAGCAGCAGTACCAGCGACATTTACAGTAGATCTAGCTAACCAATATCGACCGGTTACTCATGTAGCTTCTGGTTCATTGTATGGATTAGCCGAAGAAGGTAGACCCGCAGACAATCTAATCGCTCCGACCAAGCCGAAAATGTTTACACAAATGGCTCCAAATGGTGGTCAATTGCCTAATGGTGAAACAACGCCTATTGGCGATGCACTCAAAGTAGCACCGATCGCTGAACGGAATGGAGCGCAAGTGACAATACGGATGCCAGATATTTATCCGAATTTCCCGTATCAATGGGTAAGTTGGGACGATTGGTATCAAAAAGTAGATAGTATTGTAGATGCAAGATTGAAGTCAGGTGCTACAAATATATACGGATATGAATTGTGGAATGAACCCGATGGTACATGGAATACCGGAGCAGCAGGTTCATTTAACGAAGGTTGGAAAAAAACATATTTGCGAGTCAAAGCTAAAGATAAAAACACCAAAATCATAGGACCAAGTATTACTCATTATAACGAAAGCTGGCTGAGAAACTTTTTGACGTATGCAAGAGATAATAATGTATTACCCGATATTATATCTTGGCACGAATTAGGAGCGCCGGAAGGTGAATATTTAGATGGCCCTGCACCCCAGTACATTTCGAATCATATGAAAGCTTATCGTGCTTTGGAAACAGAGCTAGGGATCAAGCATGTACCGATCAGTATTAACGAATATGGAGTCGTATCGGAACAAGCAGTTCCAGGCAATATGACGCGGTATATCGCTCAATTTGAACGTTCTGATGTGGATACAGCGAATATTGCATTTTGGTTCCGTCCAGGTCGTCTAAGCAACCTTGTGACAGACAAAGGAGCAGCTAATGGGGCATGGTGGTTATACAAATGGTATGGTGACATGTCCGGTCAGATGGCGATGACTACACCTGCTAATCCAACGGCTTTGGATCTAGATGGTATTGCTAGTGTAAATAATGCCAAACAACAAGCAGATGTGATCGTAGGCGGAGGAAATGGCAATCGAAATATAGTCGTTAAAGGATTCGCTTCATTACCGTCTTTCTCAGGTAATGCTCATGTCAAAGTAGAAAGCACACCATGGTATGGAGTAGATACCGCAGTAAGTCAACCTACTAATGAATTTGAAGGTGATTTTACGATTGAAAATGGACAGATTTCTGTTCCGCTTAGTCAGTTAAAAGAATCTTCTGCTTATCGATTGGTGATTACTCCGGGCAAGCAATCATCGATCAGTCGTTATGAAGCAGAAAATGCAACTATTGTTTCAGCTAACATTTTTAACAACCCTAATGCTTCTAATCGGAAATATGTTGGTACGATAGACAATCAAGATAGTTCTGTTCAATTTACAGTAAATGCTCCTGTAGCTGGTAATTATAATCTGAAGATTGGATATGCGAATGGTACAAACGCTCAATCTACACAAGAATTAAGTGTCAATAATCAAGCGTCTACAACTATTCAATATCCGACAACAGATGGTTGGTTATCTCAAGGAAATAGCAATACGATTCAGACTTCAGTTTCTTTAAAAGCAGGCAGTAATACTTTGAAATTCAACAAAGGAAAAACAGGTTATGCAGAGCTTGATTATATCCAATTACAACCTGAAGGTGATTTCAAAGTAAGAGTAGAAGCCGAAGATGCTAAAATTAATGATGCGACAGTATCCAGAAGTTCATTTGCTTCTAATCGTCAATTTGTAGGCAAAATAGATAATCCAGATAGTTCTGTATCGTTCTCAGTCTATGCTCCAACAAGTAAAACGTATAATATGGAGATCGGTTATGGTAATGGAACCACAGGAAACTCGACTCACAATCTATCGGTAAACAATCAAGCATCTACTGTTATTACGTATCCAAAAACAGGAGGTTGGATTGCGAATTTACCAAATGTAGGTACACGCCAAATCATGACGGTTCCTGTAACATTGAAGCAGGGAGAAAATACAATCGTATTTAAAAAAGGGACTAGCTATGCAGAACTTGATTATATTGAAGTGAAATAATTTTATTACAACATACAAAAACCTTGTTCACCCTATTCGATAACAGAATAGGAGAGCAAGGTTTTTGATGTGAATTCTTATTGTTATGATTGTTTATCTATTCAGTAAGAAGATGCTTAGGTATAGGAATATCAGGATCTACAGTCACTGTATTGATATAGGTATTTGTGTACGTATCACGGAACTGTGTAGGTGTCATGCCGACGTAATTTTTAAATAACTTCATCATATACTTCTCATCTCGAAAATGTAGTTCATAAGCAATTTCTTTGATCGAAGAATTCGTTGTGCATAATAATTCTTTGACCAGACTGAGCTTGAGTGTATTAATATAACGAATAGTGCTCATACCTAGATTTTTTTTGAATAAGCGGGTTAAATGATCGGCATTAAAGCAGAACGTATCTGCTACTTTCTGTACGGTAAGATCATGATAAATATTCACCCGAATCCATTCTAAAATTTGCATAAACTTCTGATTGTATTCTTTGTGCAATAGTTCATTATGAATAAGAGGTTGTAGGTACTTATCTGTTAATTCGATCATAAGCTCAGTCACCAGATAATCTACAGCATATGTGCTGTAATACGAAGTGTTAGATGTATCCAGAATCTGCTTCATCAAGATAATAGGCTTGTCGAGATAAGGTAATGAAAAGAAGTCAGGTAAGCATACATAAGGATTAATCTCATTTTTCTGTTCCGTAATCATAGTGCCAAACAAATGATTGATAAATTCATCTCCTGATTCTGTTTTGGTAATATCTCGAGGAAAGAAATGTAACCAAAAAAAGCTAGCTCCTGCTGAGGAAGCTTGATAACCAAAATATTCGACATCTGGCTTAATCAATAACACGTCCCCATGCTTAATTTCATACTTTGTTTCTCCAACTTGAAGATAGACAATTTCTTTTAAGCCAATAATGATTTCGTAATCTTTTTCAAGCTTCATTTTTTTGTGTTGCCAGCCTTCATCACTTACAAATTGTCCACATTTAAAATAGGCAAGAGGACGCTCGATATTTATTTTTGAAATCGGTTTGAGCAGCATATGTAATCACTCCTTATCGAAAAGTCAGTTTTGGATAGGAAAAGTCGGATTTGTTAACCCTGTTCACATTAATTATAAATAATCTGCACTTTGAAGGTAGTATAGCACAATTTTATATGGAAATAATTAATTTTTTAAATATCTAAATGAGTCGGAAATAGAAACCTTTCCTACGAAATCCTAAGTTTATCTTCTTTTCGTAAGCGCTTACTATTAGATAAAGAAATCATCACTATTTGATTGAATCAGGAGGTTACATTATGGAGTCTACACCTCAATCTTCGCCAGAGCCTCAAACCACTCTTCTGAATGATAAAGTTCCTTTTCATCGCAGAATTAGTTATGCGCTCACAGATACAGGTGGCAATTTGTTGTACAGCATTATTGGTGCTTACCTGCTTTATTTTTATACCGATGTATTTGGCTTATCGGTTGGAGTAGCAGGTACTTTATTGTTGGTAACACGATTAGTGGATGCCGTGGATGCACCACTATGGGGGATTATTGTCGATCGTACCCGATCCAAGTATGGTCAAAGTCGTCCTTATTTTTTATGGCTGTGTTTTCCTTTTGCAGTATTTACAGTATTGACGTTTACCACTCCAAACTTGGATGGGACATGGAAAGTCGTTTATGCAGCGGTTACCTATATTTTAGCAGGGATAGCCTATACCGGAATTTCAACACCGATCACTTCGATTTTGCCAAATTTGAGTAGAAATACCGATGAGCGAGTAGTGTTGAACTCATTTCGGATGGTAGGTGGAAATGTTGGTAATTTTGCAGCAGTCACATTTACTTTGCCATTAGTTGCTTTTTTCGGAGCAGGTAATGATCAGAAAGGATTTTTTTGGACACTTTGCGTATTCGGGATAGTATCTATCATTATGTTTTTGATTGCTTTTGCTGATCTCAAAGAAATCAATACCGAAAAGATCAAAACGATTCCATTCAAATCAAGCTTTAAAGCGATGAAAGGTAACTGGCCTTGGATTATTTTAGTAATCGCTAATCTATTGTTCTGGATCGCTTTAACGATTCGTACCTCTACATTAGTCTATTACTTTGAATACAATATCGGTCATAAAGAGTTAGTGCCATTGATTAACGGAATTTCAGTCATTCAAGTGATTGGTATGGTATTAATTCCGTTTATCGTGAAATTTTCTAACAAATATTCAACGATGATTTTTGGCTTTGTGTTAGCTGTTTTGGGACAAATCGTACTGTTTTTTGCAGGAGATCATATTAGCTTTTTGATTGTAGGATGGATTATTGCTTGTATTGGATCAGGTATTGCTTGCTCGATGCCTTTTGCAATGCTATCGGACACTGTCGATTATGGCGAATGGAAGTCAGGTCTACGTGGAAGTGGGATTTTAACAGCAATCGGTAGTGCTTTTTGTATCAAAGCAGGTTCAGGATTAGGTGGATTTATTCCTACACAATTTATGTCATCTTTCGGTTATGTGCCTAATGTTGCGCAGAGTACACAATCATTATCAGGTATTCAATTTGTGTTTATCTGGTTGCCTGCTATCGTATTTGCACTAGGAATTATCCCGATGTTGTTTTATCGACGTTTTGAAAAAAATGAAGGTTATATTCGCAGACAGTTGTTAATTAAAGAACACCATGCTGAACCGCAAGTGAAATAAATATTCGGTTTATAGACGATCATAGAGTATCTACCATAGGAGGAGAGACATACGATGTCATTACATTTACAATCACTTACAATTACAGATCAATTCTGGTCTCATTATCGGGAGCTTGTCCGTACAGAAATGATTCCTTATCAATGGAATGTATTGAATGATAATGCTGATATTACGATCGAAAAAGAAAGAAATGATAACAGTATTCCGTCTGAAAAAAGTCATGCTATCGAAAACTTCAAGATTGCTGCTGGATTGAAGCAAGGTAATCACTATGGTTGGGTATTTCAGGACAGTGATGTATACAAATGGCTGGAAGCGGTGGCTTACTCATTATCCATTCATGCGGATACTGAATTACAAGAATTGGCTGACGGAGTGATTGATCTTATTGCTCTAGCGCAAGAGGAAGATGGTTACCTCAATACGTACTTCTCTATTGAAGAACCAGAGCGCCGATTCAAGAAGTTGGCTGAAAGTCATGAATTGTATTGTGCAGGTCATTTTATCGAAGCAGCAGTTGCTTATTATGAATCCACTCATAATGAAAAAGCGCTCCAGATTGCTTGCCGATTAGCGGATTGTATAGATGCTTCTTTTGGCAAAGGAGAACATCAGATTCAAGGATACGATGGTCATGAAGAAATAGAGCTGGCGTTGACTAAATTATATTCACTAACAAAAGAACAACGTTATCTGAATCTGAGTCGTTATTTTCTGTATGAGCGGGGAACGGATACTACCTTTTTCGCCAGACAACAGACAGAAGACACAGGAACCAAGCCAGTTATAGCAGGCATGAGTCATCGTCCGCTACAGTATTATCAAGCTCACCAACCGATTTTGGAACAACAGACCACAGAAGGGCATGCTGTTAGACTTGTCTATATGTGTGCAGCTATGGCAGATGTTGCTTTATTAGCAGGCGATACCGCAATGTTAGAAGCTTGTCGTCGCCTTTGGAAAAATATGATTACCAAACGTATGTATATCACCGGCGGTATAGGATCAACAGTAGACGGAGAAGCATTTACACTGGATTACGACTTGCCTAATGATACGATGTACTGTGAGACATGTGCTTCGATCGGATTGATTTTCTTTGCTTTTAATATGCTCAAAAATGAAGTACGTTCTGAATATGCCGATGTGTTAGAGCGAGCATTGTATAATACAGCTATTGGCGGTATGGCACTGGATGGCAAACATTTTTTCTATGTGAATCCGTTAGAAGTACGTCCAGAGAACAGCCGTAAAGATCCGGGAAAAAGTCATGTGAAATTTACACGCCCCGAATGGTTTGGCTGTGCTTGCTGTCCACCGAATCTAGCAAGATTATTAACTTCACTTCATAAATATATGTATACGGTTCAATCAGAGCAAAAAGCGATATATACGAATCTATTTATTACAAGCACAGCAACATTAGAGATAGATCATCACAAAGTACAGCTTGAACAAACAACGAATTTACCGTGGGAAGGTCATGTTTCGATTGTGACACAGACAGAACAACCAACTGCTTTTACATTGGCGCTCCGATTGCCTTACTGGGCAGATGATTATTCATTGATAGTCAATGGAGAGCATATAGAAGCGGAAAATATTAACGGATTTCTACACATTGATCGTGTATGGCAGTCTAATGACAAGATCGAGTTTATTTTACCGATGGAGATCAAACAATATACCGCACATCCGCTAGTCAGAGCAGATATTGGCAAAGTAGCTATAGGACGTGGCCCGTTTATTTATTGCGCTGAAGAAGTAGATAATGGAGAGCATTTGCATTTAATTCAGTTAAATAAAGATCAGACCTATCAATATACATTTGATCCACAGTTGCTAGGAGGCATAGGTACGATCCATGTAGAGGCACGTAAAAGAATCATTACTTCGCAGTGGGACGATGTATTATATGCTTCTCAAGCAGCTACCACGTATGCTCCTACAACATTACGACTTATTCCTTATTATTGCTGGGCTAACCGACAATCCGGTGAAATGCGTGTATGGCATAACCAAGCATAATCAACACTGACAAGGAGAGTGCCTGATGAAATCAAAAATGAGAATAGATCCTGAGAAATTTGCGTATACTGTCATTTCAAGTTATTCATCAGATAAAGATAATGCCGAAGCAGTGGCTAAAGACCATCTAGGTGTATTTTTAAATGCTTATTTTCTAGCTGAAAAGTTCAATACACTTGAAGCTCAATTGGCTGAAAAAGCAGAAAGTAAAGATTTCAAAGCATTACTTGCCAAACTGATGGATACAAAGCTGTTTGGATAAATGTAGCTTACTATTAAAAAAATATAAGATATTTAGTGATTATTTGGCATTAAAAGGTATCAATTTCCTATTATTAGGTTATGATGAAGAAATCACATAATGAATTAAGAGGAGTGACATTAGAAATCAAATAAAAAAATTAAGAGCATATCAGCAAAAAGTACCGTATTCAGCTTGTACAAAAGGCATCCAATAAGTAGTAGAGGGTTAGATAAAAACGTTGCAATTTGGGTACTCAATATGTTCAGTCATTACAGTTAAAGGAGGTAGCAATTATGAGTTGGATTGAATCTGCGGTAATACGTGCACAGGAAGAGAAAGCAGAGAACGCAAAAGCTTTTTCATATTCTTTAAAAATTCATGAGCATTTTTTAGAATATTGTGAAAATTTATGGATGAAATTTTCTACCATTTTAGAAGAGATCAAAAAACATTTTAAAGAAGATTGCAGTATTCAGAAAGATGAAAATCAACTGATTATTACAATTGCTCTCGTTGTCATTACTATAACTGTAGTTAAAAAAAATGTACGTGAACATTATTATGGAGAAGCTGATCTCAAATACAAATGTTCTCATGATTCTGGAAAACCTAAACTTGCGGTAGAATTATTGTACTTGAATCCAACAGAGCATCCTGTATGGATGTATAAAGTTCTACAAGGCAAAGAAGAGATCGAAGTTGCTTTTAGTGAAGTAGAAGCAGAACATGTAATTAAAACTGCATTGTGGAGATATGTACAATAATTACATTGTTCTGAATCTAAATAAATTAAATTATTCTCATATAAATAAGAAAAAAACCGCTACTTTCTAGTAGCGGTCTTTTTCTATCTTCTATGAACTGCAACGTACAGTAGTGATTTAGTGCAAGTTACGGAACAATCCTACAACTTTACCCAAAATCGTAACATGTGTCAGACGAAGTGGCTGATACATTGGATTTTCTGGTTGTAGACGAATATGATCTTTTTCTTTATAGAACGTTTTGACAGTTGCTTCGTCGTCTTCTGTCATGGCTACAACAATATCGCCATTATCAGCGGTCTGTTGTTGACGTACAATTACGTAGTCACCATTATAGATTCCTGCTTCAATCATACTGTCTCCAACTACAGAAAGCATAAATACTTGTCCTTCACCTGTAAAATTCTGTGGTAGAGGGAAGTAATCTTCAATATGTTCTGTAGCTGTAATCGGAACACCGGCGGTTACTTTTCCAATAATAGGAACACGAGATACCGTTTGAGCGAAAAGAATATTACTTTCAGACTCTTCTTGACCTAACAACTCGATGGCACGAGGTTTGGTCGGGTCGCGTCGAATCAGTCCTTTTTTCTCCAAACGATCCAGATGACCATGTACAGTAGAACTAGAAGCAAGACCTACAGCTTCACCAATTTCACGTACAGATGGCGGGTAACCTTTAAGTTTGACTTCATTTCGGATAAATTCCAAAATGGCCTGTTGGCGACTTGAAACTTTTGACATACCTTATCAACCCCAATGCTAGTAACGTTTGGCAAAATTATAACATAGAACTACCGTTCGTACAAACATAAGTTCTAAAATTTGTATATTTATTTTGTTATTCATTACTTTTTGTAGTCTATTCATCGTATAAGAGGCATAATCTATAGTCTAAAAGGTGCAATAAAAAACACGAACGAAGGTTCGTAAAAAACTATTGAGTAAAACATATGTTCGTGTTATAGTGAATTTAAGAAAACAAGAACAAATGTTTGGAGCGTGATGACAATGTTAAAATATACTACATATCGTAGCATCCACAATCAATCTGAAGATGGTGAACAACAGATTGATACATCTGGATCAGATATACATCATACATCAACAAGTTATTCGGAGAAACAATCACAGCAAGCAACTATTCATGCCACACGAGCGGACAAAGATGTAGTGGTGGATGAGTGGACATATTTGCCGAATGTGCAAAAGATACGTAAGCCAGCTCAACCTAAAGGCAAAAAAACATTACGTCAAAAAACGCTACATCTTATTCAAAGCACAGCCCAAAAAGTGAAGTGGAAATCCGGCGGACGTTTAATGGTATGTTTTGTGTTTGCAGGTGTATTATTATACGGTGGAGTAATTCATAACTTTGTAGTAGCAGACAAAGTAGAAGGTCCTGCACAAAAAGTTGTTGTTCATTCAGGGGATAGCTTATGGAGTATCGCTAGTGAATACAAATCAGCCCAGACAGATACACGTGACTATATCGCTGAGATTCGTAGTGAGAATCAATTGACTACAAGTGAGATTCAAGCAGGCGATGTTCTGGTGATTCCTTACGATTGATTTATATGTTCTCTAAGTATATTTATTGTATAAACGATATTACTAGATAAGCATATATATTCATTAATAGGATGAAAGTTTGTTAAGATCTGTTGATCTTGACAAGCTTTTTTTTACATGTCAAAGTTAGTGATGGTCACAAGATGATTACTTACATGGAGGTTAGTTATGGATATCGATACACTCATTGCACGTATTAATGAATTAGCTCGTAAGAAAAAAAGTTCAGGTCTTACAGCCGAAGAAACTGTAGAGCGTGACGAGTTACGTGCTATTTATTTAAATAATATTCGCAGTAATTTCCGTCAACAACTAGATACAATTGAATTTGTAGAAGATACAGAACAAGCGGATAATACCAAAAAATAGTCAGCACTAGAATCATGTAACAGCTTTAATAAATACAAAGAAGTGAACTAACTCAAGGGTGCTCTAGCTGTTATTACAGAGAGCATCCTATTTTGCTATGGAAATTTAGGGCTTGTTCTGGCATGATAAGATAGAACGAAGTCTTCTGCTTTTGTTGTAAGGCTTACATTATCTATTAGGGGGAAACAAAGTATGTCCCGTTCCTGGGAAAGGCAAGTTCGACGCAATTCAAAGCAAGTTAATGCTGCACGTAGAAAGCAAGGTCAATCTTCTATCGGTGGCAAAACCAGTATTTCCGAATATACAGCGTATAAAGGAAGAAACATTGTTTTTCCAGCTGCTCTAATTATATTGGGAATTATTTATGCAGTGATGGGTATTATGTATCCAACAGCTGATGGTTTTAGCGTAATCTTTATTGTTACTGTAGCTTTGTACATTTTACTTGGCGTAATGCTTTATTTCCGCAAACCGTACTTGAAAATTGGCAGAGATTCATTGATCACTACCAAATTTAATCGTGATCGTCTCATCTCTTCTTCTCAAGTAAAAAGTATTCGCCTTCAAAAAGGTTATGTAGTGATTGAACATAGCTCTAAAGGTGGAAGCTGGGTATTCTCACGCACATTAAACCGTTATGATACAGATGCAATGAGCGAGCATTTACGCACATTTGCTGCACAACACAAAATTTCGATTCAAGAAAAAGCTTAAGCTTTTTGGAGATCGATCGTTATATATGCTATCTAATCTAAATATCTATTATCATAATTAATGTCATGATGATCGTTGAGGAGGTACAGGCAGTGAGTATTGAAGCGGTTTTGTTTGATCTAGATGATACGTTATTATGGGATGAACGCAGTATAGAAGAAGCTTTTGCAGAGACATGTCTTGTGGCTGAGCAAGCGACAGGTGTTGATCCTATAGCTTTGGAAGAAACAGTACGCCGAGAAGCGAGAGCACTGTATGAATCCTATGAGACTTTTCCTTTTACACAATGGATTGGAATTAATCCGTTTGAAGGCTTGTGGGCTCAATTTTCCGCAGGCGAACAACCTGAATTCCGTCAATTGCAGAAGATTGCACCGACATATCGCAAAGAATCATGGCGTAAAGGTCTAAGTGCAATGGGGATCGAAGATGAAGCTTTAGCACTCCAACTGTCTGATCGATTCGTACAAGAACGACGTAATCGTCCGCATATCTATGAAGAGACATTTCAGATTTTGGATGAATTACAAGGTAAGGTCAAGCTATTGTTGCTTACCAATGGTTGTCCGGCGTTACAACAAGAGAAGTTAGACGGTGTACCCAAGTTAGCTCCTTATTTTGATCAGATCGTTGTATCCGGTGCATTTGGTAAAGGTAAGCCTAATGCAGAGATTTTTGCACATGCACTGGAATTATTGGATGTGAAGCCAGAGCAAGCGTTGATGATCGGAGATAAACTGACTACAGATATCAAAGGTGCATTAGCAGCAGGTATCAAATCGGTATGGGTGAACCGTAATGGTAAAGTCAATGATAGTGAGATTAAGCCAGATTACGAAATTACACGTTTAACCGATATTCATCAGATTACGGCTCAGTTGGTATCATAAACTATATTTTCACCAAATGAGTTCTTAGCCCTATAGCTAAAAACATAACAAAAAATCCCTTGCCCGAGTAGATCGGTAAGGGATTTTGTTATTTCTATCATTAAGCTTTTTGGAAAGAGTTGTCTTCGAAAGGAACAGCGATCCAACCGTCTGTTTCTACAAACAAACGAACAGCTACAATTTTACGATTTTCAACCAGTGTAAAGAAGTGAGGTGTATTCTCAGGTACAGAGATAACATCACCTGGTTCTAATTCAACATCGAAGTATCCATGTTCAGGGCTTTTGATAATAAAAATACCATTACCTGATACAATCGCACGAATCTCATCTTCAGTATGGGTATGAATTTCTTCAAATTTAGCTAATTTAGCTTCCAGATCAGGTGTAGATTCAGATAAAGTAATAACGTCCCATGTGCGGTAACCACGACGTGCTGAAAGGTCTTTGATTTCTGCTTCGTACGTATCTAAAACCGCTTGTTTTTGCTCATCTGTCAATGTGAAGTTATCTTGCAATTCAGGAGCCAATTTGGAAGCATCCCATTTTTCATATACAACCTCATGTTTGTTCAAAAACTCCAGAACCTTGTCATCTCCAGCAATTCGTTCATTGGTATTTCTAATTCTGATTTCAGCCATCGGATTACCCTTCTTTCAATGTTTTTATGTTGTATTATAAAAGAAAAAGCGTTTTTTGTCGATACTTTCATTCAAACTTCATCTTATAGTCTAAATAAAAAATCTTCACTTTTATAATTACAAGTATAATACACTTATACATCACAAATAAGATTCTTTTCTAGTTAAAAGGTTTCTGTTAAACTAAAGCCTAACGTTTTGCGGGGAGGATCGAATAGATGAATAAGCCTGACCTACAAGAAAGACTTGAACAGCGTATTCTGATTTTGGATGGCGCTATGGGGACGATGATTCAACAAAGAGATTTAACGGCAGACGATTTTGGCAGTGATGATCTAGACGGTTGTAATGAAATACTGGTTCTAACACGTCCAGATGTTATTCAAGAAATTCATGAGCAATATTTAGCTGCTGGTGCAGATTTGATAGAAACGAATACATTTGGTGCTACCTCAGTAGTACTGGCTGAATACGATATTCAAGATCAAGCACGTGAATTAAATCTAGCAGCCGTTAAGCTTGCCCGAGCAGCTGTTGATAAATATAGTACAGCTGAACGTCCACGTTATGTTGTAGGCGCTATGGGACCTACAACCAAGACATTGTCTGTTACAGGCGGAGTCACTTTCGATGAACTGGTAGAAAGTTATCAGGAACAAGCAGTAGCTTTGATAGAAGGCGGCTCAGATGTACTTCTATTAGAAACCTCGCAAGATACACTGAACGTGAAAGCAGGTAGTATCGGTATCCGTAATGCGTTTAAGCAGACAGGAATAGAGCTACCTTTGATGATATCCGGTACGATCGAGCCAATGGGTACAACGCTTGCCGGACAAAATATAGAGTCTTTTTATATTTCATTAGAACATTTGAACCCGATTTCAGTAGGCTTGAATTGCGCGACCGGACCAGAATTTATGCGTGATCATATTCGTTCATTGTCTGAAATGGCAGGAGCGGCGGTTAGTTGTTATCCCAATGCAGGCTTGCCTGATGAAAATGGGAATTATCATGAATCTCCAGAATCGTTAGGACGCAAAATGGCAGCTTTTGCTGAGCAAGGTTGGCTCAATATAGCAGGAGGCTGTTGCGGAACAACACCGGATCATATTCGTGTTATGGATGAATTATTATCTCAATATCCACCTCGTGCGATGATCGGTACACATCCACCTGCTTTGTCAGGGATAGAACCTGTCTATATCGAGCAAGACAATCGCCCTTATATGGTAGGAGAACGTACCAATGTTCTCGGTTCACGTAAATTTAAGCGATTGATTGTAGAAGGTAAATATGAAGAAGCATCTGAGATCGCTCGTGCTCAAGTAAAAAATGGTGCACAAGTCATCGATGTATGTGTACAAGATCCCGATCGTGATGAAACGTATGATATGGAGAAATTTTTAGATTTAGTCGTCAAAAAAGTTAAAGCTCCATTAATGATCGATACAACAGATGTAGCTGTTATTGATATCGCTCTTCGTTATTCGCAAGGGAAAGCAATTATTAACTCAATTAACCTTGAAGATGGGGAAGAAAAGTTTGAAGATGTGACCCCGCTTATTCATAAATACGGTGCAGCTGTAGTTGTAGGGACGATTGATGAACGAGGACAGGCGATAACAGCGCAAGATAAGTTAGAAGTCGCTAAGCGTTCGCAACAATTGTTAGTGAACAAATACGGACTCCAAACAGAAGATTTAATTTTTGATCCACTTGTATTTCCTGTCGGTACAGGAGATGAACAGTATATTGGTTCTGCCAAAGAAACGATAGAAGGTATTCGCTTAATTAAGGAACAAGTTCCAGGTTGTCATACAATTCTGGGGATCAGTAATATATCGTTTGGTTTACCTGAAGCAGGACGTGAAGTGTTGAACTCTGTATTTTTGTACGAATGCACCAAAGCAGGTCTGGATTACGCGATCGTCAATACCGAGAAATTAGAACGGTATGCGTCTATTCCTGAACATGAGCGTCATTTAGCAGAAGAATTACTTTATAATACCAATGATGCTACATTGGCTGAATTTGTAGCTGCTTTTCGTAATAAAAAAGTAGAAAAGAAAGTGCAAGATTCTAATCTTACGTTAGAAGAACGGCTTGCTTCTTATGTGGTAGAAGGAACCAAAGAAGGTCTACTGCCTGATTTGGAAAAAGCATTGCAAAAATACTCTTCACTCGAAGTCATCAATGGCCCGCTGATGGCAGGGATGGAAGAAGTAGGACGACTATTCAATAATAACGAGCTGATCGTAGCTGAAGTATTGCAAAGTGCCGAAGTGATGAAAGCATCTGTTGCTTATCTGGAACAATTTATGGAGAAAAATGAATCGTCTGTAAAAGGTAAGATTTTACTGGCAACTGTCAAAGGCGATGTACATGATATTGGTAAAAATCTCGTCGAAATCATTTTATCCAATAATGGTTATAAAATTATCAATCTAGGCATCAAAGTCCCACCTGAACGTATTATCGAAGCGTATCGCAATGAAAAAGCAGATGCGATAGGTCTATCCGGTCTTTTGGTTAAATCTGCTCAGCAAATGATTACAACGGCGCAAGATTTACGTAGTGCAGGGATTGCTATTCCTATTATGGTGGGCGGAGCAGCGTTAACACGCAAATTCACCAAAAACCGGATACGACCGGAATATGAAGGATTGGTATTATACGCCAAAGACGCTATGGATGGTCTGGATATTGCCAACCGTCTTATGAATCCTGAAAAGCGAGCGATTATTGAAGCAGAAGTGGCGGCTGAAAATGAGATCGATACAGCGGTAGCAGTAGAAGTAGCACCATTACCTGTGCTCACTCGCGCAGTTAAATCAGATATTGATCCGAATATGCCGATCTATCTTCCGCCTGATCTGGATCGCCATGTATTGCGTAATTATCCGCTTAGTCATATTTTACCGTATGTGAATATGCAGATGCTTCTTGGACATCATCTAGGACTCAAAGGATCGGTAGAGCAATTGTTAGCGAAGCAAGATCCGAAAGCAGTACAGCTCAAATCAGTCGTAGATGAAATATTGCAAAAAGCATTAACAGAGCATATTATTCAAGCGCATGGGATGTACCGCTTTTTCCCGGCTCAATCGAATGGGAACGATGTGATTGTATATGATCCAACAGATCATAGCCGAATTTTGCATACATTTACATTCCCGCGCCAACAAGTAGAGCCTTATCTCTGTCTAGCTGACTTTTTGAAGTCTGTAGAAAGTGGTATGATGGATTATGTAGGCTTTATGGTAGTTACTGCTGGTCAGGGAATTAGTGCACTGGCTTCAGAGTGGAAAGACAAAGGTGATTATCTACGCTCCCATGTTCTTCAAGCAGTCGCACTAGAGACCGCAGAAGGACTTGCAGAACGTGTTCATCATATGATGCGTGATAGTTGGGGATTCTCTGATCCGGCGACGATGACGATGAAGCAGCGCTTAGGAGCACGTTATCAAGGGATTCGAGTATCATTTGGTTATCCAGCTTGCCCTGATTTAGAAGATCAAGGCCCTTTGTTTGCTTTGTTAAAGCCTGAAGATATCGGTGTCGAATTAACCGAAGGATTTATGATGGAACCGGAAGCTTCAGTATCAGCCATGGTATTTAGTCATCCACAAGCACGTTATTTTAATGTAGATAAAGCATAACTATAGATTGTATTGCATTATGTATCATCATTGCAGAATCCTCCGATAAATCGGGGGATTTTTGTTACGGAACCTGGCGAATACAGAAAGAAGGTAGAGAGAGATGGAATTGTACTTTTTGGGAACCAATGCAGGCGTTCCTACACTTCAGCGTAATGTGACCTCTATTGGATTACGAATGTATGAAGAACGCCGCGCATTATGGTTATTTGATTGTGGAGAAGGTACACAGCATCAAGTGTTACGTTCTCTGCTCAAATTAAGTAAATTAGAAAAGATTTTTATTACTCATTTGCATGGAGATCATTTATTTGGTCTACCTGGGCTATTATCGAGTCGTGCTTATCAAGGAGGAGTCACACCGCTTACGGTATATGGTCCTGTCGGATTAGAACGGTATATTCGAACTTCTCTAGAACTCAGTCAATCACGTATTGAATATGAACTGAATATCGTTGAACACGAAGGTGGCGTCGTTTTTGAAGACGATATGTTTCGAGTAGAATCGGCGTTATTAGAACACCGTATCGATAGTTATGGATATCGTATTATTGAAAAAGATCGTCCCGGACAATTGAATTTTGAAGTACTGAAGCATCATGGCATTAAGCCAGGCCCTCTATATGGAAAATTAAAAAATGGAGGCAGTATCAAATTAGAAGATGGACAAACATTACATTCTCATCAGGTCGTAGGTAAGCCGAAAAAAGGAAAAATCATTACGATTTTGGGAGATACAAGACCTTGTCCAAATGTAGGTGTATTAGCGCAAGATGCTGATGTGCTGGTGCATGAAGCTACGTTTTTGCAAGATATGGAAGAGACCGCACACAATTATTATCACAGTACGACTTTGCAAGCAGCTCATGCGGCTAAAGATGCGAATGTACATGAATTGATCTTGACTCATTTTAGTTCCCGTTATAAAGATCGTGAACAGCTTGAACCATTGTTGCTTGAAGCCAAAAGTATATTTGAAAATACGTTATTGGCAGAAGAACATGTGTTATTTCCGATCACTTCGAAGTCGGTTTAAAGCATTTTGGTTGCGGCGATATAAGGATACCGTTTGCCTTATGCCGCAACTTTTTTTACAATGAAGATTGTGAGTGATAGAAAGGGTGTCTATATGACAACAAATCGTAAAGGATTACTGATTGATCTGGACGGTACATTGTATCATGGCGATACCGTTATTGAAGGGGCCAGTGCTTGGATTCAAGATTTACAGTCCAAGCAGATTCCTTATTTATTTGTTACAAATAACTCTTCTCGTACACCGCAAGGAGTGGCAGATCATCTGACTCATTTAGGGATTCCTGCTACTGCTGAACAAGTATGCACTTCTGCAATGGCAGCCGCTTATTATATTGCACAGCAATCTCCTGCGTCGAGTGTATATGTCATCGGAGAAGAAGGATTGAAACAAGCGGTAACAGAACACGGGTTACAATTAACAGAGGAACAGCCCGATTATGTCCTGCAAGGGATCGATCGTCAATTTACATATGAAAAGCTGACAAAGGCATTGCGCCTGATTGCAGGTGGGGCTACATTTGTTCTAACTAATCCCGACCTTCAGCTTCCTTCACATGATGGTTTGTTGCCGGGAGCAGGTACGATTGGTGCTTCTATTGTTGCTGCAACAGGGATAGAACCTGTTGTGATTGGCAAACCATCAGCCATTTTGATGGAATATGCATTAGAACGCTTGGGACTACCTGCAAAGGATGCTATTGTAGTAGGCGATAATCTATTGACTGATATTGCTGCTGGGGCTGCTGCCGGTTGTGTGACAGTGCTAGTATTAAGCGGTATTACCACAATAGATAATATGTCTACACATGAAGCCAAAGCAGGGGTCAAAGCAGATATCATATGTCAAGATCTTGCCGAAGTAAGCTCGGCTCTTGGATTGTATTCATCATCCCATTAATTGATATAGAGAGAGGAAGAATTCTTATGCCAGAATTGCCAGAATTAGAAAATTATAAAGTGCAATTAAGCAATTACATTTTAAATGTACCAATTACTCAAATTGAGGTAAAACGTGCCAAAGCAGTTAACTTGGAATCCGAGCAAGTAAATCGCCAAATCGTAGGCGAACGCATTGCTTTTATTGAGCGTCGCGGTAAATATTTAAATCTGCATACGAACAATGGACAACGTTTGCTGTTAAGCATTGCAGCAGGTGGTTCTTTATTTTATGGCAAAACGAAAGAAAATGCTGATCGTGTAGCAGATGTTGAAATTCAATTTGAAGATCATAACTCGCTTTACTTTACAGGTGCTCGTCAAGGGATGTTCTATGTTTATACTGCCAAAGAAGCAGGAGCGAAGTTGAACGAACTGGGATTGGAAGCCACAGATCGTAAATTAACAGAAGAACTATTTATCAAATTATACAAAGGTCGTCGTAGTTCGCTCAAAACAGCGCTAACGAACCAGAATCTAGTCGCAGGTATTGGAAGCTACTATGCAGATGAGATAGCTTTTACAGCAGGTCTATTGCCTTCTGCTAAAGTACAAGAATTGGATGAAGAAGCATTATCCCGCTTGTACTTTGCTATGCAAAATGTATTGGAAGAAGCTATTCAGACAGGTGGACATTTGGTAGGACAACCGCTAACAGTAACAGATTCCTTAACAGGTGGATTCCATGCGCTGCGTCGTGTATATGAGCGTGAAGGTGAACCTTCTGTACGTTCTGCGAAAGATTTGATTGTCAAAACCGAAGTGTCTGGCAAAAAAGCGTATTATTGTCCAGCTACACAATTTGAAAAATAATATCAATTCATATGAACCGAGGAGGCAATCTTTATGATCAATCTTTATTTGGATGATTATCGTCCTTGCCCCAAAGGTTTTGCTCTAGCTAGAGATGGTGAAGAATGTCTGATGATGCTGAGAGAAAGTGAAGTCAATATTCTTTCGCTTGATCATGAGCTTGGTTTTGGGCAAATGGATGGCACCGATGTAGTCAAAGCAATGGTGCATGAAGGTCTATTTGCAAACGAGATTTATTTGCATACGTCAAGCATGTCTGGTCGCAAACGAATGTATGAACTGTTATATCAAGCAAAACCTGAACATGTCATTTTGCATGATGGTGCTATGCCTGCTGAAGTTCTGAACGATATTGCTAACCAGTCTTCCAAAGGGCAAGGGTGAGTGCAATGATTGAAGAACTAACAGAACAGCAAGCACTAGAGATGGCAACTACATCAGGACAAGCAATTGCGATATATGCGTACACACCACTTTGTGGTACTTGTAAAATGGGACGACGGATGCTGGAAATCACGTTACCGCTTTTACCAGAACATACGGTATATGCATTAAATGTTAATTTTGCACCTACATTTGTACAAGCTTACGAAATTAGCAGCATACCGTGTCTGATCGTATTTGAAGCGTGGAGAGAAAAAACTCCACGTTTTTTATACCGCATGGAATCTGTTCCGCGTATACTTGAACATATCCGTAGTGCAATTGCATAAATTATTGGAGGCTGAACATTAACTCATGAATGACCAAGAAAACAATACGCAAGAGCAACAAAGTGATTCTCGCTGGATCGGAACAGCGAATCATGGCTTTGCTCCTTATGCACAGGAAGAATTGAAAAGAGTGTTTGGAGCTGTTAAAAGTTCTGTTCTGGTTCCTGCTGAAGTCCTTTTATTAACGTTACCTGTGGCTACAGAGCAAGTCGTACAACGCTTATTAGCAGAACCACCTATGTTCTTACGTCATATTCAACCGGTTCATTATGATCTGGTACTGGATCAAATTGATTCTGAACAACATCCATTTGATGCATTAGCCCATTTATTATTGAAACGTGATGAATTGAAAGATATCAAATTAGCAGTTCATATTCGCAAAACAGCAGATGCTACACCGGAAGAAAATGCTTCTGAACTGCGTCATTTGCTGGAAGAACGTCTAATGGGCTTGCAGTCTGATTTTACAGTGCAGGATGCTGATAAAGTGGTATCTGTATTTTGGACAGCAGAGCGACTGTATGCAGGTATTTCAGTGCCAACTGATAACCTATCCGATTGGAATGGGGGAGCTGTACGTTTTCAACGAGAAGAAGGACAAATTTCACGTGCCAAATTCAAATTACTTGAAGCAGAACGTGTATTTGGAATCGACTTTACCGCTTTTCGTTCTGCCGTTGATGTAGGAGCAGCTCCTGGAGGTTGGACTTCGTTTTTACTGGATAAAGGACTACAAGTTACAGCAGTAGATCCAGCTAAAATGGACCCTTCTCTGCAAAATATTCCTAATCTTAAAGTAGTGAAAAAAAATGCAGCTGATGTCAAATTCAAACCGAATGAATTTGATCTACTGGTATGCGATATGAGTTGGAGCCCTAAATTAACAGCCAAACTTGTGATCGGTATGCTTGATGCTGTTGTTCCAGGTGGAACCGTTATTGTAACCGTCAAATTAATGAACAAAAAGCCGCTGGCTTTAATTAAAGAAGTCATCAGTACATTTGAAGATGCTCGTATGCAAGTTCAACGTGCGAAGCAACTATTCCATAATCGCGATGAGATTACGCTTTATATGGTCAAATACTGATAATGTAATAGCTTAAAATAATTGGCTATACCCCAAACAAAGATCAATGTGGAGAAGGATGTGTACTTATGCAAAACGCAATTTATCGTTATTTACCGGATATGGAGCATTTTGTAGAACAGATTCGCGCGATTCCTGAAGCAGAAATTGACTTTAAACCAGCACCAGAAGCATGGAGTATTCATGAAATTGTTGTTCATTTGTTTGATGTAGAAATTATGCTTCAATATCGATTGAAATCAGTCTTAGCTGAAGAAAATCCTGTCATCAGAGCATTTGATCAAGATTTATGGGCACAAAATCTAAAGTATAGTTCGCTTAATATGGAACATCATCTGCAAGCATTGATCGCGATGCGTAGGGCTTTTGCACCTGTTCTGGAACAGATTCGTGATGAAGATTGGGAACGTACAGGTGAGCATACAGAAGATGGAACACTGACTGCACGTACGATTGCAGAGAAAATCTGTGTGTCTCATTTAGAATTGCATGTGAAACAAGTACAACGCAATCGTGATGCTTACGCTGCTCAAAAATGATCATATTGAACTATGTAGGAAAATAGTCTTATAAAAACTCTTTACAAATCCCGACTTTATCATTTATAATAAATTCAAATTGAAATGCAACGGACAGGGAAAGCATCCCGTCCACTGAAGAAATTAATCCTTAACAGGGTTATTTTCAGTGTGGCGGAAGCTTTCCCTTTTTTGTTGCATTTTTTGGTATAGAGACGACAAAGCTCAATAAAAAACTGCGATCAAGGAGGTATATATATGATTCATTCATCCAAATTAACCTATGGAATGGTATTAGGAGATCGCTATCAGATTGAGCAAAAGTTAGGGAGTGGCGGTATGAGCCATGTCTATCTGGTTCATGATTTGAAATTACCCGGAAGATCATGGGCGATTAAAGAAAGCGTATCTGCTCCTTCACAATTTGTAAATGTTGCAGATGAAGCTCAGATGTTAATTACACTTAGTCATCCTTCTTTACCAAGAATCGTAGATTTTTTTGAGCCTGATGATGAAGGATTTACATACTTAGTTATGGATTACATTGAAGGCATTACATTAGATCAACAATTTAAAAAGTATCCGGAAATGATTACAGCATCATTTATTATGCGTTGTGCAGATCAATTGTGCGAAGTATTAGAATATTTGCATGATCGAGAGCCACCTATCGTTTTTCGAGATATGAAGCCTTCCAATGTAATGGTTACCCCTATGCAAGATATGAGATTAATTGATTTTGGAATTGCGCGTAATTTTAAGCCACAAGAAACAGAAGATACGGTCAAATTGGGCACAGTCGGATTTGCAGCTCCAGAACAGTATGGCGGTGGGCAGACAGATAATCGTTCAGATCTATACGGGTTAGGAGCATTACTTCTTTATTTGTCTACAGGAGGTCATTATAGCGAATGGATGCCTGGTATGGAGAAATTTATCCGAAGTGATCTTCCGCGTGGCATGATTCCTGTATTACGCAAAATGTTACAACATCGTCCGGTAGATCGGTTTCAAAATGCTACTGAAGCTCGTGAAGCATTACGTAGAGCTGTTCAAGAAAATACATCACCTATAATATATCCCAATTCACTTTCCAGTTCTGTTCATGTACAGCAAGCTACAATAGTAGTAGCAGTGATTGGTACAGCAGCAGGAACAGGCACGACACATACCGCTATAGCGATTGCACATTATCTGGCACGTCAAGGTGGTGGCGTAGCTTTAGCTGAAATGAATGGTGTGCCTGGAACATTTGCACGAATTCAATCGGTTGCAGGAGGAAGCTCACACCATCTTGAACGTAAATTTCAAATCCAGCATGTAGATTACTGGCGAGAGTCTGCACGGGCTGAAGTGGTGAATCTGCTAGGTGGAAGTTATCGCTTTCTTGTACTTGATTTGGGATGTTACAAAGACAATGAGCGCTTAGAAGAGTTTTTGAGAGCAGATATTCCGATCGTTGTAGGTTCAGGAGCAGAATGGCGGTATCAAGATATCTTGAAATTTGCCGAACAATTGCAACGTCACCCTCAAAGTAAATGGCAGTATTGTTTGCCTTTAGCTACATCAGAAGTGACGCAGCGGATAAGCAAAGAATTAGAGACTCAGCAAGTATATGCCTTACCATGGCAACCTGATCCTTTTGATCAACATCCACAGATGGATACAGCGCTTCAAAGTGTTTTTAATAGTATTATTCCAGCACCTATCAAAAGAAAAAAATTTCGTTTTAGTCTACGTTAAAAAGCGAAAATGAAGGAGATTATAACATTGTCTAAAATCAGACAACGCACCAAGCATTTAATTTATGCGGGTTTATGTGGAGCAGGAGTGATCGGTCTTTGCTTTGCAGGATACGTCATCTACTCTAGTATTCAATTCAAGCATAATCAGAATGAACTGAGAGCGCGATATGAACAGCAGATACGCACATTAGAAGAAGGTACAGAGCGTGTCACCGTATTTGTACCGGCACAAGAAGTAACCGCAGGCAAAGAGATCACTAAAAAAGACCTGGTCGGTATCTATTTACCGAAGCAATTTTTACCTGATCATTTGTTACCAACTGTTAATGAGCTGGTAGGTAAAACGACCAAAATTAATTTGACCCGTAATATGCCGATTACCACTTCGATGATCTATGAAGAACAACCCACAACAGATGATATGCGTAATCGTGAGCTCAATACTATCTTAATGCCTACAGATATCAAAAAAGGAGATACCGTTGATATCAGAATTCAGTTTCCAACCGGACAAGATTATATTGTATTAACCAAAAAGAAATTAAACAATCTGGATTATCCAACCATCTGGACTACGTTAAAAGAAGATGAAATGTTAGCATTATCCAGTGCAACCGTTGATGCTTTACTACACAAAGCTTCACTGTATGCAGTTAGTTATGTAGAACCACAATTACAAAAAGAAGCTATACCGACATACCCTTCAAATGCAGAAGTACTCAATTTAATGAAAGCAGATCCTAATATTGTAGGAACAGCAGAGCGTTATCTGTTAGATAATGTACGCAAGCAATTAGAATTAGATCTCAAAGCGTTATCTGATGAACAACGACTCAATATTGCTCAGTCTGCTCAATCCGCAGCCGAATCAGCTATATCTACACGACAATCATATAATCAATCAAGTGGTGTAAGTTCGAATACTAGCAATCCTAATAATGATAATAGTACTTCTAACAACGAACAGTCATCAACAAATACAAGTAATTCTACTAATAGCGAAAGTACTATTTACAAAAATAACGCATCAGAAGCATTTACTTCTCAATAGATAGAATCATATAAAATAAACCTTTTACACCAAGAAGGGATTGAGTTTTTTGAAAACCTGGATATTTACAGGATTATGCGATAAACGAGATTTGATGTTATCGCTTTGTGCTTTGATGACATCAGCCGGGCAAAAAGTATTGTTGATCGATGCCACATTAGAACATCGTTATCGCTATTACAGCAGCAATTCAGAATATATACAGACAATCACTGAATTTGCCGGATTTGATTTGGCAACAGGTTTTGAATCTTTGGAACAGATTAATCAGCAATTATCCCATACAGGTGAAGATTGTACTCATTACGATTATATTCTTTGTGATTTGGAACAGTTGTCTTTTTATAATCGAGAACAATGGACAGATGCGCAAGAGCATGTCTGGGTGAGCGATTATGACCGCTTAACGATCGACAAAAGTATTGCTTGGTTTGAGCAATGGTATCAGCAGATGCAAGCTCAAGACAAAGCTAATTTTGTACCCTCCTTTCAGTTAACATTTATTCATACGATAGATTGCTCGCTCGAGTCAGAGTATATTCGTAGCCATTTAGAGCATTTGCATATTGCATGGAATACAGAAGTGATTACGATTCCATGGACAGAATCAGATATGGCTTTAAAACTAGAAAATGAATATGCAGAAAAGTTACGTATTCGTCCATTGTCTCGTTTGTTCAAAAAAGGATTGTGTGAACTAACAGGTCAGATTAGTGGCATGGAAAATAAAGAAATCAAAAGAGCGCTGAAACAAGCAGAAAGGAAAAGAGCATGAGTACAGTAATGTTTTGGAGCCCACAAGCAGGTCATGGCAGAACATCTTCACATACTGCATTAGTGACATTAACAGCAGCATTACAATATCGATTGCGGATATTGGTCTGCCATAATCAAGCTCAAGGTGAAAGTATAGAAAGTGGATTAATGGCACAAGGAACTATCGTATCGACTGCTTATCAAGAATCAGATATTGGCATTGATAGTGTGCGTAGATTGTTATCTTCACGTAAGCTTAACAAAAATAATATCTCGGATTATACAATCCCATTATTGAAAGATCGGTTAGATCTGCTACCAGGAACTATGGTTGCATCCCATTCTTCGTCTGTGGAAGAAGGTTCAGATTGGCAAGACATTTTGAATATTGCTAATGAGTATTATGATCTTGTGATAGTAGATGTAGGGTCAGGTATGGACAAAGTGGAATTATTAAAGCAAGCAGATAGCGTAGTCGTCAATATGAGCCAGAATAGTAATCATTTAGAATCCTTTTTTAATACTGCTAGTCAATGGGCCAATATCCATCAACAACCATGGACAACAGTTCTAGGAGCTTATGACTCTGATTCCAAATGTGCGGTTGCTAATATTCGTCGCAAATTTGGCTTAAAGCAACCTCTATTTGCGATAGAAAATGATGCTCAATTTAGAGATGCATGGAATGCACAAACATTACTCTCATTTGTGCGTCGTAATCTTGGCGTAACGCAGCCGCGTAAATATACAGAGTTGTTTAAGCAGACGACGATGTTAACAGAACATATACTGACACAGTTAAATGAAGGGCATGATCATAAGCGGCTTGGAGAGGGGAAGCTTCATGCTATTTGAAAATGGGATCAATATGACTTTGATTATTATCGTGTTGCTGATTCTTGGTCTGTTATTATTTGCACGTCATCGTCGCGCAGCCCTTGCAGGTAACGATATTGCTATTAATCACAGTCAAGAGCATACATTGTCTGCATTGATTCAATACGTCAAAGATCAATTGCATGATATGAGCCATAGCCGACTATCCGATTATGGTCTGAATGAAGAAGAGTACCGACGCAGAATAGCAAAACGTACTGAATTACGCCAAGCGTTAAAAGGATGTATATCTGGAGATGTGATGGATAAGCGTTATGTGAAAGACTTTATCGCAGGTCTATTGCACAAAGGATACGGGCTTAACGAAACTAATATTAATCAGATTATTCCGTTTGATCAAGAAGAGCGCCTAACTACAGGCGAACAGTTTGATATTTTGTTATATCGCTACATTAGCGAATATGGACGTGATGGATTATCGATATTGATCGATACATATGATCTTGCAGCGCCTAAGTTAATCGAGACGGATGGAGACAGTTTGTCTTATGCAATTACAGAGCATGATATCCAGCAAATTTTCAGACAAGAATATCGCTCCTTAACTTTTGAAGAAAAGCTAGATATCGTTACTCAAAAAGTCTATCAGCATTATAAAGGATTCTCTGTAATTGATGAAATTAGAGATCAACGAGTCGATGGTGTCAGCGGTGGTGTAAGTGGCGTACTTGAAGATTCCGGCCAATTAACACCACGTTATATGCCTAACCCTAAAGACCAAGTAACAGAACCACCTGCCAAAGGATGGGAAAGTGTATGGCTATTTTATAAAGGAAAATCGATTCATTTGTCGTTTCTCAGCTTTGGTTCTGTACGTGAATTAAAAAGGGTCTGTCAAAATATTTACAAATACAATCATCCCGGACAATTGTCAGAAGCCAATGGTTATAAAGTGAATGAAATGAAAGATGGGTCTCGGATCGTTGTAGTGCGTCCTCCTTTTGCCGAATCATGGGCATTTTTTGTCCGTAAGTTCGATGTGCAAAATGCTACGTTGGAACAACTGATTCGTGGCGATCAATCTGCAATGGTCATCGAAATGCTGGTTTACTTAATGAAAGGAGCACGTATTACTTCGATTACAGGTGCTCAAGGTTCCGGTAAAACAACATTGTTAATGGCATTGGTAAAACATATTTACGCTTCTTATACGTTAAGGGTACAAGAGATGGCATCCGAGCTTCATTTACGTGAAATCTATAGTCGTCGTAATATTTTGAGCTTTCGTGAAACAGAGAATGTATCAGGTCAACAAGGGCTTGATGTTCAAAAGAAAACCGATGGAACAGTTAATATTTTGGGAGAGGTTGCTACAGATGAAGTAGCTGCCTGGATGATTCAGATGGCACAGGTTGCCAGTTTGTTCACTATTTTTACCCATCATGCGAAAACGTTTCGTGATCTGATCTATTCTTTACGTAACTCACTACTCAAAACAGGTGTTTTTCAAAATGAAGTAATCGCCGAAGAGCAAGTGGTCAGCGTTATTAACTTTGATATCCATTTAAAAAGAGATGCCGAAGGTCAACGTTATATCGAACGGATCACCGAGTGTGTGCCGGTAGCAGATTTAAGCGAAGAAGAAGGTCACAATCAGCGTTATACGTTTATTGCACGTAATATTATTGAATATCATGATGGGGTCTATGTAGCTGTTCATCCAATGTCCACAAAAAATCAAATCGAAATGCAAGAGCAAATGACTACTCAAGATCGTGTTTTATTTGAGCGTTTTGTAAATACGTATTGGGGGCAAGCTGTATGAGTATCAAGCATTTGCTTATCGCTGTCTTGATTATATGTGCAGTCGGAATGGCAGTTGTGATATTACTTTATCGGATACAACATAATCGTAGTAGACATCTGACAGCAATGATGCCTTCTGAAAAAAATCAGGATCTACGTAAAAAATGGCAAGCATGGCATTATCAAACGTTGCAACAATCCTATATGGTTGCGATGAAAATTCCGCTTCTAGGTCATTATGTTCTACGTATTCGCAAACGACTAACCAGTATTCATGCTTATGAAGAATGGGAATTACGTCGTCGTACAATGGCAGTAACGTGGATGATTATAGGCATATTAGGTGGATCAATAGTCATCCTAATTATTCGCAATCCTGATCCGTTATTCTTTATTATGCTTTGTATTGCAGCGGTCGTACTAAATAGCATGTTTATCGAAGCTTATGCAGGTCGATTAGAACGAAGATTGTTGCGTCAAATGGTTGATCTGTTAGCTGATGTTAGACATCATTATCATCGTCATGGCATGGTCGATGAATCGTTGTACGAAGCAGCGGAATATGCTGCTCCTGAAATTGCTCTACATGCTAACTTGATTGTAGAAGCATTAACCGACCAACATCCCGAAGAACGATTAGAGCAATATTACGAGACAGCGCCTAATCGCTTTCTCAAAGCTTTTGCGGGTATATCCGGTATGGTGATGGAATACGGAGATAAAGTAAGGCAAGACGGATCAATGTATCTTAGAGGACTCAGTAATCTGACCAAAGAGATCCATTTAGAAATTTTACGACGCGATAAGCTCGATTATCTGCTCAAAAGTCTAAATATTATCGTGCTTGTACCGATCTTTTTTACCAATCCGATTGAACAATGGGCACGTAGTAACTTTCCAGCAATGGATGATTTTTATACCAGTAAATTAGGATTTATCGCACGAATTTTTATTTTTATCCTTATTCTGATCAGTTATCTGTTACTGCAAAAATTACAGACTTACGATGAAACCACTTATCGAGCAGGCAAAGATTATCGCTCCTGGGAGCAAGTATTGTTGAAATGGAAATGGTTCAGCAAAATTGTTTTTCTAGCTTCAGCCGGAGAAAATCCACTTCATAAGTATCGTTTAGACAAATTACTGAACGATGTCAATGCTCGTATCACAGTGGAATGGTTGCAGGTACGCAGATTAGTACTTTGTATTTTATGCTTTGGCATTACATTGTCAGCAGGAATTATTCTGCATCAACAAGCTAAAGAAATGATTCTGTATGCACCTGTCAAAAACGATATGTTATTTGGTTCTATGTCTATGGATGAGCAAAAAAATGCAGAAGAATTAGCAGCTTTGGATCGTCAAATTATGATGTCTGTTGGATTGTCCAGTAAAGCGACCTATGAACAGATTGCTACACAAGTGAACAACTCGGGAAAATTTCGAGATCAAGAGCAGATCAATACGACAACTGATCGAATTTTGCTCAAGCTCAAAGCGTATGATACCGAGTATTTTCGCTGGTGGGAATTACTGATTGCTTTACTCACTGCTTTTATTGCTTATCAAGTGCCTGTATGGATGCTTTATTTCCAGAAAAAAGCACGCAGTATGGATATGAAGCATGAAGTGTACCAATTCCATACAGTGATCTCTATGCTAAGTGGAATGGATCGTATGTCTGTGGAAGTGATTTTAGAATGGATGAATCGATTTGCTGTGATCTTTAAATTGCCACTACAGAAATGTTTACTGCATTATGAGCATGGGCCTGAAGACGCACTAGAACAGTTGAAAGACGAAGTATCTTTCCCTGAATTCGGCAAGCTAGTAGACAAACTACATCTGGCAGTAGACAAAATTCCAATTCCGCAAGCATTTGATGATCTTGAAAGTGATATGTCCTATTACTTTGAACAACGTCGTCAAGAATACGAAAAAATGATCGAAACAAAAGCAACATGGGGCAAAATGATCGGTTTTACTCCGATGTATGCTCTGATATTCCTTTATCTAGTCTTACCACTGATAGGTATGAGCTTTAGTCAGATGGAAGTCTATTACGATCAGATTCAAAGAATATAGCTATTGATACACGTTAAAACTGATAAACTACAAAACAAATAACGGGGGATTTTACAATGAATAATGCTTCAACCGCTTTAAAAGTAGCCGCAGGAATATTTTTAACGATCGCTTTGATAACGATTGTAGTAATTTTATTTATTTCTGCTCAAGAAGCTACCAAAACGGCACAAAATAACTTTGCTGATATCCAAACTGAATTATCTCAAGCTTCTTATACAGTCTATGATGGTACAACTATCAGTGGTTCTCAAGTAACCAATGCTTTACGTAAATTTAGCGGTAAAGAACAATTTGGCGTTCAGGTAACAACGGGTAAAAACAAAGGTTCAAATGGTCAATGGTACGGTAATACTTTGAACACAAGCGGAGAACTAACTTCAGATTCTTATGGATCTGTAACAGCTAAAGCTAATGGCGATATGAATAATACGATGACAGAATCAAGCCCAGAGTATGTCAATCCGAGCGGTAAATTCAAAGCTGCGATTATTAAAGATCGTTCTAACGTTGTACGTGGTCTTGTCTTCACTCAGCAGTAAGGACTAATCGATGGATAATAGTACAAAAAGTATGCTGTGGCTCGCTGTTCAATTATTTTTGTTCGGAACAGCTTGCCTTGCGGCACTTTATCTAAGTGGTGGTATTCAGAAAGTAAATCAATTATCAGAACCTGTGATGCAAGGACAAAAGCAAAGCGTTCAGCAGTATATAGGCATTTCAGAACAGTTGACGTATACAGGTGCACAGGTCAGACAATCGATTGCTCAGATTCAAGAGATCGGTGTAGATATGCAAATCGATCATGTGCTTTATCCTCATGCTGTAAAACCTGAACCATCTGCATTACTGAGAATAGAAGTCAATCGTACGTATCAAGTGACTTACCAGACGAATCCACAAGGTGAAGTGGTTACTATTCTATTTAGCTAATCAATATGATGTAGTAGCCCATAGTGCTATACCACAGAACGATCAAGGAGAACGCTATGAATTCGATGTCCAAAGTATTTGCCGCTTTTCTTGCGGTAGCTTTATTATATGTATTTCCTACGATGCAAGCGGCAGAGCGACAAGACGATCTTTCTCAGATGATAGTTTATAATGCAGTTGTTCAATTTACAGATGCTGTACGCACCAAAGGATACGTAACACCTACTATGTATAATGATTTCACGCGTGAAATTAATACAACAGGCAATGAGTATACTATTCAAATCGAACATTTACACAAAACATATCATCCTGAATATACAGATCCAGCGAACGTAAATACTTTTCAAAATAAATTTACAACTGTGTATGAGGGATACTATGAGAATGCTATCATGCCTGTATTGTATCCAGATAATAGCACACCCAAAGATGATCAAAGCAGACAATATCGTTTACAAAATGGAGATTATTTTACAGTGAAAGTAGAAAGTACGAATCGAACAATGGCAGCGATATTGCGCGGAATGTTAGGGATCGAAGGAAATCAGAATCGTTCTGCTGTACTTGCACGTTATGGAGGCATGGTGCTGAATGAAGATTACTGATTTTGCTATTTTGTTTGTTATTATTTTCTTTCCGCTATTTTGGCTGAGTGGCTTACATACTGACGAACAGGCACAAGCATCGAGTCTACAAATTTCGTATACTACAGCACTTCGTACAGCTGTTCAAGATGCAGGTCAGGTGATGAGTACGAATGAGCAGCAACAATACGAAGCAGGATACTCTTCAGAAAAGTTTTTTCGAGCAGATAAAGAGTTAGCATTACATACATTTTTGAATACATTGTATTTGAATTTTGGTATTCGTGGAGATGAGTCTGCACAGCAAAATCTAATGCACTATATCCCTGCAATCGTAGTGATTGATTATGATGGTTATTACATCTATGCGACTGAAGATTATACAGGAAGTGATGGATTGCCTAATGCTAGACATATGTGGCATCCGAAAAAGCCATATGCCTATTCTGATGCACAAGGCAATAGTATCCAATTTACGCTAGATCATTATGTGCATGTTGTCGAAGCCAGTACAGGAAAAGTGTTAGATGGAGAAGCAGAGCAGTTAGCGGATCAGACGAATATAGCGCTTTTAGATCAGATCAATACATTTGAGCAAGTGAGACGTACAGCGATAGTGAGCTCAATTCAAAAAGATTTGGCTTACTATATCAATAAACACAATGAATATGCTTCTCGTTATGGAATTTCTTATACATTTACATTACCAACGATATCGCAAGGGGAATGGAACAATAGTATTAACGATATCGGTATTATTTCTTTTTTGCAGGGGATTCCGACAGGAAGCGGTTATTATAACAATTATGCGCTTGGCGGAGGACGATTAGTGAAAAAGACTTCATGGTTAGGAACGACTGATCCTGATTCAGGTATCAAGTATGCTTATCCTAATGGTTGTAAGTTACCTGCACCAGCTCAAGATTTATTCACCGATGCCAAAGAAGCTGCGAAATCAGGATACTTTCTACGTGATTGCCGTAATCCTTTAATTCATTAATGTTGTATAAAATAGCTTTTTTAACTCAAAAGTCATACAAAAAAACCAATAACCTTATAAAAGGTTACTGGTTTTTGGTTTTGAACTACCGATCATCGTTTGGCAGGTTGTGCATCAAGCTTAATTTTAAAACGATAAAAATTTACCAAGTTTCATCAAGGTGTTGAGCGTAGTAAGAAATTCCTCTTTTGAAGTATTGAAGATGTTCATCAGAAGTCGTTTCCATTAGATTAGCCAAAACAATCTCCATAGCCTGTTTGTAATCTTTTGCATTATACAGAGCCATTGAATAAAAGATTTGAAGGCCACGGTGTTCAGGAAACTCTGTTACACCTCGATGTAAAGTTTCAACCGCTTCTTGATAGTAACCTAAAGAACGGTAGGTACTGCCAAGACCAAGCAAACATCTTTGCAGATTTGCTCCTGTAAGACCTTGGTCAATTGCCTTTACATAATAAGGGATAGCTTCATTCGGATATCCGGAATTATCGTGAACCATTCCAGTCTGGTAATTTACCTCAGCGTGATCTGGATAGGTAGCGACCATTTCTAAAAGAAGAGAACGTGCTTCTTTCAGAATTTCTGGGTCTTGTTTAGCACGCCCTTCTTCACGCAATTTGTGGGCTTTTTCTAAGAGCAAATTCAATGTTGTTTCAGCTGTAGTATTTATTCTTTGATCATTCATTTTTAAAACTCCCTCAAATGTAGTATTGCAAATAGCAAGTAACATTATAAAAACAATACTTTGAGAGAGTTAATTAATTTTGAAAGTGACTTTGTAAAAACATGTTCATGGCTTTTAATTCCTCCTTAGAAATCAGGAATAAACCCTAAGGTTCTTTTTCATACTAGGCTTTTTATTAACTAAAGTCAAAATCAAATTCAAAGTATTCAGTCGTTTATAATATTCTTAACAAGCTATGTCTTAAAACTAATACAATCTACTTCTTAAAGTAACAACCGACAGTTAAATTTAATTTTTAGAAGTAAGTAAAAAAGCTTTGATCTTTTCATAAAATGGCAAAATCTTCAACGATAATAAGCTTACTTCAATTCTTTCAAACCGTTCGTAAAAGTATGACTACAAGAACAAATTAGCTACGAGTTACTCTTTTTTGGATATGAAGCCCTGTGATTAGCTCTCTGCTGAAACAGTTTTTCGAGCTGATGGCTATCTCAAGCTTCGGATCAAAAGGCTTCGAGCCTGTGCGATGCTTGCTTTTTCGGTCGCTCCAGATCACTTAGAACGGTCAAGCGGCGGATATTTATTAATAGGCTAAGGAATTTTGTTGACAGCTAAATTCTCTTATGATAAATTTAGCGTGCTAAATATATTTTGGGTAGTGGAGGTTTAACAGTGAAGAATCAGATAGACTGCGACATTCGTCAATCTTTAGATAAAATTTCATCTAGAATGCGTCGAGATTATAACGAAAGTTTGAGAGAACTTAATCTCTATGTAGGTCAAGATAATTTGATTTTTCGCTTGTTATCAGGCGATGGAATTACTCAGAAGCAACTATGTGAACATTTAAAATGCGAGCCTCCTACAGTGACGAATATGGTTAAATCATTAGAGCAAAACGGATTTATACATCGTAAACGGGATGAACAAGATGCAAGAGTGATGCGAATCTATCTTACAGAGGAAGGACGAAAATTAGAGAAACCGATTGATTTTAGATGGAAACAGCAGCAAAATAAATTATTGCATTCGATTTCAGCGGAAGAACGCTTGTTTTTAAAAGAATTAATGATTCGAATGGAGAAAAATTTATTCTGATTTTTCTTCAAATTAATATTTAGCCCGCTAATTTTTTTGTTTTCATGGAGAAAATTTAGTAAGGAATCTAAATGACAGTTTTTAGTGTATGACTTAAAAAAATATTTAGCCGACTAAATAAATATAGAGTTTTTTTGAATTCTTTCTTGCTACGAATTTTTAAGTTTTCTTTTATTTATGCCAGCGTTAAATAGTTGTTTCATTCTTGAATTTAAAAACAATCAATTTAGTAAAAAGTTCATCAAAATAAGATTTGAATATGCGGCAGAATACTTGAAGATATACGCATACTAAAAAAAGGATGGACAGGCCATATCGAAGATCATCTAGAAAGAAGTAAACTGCCATTCATGCGTGAATACTTAAACAAACAGGGTTTTGCAAAAAAATAAACCGTTATTAAGTTAATGAGGTTACTGGGAGAGAGAAAATTGAAGAAAATCTATAATACGCGTGCTATCTTGGCATCGCTGCTCATCGTCGGGTTTGTGGGCATGTTCAGCGAGACTGCTTTAAGCATTGCAATGGGACTAAAGGCCGTTAAACAGGAGCTGACCACATGAACTATTCAATACTTGATTACGTGCACATTTTTAAGGGAGAAACTCCGCAACAAGCACTGGAAAATACAAAAGAAACATTGGAATTAGCGGATTCTTTGAACTATAAACGCTACTGGTTTACAGAGCATCACAACGCAACGACCATATTTAGCATGGCACCCGATTTGTTAATGATGTTCGGAGGGACATTAACGAAAAATATGAATATCGGGGCAGGAGGAATTATGCTACCCAATTATAGCCCTTATAAAGTGGCGGAAAACTTTGCGTTATTAGAAGCAGCGTTTCCGGGTCGTGTAGATTTGGGCATGGGACGTGCATCTGGCACAGACCTTTTGGCAAAAATCGCGCTCCAAATGACCAGAGAGAAAATGATTGAGGTGGATACTGCTGATCAGATTCAAGAAATCATCTATCATTTAATGAAATCCTTCCCCGAAGGTCATCCATGGCAAGCGTTAAAAATCGCTGGAGCACCGTATCAGCTAAATATGTTTATGTTAGGCTCATCCGCAGGCGGCTTAAGCTTGGCGGCAAAATTCGGTATGAAATTCGCTTTTGCAGGCCAATTAAACCCAAGTCAAGACATACAATTATTAAACCTCTATAAAAAGCGCTTTGAAGCGCAAGGTCATAAAGAAAAGCCGTACAGCATTTTATCGAAATTCATTTTCGTAGCAGATACGGAGGAAGACGCAAAACTAGCGGCCTTACCTGCTGAAATTGTCTGGATAAAAATGTATATGGGCGCAAAAACAGAGGACCTGCAATTAGTGTCGGTGGAAGAAGCTGCCAACTATAAGTTTACTCCACATGAACTGGCCATCCGTGAACAAAATAAAGGGCGCTTTATTATTGGGAATCCTGAGCAAGTTAAGACACAAATTCAAGAACTTGAACGTACCGCACACATTGACGAGATTATGATAGCGGATTGGTATGCGGACCAGCGTACGCGACGAAAAGGGTATGCGTTATTCGCTGAATTGATGAAAGCATAATGGCTCTAAATATACAATACTCAACACCTAGAAGCATAGTTGGGAATCGTGTCAGAAGATAAAAGATATGAATGTTTTTAAGACGAAAACATCCTCTAAATAATTCTAGTTGGAAAGAAGGTTTATCTATGCATAATATAAAAAAAACAAAAGCAGACACAGGTACTTCGAAAACGAAAAACAAGCATATGATCCTTGGAGTGGTCCTCGGAAACAACTTCGGTGCGCATCCAGCCGCATGGCGGATGCCGCACGCGGATCTTGGGTCATACACTAATACCGATGCTATAGTGAAACAGGCACGGTCAGCCGAGCGAGGAGGAATGCATTTCCTCTTCCTGCCCGAACGTCTTTTCCTGCAAGGCGATCTTTCCACGGCACCGCCTCTGTTCAACATCGATCCAATCATTACCTTGTCGGCTGTGTCTCAGGCGACCGAAAAGATCGGACTGATGGGCACGGCGTCCACCTCCTTCACCGAGCCGTATCTGCTGGCCCGCCAATTCAAGGCTCTCGACGTGATCAGCGGCGGACGGGCCGGATGGAATGCTGTACCGAGCTACGAACCCGTTGCTTTCGCGAATTTTGGCAAGGTCCCGCCGCTTCGGGAGAATAAGTACGAGCGTCTCCACGAAGTGGTGCAGATCGTCCAGGCGCTGTGGGGAAGCTGGGGATACGAAGCGGGCCGGCCCGACCCGAACGGCATGTTCGCTGACTCGGCCCATATTCGTTCGATCGATCTCCAAGGCAAGCACGTCGGAGCACGCGGACCGCTTCCTATCCCGCCGTCCGAGCAGGGCCAGCCGGTCATTATGATGCCTGCCAGCAGCGGTTACGGCCTGCAAGCCGCCGGCATGTACGCCAACATCGTGATTGGAATGCCATCGACAATCCAAGAAAGTCGGGCTACCCGTCGGGCCGTGCAGGAAGCTGCCATACAGGCGGGCCGAGATCCCGAAGAAATCAAATTCGTTGTATTCGCCGGCTTCACAGTCGGCGAAACGAAGCGGCAAGCCCTCGATGCACGCCGCGCACTCGATGACAGAACGGATATCCGTGGACCATTGTCCCATCTGGGCGCTTATCTCGGCTTGCGTGAGGAACTTACTCTCCCTGAATCCCCCCTTACGGCTGCGCAGCTCGCTTCCGTTCGGGCGCATCCGCAGGACGCACGTTCCATTTTGGCAGTCAAGTTGGCTAAAGCAGGGTGGTCGCCGCGTGACATCCTTGCCCATGGGGTGTTCGAGACTACGCCTACCGTAGTTGGCACCGCCGAGGAGGCTGCCGATTACCTTCAGGAATGGTTTGAAGCCGGAGCCGCGGACGGATTCGTGACAAACTTCGACGACTTTCACACGGGGATCGACGAATTCGTTGATCGTGTCGTCCCCATCCTGCGTGAACGCGGCCTTTTTGCCGACGGATATGAGGGGGAAACCCTCCGTGACCACCTAAATCTGCACCGACAATATGGACTAGATCCCCGTATTGCAAATGAATCGACCGGAGAAACCCATTGATAGACCGAAAGATTGTTTCCGAAATAGCTATTACTGAGGAATACTAAAATTAAATTTGTAATCATAAATGTAGTCAACGTTAGATCGGTTACTTGAGAGGAAATGATCTAAAGCAAGGCTTTTACGTAACTTTAATATAAGAAACAATACAGCTTAGCGAAGCCATTTACGGAAAAAAGTATACTTTTCAAAAGTGATAAGGGTAGCGATGAATAGACGCTACCTTTTTTGTGTTCCAAAAAGCATACATTTATTCTACATATCAGAAAATGAATGTAAAAAAATGAAAATTTTCAGTTCTAGACAGCTTCTGCTTATGTTACAATACACTCTGTAGCAATTTTGTGATGATGTATATTTAAAAAAGAGATATTTAACATAGACAGGAGCATTATTTAGTATGAGTTTGTTATCAGTAGAAAATGTAACACATAATTTTGGAGACCGAACATTATTTCGGGATGTATCTTTTCGTCTGCTTGCTGGAGAGCATGTAGGCTTAGTCGGTGCAAATGGTGCTGGCAAATCAACATTGATGAATATTATGACAGGTAAACTGTTGAAAGATAGCGGTAAAGTCGAATGGGCTCCGCGTGTACGTTATGGTTATTTAGATCAGCATACCAAGTTAACAGAAGGAAAAACAGTACGTGATGTACTGAAAGATGCTTTTCTTCCGTTGCTAGAATTAGAGCAGGAGTTAAATGAAGTCACCAATCAGATGGCTGAAGCATCCCCGGAACAATTGGAAGTATTGTTAGAACGAATGGGTGATATTCAAGAGCAACTGGAAATAGGAGACTTTTATCTATTAGATACCAAAGTTGAAGATATGGCTTACGGTCTTGGACTCAATGTTATTGGACTTGATAAAGACGTAACAGCTTTGAGCGGGGGTCAGCGTACCAAAGTACTGCTTGCCAAGCTATTACTGGAAAAGCCTAATGTTTTGTTGCTGGATGAGCCTACCAACTATTTGGATGTAGAGCATATTCAATGGCTAACTCGTTATCTACAAGAATATCCACATGCTTTCGTATTGATCTCACATGATACAGATTTTATGAATCAAGTCGTGAATGTAATTTATCATTTGGAATTTGCCAAATTAAATCGTTATACAGCTGATTATAATAAGTTTTTAGAAATGGCTGATATTCAAAAGCATCAACATATCGAAGCCTTTGAAAAACAGCAAGATTTTATCAAAAAACAAGAAGAATTTATTCAAAAAAATAAAGCGCGTGCATCTACATCCGGTCGTGCAAAAAGTCGTGAAAAGCAATTAAATCGTATCGAACGTATCGACAAACCAGAAGAATTTGCTAAGCCAACATTTAATTTCAAAGAAGCTCGTGCAAGTAGTAAAACAGTCTTTGAAGGTAAAGACTTTGAGATTGGATATACACATGCTTTATTGCCTAAAATGACAATGAATATTGAACGTGGTGAAAAAATTGCGATTGTTGGTTGTAACGGTGTAGGTAAATCAACATTGCTCAAAACTATTCTAGGTAAACTTCAACCGGTTAGTGGTAAAACTTATCTTGGCGATTATTTGCATTCTGCTTATTTTGAGCAGGAAGTACGTCCAGACCAATTGACACCGATAGATGAAGTATGGAATGAATTTTCACATTTAAGTCAAAATGAAGTACGTGGTCATCTGGCACGTTGTGGTCTGAAAAATGAGCACATCACTCGTCCTATGCGTATGTTAAGTGGTGGAGAGCAAGCGAAAGTTCGTTTGTGCAAACTATTACTGCGTGAAAGCAACTGGGTATTATTCGATGAACCGACCAATCACTTGGATGTTCATGCTAAAAATGAATTAAAACGCGCTTTAAAAGCATATAAAGGCACAGTATTGCTTGTTTCTCACGAACCTGAATTTTATGAAGATTGGGTTACTAAAATTTGGGATGTTGAGCAGTGGTCTGAAGCTAAAGCGAAATAAAAGATTTTCCATCTTTTTAAGATGTCGTAGCTAGTTGTACTCATTTGTTTTTAGAATGAACTGTGAAAAATGACTTTATAAAGAGTCTGAGAATCATTTGCTTTATTGAATAGTCTTTGCTAAGATGAATAACAAATTGAATAGCTTGAATGCACTAGGGGGGCCGCTTGAGGCTGAGATGAAAGCAGATATTGCTTTCGGACCCTTTGTACCTGATCTGGATCATACCAGCGTAGGGAAGTGGTAGCAGAGTTTCGGAAATGTTAGATCATATTAACGATAAAGTCTTTTACTGTATAGAATAGTAATTATTTTATACAGAGGAGCTTATGATGATCTAAAATATGGTTTCCGTTATTTTAAAATAATCTTGTTTGCTCTCAGACAAGGCTCATTATTTTCTAGGTCTATACTAGCCACTTCTTGAATAATAAGAAGTGGCTTTTTTGCGTTTGCTTATACACTTTTGAGGAAAGGAGGGCATATACCGATATGGAACTTCATGCAATCAGTACAGGTCAACAATCGATCTACCAGTTTGTAAAGGTAGCTTCACAGATACATCCGTGGACAACCGCTATTCATATTCGTGAAAAAAAGTGGTCTGATTCTCAGATTATTAATGCTGTCCAGCAGCTCATGCATACAGGAGTACCACTATCCAAAATAAGGATCAATAGTCGACCTCAATTAGCAGCGGATTTAAAAATAGGGGGTGTGCATTTAAGTGAACATATGTCTTATGTAAATGCAGATGATCCTCCTTCACTATGGAAAGTCGGGCGATCTGTTCACAGTATAGAGCAAGCATTACAAGCTCAAAGTGAAGGGATAGATTATCTTTTTTACGGTCATATTTATTCGACTAACTCTAAACCTGATCTGATTCCACAAGGATTGGATCAATTGGAAAAGCTTTGTCATGCGGTATCTCTACCTGTTATTGCAATAGGTGGTATTCAGCCATCACACTGCCAAGACATTCATCAAGCAGGCGCTAGAGGAGTAGCTGTAATGTCTGGTATTTTTGAAGCAGAACATCCTCAGCATGCCTGTCAGTTGTATAGCCAAAGTATTCAATATATGACTTCTACGCATCTACAATCATTAGGAAAGAAGTGAATCGGCTTATGGTTCATCTATCTAATCTCAAAGCTAATCATTATGACGTAATCGTTGTAGGTGCTGGAGTGATCGGTGCTGCTATTGCTTATGAACTGGCACAGCAAGGAGTCAAAGTAGCTTTGCTTGAAAAAAATCAACCAGCTTCTGGCGCATCAGGTGCAGCAGGAGGGATGTTAGCTGCTCATTCTGAACATTTTGCTCATCCAGAATTGTACCAATTGGCATTATACAGTCAATCGCTATATAGCAAGCTTGCGACTGATCTATTGGAGAAAACTGGGATTGATATTGGACTACGAACAGAAGGATTTTTGCTACCACTGACCAAGCAAGAATTACAGTTAAGACATAAAGACCCACTTCAAGCAGATCAAAGGTATGACAAGACATTTGATGCAAATTTATTTCCTTTACCAAATAAAAGTCATACTTCTGCTTCTACACATAACGATTCAAAAGTAGATCGCAAAGAGTGGTGGAGCCCATCATATCTAGCACAAGTTGAGCCACATATTTATGCTCCTTCTGGAATGATCTACAATCCAGATGAACCGCAATTAATTCCAGCTTTGTTTAATCAAGCGCTTGTTCAAGCAGCGATTCAGCATCATGTCGATTTTTATCCTGAGACAGAAGTATACCGTTTACTGCATTCGCAAGGTAAAAATCATATTACAGGTGTAATCACTAATCAAGGAGAAATCTACGCTGAACAAGTAGTGTTAACAACAGGCTTGAGTACACAACAATTACTAGTAACAGAGCAGTATAGTTTACCTTTGGTACCGGTCAAAGGAGAACTCATCGAAGTCAGTACTTCTTCTCAATATCTTGGACATACGATTTATGGAGAAGGCATTTATATCATTCCCAAAAGTAATCATCGCATCTGGATTGGAGCTACCAGTAAACCAGAACGTACAGATACAACAGTAGATCTTTCTGCGATTGCTCAGTTATTGTCGGGAGCGGAGCAATTTCTGCCTGCGATAGGATCAGCTACGTTTGAACGTTGTTGGTCAGGGATACGTCCTGGAACACCGGATGAATTACCTTATTTAGGAAGGATTCAACCGCTTGCTGGATTATGGACAGCTTCAGGGCATTATCGAAATGGGATGTTGTTAGCTGCTGGCACAGCAAAATGGATGGCAGAGGCATTAATAAATAATGACACAGCGCATATCCCTGATTGCTTTTCACCAGAACGAGCTTTGCAAAAATCGAAATCTTTATCATCGAAATCTCGATCTACAGCCAAAGGAGTGACTACATGGAATTAATTATCAATGGTCATCGGAAATATGTAGAACCTGAATACAATACGGTATCCAAATTGCTAGAATCATTATCTCTTGGTCACAAAACAGTGATTGTAGAACATAATCAACAAATTTTGCAAAAAGAAGAACATCCGCATATTACACTGGCAGACAAAGACATATTAGAGATTGTACATTTTGTAGGAGGTGGCTGATTTGTTAACGATAGGTACACATACATTTACATCGAGACTGTTACTAGGCACGGGGAAGTTTACAGATTTGCAGATTCAGAATCAGGCGGTAGAAGCATCAGGCACAGAAGTGCTAACATTTGCAGTAAGACGATTGAATCTAGATCAAGTGAATGAACCGAATTTTCTAGAAATGTTAGATCTCCAAAAATATAAACTATTGCCTAATACCGCAGGAGCCAAAACAGCAGAAGAAGCTATTCGGATAGCACGTCTGGCAAAAGCTTCTGGATTATGTGATATGATAAAAGTAGAAGTTATCGGAGATGATACGTTGCTTTTACCTGATCCTTTGGAAACGGTCAAAGCTTGCGAAGTCTTGCTAGCAGAAGGATTTATTGTTCTGCCGTATATCTCTGACGATTATATGTTAGCCAAACGCTTACAGCAACTTGGTGTACATGCGATTATGCCTGGAGCTTCTCCGATCGGTTCGGGTAAAGGAATACTTAATCCTTCGGCGTTGCAATGGATTATTGATCAAGCGACTGTACCTGTGATTGTCGATGCCGGTATACGCTCACCGAAAGATGCTGCGTATGCGATGGAACTTGGAGCCGATGCTGTACTTCTTAATAGTGCTGTCTCTGGCGCAACGGATCCTGTCAAAATGGCAAAAGCTATGAAGCTAGGTGTAGAAGCAGGTCGATTAGGAAGGGAAGCAGGCATGATTCCTGTACGTGAGTATGCTGTGGCGAGCAGTCCAGCAGAAGGGATGATCACGACTTGAACGTGAATAATACCAATAACCAGCAACAACCAGAACAACATAATCGGTACTCCAGACAAGTGCGATTTACTCCTTTAGGTCAAAAAGGTCAGCAACATTTGACAGAAGCCACTGTTCTTATCGTAGGAGCTGGAGCTTTGGGTTCTAGCTCTGCAGAGACACTGGTTCGTGCAGGGGTAGGCAAAGTAATTATTGCAGATCGCGATTATGTAGAATGGAGTAATTTGCAAAGACAACAACTGTTTACAGAACAAGATGCTCAAGATCGTATGCCCAAAGCTATCGCTGCTCAACGTCGTCTACAACAAATTAATTCTGACGTAACTATTGAAGCACATATTGCAGACGTAACGGCTGATGAAATGAATGATCTAGCCAAAGGGGTAGATCTGATCATGGATGCGACAGATAATTTTGAGACTCGATTAATGATTAATGATATTTCGCAAAAATATAATATTCCCTGGATATATGGTGGTTGTGTAGGAAGCTACGGCATTACATTTACGATTATCCCAGGAATCACACCTTGTCTACAATGCTTAATGGAATCTGCACCACTTGGAGGAGATACTTGTGATACTTCGGGTATTATTCCTCCTGCTGTTCAGATGGTTGTAGCTCATCAGTGTACAGAAGCCATTAAGATTCTTAGTGGTAATACAGATCAATTACGTGGTACATTGTTATCATTTGACTTATGGAATAATGAACAGGTCTCTATCAAAATGAATAGTGCACGCAAGCCAAATTGTCCTTCTTGTGGTAGCCAACCTACTTATCCCCATCTCACTCAAGCGGGTCAAAGTAAAACAGAAGTACTATGCGGTAGAGATACGGTACAGATTCGTCCAGCACAAAAAATGATAATAGATCTAGAGCAGACCGCTCAACGCTTAGCTAAGCTTGAAGAAAATCAAGTGAGTGTCACTCCTTTTTTAGTATCTATGACGATGCCAAATGAACAGCGTTTTGTTATTTTCCGTGATGGTCGTGCTATGGTGCATGGTACAAAAGATATAGCAGAAGCACGCACTTTATATCATCGTTATTTTGGTTGAAAAGGAGGGAATAGGATGACAAATATTGAGAATGAATCGACATGGCCGATCTGGGCAACAGAATCAGTAGAGATTGCACCACCTGATCCACAATGGATAGAGCAGGGCAAATTCTATACAAATGAATTAACGCAGTTACTATCTCCTGTGGATATACAACATATTGAACATTTTGGTAGTACAGCGATACCTAATCTTCCTGCCAAACCTATTATAGATATGATGGCAATCACAGATTCATTTGATCAATTACCAGTTATTATTCCTATATTGGAAAAAGAAAATTGGCATTACGTTCCGCCTGAATTAGATGGTAAACAGCATCGCCGATTTTTTGTCAAAGTGATCAATGATAAGCGGGTAGCTCATTTGCATATCGTATTGCAACAAGGTCAGCAATGGCAAAATCAACTTCTGTTTCGGGATCGATTGATCGCACATCCAGAATGGGCAGAGCAATACGGGCAATTAAAGCAACATCTAGCGATAGACAACAAAGATGATCGAGAAGCATACACTCAAGCCAAAACAGAATTTGTACAAAATATTCTAGATCATCATGACAAAATATAATCTTTAGGAATGAAAGAGTATAGAGTAAGAATCTATGTATATAGTTGATCAAAATAAGGGATAAGCGTGTATTACTTCTTATTTTGTTCTTGTTATTAGAATGGAAGCTTCTTGTTACTTTATTAATTCTCATGACTAAGGCTCATTACACAAAAAATCCATCGAACCAGAAATGCTCTCTGGTCGATAGATTTTTGATTTTGTTGCTTTTTAGTTAGAATTTATTTTTACATATGTAGCAAAATAAAAGGATCAAACAAATATAGCAAAGTAAATAAAAGTAGCAAAGTGCATAAAAGAGTTAAACAAAGCGATTCAATTGTAGTTACTTATTCAATAGAGTGAGGAACTGTATTGGAGAAAAAATATAACAATTAATCTCTACTCTGAATAATTAACAATAGACCGCCTTCAATACTGACTGTACCTTCTTCGTTGATTAGATGATTACTAATACCACGGGATTGACCCATCCGTAGAGTAGCTTGCTCTAATGGATATTGAAATCCGGTAAGATTAATGCCGGTCACTTCAGATGTAATAGGCAATAAAGAAATATAAGGGAACCCACGATTTTCAATAACGGCTTGTGTGCTGGTAAGGGAAATATAATTATTCATATCCATAATGCTGCAACTTACCTGATGTTGAACTGCACGCACAAGAAGTTGTACATTGGCCAACGTATGATCAAATCGTGTACCCAATGCCCCTAAAATTAAAATATCACGAATATGACGTTCCATCGCTATTTCAAAAGCAGCTTCGGTATCAGACCAATCTTTTTCAACCGAATCATAGACAATCAATTGATCACTGTTAGCTTTGATATTTTCCAGATCATGTTCACGATCGGTCAGTGAATCGAAGTCTCCTACAGCCACATGGGGATGAATACCATGTTCAATTAAAAATAGTGCTCCACGATCAGCACCAATAATCAAATCGTCTTCTTGAATTTGTTGCAAAAAGTCAGGATGTAATTGACCACCCGAGAAAATAATAGCACGCTTCATCAACATGAATCAGCCCTCGTTTCATCTCATACTAGAGATCTATTGTATCGTTTATATGTGAATTTAGTATAAATAAAAAAAGATATATTGAAATTGTAGTTGCATAACTTTCTCTCACACAGATACAATAGAAAAGACGAGCAATCAAACGAGTTATAGATTTTTTTGCTTATGAAAGCGCGAACATCGATATAAGCCGTTTGAAAGTTCGATTTCTACTGTAAGTACTTAAAGAACTACAAATTTTAGATTTCAGGTAAAAAGTATTTTAATGCAGCAGGAAGTTCTTTTTGCCAGAAGCCCCACAAATGTTTACCATCTTTTTCACTATATTGTACAGTTGCTCCACGTGCTTGCAAAAGATCACGAGTGTCGCGGTTTAATTGTACAAAATCGTAAATACCTGTATCGCTCTCAAAATCTGTTTCTTGCAGACCGACAATCATGTATACATTCAAATCTGTAAGATTTTGAGCTTGTGCGATAGTATCCTGACTTTGTTGATAATAAGCACCGGATAGACTAATCACCTGCTGAAACAGTTCAGGATATAACAGGGACAGATGGATCGAAACGCTGCCGCCAAGTGAATCACCAGCTAGAATTCGTTGATCTGGAGTGCGTCGCACAGGATATTTTTGCTCGATATATGGAATGATTTCTTCAGCAAAACAAGCGGTGTATTTTTCGAAGCGATCGCCAAATGGAGCATATTCTTGCGTTCTAATCTTCGTATTTACTTCTACACCTACGATAATAAAAGGCTCGATATTTTCATCTAAAATTAATTGGTTGGCATACGTAGCAATTCGACCAAAGTTAAAAAATTCTTCACCGTCCTGACAATACACTACAGGATAACTTAATACTTCATTGTAGCCTGGCGGCAAGTAAATCCGTAATGTACGACTTTCACCAAGATGGCTGCTTTCGATTTGTTCTTTCAGTATTGTTCTTTTAAGATAACGGGAATCTGTCACAGTGATCACCTTTTTCGGGAATATTTTTTGCATTGCGTATCACAATGCGTTAAGATTGTTTCGTGCGGTCGTAAAGTCTTTGAATACAAAGATCGTAAAACTGTTATACAAATATTAACCTGCTGTTATACATACAATAATACACATATCTACTAAATTTCAATGTATGTTTTGACGAATGGAGTAGAACAGGTGTATAATAATTCTATAACAGCGGGACATGATATTCAAATTTTTTATTGAGGTGAATAAAATGAGTAAGGTTCCTTATGAAGTTTATACGGAGGACGTGGAAGCTCTTTCCGTTCTTTCTCCTGAAGGCAAAATCGTCAACAAAGATTTACTACCTGATCTTAACGATGATCAATTGAAAGAAATTATGTATCGTATGGTCTTCACACGTAGTTGGGATGATCGTGCAGTTAACTTAGGTCGTCAAGGTCGTCTTGGTTTCTATGCACCAGTATCTGGTCAAGAAGCTACAATGGTTGGTAGCGAATTCGCTTTGCAAAAAGAAGATTTCGTATGCCCGGGTTACCGTGATATTCCTCAGTTGGTATGGCACGGATTGCCACTTTATCAAGCATTCTTGTACTCTCGTGGACATCAACACGGTGGACAAATTCCTGATGGCGTTAACGTTTTAATGCCGCAAATCATCATTGGTGCACAAATTTTGCATGCAATGGGTATTGCTATGGCTTACAAATTGAAAAAACAAAAACAAGTTGTTATTGCTTACACAGGTGATGGTGGTTCTTCTGAAGGTGACTTCTATGAAGGTCTTAACTATGCTGGTGTATACAAATTGCCTGTTATTTTCTTTGTACAAAATAACGGTTATGCAATTACAACTCCTTTCGCAAAACAAACAGCTGCATTGTCGATCGCTCATAAAGCGGTTGCAGCAGGTATCAAAGGCGTAAAAGTAGACGGTATGGACGTTCTTGCTGTTATCAAAGCGGTCCAAGATGCTGCTGAACGCGGACGTAATGGTGAAGGTGCTACATTGATCGAAGCTGTTACTTACCGTTTCCGTCCTCACTCCATGTCTGATGATACGAGTAAATATCGTACTAAAGACGAAGAAGGTATCTGGAGTGAAAAAGATCCTATCGCTCGTCTTGCTAAATACTTGGCTGAAAAAGGTCTCTGGACTGATGAAGATACAGAGCGCGTAAGAGAAGAAGCTAAAGCTAAAGTAAACGAAGAAATCAAAAAAGCAGAGAAAACAGAGAAAATGACTGTTTCCGGCTTGATTGATAGCATGTTTGAACAAACACCTCAACACTTGGAAGAGCAAAAAGCTGATTTCGAATAAGAGGTTTCTAAAAATAGAGCGTTAATCTAGATCCTTGATGCGTGAACATGAACAGTGAAATGTTTAAGGAGGAAATGAAGCAAATGGCACAAATGAATATGAAAGAAGCGATTCGTGATGCGCTTCGCGTTGAATTGAAAAATGATCCTAATGTGATCCTTTTCGGAGAAGACGTAGGTCATGTTGGTGGCGTATTCCGCGCAACAGAAGGTCTGCAAGCAGAATTTGGTGAAGATCGTGTATTTGATACACCTCTTGCTGAGTCAGCTATCGGTGGTTTGGCAGTAGGTTTGGGTATCCAAGGATTCCGTCCTGTTGCTGAAATCCAATTCGTAGGTTTTATTTTTGAAGCACTTGACCAAATGGTTGTTCAAGCAGCTCGTATGCGTTACCGTTCTGGTGGCAAATACAATTCTCCAATCGTTTTCCGTACACCTTTCGGTGGCGGTGTAAAAGCGGCAGAATTGCATACTGATTCTCTAGAAGGCTTGCTTACACAAACTCCAGGTATCAAAGTGGTTATCCCTTCTAACCCTTATGATGCTAAAGGACTTATGATCGCATCTATCCGTGATAACGATCCTGTATTCTTTATGGAGCATTTGAACTTGTACCATGCATTCCGTGCAGAAGTACCTGAAGAAGCTTATACAGTAGAATTGGGTAAAGCAAACGTAGTACGTGAAGGTTCTGATGTAACAATCATCGCTTACGGCATGATGGTTCACACAGCAACTAAAGCGGCTGATCAATTGGCTGAAGAAGGAATCAAAGCAGAAATTATTGACCTTCGTACAGTAAGCCCGATTGATATTGATACAATTGTAGCTTCTATCCAAAAAACAAATCGTGCAATCGTTGTTCAAGAAGCACAAAAAAGTGCTGGCGTAGCAGCAGAAGTTATTGCACAAATCAATGAAAAAGCAATCTTGCACTTGGAAGCTCCAGTACTGCGTGTAGCAGGACCGGATACTGTTTATCCATTTGCACAAATTGAAGATTCTTGGTTGCCATCACCTAAACGTGTTATTGATGCAGTCAAAAAAGTAGTTCAATTCTAAAATAGTTTTTATTGTCAAAAGGCGGGTACATGAGCATATTCATTCAGTTTGATGATCGTCCTTTGGATACTCGTTAAATCGAAGAATATAATTTTGCGGACGCCTTTTGGCTTTGAAATATGTACTAAATAGATTAGGTAAAGAGATATTGCTGAATGATAGGAGTGGAATCAATTGTTCAGCAATCTAAATAGGGAGGTTTTGCAAGTGGCAAAATTTATTTATAAATTTCCAGAGCTTGGTGAAGGTTTGCATGAAGGCGAAATCATCAAAATGCATATCAAACCAGGTGATAAAGTAACAGACGATAGCATCATCATGGAAGTACAAAATGATAAAGCAGTAGTTGAAGTACCTTGTCCAGTTGATGGAACAGTACTTGAAGTATTGACGAAAGACGGTCAAGTTTGTCATGTAGGCGAAACGGTAGCAATTATCGAAGCTGAAGGTGACATTCCAGATCAAGACGAAGAAGAAACAGCTCCAGAACAAAAAAGCGGTCAAGAACAAGAATCTGTTCAAGGCGGAGTAGATACAACTTCATCTCCTGCTGCTGACAGCCCTGCTGATGCAAAAGAAGGTAAAGAAACAAATGCTTCTACACCAGCAGCTCCTAACAAAGATGTTCTAGCTACTCCAAGCGTTCGTAAATTTGCTCGTGAGCAAGGTGTTGATCTAGCACAAGTTAGTGGCACTGGCAACAACGGTAAAATTACACGTGAAGATGTAGAATCTTTCAAACAAGGTGGAGGACAAGTTTCTTCCCAAACTTCAGAAGTAGCAGCAGAAGAAAAAACATCTTCTCCAGTAGCACCAGCGGCAGCTCCTACAGCTATCGCAACAGGTGGAGACGAAGAGCGCGTACCATTCAAAGGTATTCGTAAAGCGATCTCTAACGCTATGGTTAAATCTGCATACACAGCTCCACACGTAACGATTATGGATGAAGTAGACGTTACAGAATTGGTAGCTTTCCGTACGCGTATGAAACCACTTGCTGAGAAAAAAGGCATCAAAGTAACATACTTGCCATTCATCGTAAAAGCACTTGTTGCTGCTACTCGTGAATTCCCAGCATTGAATGCTTCTATCGACGAAGCTTCTAACGAAATTGTTTACAAAAAACATTATGATGTAGGTATTGCTACAGACACAGATAACGGTCTAATCGTTCCTGTTGTTAAAGATGCAGATCGTAAGAGCATCTTCATGATCGCAAGCACAATCAATGATTTGGCTGTACGTGGTCGCGAAGGTAAATTGTCTGCTAATGAAATGCGTGGAAGCACAATTTCTATCTCTAACATCGGTTCTGCTGGCGGTATGTTCTTTACTCCAATCATCAACTTCCCAGAAGTTGCGATCTTGGGAACTGGACGTATCAGCGAAAAAGCTGTTGTTAAAAATGGCGAAATCGTAGCAGCACCTGTAATGGCTCTATCCCTAAGCTTTGACCACCGTATTATCGATGGTGCAACAGCACAGAACTTTATGAACTTTATCAAATCACTTCTCGCTAATCCCGAGTTGCTGGTTATGGAGGTGTAATCAATGGTAGTAGGCGATGCTTCACTCGATATTGATACTTTAGTTATTGGTGCAGGACCTGGTGGATATGTAGCTGCAATTCGTGCGGCTCAATTGGGTCAAAAAGTTTTGATCGTAGATAAATCCGAACTAGGCGGCGTGTGTTTGAACCGTGGTTGTATTCCTTCTAAAGCGCTAATCTCTGCAGCTCACCAATTCGAAGCTGCACAACATGGCGAAGCTTTCGGTATTACAGCTGAAAATGTAAAAGTGGATTTCTCCAAAACTCAAGAATTCAAATCAGGCGTTGTTAAAAAAATGACTTCTGGTGTAGCTGGATTGTTGAAAGGTAACAAAGTAGAAGTATTCCAAGGCGAATGCATGTTCATCAACCAAAATGAAGCACGTGTATTCAACGATCATGAATCTCCTCGTTACCGTTTCAAAAACTGTATTATTGCAACAGGTTCTCGTCCAATCGAACTTAAAGCATTCCCATTTGGTGGACGTATTCTTTCTTCTACAGAAGCATTGAATTTACCTGAAATTCCGAAAAGCATGGTTGTTATCGGCGGTGGTTACATCGGCGCTGAGCTTAGCCAAATGTATGCTAAATTCGGTACTAAAATTACAATCATCGAAGGTCTGGATACAGTATTGCCAGGATTCGATAAAGATATGACTAGCCTTGTTGCTAAAAACATGAAGAAATCCGGTATGGAAATCTTCACGAACGCGAAAGCGGAAAGCGCAGAGCAAACAGATAAAGATGTAACTGTTAAATTCAGCGTTGGTGGCGAAGCTAAAGAAGTTACAGCAGAATACTTGCTAGTAACAGTTGGTCGTCGTCCTAACACTGATGGTGAGTTGGGTCTTGATCTAATTGAGATGGAATTGGACGATCGTGGTTTGATCAAAATTGATCACCAAGGACGCACAAACATTCCTCACATCTTCGCTATCGGTGATATCGTTGCTGGTCCTGCTCTAGCTCACAAAGCTTCTTACGAAGCTAAAGTAGTAGCTGAAGTTATTGCTGGTGAATCTTCTGTAATTGATTACAAATGTGTTCCGGCTGTTGTATTTACAGATCCAGAATGCTCTAGTGTTGGTTACACAGAGACAGAAGCAAAAGAAAAAGGATACAAAGTATCTGCTGGTAAATTCCCTTATGCAGGTAACGGTCGCGCAACTTCTTTGAACAACACAGAAGGTTTCGTGAAAATCGTAGCAGACGAAGAAACAGGTCTTGTTCTTGGTTCTCAAATCGTAGGTTTGGAAGCTTCTAACATGATCGCTGAAATGGGTCTTGCTATCGAAATGGGCGCAACTCTTGAAGATTTGGCATTGACTATCCATGCGCATCCAACATTGGGTGAAATCGTAATGGAAGCGGCTGAATTGGTTATGGGTCACCCTATCCATGTTATCGCTCCACGCAAAAAATAATAAATAAACAATTATGTTATATATCATCGTACTCTTATCTACATTACTGTATATAGCATGAGTGGTTACTCAAAGCCGTCAGAATACATTTCTGACGGCTTTTTGCTGTTTTTTATAAATACATAAAATAAGAATCTTCCACAAAATAATTGACAATCATGCTATCGCTAGGTGTATAATCTTTTAATAGTAATTATTACGATTAAAAGTGTGATGGGGGATAATATTATGGTAATCAATCAACAAGCGAAAATTCCAGTAACCGTACTTAGTGGTTATTTAGGTTCAGGCAAAACAACGGTTCTTAATCATGTACTTAATAACCGGGATGGATTAAAAGTAGCTGTGATCGTCAATGATATGAGTGAAGTGAATATTGATGCAGGCTTAATCAAATCAGGAAGTACATTATCTCGAACAGAAGAAAAGCTAGTAGAAATTTCGAATGGATGTATCTGTTGTACATTACGGGATGATCTTTTATTAGAAGTAAAGCAGTTAGCAGAAGAAGGTCGATTTGATTATATCCTGATAGAGTCGTCTGGGATTAGTGAACCTATTCCTGTTGCTCAGACATTTAGTTATGCAGATGACTCACTAGCATTTGATTTAACGACTATTACACGTCTGGATTGTCTAGTGACTGTTGTAGATAGTAATCGGTTCTGGCATGATTATGAGTCTGGTGAAACACTGCTAGAGCGAGGAGAAGCGGTAGGGGAGGATGATACTCGGGATGTGGTCGATTTATTGATCGATCAGATTGAGACTTGTGATGTAGTTATTTTGAATAAATGCGATCTTGTTAGTGAATCAGAATTAAATAAATTAGAAGCGGTTATTCATAAACTTCAACCGAGTGCACGTATTATCCGTACTACCAAAGGTCAAATTGATCCTAAAGAAATTTTAAATACTCATTTATTCGATATGGAGAAAGCTTCTACTTCCGCAGGATGGATGCAAGAATTACAAAAAGATCATCATACTCCTGAAACTGAAGAATACGGTATTCATTCTTTTGTATATCGACGTAGACGTCCTTTTGCACCACAGCGATTGTACGATTTTATGGAAGAATGGCCTGAATCGATTATACGAGCTAAAGGATTAGTCTGGTTAGCTACAGACGAGGATGTAGCAGCTACATTAGGACAAGCAGGCACATCGATTCAATTTGGTCCTGCTGGCCATTGGGTAGCAGCATTACCTGAAGTTGAACGACAGCAGATTTTAGCAGAAGAACCAGAACTATTAGAACAATGGGATCAGCAGTGGGGAGATCGTATGACAGAGGTCGTTTTTATCGGCATAGAATTGGATCAATTGAAAATGGAGTCTGGACTAGATCAGTGCCTGTTAACCGATCAGGAGATGGAGCTAGATTGGTCCACACTGAATAATCCGTTACCCTGGGTAACACCGGAAGAGGATCATGTGAATGAAGCTGTAACACATTTGTTTGGTCGATAATTGCAGGTGAATTCATATCCTATATTGTACATTTCTTTTCAAAAAATCAAGCGTATTCAATGTAAATATACAACAATCTATGATATAATAGAAAAGGCTGTTGGACATCATATCTGTTCGGTAGTGAACAGATTGAGAAAAGATTTAACCTATCCTTTAATGAATATGGTGTTTTTCTGAAAATTGAAGTTGAACATTTTTCACAATTAGGGTACATTAGTATAGTTGAATATTTTTGTCTATTAATTAGTGAAGTGAGGTGAATTCACATGCGCGTTATCGTAACTATGGCATGCACAGAGACTGGCGACCGTAATTATACTACAACCAAGAACAAAAGAAATCATCCAGAACGTCTTGAGTTGAAAAAATATTGCCCACGTCTAAAAAAATACACGATCCATCGTGAAACTCGTTAATATTTATTAACGTCTAAACGTTCGCCCATCTGTTTTATACAGATGGGTGTTTGTGTTTTTAGAACCTTTTTTTAGAGTACTATCTAGCTTTTAGCATGATATTGAAATGTATAAAACCGTACCTCTCTGTTCAGCGTTATATTTTAATACATATATTTTAGGATTGAATATAATTATTATCTATTTTATTAATATCTAAGTTGTATGTTGATCTGATTTTTACTATCATAATAAGAAGCTAGATAGATACGGATATGGGTATATTCTATATTGAACGTTTAGCGAAGTCTTATGATGAGGTGAATTATGAAAGTATATTTAGAGCTATTACAAGATATTTTGGATCATGGTGCAGAAAAATCAGATCGTACCGGAACAGGAACGACATCTGTTTTTGGTAGACAAATGCGTATTGATCTGCAAAAAGGTTTTCCTTTACTAACAACGAAGAGGTTACATACTCGTTCGATTATACATGAATTGTTATGGTTTCTTAGTGGGAGTACAAATATTAAATATTTGCAAGATAATGGTGTTACGATCTGGGATGAATGGGCAGATGAAGAAGGAAATCTAGGACGTGTCTATGGAGCACAGTGGAGAACATGGCGCGGGCCCGGTGGAGAAGTGATTGACCAGATTACATCGGTAATTGAAAGTATTAAAAACAATCCAGACTCACGTCGGCATATTGTAAATGCTTGGAATGCAGCAGAAGTAGATTCGATGGCTTTGCCACCTTGTCATTATGCTTTCCAATTTTATGTAGCCAACGGCAAATTATCTTGCATGTTCCAAATGCGATCGGTAGATACTTTCTTAGGATTGCCATTTAATCTGGCTTCGTATGCACTTCTCACTCATATGGTTGCACAGCAGTGTGATCTTGAAGTGGGCGATCTGGTATGGACGGGTGGAGATGTTCATATCTATGCTAACCATATGGAGCAAGCGAAATTACAGTTAACCAGAGAACCATATCCGTTGCCTCAGCTTCGTCTGGCTCGCAAACCGGATTCGATTTTTGATTATCATTTTGATGATTTTGTTTTTGAAAATTATGAGTATCATCCAGGAATCAAAGCACCTATTTCGGTATAATAAAATAGCATATTCTGTTGTTTTACAAAGAACTCTTAATATCTTTTCTATAACAAGAAAAAGAATTAAGAGTTTTTTTGTATAGTAAAATAACTTTGAGAAGTGCTATGTGTATCACTATCAAGTCTGTGCATCCAGTAGATTAAAATTAAATTACTACATCAATAAAAAACGAAGTAGATCAGCAAAAAGAACGAAACAGCTCCACTAAAAGATAGGTAATGATTAAATTTATGAATGACTATCTATAAAATATTTTATATATTGCTTTTTGGCAAATGATTGAGTATGTAAGGTTATAAAAGGTTCGGGATTTGGATAATAATGTGATGCCAATGACAGGTTTTGATGATATGATACAGTATAAACCTGTCTTAACGTATATTTTGGACATATGGAGGTCGTAAGTGGAATGACGATTACTATGATATGGGCGCAAGCAAACAACGGAGTCATTGGCAAAAATAATGACTTACCCTGGCGATTGCCCCGCGATATGGCTTATTTCAAACAACAGACTCAGCACAAAACGGTAATAATGGGACGCAAAACATGGGAATCATTTGGTGGTAAGCCGCTACCCAATCGTCGTAATATTATCCTGACACGAAGTCATGATTTTCAAGCTAATGATGCTGAAGTTGTATATTCAGTAGAGGAAGCGATCCAGCTTGCAGATCCAGAGCAGGAACTAATGGTTATCGGCGGTTCTACAATTTATAAGCAGTTTTTGGATCATGCAGGTCGTTTGTTAGTTACAGACATCGATCATGATTTTGCAGGAGATACGTATTTCCCAGAAGTAGATTGGTCGAAATGGAAAGAAGTTTCTACTACTCAAGGTGTGCGAGATGACAAAAACGATTATAATTATTATTTTAAAGAATATTTGCATATTTAATCATTTTATGAGATATTTATGCGAAAATAAAAATCAGCTATCTATGCAGTAAACTATAATCAGCACTAATATTCATTTGAGTATGTATTAAAAGTATACGCTTTATCACAACATTCAATGATTACAGTGAAAAAGTACGCAACGCCAAGAAATAAGCTTGCAAGATGTTTCACCACGGTGTAATCTCTATGTAAAAAGTACAAACAATCATGCGCATAATCCATTTTGTATTTATTTGTGTGAATGATAATCTAGAAAATAAACTTATTACAAGCAAGTATTGTATTTTACAAGTAGTAAGACGACACCTAGATTCACTAAATAAAGAGAAGGTAACAAGATTGGATATCATAAAAATATCTGTACAACAAGCTTAGCAGTGACAGAACGGATGGGGGAAATGTTAAAATGTCTACACCAACTGGATTCATGGAATACAAAAGACAAATTCCCGCGGATCGCAATCCGCTTGAACGCGTAAAAGATTGGCAAGAGTTCCACAAACATATGGCAGAAGATGAGCTTCGTACACAAGGCGCTAGATGTATGGATTGTGGCACACCTTACTGTCACACAGGAATGGATATGGCTGGTGGAACTTTTGGTTGTCCGGTTCATAACTTGATTCCTGAATGGAATAACTTGGTGTATCGTGGATTGTGGAGAGAAGCGCTAGAGCGTCTACACAAAACAAATAATTTTCCTGAATTTACAGGGCGTATCTGTCCAGCACCGTGCGAAGGTTCGTGTACGGTAGGTCTGATCGGACAACCGGTAACGATCAAAACCATTGAAGAAGCGATTATTGAAAAAGGTTTTGAAGAAGGTTGGGTTGTTCCACAACCACCTGAAAAACGTACAGGTCGTCGTGTAGCGGTTATCGGATCAGGTCCAGCCGGTCTGGCGTGTGCAGCACAATTAAATAAAGCAGGTCATTCTGTTACTGTCTATGAGCGGTCTGATCGTGTTGGTGGATTGCTAACGTATGGTATTCCAACAATGAAATTAGACAAAGGTATTGTTCAGCGTCGTGTTGACCTTTTGATCGCAGAAGGTATCGAATTTATTACAGGTACAGAAATTGGAAAAGATATTCCTGCACAACAATTGGTTGATGAATATGATGCTGTGATACTTTGTGGCGGTGCAACGAAACCGCGTGAATTCAATATTGAAGGCAGCGAGTTAAACGGTGTGGTCTATGCTATGGATTTCCTAAACGGTTCGATTAAAAGTTATCTGGATAGCAATCTTGAAGACGGTAATTATTTATCTGCTCAAGATAAAAATGTTATTGTGATCGGCGGCGGTGATACTGGTTCTGACTGTGTAGCTACTTCGGTTCGTCATGGTTGCAGTACAGTCACTCAATTCGGTACGCATGACAAAGCGCCTTTAGAACGTGATCCTATTAGTAACCCGTGGCCACAATTCCCTAATGTGTACACATTAGATTATGCACAAGAAGAAGCAAAAGCGATATTCGGTAGTGACCCACGTGAATTCTCAATCATGACGACTAAATTTGTTGGTGATGAAAATGGTAACTTGAAAGAGTTGCATACGATTCAAATTCAACGTATTGTCGATGAGACCGGTCGTAAAATCTACCAACCAATCCCGGGTACAGAAAAAGTATTCCCTGCGGAACTTGCACTAATTGCTATCGGATTTGATGGTCCTGAACAAACGTTGCCACAACAATTAGGTCTAGCAACAGATCGCTGGACGAATGTTAAAGCACGTTATGGTAAATACAATACCAATGTAGATAAAGTATTTGCTGCTGGTGATATGCGTCGTGGACAAAGTCTAGTCGTATGGGCAATAAATGAAGGACGCGAAGCTGCGCGTGAAGTGGATAAATATTTGATGGGTTCAACAGTGCTTGTATAACAGAGTCATAGATCAATGAAGCAGTAGAGTGCTCTCTATGTGATAGCCAACGCCATACCAAGAAATCATTTAATAAAAGCTATCGTTAGCTAAGAATAGTTCTAGCTGACGGTAGCTTTTATTATGTTGATCTGTCTTATCGATCATTATTATTTCAAGGTAGACATAAACATAGAAACACAAAACTCCAATCGAAATTTGAAAGATGCTATGTTATAATAAATAGCAATAGCAAGTACGTGGGCAAGGGGGCTACACTCCAGGGTGTGGTCCCTTTTTGTCGCTAAGATACAATCCATTCCCGGAAAGGAATGAACGAAATGAAAATATTAATCGTAGCAGAAAAGCCTGATATGGGACGGAATATTGCTGCTGTGATGGAGCCTAAAGCACGCAATCACCGTACATATTTGGAAGGGGAACAATATATTATTACTTGGGCAATCGGTCATTTAATAGGACTCGCAGAACCCGATGCTTATGATCCCAAATATAAAAAATGGAACTTCGGCGATCTTCCTATTATTCCAGAGCAATTCAAAATTGTACCTAACCCTCGAACCAAAGATCAATTGAATACGATCGGAGAACTTGCTAAGCGCTGTGACCGCATTGTAAACGCCTGTGATGCCGGGCGGGAAGGTCAGCATATATTTGCGTTAATCCAGCGTCAATTGAAGCTTACACAGCCTGTCAAGCGCTTATGGATATCAGATCTTACACCGGAAAGTATTCGCAAAGGGTTTGTTGAATTAAAAGACGGACAGGAATTTGAGAATTTAACTCGGGCAGCGAGAGCACGAAGTGAAGCGGATTGGTTAATCGGGATGAATGCGTCTCGCGCTTTTACGATTAAACATAATAATTTATTGTCTGTAGGACGTGTACAGACGCCCGTACTAGCTTTAATCTATGATCGCCAGAAAGAAATCGAAGCGTTTGATTCGCAAACGTTTTATGAAGTGAGAGCTACATTCAAGCAGGACAATAAAAGTTATACAGGTGTGTGGCAAGGTGATCGTATTACCGATCAAGCCAAAGGACAAGCGATTGTTGATAAAGTAAAAGGCAAAGAAGGACGTATTACCAAATACGATATCAGGGAAAGTAAAGAGTACCCATACAAACTGTATGATCTTACCTTGCTACAGCGGGATGCAAATGCCAAATTTGGTTACTCAGCAAAAAAAACGCTTGATACCGCGCAAGCTCTGTATGAAAAGCATAAAGTCATCAGCTATCCGCGTACCAACTCTAACTATGTTACCGAGCAAAATATTGATGGGATGCATAAAGTGTTAGGAATGCTCAAAAACACACCGTATGAACAACTGGCAGAAGGCGCAGAAGGCAAACGTGTCCATGTTAACAATAAAGCGGTCTGCAATCCTTCTAAAGTGGAAGATCACCATGCGATTTTACCTACGTTGAAAAAGCCGGGTACACTGAGCAAAGAAGAACAGCAATTGTATGATCTGATTGTACGCCGTTTTCTAGCACAATTTTATCCACCTGCTGAATACAAGCATCATACTGTAATGACCACTGTAGAGCAGGAAACATTCAAAACAGCAGTCAAAGAATTATTGTTTTTAGGATGGAAAGCTACATTGCCTGATAAAGATAAATCCAAATCTTCTAGTAGATCTTCAACCAAAAGTGAAAATGGTAAAGAAGAAGAGCCAGAGGAAGAAGTACAAGAACCATTTGTTATTGATGATAAGCAACCTGTGCAATGTAGCAAAGCAGAAGTGAAAGAAAAAGCGACTCAACCGCCCAAGCATTATACAGAAGGTACTTTGCTCAAAGCGATGGAAAGTGCAGGCAAGCAGATCGAGAATGAAGAATTGCGTGATGCGATGAAAGAGTCGGGTCTGGGTACACCGGCTACACGAGCGGCAACGATAGAACGACTGAAGCAAGTCGGATATATTAATACTCAAGGTAAAAAGATGGAGTTAACGTTAAAAGGACGTGCTGCTATCGAATTGATTCGTGCGGCTGGAGTAGAACTTCTCACTTCGCCAGAAATGACAGGGCAATGGGAGCGTCGGCTTAATCAGATTTCACGTGGAGAAGCAGATTCTGATCGCTTTTTAGAAAGTGTAAAGAAATTCGCCGCCTCTGTGATCGAAAAAGTAAAAACACAATCACCTGCTATTGCCGGGCGATTTGGCGATGAATCACGTTCAACAGGCAAAGGTAACCGTTCATCGAAATCTACACGTACTACTGCAAGTAAAGGAAGTGCAAGTACAACCAATCGTAGTAAAAGCAGTGCTACAAGCAAATCAACTGCTAAATCAGCATCCACTTCTTCTACATCAACCGCCAAATCGGCTACAGCTACTGTATCGATGGGAGCGGCTGGAGAACATACAGCACTTGGTAAGTGCCCGAATGCTAATTGTGGCGGGCAAATTATAGAAGGACGCAAAGGATATGGTTGTTCACATTTCAAACAAGGATGTACTTTTGTGATCTGGAAAGAATTTGCCGGTAAAAAGATATCGGTCTCTATGCTCAAAACGTTATTACAAAAAGGTGAGACTCAAGCTCTTGCTTTCAAAAAAGGAAATGAAACGCATAAAGGACGAATCAAACTGGTCGATCAAGAATCTGGCAAATTGATTGTAGAAGCTGTGAAATAAACGTAGTAGATGATAATAAATAATCATAGATAATAGCTAATCTATGTTATGCAGTAAAAGGAAAACAAAGCTTTTAATGAAAAACAAAAAAACGGACCGGGAATTAACCCGATGTCCGTTTCTTTTGCTGTTGTGATAGACTTTCATGGATGACTTGAGGAACTTCAACCAATTGCGATATGGTGTAGAACGGAAGATTGTCGTCGTGTTGAAGTTGAACTACATCATATGCCCATTCATGGGATTGTTTCAGATAAATAGTGTTGAGAGAAGCATGTAGAGCAGGTTGAACATCAGAACGTAAAGAGTTACCGATCATCCATGTGTCCTGACGTGGAAGTACATGAGAATTAATAATCTCTTCAAGCGCATGAATATTTTTGTGCTGACGGATAAAGATGCGAGAATCGAAATAAGATGTTAATTTCATCTGATCGATTTTGCGTTGCTGAATAACAGTCTCGCCGCCAGTATACAGATACAAAGTATGACCTGCTTGTTGAAGAATTTCTAGCGTTTCTACCATACCAGGATAAGGTTCTACTTCTTTCTCATATACGCTATTGCCTAGTAGACGTAATTGATTTTCTTCTGCTTCATGTATTGGTCGTCCTACTAATTGACTGAAATGATGATACGTTTCGACTAATGATTTGGGAAAATGTTCACTAGCAAAACCTACTCTATGCACACCAGCTACATCAATTTCGATTTGTTTTTGACGAATAGCATCCATCGTTACTGCTGGATGATTGAACCATTCGGATAACAGACTGATAAATTCGTCTAAAATGAGATTGAAATATTTGTTACAATGGATCAGCGTATCATCCATATCAAAGATAAGGTGCTGATGTCGGATGTCTTTCATGTGATTCACTCCTTAAATACGGATATACGATTCGAGGAACAGTTGAAGCTCAGAAGCACCGTCCTGTCGAATACTAAAACGTTCAATATCCCCTCTACCGAGGTGGATACGCAGTAAGCCTGCCACTCTAAGCATCATCAGATGATGCATAAGCGACTCTTGAGGTTGTAATAGATAGTGAGCCATATCTTGCAAAGAACGTGGTTCACCGCCAATGTAGCGCAGCATACGTAGGCGTTCTGGATCTGATAATGCTCGTGTCATACGTAAAAGAACATTTGGTGGATCTTCTTCATCTTGTTCAGGTACATCAACTGGATATTGAATCAATAACACGCCTTCGTAAAAGCAATACGTATTGATCGGGCGGTTATGTACCGTTGGGAATAAGATCACCGTATTTAACTCGGGAAAAGGATCTACCACTAAGCCGCCTGAAGCATATTCAATTAATGCACTAGGGTCCATTTTGTCCAGTAACCCTTTTTTCTCTTTGGCATCTTCTGTGATTAATTCAAGAATTTCATCTTCTATATGATGAAAGTAATGTTCATACCATAATTTTAATAGTGGAGCATAACTGGTCTGAATACGTCTAGTATCGAGTAAAGTCATAGTCGGTAGCAGTTCATGAATCTCATTCCACATCTCATCTTCGGAAGCATTTTCTAAATGATTTAAAAAATCACGAACAGAACCGTCAGCATGACGACAGCTTGCCCAGGCATATAATACATCAAAATCATCAAAAGGCCACGAAGATGCTTCTAATATAGCAGAACGCACTCCAGGGCTTAGTTGGTTGTCGATGTCTCTGATCCATTCTGAACCCAGATCGATATCACGAATCCATTTTTTGGTCACATAGACCATAAAACTTCCGAGTAAATCGTAGATCGGAGACACATCTATTTTCACGTCATAGCTCATGAAACCAGAACCCTCCCAAATAATATCTATTCAACAATAGATGAATCTTATTTCAGATTCAACATAGTGTAACAATATAACCTTTTTATACGTCTACAATCAAGTCAATATATCGGTTATTATCATGTTATTATGGCTTGTTTACTTGTATATTGTCCACTATAATGTTCGGATGGTATTTTGCAAAAGAGAAATTCTATGATTCATTTACATCTTGTTTCATTACATAATTGGAGGAACTATTGTGCTCAAAACATCGTCCCAGCATTCGCAATCGATTCATTCTGTATCCAAAGTTCATTTTGCTATTTTGATTATTGCTATTATCGTAGCTGGTATCAGTCAGGGGATGTTGTTACCTGTACTGGCTATTTTTCTGGAAAAAATGGGTGTGTCTTCAACATTAAACGGCTTAAATGCTGCTGTATTGTATATCGGTTCATTCGGCATGACACTGGTCGCAGAACGACTATTAGGCGTTTTAGGATTTAAAAAATTAATGCTTGGCGGTTTGTTGCTTGTGCTGATTACATTACCGTTATTTCCACTGTACCCAAGTATTATTTTTTGGTTCGTATTAAGATTATTAGTCGGTGTTGGAGATAGTGCTGTTCATTACTCTGCTCAATTATGGGTATTGATGATGACGCCTTCCGAACATCGCGGTCGTAATCTTTCAATCTATGGCATGTCGTATGGTATAGGTTTCAGTATCGGCCCGCTTGGAATCAAATTGCTTGATTGGGGAGTATATGCTCCGTTTCTATTACTCGCAGGATTATTCCTAATTGTCGTTATTCTGGTTATCTGGAAATTGCCACATGGAACACCGGAGAAAACCGCAACCGATGAACCTGCACAACGTCGATTTACAAAAAGTTATAGCTGGGCTTGGTATGCGCTTATTCCAGCTTTCTTGTACGGATATATGGAAGCTGCTATGAACAGTAATTTCCCTGTGTATGGATTACGAGTTGGATTTTCCACAAGTGATATTGCGTTCTTACTTCCTTTTATCGGTATCGGGGGATTAATCCTTCAGCTTCCTTTGGGGATATTAAGTGATCGGTATGGACGTAAAAAGATGTTGATGATCTGCGGAGGACTGGGTGGATTACTATTTTTATTTGTTCCGATGGCAGAAACGAATATGATCGCAATCGCTGCTATTTTTGCTTTAGCCGGTGGATTGATCGGTTCTTTCTTTTCTTTGGGACTAGCGTATGCGGCTGATATGTTACCGAAAGTGTATTTGCCTGCTGCTAACGTATTAGCTTCTTTTCATTTTAATGCAGGTAGTATTATTGGGCCGGCGCTTGGAGGAAAAGGAATAGAGATGGGTTCACCAGCTAGTTTGTTTTGGGTTTTGGGTGGTTGTTATATGATTTTTGCTGCTACTGGTTTTATATTTAAAGAAAAATCGAAATAATCAGGTACAGTAGATGGCATTTCTTTGCTTTTTCCCCTAAACTAATAAGTAATGGTTCTATGTGCATACCAAAGTGCTACAGATCAATAGGAGAAGCGATAGAAATCATACACATTCCAGTAATCACCAGATAGAGAAGGGCGGCTCACGATAGATGTCGATGATCAAAATAGAGAATCTCACAAAAACGGTCGGTGAAAATAAAACCAAAGTATTGGATCGGATTAGCCTGGAAATTCAGCATGGTGAAATGATTGCTATTTTGGGGCCGAGCGGTAGCGGTAAAAGTACATTACTTAAATGTCTGGCGATGAAAGAATCATGGACAGACGGTAGCTTTCAAGTAGGCGATATCGATATTATGAAAGCAGGCTTTAGCGGTAAACGCAAAATTTCGCGCGAATGGGCTTATGTAGAACAAAGTCCTCAGCTTCATCCTGAACGAACAGCTCTTAAAAATGTATTGATTGGACAAGCTGGACAGACACCGATCTGGCGCATGCTCACAGGTATGGTGCGTTCAGACGATTATATGGGAGCGATGGATGTACTAGAAAGTCTAGGATTGCTCGACAAAGCTCATCAAAAAGCAAGTACATTAAGCGGTGGCGAACGTCAACGTGTAGCGATAGCTCGTTCTCTTGCTCATGGTGTCAAAGTCGTTCTTGCAGATGAACCTATCACAGGGCTTGATCCCAAATCTGGAGAAGATGTGATCAAAACACTGCGTGCATTATGCAGTAGTGAGCGTGTCACTATTATTACAGTGATTCCTTTAGAATTAGCAGAAAAATATGCGACTCGTATTATTGGACTGCAAGAAGGACATATTGCTTTTGATATTAAAGGTCGGAGATTGACCAGTGCAGAACGTCGATTGTTATAACAGATTTAGTTAATGAAAAGAGTGATACTATTGAAATGGAATCTATGGGTACGCTTGGCGACAATAACAACGTTATTGATCTTGTTAAGCGGTTGTGAACTCATTTCAGATCCGAAAGGGCTTATGCAATTACCGCAGTTACCTTCAGATAAGCAGACATTAAGTAGTACGATACAAGCAGCTTTACCCCCTGGTGCCAAGCTTGCCAACCCCAAAAATGGTAATGCCAATGATTGGATTCAACAAGCGGATCTTGATGGAGATGGCAAAATGGAAGCTATTGCTTTCTACACGACTTCCGATGCTCGAATCAACGGTATGATTTTTGAACAATCCGGTTCTGATTGGATTAAAAAAAGAGATATTGAAGGGCAAGGATATGTGCTGGAAAGTGTAGAAATCAAAGATATTACTCATGATGGACATAAAGATCTGATTGTTGGATATTCAAATGCGATCAATACGACGAATAGTGGTGTAGATAGCATGCAGAAAAATCTGGTGATCTATAGTTATGACAAAGGTGAGTTGAATATTGTAGACAAAAAGCCTTACACTTATTATGAGATTTTGGATATGAACGGTGATGGTGTTGATGATCTGACAACGATGTACATGAGCCGTAATAGTTATTTAACAATCACGAATTTCCGTTATAAAGATGGGTTCCAAGAAGTCGATTCGATCGATCTGGATTCAACAATTACGTTAGGATTTTATAATGTAGTCGCTGGAAAAGTATCCAAAGATCAAAATGGAATCATTATGGATCAGTTACTAGGTTCATTCTCTGGATTTACTCATTTGATTGTTATGGACAATAATAAGCTTCGAGATGTATTCCCGATTAGCAAAGCCGCTACATTCAAAGACTCTTTGATCTATAGTGATGATGTAAATGGAGATGGCATATTGGAAATTGGAATGCTACAAATTCCATTAGGCTGGGAAAATATCGAAACAAGCGAAATCCCTTATTTTATATATTATTATCAGTGGGATGGAGATAACAAACTCAAATTAGTTAGTCAGCAATACCGAGATGATCAAGGACGGTTTGTATTGAAATTTGCACCGGAATGGAACGATAAAATCACTCTCGATACGAAGTCTAACAAAGATCAAGATTTGCGCTTTATATTGAAAGATACAGGAGAAAAAGTAGCAGAAGTTCGCTTCTTTACTTCAGCTCAATGGAACAATCAGACAAATAAAGATTGGGAGCTTATTACAACCTCCAATGATCAATATATTGCACTCTGGCAAAACACAAAAAATAATCTGATATTGAATTGAGGAGGTCTATTTTATGAGTAAAGTGTTGATTATGGAAGATGAAGAATCAATCCGCAGTTTTATTATTATTAACTTGAAGCGAAATGGATTTGAAGTGATAGAGACAGAGAACGGTGAGCAAGCCTTGCATATGTTAGAAACTGTTCCTGATATTGATATTGCTTTGCTTGATGTCATGGTTCCGGGTATTGACGGTTTTGAAGTATGTCGTCGTATTCGTGAAAAAAATGAACGCATTGGTATTGTCTTTTTGACAGCCAAAGTACAAGAACAAGATAAAGTATATGCTTTATCAGTTGGTGCAGATGACCATATCAGCAAACCATTTAGCCCTACTGAATTGATTGCTCGTATTCAGTCTTTGTTACGTCGTGTCAATGTACAACGTGAATCGAATACCAAAGTATCCTTTGAATCCGGGCCATTTACACTGGATCTGATCTCCAAACAATTTAAGAAAAAAGGACAACAGATCGAATTGACACCAACCGAGTTCTCATTGGTTCAATTTTTCCTTGAAAAAGAAAATACACCGCTTAGTCGTGATCTACTGTTGGATCATGTATGGGGCAAAGAGTATATGGGTGATCCCAAAATTGTAGATGTAAATATTCGTCGTTTGCGTCAAAAAATCGAAAACAACCCGTCTGAACCTGAATTCCTACAAACGGTGTGGGGACATGGCTATAAATGGAGAGGCCGGGAGTCCTAATGATCAAAAAAGGCATTAGCCGCCAGATTGTTTTGCATTACTTTATTGTTGTATTTCTGGCGTTGCTCTTGGTAGAGTTAGTGTTTTTATTCTCTATGCGTACGTATTATTACGACAGTATTTACAATTATCTCAATAGTTCTACAGATGTACCGCAAAACTTTATCAGCGATCAGTCGAGCCCTGTGAAATATCAAGAGATTATTCAGCGTTATGAGTTAGGCGATACGGTTGAAGTTCAACTTTTGGATACTCAGGGAAATGTTTTGCAAAACTCGACCAATTTTAGAGTAGATAAGCCGATCCAGACCGGTGATATTCCACAAGCATTAGCAGGTTCTACCGGTCGCTGGATTGGTAAGCAAGCAGGTACTGGTGAAAATGTTATGGCAGTGACCAGACAAATTCAAGTGAACGGTGATAATTATCTGGTGCGTTATGTGACATCGCTAGAGCGTGTAAATCAGAAGTTATTAACGATTACTATGGTTGCTGTAGGCGTGGGAGCCGCTGTCTTAATTATTGTGCTGGTAGTAAGTCTAGGATTAGCGAATTCTATTGTGCGACCACTTAACAATATTATTGGAGTCTCTACGCTAATGGCAAAAGGGGACTTTAACGCCCGCATCAAAGGTAATTATCCTCATGAAATTGGTGAGCTTGCTTCTACTCTGAATTATATGGCGGAAGAAATTATTCGTAGTAATCAGATCAAAGACGATTTTATTTCTTCGATTTCACATGAATTACGAACACCTCTTACAGGTATTAAAGGTTGGAGTGAGACGTTAGTTTCGGGAGGATTCGATCCTGAAGAGACAAAGCTTGGTATGAGTATTATTTCTAAAGAAACCGATCGTCTGATTGGACTGGTTGAAGAAATGCTTGATTTCTCAAAATTACAACAAAATCAGATGAAAATGGTTATAGGTGAAGTGAATCTCAAAGAAGTACTGCAAGAAACGATGCTGAATGTCTGGGCCAAAGCAGAACAGAAAAAAATTCAGCTCAAATTAGAACCGGGCGAACGCCCATTTATCGTACAAGCTGATGGGAACCGTCTAAAACAGGTCTTTCTAAATATTGTCGATAATGCGATCAAATTTTCACCGGAAGAATCTACTATCTTTATTATGCTAACAGAAGTTTCACCTGAACGAGTACGCATATCGATTCAAGATGCGGGTATAGGTATTAGCCAAGAACATTTAGAAAAAGTAAAAGATCGCTTTTTCCAAGTGAATCCGAACCGAGGCGGTACAGGACTTGGGCTTGCCATCACCCAGCAGATTGTACAATTGCATAATGGAGATATGTATATTGATAGTGAACTGGAAAAAGGTACAACCGTTATGATTGAGCTACCTTTAACAAAACAACAAGAAATTTTACAGCTTACGTAAACTGATCATGTAAGGAGGAACACCATTTGACATTACAACAACCTCAAGTTGGAGATTTGCAACTTCGTATTATCCAAGCCAATGAGCAACATGCCGAACAGGTAACCTCTTTGTTAGTCAATGCGGCAGAATGGATGGAATCTCAAGGAATTGAACAATGGAAAAAGGAAATGTTTACTCCTGAATTAATCCATAGTTATTTTGCGGAGCGAGAAGTATTCCTTCTTTATGTAGATGATCGACCAGCAGCGATGTTTACTCTGCAATCAGGAGATCCCGATTACTGGCAACACCTAGATGATGATCGTTATTTATATTTGCATCGGTTGACGGTGCATCAAGATTTTCGTAGTCTTGGATTAGGTGCTATTCTGATTCAGTGGGCTACCAATTATGCATTAACATCTGGTAAAAAAGGGCTTCGGTTAGATTGTATGGCGCATTTGCCTACGTTGAATCGTTTTTATCAGAGTCAAGATTTTCGCTATATGGGAACTCATGATGTGAAAGGTCGCTTGGCAAGTCTTTATGAAAAGCTTCCACCCGCAGAGAATCATCAGATTCGGTTAGAGTATTTTCTGGAAAAAGATTTTGAGCAGTTATTAGAATGGTCAGGAGACGCTAAATTCCTGCAACAGTGGAGTGGAATAGGCTGGGAATATCCACTAGATACTTCCGATCTGGAAGCTCATATAGAAGGTGCCAATCATCCTATGTTTTCAGATCAATTGATCTATATCGTAGTCGATCGAATAACCAATCACAAAGTTGGTCATGTTGCTTTAAGTAGAATTGATCGTACTAATCGATCTGCACGTATCTCCAAATTATTAGTCGGTGATCCTGAAGCTAGAGGCAAAGGATATGGTCGCCAAATTATTAACGAGTTATTACGGATCGGTTTTGATACGTTAGGAATGCACCGTATCACATTGGGTGTGTACGATTATAATGTATCTGCTATCAAGTTATATGAATCTTGTGGATTTAGCAAAGAAGGATTAATGCGAGATTCTTCATGGTTAGATGGACAATATTACAGTGTGTATGAAATGAGTATTCTTGAAGATGAGTGGAGAGCATTGCAATCGCGCTCCACATCATAAAATGATAAAAAAGCGATAGCCTGATGGCTACCGCTTTTTTTATTTATAATGACTATCATTCAATAAATGAATGAACAGTATTTTGTTGTAATTGGATTATAGTCCACCAGCACGTAGTCGGCTGGACTTCTCGTATACTTCTTGAAGTAAACGTGCAGGTTGTGTACGAACCACAGGTTTAGCATGAATGATTTCGTAAGGAGCCACTACTTTGATATCGTTAGCAGTACCTTTAATCACAGCGCCTTCTTTGATCACAGCACCTTCAGCAACAATAGCATATTCTACTTGAGCATGCTTGCCAACTACAGCACCAGGCATAATTACACTATGACGAACATGAGCAAACTTACCAATCTCAGCATTGTTGAATACAACAGAACGTTGTACATCACCTTCTAAAATGGCTTGGTCACTTACCATAGAGCAATTCGGTACTTGACGCTCACGAGCAATAGTAGTCTCTACATTTAAGCTAGGGGAGAACATCGGCCAAGCTTCATTTTTTAACTCGAATTGTTGACCATCATTTAGAATATCCATATGAGCTTCCCATAAGCTATCAATCGTACCAACGTCTCTCCAGTAACCCTGGAATTCGTAAGCAACGACAATTTGATGCTCAGCAAGCATTTGCGGAATAATATCTTTACCGAAGTCATGATTAGAATCTGCTTTGGCAGCATCTTCAATCAGATGACGTCTTAGGTATTGCCAGTCGAACACATAAATACCCATAGATGCCAGGTTACTTTCAGGTTGAGCAGGCTTTTCAGAGAATTTAGTAACATTCATTGAAGAGTCAGTACTCATAACACCAAAGCGACTAGCTTCTTCCCATGGTACTTCCATCACCGAAATAGTAGCTTTCGCTTGATGTTGTTCATGGTAAGCAATCATATCACTGTAATCCATATGATAAATATGATCACCAGAAAGAATCAAAACATTTTCAGGATTAAGCGCATCAAGATAAGCGATATTTTTCGTGATCGCATCGGCTGTTCCCATATATTCACCTGTTGCTTCTGAAGACAACAGAGAGATGTTCATTTGAAGATTGGATGTGGACCAAGCATCCCCTTGATCGATATGGTCATGAAGCGAAGCAGCTTCATATTGCGTCAGTACGCCGATCGTATCGATGCCTGAATTCACGCAATTACTAAGAGGAAAATCGATAATTTTGAAGTCTCCGCCAAACGGTACAGCTGGTTTGGCCACAATTGATGTAAGTGGTGCGAGTCTGCGCCCTTCTCCTCCGGCCAGCAACATAGCAACACACTTTTGATTTTTCATTAACTTTTCCCTCCAACTATATAATGACAACGCTCATGATGATGTAATAATTTATAACCTTGAAAGATAATGCTTGAAACAAGTTATTGTAAAATATTTTCATTCTTAATCTTATGTTCCCCTTTCTGCATCAAATGTAGTCTTTTCAAGTGTGCAAAATAAGGGTAATAGTTGTAGTTAGTGACTTAAATGGTTTACCTATTCTAATCAGGGCAATAATAAATTAGAATAGATAAAGAACATATCAAATGATGATAAAATGATGTATACATTTATTAGTTAGCGGGGTGATGTTTTGAGTCAAAAACGGACAGTCTACGGAGAGCCAACTCCAGAAGAGCTTTATCTTTTTCATGAAGGCACCAATTTTCATACGTATCGTCATTTTGGGTCTCATGTGACATCAGAAAATGGAGAGTCCGGTGTGCGTTTTAGTGTATGGGCACCTCATGCTGCACGTGTTGGCGTAGCAGGCGATTGGAACAACTGGGATGGAGAACATTATCAATTACATAAACTTCCAAACTCGGGAGTATGGACAGGATTTTTACCCAATATTCTTGAAGGCACTTTATATAAATATCATATTACTTCATCTAATGGTGATTCGTTTCTCAAAGCTGATCCGTATGCTCACTATGCTGAAGTACGCCCAGCTACAGCCTCGGTAGTTGCTTCTTTATCTGGATATACATGGAACGATGTGGTGTGGAGACGCAAACGTCGTGCTCCTTATCGCAAGCCACTGAATATTTATGAAATGCATTTTGGTACATGGAAACAAAAAGAAGATGGTAGCTTTTACACTTATCGTGAGCTAGCAGATTTGTTGATTCCTTATTTGGTAGATATGGGATATACGCATTTAGAATTGATGCCATTAACCGAGCATCCGTATGATCTATCATGGGGGTATCAAAGTACAGGATACTTTGCGCCGACGAGTCGTTATGGAACTCCACAAGAGCTAATGTATTTTGTAGATGCTTGTCATCAAGCGAATATTGGAGTGATTTTGGATTGGGTTCCCGGGCATTTTACCAAAGATGCACATGGACTGCGGATGTTTGATGGTACACCATTATATGAGTACGCTGATCCAGATCGAGCAGAGAAAATCGGATGGGGTACATTATCGTTTGATTTTAGTAAGCCAGAAGTTCGTTCGTTTCTGATTTCAAGCGCACTATATTGGATGGAGATGTTCCACTTTGACGGTCTGCGTGTTGATGCGGTTACCAGCATGATTCGACTTGATTTCGGTAGAGAAACAGTTGGAGGTTGGAAGCCGAATGAACAAGGTGGAGCTGAAAACAAAGAAGCTATTTTATTTTTGCAACAGCTTAACAAAACGATTTTCCAATATTACCCGCATGCGTTAATGATGGCAGAAGAATCAAGTGCATGGCCGGGTGTGACGAAGCCTGCGCATGAAAATGGACTTGGGTTTAATTACAAATGGAGTATGGGCTGGATGAATGATACGCTCGATTATATGGAATCTGATTTTGAGCAACGTCCAGAAAAGCATAATCTTTTAACATTCCCGATCACCTATGCTTTTGCTGAAAATGCTACATTACCACTGTCCCATGATGAAGTAGTACATGGCAAAAAATCGTTGTTAGATAAAATGCCGGGCGCTTATGAGCAAAAGTTTGCAGGTCTGCGTCTATTGCTTGCGTATCAAATGACTCACCCGGGCAAAAAGCTTTTATTTATGGGTGGCGAATTTGGACAATTTATCGAATGGAAAGATCAAGATCAATTGGATTGGTTGTTGCTTGAGTACGATATGCATCAGAAAATGAAAAGTTATACACGCGAGCTGAATCATCTATACCTTCAATTACCTGCTCTATGGGAACAAGATCATGAGTGGGAAGGATACGAATGGTTGAATGCAGATGATGCTGCACGCAGTGTGATTACGTATATGCGTAAAGGAAAGAAAACAAATGATACACTGATTATAGCGATTAATTTCCAACCGATTCCGCAGGTGAATTATCGTGTAGGTGTACCCAAAGCAGGCACTTATGAAGAGATCTGGAATAGTGATGAACCTCGCTTTGGCGGAACAGGTGGACGAACAGAATCGTTGTTATTCTCGGAGAAAGTTCCGTTCCATCAGCAAGAACAAAGTATTGAAATGACCTTACCACCACTTAGTGTCATTATTTTAAAGCGTCGAACTTCAAATAGACGCAAATTATAGAGGGAGGACATAAACGATGAATATTTTATTTGCAGCAGCAGAAGCGAATCCTTTTATCAAAACAGGGGGGCTTGCTGATGTTATAGGAGCATTACCTCAAGCGCTACAAAAAGAAGGGGCAGACGTACGGATCGTCTTGCCTTTTTATAAAAGTATTCCTGCACCGATTCGTGAAAAATCGGTTTTGTTGAAAGTTATTCAAGTGCAAGTGGGATGGCGTAGTCAATATTGCGGAATTATGCAATATATCGAAAATGGCGTTACAGTTTATTTGATAGATAATGAATATTATTTTGGTCGTGATGGTATCTATGGATATGGAGATGATGGAGAGCGCTTCGCATTCTTTAACCGCGCAGTGTTAGATATTTTACCTGAAGTTGATTTCCAACCGGATATTATTCATGCTCATGACTGGCATACCGGAATGGTACCGATGTTGCTTAAAGCACAATATCGTTATAACCCATTCTACGCTAACGTACACAGCGTATTTACGATTCACAATCTATTATATCAAGGCATTTTCCCTTACTCTGTTCTAGGAGATTTGCTTGGTATGGATGATCGTTATTTCCAATCAGATGGTATTGAATATCATGGAAATGTAAGCTTTATGAAAGGTGGACTGGTATTCGCTGATCAAGTGACTACAGTAAGCCCAACATATGCTGAAGAGATCAAAATGCCATACTATGGTTATGGATTGGAAGGATTGCTTGGTTCTCTGGGAGATCGATTACATGGAATTGTAAATGGCATCGATACGAAAAGTTATAACCCGGCAACAGATACGTATTTAACCAGTAATTATCGTAGTGCAACTGCCAAACGTACAGCTAACAAACTAGCTTTGCAAGAAGAATTGGGATTGCCTATTGATGCTAAAATTCCTATGATTGCGATGGTTACTCGTCTGACTGAATCCAAAGGATTGGATCTAGTGACTCGTGTACTGGATGAATTTTTATATTATGATGATGTGCAATTTGTTATTTTGGGCACAGGTGAGCAAGAATACGAAGATTGGTTCCGCGAAGCGGTGGCTCGTCATTCAACTAAGCTTGCGGCGGAGATTAGATTTAGCGAAGGCGTAGCACGCCGTATCTATGCAGGTAGTGATATGTTCTTAATGCCTTCTAAGTTCGAGCCTTGTGGGATCAGTCAATTGTTAGCGATGCGTTATGGTAGTATTCCTATCGTACGCGAAACAGGCGGATTAAATGATACTGTACAGTCATTTAACGAATTTACAGGAGAAGGTACTGGATTTACATTTGCTGCTTATAATGCTCATGATATGTTGTTTACAATTCGTCGTGCATTATCTATTTATCATCAACCAAAAGAATGGAAAAAAGTTGTGAAAAATGCGATAACCGGTGAATATAGCTGGCAGGTATCTGCGCAAGAATATTTGGAAGTGTATCGCCAAGCATCGGAATCGTAAATAATTGCAAAATTTTAAAGATACAAAGTGTAACATGTAAGATGTAACAAAAGGCTACCCAAACGATATAGAATAACGGGTAGCCTTTTGTTATTTTCAACATTATTAATATGCTAATCATTCATATCTATAGATCAATCGAGAACTAGAACGTGTTCTTGCTTTGGATTAAGCTATAGATTATCTCAATCATTGGTAAGGAGTGAGGCAGCGATGTTAAGCCTAACAAGCACAAAGTGGGAACTTTTAGATGGGCCTTATGGTAACGGTGGACATATTCCATTGCAAATTCAGCAATTACAACAAGATTACGATCAAGAACAAGCAACAGCATTATATTATGAAGAGTTGTATCATCAAAATACGATCTATCCTTGTACATATGTAACAGTACCTTATTTAGTAGAGCTGGCTTTACATACTTCAGAACATTACATTCTTATAGATATTTATATCGTATGTGGCATGTTTGAAGCATGGAATCAGCTACCCCTTTCGTCATATGACGAAGATGTTGCAGATGCCTGGCGTTCTTATTTTGTAGATTTTGATGAAAATGAAGTCAAAGATATTTATCAATCATATACAGATTCACTTATGCAGCTTCAGCAACGCATAACAGAAGTGAGAATTCAGATCGATCAAGTAGAAGAAAGTGAAAAAATGTATATATTATCTGCAACAGCAGCTTTGCATGGATATCGGCAGTGGGCAAAATGTTTGTTAACGTACAGTGATGGTGAAGAATATATATTGGATTGTTCTCACTGTGATCAACCGATCTATATTTGGCCAGCTAATGATAGCAATATTACTGAATGGCGAGCATATAGTGAAGACCCGGTTATTCAGACAGAGGCTACATTTGAAAAAGTAATACCTGATCTAGAATATGAGCACCAAATAGATCTGAATTGGTTATATACGTATATGGGTTCATTACAAATGTCATCTTGGTTAGCACACCTTCCTTATTTAGGAGGAAGAGTGAAATGTCCTCACTGTTCTGACGATATATGTGTAAAGGAACAATTGTTACAACAGTTTTCCTAGCCCTATGTATTGTGATCGATTTCATTATAGTAGGCTACAGCATTGCTCAACATAAGGGAGCGTTAGAAAGATATGAGCGAAGTAACGATAAGCACAGAAGAATATGAAAGACTATTATCAAATGAAAAGCATTACCACAATATTATTAATTATTCTAATGACTTAATCAGTCGTCATCGTATAGACAAAGGATCGACATATATTTCTATGTCTAATGTAGCTTATGAAATGATGGGATACCTGCCTGAAGAGTTAAAAGGTACCAGTGGATTTAGTTATATTCATCCTGATGATGTAGAACAAGTAATAGAGCATATCAATATGAGCTTGATTATTAGCCATTATGCTACAGCGGCATATCGTATTTTGCGTAAAGATGGCTCTTATTTCTGGGCGGAGTCTGTCTGCCGTTATGTCTATGATGAGTATGGCAAAGAAATTGAGGTATTAGCAGTTACCCGGGATATTACTGAACGTAAATTGATTGAAGAACAATTACAACAAAATGAATGGCAAATGCGTCTGATTACCAATCACACCTCGGATTTTATTTCACGTCATAAAGCATCAGACAATCTTGAGTATTTATATGCTTCACCGGCCTGTAAAACATTATTAGGTTATGAGCCTGAAGAAATGTTAGGCAAAGATGGGCTTAGCTATGTACATGAAGAAGACGTAGAGAAAGTACGAGACTACTTAATCTCTGTGCAACAGGTTCAAGTTGATCCAGAAGCGGTAATTTTTCGGTTCCGGCGCAAAGATGGAACGTATATGTGGTCTGAAACGACTTGTCGTTATACGTATACCGATCAAGGCGAATTTGAATACGTGGTAGCTGTGTCACGTGATATTACCGAACGACGCGAACAAGAGAAAAGAATGCGTGAAAGTGAAAGTCGCTATAAATCTTTATTTGAACATAATCCTATCGGTATTAACGCATTAAGTATGGATGGAACGTATCTGTCTATGAATAAAAGTATGGAAGAGCTTTTAGGTTATACAAATGAAGATTTGAGAAATAAACCTTTTGAACCTGTTGCTCATCCTGATGATCTCGCTAAAACCAACTATCATTTTGAGTTAGCCAAAAAAGGCGAGACACAGACATACGAAATACGTACTTTTCACAAAGATGGTCATATTATTGAGGTACATGTTACCAATGTACCGATCTATGTGGAAAATGAAGTCGTAGGTGTCTACGGGATTATTAACGATATTACAGAACGTAATCATTATCTAGCTAAAATCAAAAATCTAAGCAATCAACAAGAGCTTATTCTGAACTCGGTATCTGAAGGGATATTCGGAGTCGATCTGGAAGGTAATACCACATTTATTAATCCGGCTGGATCAGCGATGTTAGGCTATGATGTGGATGCTATGATGAATGAGTATCACTTGAAGCAAATCGAGCAAAGTGAGCCAGATGGTAGCCCATCACTAGCAGGAGATACACCGATTCTACGTTCTCTTTCAGACGGGCAACCGCTTTATCGGGAAGAAGCAGTACTGTGGCGACAAGATAATTCAAGCTTCCTTGCGTCTTATCGTGTAACCCCTATTATAGATAATGGGGAACGTGTAGGGGCTGTTATCGTATTTCAAGATCGCACTGAAGAAAATGAAGTTATACGAGCTCGTGAAGTTGCCGAACAAGCAGACCGCGCCAAATCGGAATTTTTAGCGATTATTAGCCATGAATTGCGTACGCCTATGAACGGGATGATCGGCATGATTGAGCTATTATTTGATACGTTAGAAACGCAAGAACAACGTGAATATGCAGAGATTATTATGGATAGTAATAATGCATTACTTAAAATTCTAAATGAATTACTGGATTTTAGTAAAATCGAAGCTGGGCGTATGGAACTGGAATACAGTGAAGTAAGTATTCAGCATTTGTTAGATCAGGTGACCGATATTTTTGCGATGCCTGTACAAGAAAAGAAACTATTTATTAATACGCATATCGATCCTAGATTGCCTTCCTATCTGATAGGAGACGAAGATCGATTGCGACAAGTTCTTATTAATCTGGTCGGCAATGCAGTCAAATTCACAGATAACGGTGGAGTTCTTATTTCGGCTCACTTGAAGCCACAAAATAATGCTCAATCTATTGTTATCGAATTCTCTGTGCAAGATACAGGGCATGGTATACCAGAAGATCAACAAGCGAAGTTATTTCAACCGTTCTCCCAGATCGGTACAGCGACCAATCGCAGATATGGTGGAACAGGGCTGGGATTATCGATTTGCAAAAAGATTATTGAGTTAATGGGTGGTTCTATTCGTGTAGAAAGTAATAGCAATCGTGGAGCGACTTTTGCATTTACCCTCACACTGAATGCAGCCGATTATCCAGAAATTACAGCAGCAGAGCAGTTGTTACATGCTACACCATCTGTTCCTAGTTCATTATATGGCCCATTGCGCATATTGGTAGCTGAAGATAATGCAACCAACCAAAAAGTACTGCTAACCATTTTAAGTAAACGAGGATATCAAGCAGATCTTGTAGAAAATGGTGCGGCCGCTGTCGAAGCGACCAATCGCAAGTCATATGATCTGGTCTTTATGGATGTGAATATGCCGATTATGGATGGTCTGGAAGCCACCCGTCGTATTCGTCAACAACATCGTCACAAGCCTGCACCGATTATTGTGGCTGTTACTGCATTTGCTCGTAAAGAAGAACAGTTATTGTGCATGGAAAGTGGGATGCAAGATTTTGTTTCTAAGCCACTGCGTATTACTGATATTGAAGCACAATTAGAAAAGTGGTCAGAGTATATTCGCAATCATGCTAACGATAGAAAATAATAACATCACAACAAAGAAACTCTCTTAATGCTAGAGAGTTTTTTTGTTCACTATTTTATATGGAAAGTAAGCTTTTGGATCTTTACCATTCAAAGGTTTGTTCTCGAAAATCGGAAGCAGTACATCCTGTTTCTCTTTTGAAAAATTTACTAAAATGGGTTGGTTCTTTAAAGTTAAGGTGTTCTGCAATTTGGTTAATAGATTGATCGGTATGGACAAGTAATCGTTTTGCTTCCAAAATCATTCGAGCAGAAATAAAAGCTTTGGCAGTCATGCCGGTTGCTTCTAGGGTAGCTCTTGTTAACGTTTTTTCAGTACAATTTAAATAGTGAGCATACTCGCTGACATGACTCCATTCAGTAAAATGTGTCTCAACAAGCTTGTGGAAATGAATAAAACGTGGTGACAATTGAGTATATGTCATAGAATGAGCATTTTTGTGCAAAATATGAAGCCATGTCATTAAAGCATACAGTTGATAACGTAATAACATATGGACATCTTCAGTTGGTTCTGGGATCAGAGAGTCTTCTGTCATTCTGGTAATCGAATGAACCGCTCGTGCCAATTCTGCATCCGTTAGTGTTAGCACTTTGGGTAGTCTTTCGATATCAAATGCTAGCTTGTGCTCATTTAAAGTTGAAGTTATAGGTATCAGAAACTCAGAACGAAATAAAATAATCCAACCTTCCCAATCTTCATCTTTTCCAAAGTTATGGACTTGATTAGGAGAGACCACAAGTAAAGTTCCTGATTTACATAAAACCGGTTCAAAATTAATCCATTGAGTACATTCGCCTTGAGTCACACAAATAAGCATATAGAATTTATATCTATACGTAATGTACATTCTTCCTTCAAGTGTACGCTTTTTCAATTCGGAAAAACTGAAAATTTCTAAGTCGTATGAATAAGGTGACGGCGGCTTATATCCTAAGGGTTCTATCTTGGCATCACTATTCAGTTTAAAATTCATAGTATATCTTTCCTTTCAGTGATAAGAGGCAAAACAATAAAATGTCCATTTTATATCTTTTTTAGTCCTTATATAGCCTTTATTTCATATATTAAATTACCTAAAATGATCATATAGCATCTTATCAATATAACACAAAAAAGGAGTTTGAAAAATGAATACGATGAACCAGAACGAAATTGCTGAAATTGTTATGAATATCGAGCGTGCAAATAATGAGCGTTGGAATAAGGGAGATTGCTACGGTTACTTGGATAGTTATAGTGACGATATCAGTTACTTTGATCCAATTACTGAAAAACTTCTCGTGGGTAAAGAAGCTGTTGAAAAGCATATTTTGGCACACTATAAAAATCCGAATATTATCCGAAGCGAATATATTGATCCAGATGTGGCTATTAGCGAAGCTGGTGATCTCGCTGTACTGAGTTACAATTTACGTAATTTTGTAGTAGGAGAACATGGAGAAGAACAGCTTCAGAATTTTTGGAACTCAACAGCAGTTTTTCGCCAAATTAATGGTAAGTGGCGTACAGTCAATGCTCACTGGTCTTTCGTCCAACATCCAGGAATTGTATCGAGACCGGATTCGTTTTAAAAGAAAAGATGATAGATAGCATATTAAAAAGAACTCTCTTATTTATTAGGAGAGTTCTTTTTCTAGCTATGATACGTTATAGCGTACCACTTGCTTAATCTATATATGTTATTTTAATACAATAAATATTAAAATATACTCTAGAGGTGGAAAACGGTGAAAAAAATTATTGTAATACCACAAGGTGAACAATATGCTAAGTATGTGGAAATAGGGTTGCTGATAGATCAATCATATGCGATTACATTAGGAGAAGAACATGTGCATCTGGTTAAAGTAAAGCCTACTACACAAGCAGATATTTATATTGCAGAGCAACCGTATAGTTTTATAATCATTGCTGTAGGTACATATGGAATTGAAGATTTACCTATCCTTCTTAAAAAACTGAAAAGCGTGTCAGGATATGCACTATTAACCAAGTATCATCATGTAGAAGATGAGTATTTTAATCTAGCAGAATAATTATGAGTAGAAAGAAGGGAAGTCAATGAACAATCATTCTTCAAATCATCATAGTCATAAAATGAAATGGCTTCGAAATGCTATTGTGAGTGTAGCAGTCATTGGATTGTTAGGTAGTGTGTTTACAATAGGATCAAGACAAAGTGAGGCGACTATCCAAAGCACCTCTACATCCAATTATCATAATTCATATTTTGTAATCGGTAATCCTAAGCTAGTGATCGCAGTAGTTGCAGGTGCTAGCGTTGGCATGGGTGTAGGTATGCCATTTACTGCGAAATTATATACTAATATGTTAAGTTCTATAAAATGAAATATTATGTAGCGATCTAAGTATTATTGTTTATAAATAAAACCGATATAAACCAATGCTGCTAAACAAACCAAACATCCAAGAACAGCTAAAATTCGATGAAACTTAGGATACTTTTGCGGATTGATCGTAGAAAATTCGATGACTTGTGTTAATGTAAGCACAAAGTAGGCAAACGCTGCTAAAGCCAGTAACCCAATAGCTTGCGGATAAACTAATCTCAATAGCAAACAAATTACCGCTACAACAGGACAAGTGATAAAAATAATCTTAAATAGTCGTTTCATTGTCAATACTCCATTTCGTATTATTTAGAAGATGTGGAAGGTTTATTTAATACAAAAAAAGTAGCAACCATCATACATAACAAACCACCTAACCACCCTATAGTTGGAGCATAAGCAAATATATTTTTGCTGTACATTCCTAGAAGAATCAAGCATACACCTGCTAAAATGAACCCAATTACTTTACGTTGTAGCAACATATATTCGTCCTCCTTACATCATCAAGTATCTACAATAATCTAATATTATCAAAAAAAGAGAATCATTACTAAAATATAACGTCTTAGCTAGTATAAGAGATTTAATGTAATCGATTTTTTGAAATGAGGAAAGATTATGATTGTCAATTCTAGAATGGAACAATATTTGAGTCATTTATTAGATGAACATACCAACCAAATGAATATATCTATTGATCAAGCAGAAATTCAAAATCTGGTAACGCCTTATTTTTTTGAATGGGATCAATGTGTTCTTCTAAAACAATCCAGTGTAGAAGAATTACCTGTTTCTTTTGTACCTAATTCATATTTATTGGATCGAACAGCCTTTGAAGCCTATTATAATCACATACACTTAAATGATTGCATAAATTCAACTTCTAGATCATATCATTTATTACAAACTGCTATTGAAATTATCGAAATCTGGAAAATAACGTTGTCTAATCAATTTAAAAATAGAAAAAGATTTATCATTATATTGTCCTATGATGCGGAGGACTGTGTTTTACGATTTCATACATTAAGAGAAGAAGAACGTTCATGGTTAAACGTAGATTCATTAGAATCGTATGCAGAAGGAATTATGATGATAGAAGTATAATAAGACATCTGATTGAAAGAACCATAATACAATAGCATCTCTATGAATAAGTTCCCGATATTTTCTACATGTTCAATATGATTTCAAGTTTCAAAGTATAGATTATGTAACATGAAAAAGGCGATTTTTGCTATCTGACTCGTTTTCTTATAGAATAGTCACGTAACAATGAACGCTATGTGTCTTTTTTTGGTTACTCATGATAGTGAGACATGAAGGCAGTCAGCTATATTTACACAACAGAGAGGAATGTACGCATGAAAAAAGTAAAAACATTACGAACGGTGAGCATTATGCTCATGCTAGGAGCATCGCTCACAGCTGTACATACAGCTTCTGCTGATCCATTGAAAGTGGATAATGCTTTTTTTGAAAAACAAAAGCAAGTGGTGATGGATCAGACTACGACTCATTCCAGTAATGATACAAGTGCATCTAAAGAAGTGCAAAAGCTTGAAAATGCCGATTACTTGTATATGAGTGAAGATGGTCAGGTGTATAGTTCCAAACGTGGTTATTTAGGAGCAGCTAAAAAAGATGATGATCTGGAAGCTTCACGTGTTGGCGATCAACCGAGTCCACCCATCAGCGGAAATGGGCCTGCCGTTAAAGATGTAAATGGAGGCACAACCGGAGCTTTTGAACGTAAGCAATTAGCATACTCTGGCTTTGATAGTATTACATCAGATATCACTCTTCCTAAAGTAAGTGGTCTAGGTGCAGGCGAACAGCCGTGGGTATACTATGGATTTGATTCTGATAATGCTTCTATTGAAGCAGGTTATGCGTATCAGACAGGTACTTTTAGATGGTTGCCGTATATTCGTTCCAATGGTTTTTATTATGCCGATTCTGCTTACCAGAAGTATGATGGTAATCGTATCAATAGTGTACAATTTTATCTAGCCAAAACAGCAACATCGGATACGTATTACAATGCATATATGGTAGTGGGCGGAACGCAAGTAACGATTGCCCCAACTAAATTTACCGATAGTGATGCTCAATCCACTTCAGTGAAGAAAGTTACTTCAATTGCTAAAAAAGCTTTTGATGGTACAAATATTGAAGGTCGCACGATGAATCAGCGATATGATAATGTACAAGTGTCTTTATTTTATCAAGACCAAGCGTATCCATGGACACAATATCCAGAGTCTAGCGACTTTAAAAACAATAAATGGTACGGAACGATCGATAATCCTATCTCGTATGTACATCGGGATTGGGATAGCACCTCGATTTATAAAGATACCAACTAACGCATCGTCACAATCTTCTATAAAACAAAAGGAAGCCGATATGTATGATCAGGCTTCCTTTTTGTATATTTTTGTGCAAATACAAGATGAGTGCATTGCTACTATAGTTAGATCTGATCTATACCATACCTAGATAAAGCTTTGGTAGATGCATCGAATAATCGCCATTGCAGATAATTATTTTCAAGTACAATGACACGCTTACCGAGTGAACGTAACTTGCTAAGTACATAATGTGTTTCACTACCATCAAATACAAGATGGATACGGTAGGTCTGTGTATCTTCACTGAATTTCACTTGCTTCTCAAAGCATGAGAAAGCATGCAAAATACGACTGAGTTCTATATTGTATTGAGGGAGAATTTGGATTAAAGCTTGATGTTGATTCGCTGTTGCTTTCTGCTCCATATATTGCTGAATCTGATTGTATTGGGTGCTCTCGATAGCAGGGAGATCTTCAATTTGGGTAATCCGTATCAATCTTGTAGTCATCGCTACTTGAGAACGCAAATTGTACCAGATTAGATACCATTCACGCTTGACCATAGAAAATTCTAAACGCCAGGGAACCGCAGGTTGCAGCCCTGTGACTTGTCCATGTTTGTTCTCATACTGGATAGATACACATTCTTTTTGACGGATACTTTTTCGTAAAGGCTGAATTAACGTATGATACATATGATGGTGATGACTACCTGCTTTTTCGACTAATGCAGGCTGAAAAAGCAGTTGTTGCTCTTCTGGTATACAATCTATAATTTTGGCAATCAGGTCAGCAGATAATGCTTCACCAGCAATAGGATGATCTAACATCGTTTTGAGCCATATCCGTTCTTGAGTGGTTAACGTATACGTTCCATGTTCTTCTAAGACTGATGTTAATTGATAACTAAAAATCTTCTCGAACAGATTCATAATAAGCTTGAATCTCCTTCCATTCATCGATCAACGACTGACGTAATTCTGCGGGAGCCAGTACTTCACAGCTCGAACCAAAGCTACGTAGCCATGGTCTAATCTCGATATATCCATTCACTTGGATCTCATATACAAACCATTCATCGTTCTCATCTGTAATTTGTCCCCATTGTCCTTGTAATACGACACGCTCACGAATAAAGTCTGTTGGTAATGGATCTGCTTTGTAAAAGCGTGCTTGCACTGTAATCGTATCTCCAGTATCGACTAACCAGCTATATTGCGTTTTACGTTGTAACTTTGCCAGATACTTTGCAACATGTTCTTCAGATTGTTGCTCTTCTTCTACAATATCAATCATACCGCTCATACGAAATTTAACGATTTGTCCTTTGGGATTAACACCAAGCAGATACCAACGACCGTATTGATGATCATAGACGACTTGTAGGGGCAACATGATATGCCGGTGCACAACCGTATTTTCATCTGCAAATAAAGGATTGGTCTGGCGCGCACTGTAATTATTTTTGACTTTAGTAGAAAAGTATTGAAACGATATTTGTCGCCGTGCACGAATCATCTGAAGCAATGTATATAGGTGCGCTTCATCCAGAATACGAGCGTCATAATGATATTTATAATGAAACGGTTCAATTAATCGCTGATCCCATTGTTCAGCAGGTATCGTAGCTTGAAGTGCTTTTTTGAGATTATCACGCAGTAAATATCCTTGCACTGAAGGAATCTGTGTATTTGCCATAATATCTACAAATTCATACAATTCGATCAATTCAGCTTGAGAGAGACAATCGGTTAGATCATTATTGAGGCGATAGTGATATGGACGAGTGCCGGGTTCACGACAAATCACACCGATCTCTTCTAAATATCGCAGATCCGAACGAATCGTCTTCTCATCCGGTGGAACAGTATCACTATCGATCAGTTGCTCATCACAATAGACTAATAGCTGATTAGCAGTCATTGTTTGCTGTTTTAAAGCAGTCAAAATCATAGGCAAGCGCTGACTTTCTGATTCTTTGATCGATTTGGCTCGATATAGAAACAGTAGGGTGGGTTCAGCGGAATCAACATAGCTATAACGAAATAAATCGTTTAGATCTTGCTCTCCATTAACTTCGCGTAATTTACGAATCGTTTTATCAAAAGTATGTATAGAAATGCCCAATCTACCAGCAAATTGTTGTCGATTATACGCATTGCCTGTCAAAGCTAACATACGTAGATATTGAATTTCTTTATCAAAACTTTCTTTAGCCATTTGTGTTCCTCCAAGCATTTATTTCTATATGTTAGTGTTGTACAGGTTCTCTATGAAATCAAGCTTTTTATTATTCTATACAAGTCGCCATACTTTTGCCCTGTTCGCTAGATCGATAACATGAGAAGATGAATTCAGCAAAGAGAGAGCAACACAAGCATAACGCTTACGTTAGTTCATCGTATATCCGAGGCGTTCGAAAGGGTTACTTCGACTTCTAATCGACAGGTCGCTGGTTCGAGTCCAGCTTCCGCTGTATATAGCGGAATAGCTCAGAGGTAGAGCGGTACACGTACCTTTTCACCTTTTTCTTCGGATATACTTTTTAATAGTAGATGTATAGGAACATAGATAAGCACATAAATAGCCGAGGCGCTTGAAAGGGTTACTTTGCATTCATGGCGTATGGTTGCCGGTTCGAATCCGGATTCCGCTATATGGCGGAATATCTCAATGGTAGAGACGTATTTTACACCTTTTCAGCTTACTTCCTCGGTTACATATCATACTTTATAAGGAGGCGAACAGAATGAGCCAGGCAAAAGATATTTTTCAACAAGCAATACCACAAATGTTAAACCGAGCAGTCTATCCGGCATATGAGCGCAATCTGCAAGAACGTTATTTACAAACATTGTTAACGAATACTTTAGGAAATACGGTATATGCTAACAATCGTGAGCTATTAATCGAAGCTACAGTACTACATCAAGAAATGAGTGAACTTGATCCTGAATTTATGGCAAAAGCATTGGTATTTGCACGTAATCAAGGATATATGAGACTACAACCACTTTATGGCTTAGCAATCTTGTCTAAAGTTAGTCCTCAACTGTTCGCCCGTATTTTTGCACAAGTTGTACGTATTCCTTCAGATCTAACTGAATTTTTGACTATTTTGGAAAGTATCGGTCGTGGACAGGGTGGCCGTGCAGTAAAGCGTCAAGTTGCTTTATTTCTAAATCGCACTTCTGAATACTGGGCGTTAAAATATAACGGTCGTGGACGTGGATTCAATCTGAGTGATGCTATAGTGACTTCTCATCCTATCCCTATAGATATTAAGCAACAAGCATTATTCCGCTATCTGCGAGGACATGAGACAAATCTTGCATTAATTCCGCAGATCGAAGCAATGGAAAAACTCAAAAAGGTAACCACTGATAAAGATCGTATCAAGCAGATTCAAAAAAGCAAGCTACCCTATGAAATTGTGACAAGTGTCATTACACCCACACCTAAAGTCTGGGCACATTTATTGTACCAGATGCCTGTATTTGCATTGTTACGTCATCTAAATACGCTACATCGTCATGATGTATTGGATCATCCTGAGCATTTGCAATATATGCAGCAACGCTTAACAGATGTAGAAGCATTACGTAAAGCCAAGATTTTACCTTTTCAATTTGCCAAAGCCTACAATGAAGTAAAGCATCCTGAATTACGAGATACGTTAAGCGAAGCGATAGATATATCGTTTGATAACTTACCTGATCTACCGGGAAGAACAGCTATCTTTTTAGATATTTCAGGTTCGATGAATGGTGAGTATTTACAGACGGGTGCTGTATTTGCTTATGCATTGTACAAAAAAACTAAAGGGAATTCTTTATTCTGGTTATTTAATACAACTGTACATGATGCCAAGCCTTCACGTCGTGATAGCATTATGGGTCAAGCCAGACAGGTAAAAGCATATGGAGGAACCAATACAGGAGCTCCTGTTAAGCAGTTAATAGATATCAAAGAAAAAGTAGATCAGATTATTATGATTACAGATGAACAGCAAAATACGGGTAGTGCTTTTTATAGTGAACTGCAAAAGTATCGCCAAAAAATAAATCCTCACACAAAAGCATTTATTGTAGATATTGCTCCATATCAGACTGCTATGGTTCCACCTAAAGATCGTCAAACGTTTTATATTTACGGTTGGAGTGATACTGTGCTTTCTTTTATCTCCCAAACTCTTAAAGGATTCCATCATATGCAACATGAAGTAGAACAGATCGATCTACAAAAAGACCTGTAATACGCTATAATATAAGATTTGTTCCCCTTTTGTATTGTTACAATAGAAGAGGGGAATTTTCTGCGTTGTTTCATCAATTTACATTACAGGTTTACTTTAAAGGAACAACGTATTATAATAGCAAACGTTGAGAATAATTATCATTATCATAAAAATAAAAAAGATAATGATACGGATATGAAGGAGACAGGAACATGATACTTAAAAAGCTAACCCAAACGATTTTGACGGTGGGTGCATTAACAGCGATTCTAGCAGGGTGTGGCAATACAAGCACATCTAATCAAGCGGCTACGACCAGTACGAATACCGCCAACGCGATTACAATTCAAGATACAGTCGGTACAACGACTTTGCCAGCACCTGCACAAAAAGTCGTTGCACTGGAATGGTCATTTGCAGACGATTTATTAGCACTTGGGATAACACCTGTAGGGATTGCTGATGATGATAAGCCAGAAGCGATGACCAAATTAGCAGGTAAAGCATTTGAATATATGCCTTTAGGTAAACGCGAGACCCCTGATTTGGAAAAGATTACTGAAGCTTCGCCTGATCTAATTATTGCAGATAGCGACCGCCATACCAAAATTAAAGATCAATTGGATCAGATCGCACCTACGATTGTATTGAATAGCCGTAAAGGTTCTTATGCTGAAAGTATTGATGATTTCAAAGTCATTGCCAAAGCTGTTGGTAAGGAAAAAGAAGCAGAAGCACGTGTCAAACAGCATGATCAAATAATGGCTGATCTCAAAAAACAAGTAGAAGCGATGGGAAGTAAAAAAGTATTAATCGGAGTTGCACGTAAAGACGGATTTGATGTACATACATCTGATTCTTATGCAGGTCAGGTCATGACAGAAATGGGCTTCCAAAATGCTATCTCTAATACTGACGAACCTTATGTAGAGCTAAGCTTAGAGACGCTTACTACGCTTGATCCAGATGTAATCTTTATAGCAACGGATGATTCCGAAGCGATCACGAATAAGTGGAAAGAAACACCAGTCTGGAAAAACTTGAAAGCTGCTAAAAACAACCAAGTCTTTATGGTAGATCGTGATATCTGGACTCGATTCCGTGGCATCACACCTGCTGAGAAAATTGGACAAAATGCATTGGACTTTATCAATGGTAAAGTGAAAAGCGAATAATTGAAGTGATTGAGCTAATCACAGCAACAAAAGCTATACTTGACAGAACCCTGTTGAGTGTAGCTTTTTTGTATTATAATACTATTACAGTTAAAGGTATTTTTAGACGGTACAAATTATATATATTGGGGAGGAAAAATAAGTGGGTTTTACTGGTAAAGTTCCTTTGTTTAGAGAAGGTCATATTTTAACTAATGATAACCAATATACACTACCTTCTTTTCTAATTATAGGAGCACAAAAAGCAGGTACTACCTCTTTATATCATTATTTGATTCAGCATCCTCAGATTGAACCCGCTATTGTAAAAGAAGTTCACTATTTTGATGAACAATGGCGAAATGGAGTAGAATGGTACCAATCACACTTTCCTTATCTGAAATTTACAGAAAGTATAACTGGTGAAGCTACACCTTATTATTTATTTCATCCTCAAGCCCCTAAGCGTGTATATCACATGCTACCAGACGTCAAACTTATTATTTTATTACGTAATCCTATAGATCGTGCGTATTCTCATTATCAAATGATGGTAAGACGTGGAATAGAAAATTTATCTTTTGAAGAAGCGGTAGCATCAGAATTGGAACGAACTGAATTAATTTATTTACAAATGATGGCAGACTCTAATTATCATAATGGTGATCTAGCAAGCTATTCGTATGTACGCCGAGGACAATATATAGAACAAATTCGTCGTTGGTTAAAATGGTTTTCTATGGATCAGATGTGCTTTATAAATAGTGAAGAATTATTTACTAATCCTGAACAAACGTATCAAAAAGTTACCCGGTTTTTAGAACTCCCGGATGTTCAACTTGAACAGTATGAGCATTTACATGAAGGTGGTTATAACGATAAAGAGAATGAAGCTATTCGTCATACTCTTCAGCAACATTTTAAACCGTACAATGAAAGATTGTTTGAGTATTTAAATGTTTCTTATCCCTGGTAAAAAAGAGTATTCCGTATAATAACTTACGGAATACTCTTTCTTTATTTGGTATAGAAAAGATATTAGCCTTTCACAGCACCAGCTACAACACCTCTAACAATATACTTTTGCAACAGAACAAATACGATAATCGAAGGCATAACCGCCATGACCATAGCCGTCATCGCATATTGCCAATCTGAAGTATACTGCCCGACAAATGTATAAGCGGCAAGCGTTAATGTTTTGGTGGCAGGTGAACCATTTACCATCAATAATGGCAATAGAAAGTCATTCCAGATCCACATCACATCAATAATAATGATCGTAGTAGTTACCGATTGAAGCAGAGGGAAGATAACTAAGAAAAATAGTTTGAAGCCAGAAGCACCATCAATGGTAGCACTCTCATCTATTTCCCGCGGAATTCCTTTCACAAATCCATGATAAATAAATACCGCTAGTGGTGCACCGAATCCCCAATACAAAATGCCTAATCCCCATGTGCTATCTGACAAATGAAGATTTTTAGCTAATTGCAATACCGTTAACATAATCGATTGAAATGGGATTAACATCGGTATAATACAGAGCAAATAGATCATATTGCTCCACTTGGACTGGGTACGAGATAATTTGTAAGCCGCAACGGATGAAAATAAAATAATCCCAATCAGGCCAATCAAAGTAATAATCGTATTATTGATAAATAAACGCGGATAATTGATATATTTCCATACATACGCATAGTTATCGAAATTAAACTGTTGGGGCATCGCAATCACATCACTCATCACTTCGGAAAAGCTTTTAAAAGAGTTAATAATCGCCAGAATAAGCGGATATAAAAACAAAAGTGACAGAATAATCATCACTATTTCTAGAATCAAGCGACCTGTTTTGGCGGATGTCATCAGGCTTCAACCTCCCTGCGTTTGAAGATACCGAGTTGAATAAATGTAATTACAAGTACCGCTATAAATAACACAAGTGCTTTGGCAGTTCCATAGCCGTATAAGTTGTTCTGGAACGTATCACGATAAATATCATAAGCGACACTATAGGTTGTTCCACCCGGTCCACCACCGGTAAGTGATAGAATCACATCGAACACTTTGATCGAGTTCGTGAGCGCCATAAAGACCGAGATCGTAATCGATGGAGCGAGTAGAGGTAAAGTAATACTGAAAAATTTGCGAAATGCGCCTGCGCCATCTACAGTAGCGGCTTCTTTGAGATCTTCGGGTACAGCCTGCAATCCTGCGATATAGATCACCATATAAAATCCAACCGATTGCCAGATCGACACACCTAGAATCGAGATAAAAGCAAGCCCGGGTTCACCTAACCAGCTCATCGCAAATATCCCCCAGCCTGTAGTGGCTCCCAGCGATTCAAATCCTTGCATAAAAATAAATTTCCAGATAAAGCCCACAATAACAAGGCTCAGAATATAAGGGACAAAAAATGCCGCCCGTAACCATGTAGTAGACCGTAACTTCATATCCAAAATCAATGCCAGTACAATCGCCAGCACATTGACCAGTACAATATACAGCACCATATATTTGATCGTGAACCATGCCGCGCTACTGAAATTCGCATCCCCTGTAAAAATTTGATGGAAATTATCCAGCCCTACAAATTTGGGATGCTTGGCGATTCCATTCCATTTGGTCAATGAATAACGTACAGTCATCACAAATGGAATATAAAAAGCAACCGCAATACAGATCAGCACCGGTAAAGTAAATATGCCAAATTGCAATCGATCAGACCATTTTCGCCCCATTTTCATTAGTTATACCTCTTTCCCGAAAATAATATCCGATATCATATTCTAGAATAAAGCGGTTACATAAAATGTATAGCTTTTTCTGATACTTGTATTATAGAATGGCGTTACGCTCTTCAAAATGGATTTAAGAAAACAGTTAAGGGTAAAAAGGTGAACAGCAAAAGAAATATCATTACAGGAGATGAACAGCAAATGGGGAGAAAAGGGAATCGTCTGCCGGTCACGAAACATCCCTATTTGGGTAGATATGTAAAGGTTACAAAGTTAAAAATAACAGCGATCTGGTATGTCTTATCCAGTCGCTTGTTGTATAAGCTAGTGATCTTATTCACATCTATTATTATTTTGGTGGTTACTTCTTTGACTGTGATCTCTTATCAGATGATTCGCAAAGAATCAGTTAAGCATAGTATTGAGAGTACAGCGAATAATCTACTGCTGGTCAATCGCAATTTACAAGATTATATGGATGGAATCGCTCAATATTCTTTGCCACAACTACAATATGATGATCTGATTCATGCGATTATGAATGAGAAGCAAGAGTATGCTTCACGTATGTATCTGGAAAATTATTTACGTCGACTGTATTTTGGTCGCAGTGATCTGGATGGTATTTCTCTATATATTGTGCAAGAACAGAAGTATTATTCGGTCAGTCGTGAATCATACAATATTGCTTCTCGTTCTGGATATGATGAAGATATTGCCAATCAACCGTGGTATAACACAGTGCTTCATCGAACCGATAATCAATATTTTCAATCCCTAGCTTTGACTCCAGCAGACAATAATCATTTGGCTCAGCCCGATAGTTTTATGGCATATCATCGTGTATTACGCTCTATCGCTTCTCGTCAACCACAAGCGATTTTAACGTTCTATGTCAATCCTTCTGCGCGAGATACGATTTTGCAAGATACTTCGATAGATGCAGGTGAACATCTCATTTTTACTGATGCCAATCATATTCCTTTTTACGTAGACGATCCTCTTTTTTATCAATCTATGTTAGCAAGTGGACTGATCAAGCAATTGCAATACCAGACCAGTGATCCTTTAACATGGACGATAGATCAGCAGCGGTATATGGTCATGTACAATACATCGACTTCTAATCAATGGACATTAATGAAGCCTATTTTATATAGCCAGATTTATGAAGTGGCTAATACTACTCGTAATCTCAGTTACTTGATCGGTGCAGGATTTTTGCTAATTTCATTTGCACTGGTGACTGTATTAGCGAATGAAATCACTCGACCTTTGGGACATTTGTCCAAGCAAATGAACCGATTTAGCAGTGGAGAATTTGAGATTGAAGCGACTGTAAAAGGGCAAGACGAGATTGCTCATCTCACCAAACATTTTAACGATATGGTGCGCAATACTAATGAATTAATCAATGAGCGTTATCGAATGAAATTAGTCGAGCAAAATGCGATTTTGAAAGCGCTTGAAGCAGAGCTTAATCCTCATTTTCTGTATAATGCGTTACAAGCAATTTCAACCAAAGCACTGCGTAGTGGCAGACTAGATATAGCGGATATGGTTGATAATCTAGCGCAGACGCTTCGTTATTGTATCGGTGGCAAAGACATTGTCATGGCAAGTGAAGAACTCAAACATATAGAACGTTATCTATCTTTGCAAAAAGCACGCTTCGGCAGTCGTTTACAGATGACAGTTGATTGGGATGATTCGTTACTTCAATTACCTATTCCCAAATTATCCATTCAATCATTGGTTGAAAATTCAATTAAGCATGCAGTCGAACAAGTATCCGAGCCGGTTATGATTACAATCACAGCCCATTTAACAGATCAAGATGTGCTGATTACTGTACGCGATAATGGACCCGGTATTCCGCCAGATCGGTTGGAGCAGGTATTGGCATCATTTAAGCAAACATTTATTGAGCGTGAAGGCAGTCATATCGGTCTTCAAAATCTGCATACTCGATTACAAATTTTATATGGTGAACAAGCGGGTTTACTGATTGCTAGTGATAAGACAGGTACCGAATTAAGTATGCATATACCACAAGGGGGAAAGTAAAATGTATCACATTTTAATTCTGGATGATGAAGAACCGTTGCGTGAAGCGATTCGTATCTTGGGAGAATGGGACAATCTGAAGATTAGTGAGATCTATGAAGCAATCAATGGACAAGAGGGATTGTCTATTTTGCGCGAACATCATATTGATCTTATTATGGTCGATATGAAGATGCCAGGAATGAACGGTGTTGAATTTTTGAAAAAAGTGAAGCAGGAATATCCTGATATGCTGACCATTGTGATCAGTGGATATAACGATTTCGAATATACACATCAAGCGATTCGCTCGAACGTATTAGATTATTTGCTCAAACCTGTCAATCGACACGAATTAAACGATACATTACGCAAAGCGGTTCATCTATTACAAGAACGTCAGCAACAGCATCAGCAGAAGATTCAACAACATCGTGCACTGCATGTGTCTTTGCCCAAATTAAAAGAAAATATCTATCAATCATTAATCGACAAACGGTTCAAAAAGCAAGGCAATGAAGATATGCTCGCTATGATTGGAGCAGAAGATGATACTTGTTATCATGGAGCTGTTGTTTTACGTATTCTTAATATAGAGCAAGTGCGCCGTCAGCGCTTTTATGGAGATACTAGTCTGTTATACTTTGCTATCGCTAATGTGCTGAATGAATGTACAGAAGATGATATTCAATATTTTTGTTTTGCTAATCAGCGCTTAGAACGTGAAATGATTCTGGTCTATCATGCAAGGCATCGTTATCCACAAGAACTTGGTTTTGCTGTACAACAACGGGTACGAAGCTTGATTCAGACTTTAGAGCATTTATTAGATCTCTATATTATAGCAGGATCAGGCACACCTTCGAATGATATTCAACAATTAGCGACAGCGTATGAGCAAGGTAAACATATGATTGAGCAAATGAATATCTTGGAGCTGAATCGCTCAATGATTATCCCTTACGAACAGCGTAATGCTATCGCAGAATCTCATAGTCTCTGCTCACGCATGCCTCAGATACGTACTTTACTTGAAAATGGACATTTCCCACAAATCCACCGCATAGCAGATGAGTTGATCGCGATGATTAAGCAATCTCCTTATTTGAGTATGCATATGGCTGAATACAGTCTGCATGATTTTGAAGGTCAACTATATGAGATCACCAGAGAATTAGATCAGCGATTATTAGCAGATGAACCAGCTATTACGAATGCTAGAAAAGAGCGGATACAGATTCATACTCTGGATATGATGAATATTGCGCAGTGGGAGCAACATGTACACGATATTATTACGTATTATGCAGAAATGGTACGGAAATCAGGAGGGAGCCGCCAATCTTTTCATATCAGTGATATTCGAGCCTATATCGATCAGCATTACTTTGAAGAAATCAAAATTTCGATGTTCACCGATAAATATTATCTCAGTCGTGAATACCTGATGAAGTTATTTAAGCAAGAGTATCAGATGGGGATTCATGAATATGTACAGCAACTACGAATGGACAAAGCCAAAATATTACTGAATGAAGAAGGACTCAAAATACAGGAAATTTCAGAGATGCTAGGGTATAAAGATAAAAATTATTTTAGCAAAGCTTTTCGTAATTATTATCAATTATCGCCTTCTGAATATAGAGCGCAACGATCAGCAATATCAAATAAGTAAGCGTATTCATAAATTCACTTTTTTACCCTTAATAGATTACTTATCTACATTTTTATCTGAACCGAGTTTCAATAGAATAAGACTATACAGTATAGCAGAGGCATTGGTTGATCGATGCTTGGGGCTGACTAATTTGAAATATGGGGGCATATACATGTTCAAAAAGATGATGGTCTTACCCATTACGCTTGTGCTGAGCTTATCCATGTTAGCAGCTTGTGGTAACAGTACAGATACAACAGACAAGGGCGCTTCTTCAGGTGGAAGTACAGATGGTGCTGTAACAATCAATATGTTTACCGCTTCTCCAGAATACACAGATGCATTCAATGCTTATATCGAAGAATACAAAAAAGTAAAACCGAATGTCACGATTAATCTTGAAATTATGCAGGCTGATTACAATACAATTCTCAAATCTCGGATCGCTGCTGGAAGTACACCGGATGTGTTCCAGACTACAGCAGGAGGAGATATTGATACGTATGCTGATTACAGCGCAGACTTGACCAATGAACCGCTAGCAGCAGCTATGACAGATGCTGTGCGCACGAATATGACTTCTACAGATGGTAAAGTATTAGGCTTACCAGTTAAAGGGAATCTATTTGCACTGATTTATAATAAAGAGTTATTTGCCAAAGCAGGCATTACCGAACCGCCTAAAACGATTGCTGAAATGGATGAAGCCATCAAAAAGCTAGAAGCTAAAGGAATCAAACCTTTTGCGAACGCTTACAAAGAGTGGTGGGTATGGAAACATATTTTCCAACATTATGTAGATGCAGCCGCAATTGATGCAGGTATGAGTTCCAAAGACTTGGTGAACAAATTTATCGCAGGTGAAACAACGATTAAAGAATACCCTGCACTATACAATAACTTCTTTGCTTTTATCGATACAACCGTAAAATATGGTACAGACAAGCCTTTAGAACGTGATAGCAATGCCGAAGTAAGTGATTTTGCTTCTGGTAAAGCTGCTATGATGACAGGTAAAGGGGCTTGGGATGAAGAAGCGATTATCAAGATCAATCCTGATTTCAAAATGGGAATTATGGGTTACCCTGTGAGTGATAAAGCCGATCAATCGATGATTATTACAGGCGCAGATCAAGCGTTGCGAATTAACGCTGACTCTCCTGTAGCGAAAGAAACAATTGAGTTCTTCAACTGGTTGTACACATCAGATTACGGTAAAAACTGGTTCTCTCAAGTAGCGAAAGTGATTCCACCGATCAAAGACGCTCCACTTCCAGACTTGCAAATGCCTAAAGAAATGGAAGAAATCTTAAAAACCGAAAAATCTGGCGATCTATCTGTTAACTACTCATTAGATACATTCCACCAGAAATTCGGCGAGATCATGCAAGCCTATATCGGTAAAAGCAAAACTAAAGATCAAGCTGTCGAAGAAATTCAACAAGCATGGATTCAGTTAGGATCAGCTCAGTAATATAGATTGAAAAAAAGCATCTTCTTTCTCTGTTATTAATATGCAGAGGAGAAGATGCTTTTTGAATTGAGAATAAGGGATGATTAATACGTGGGAGCAAAAAGATATTTTATATATCTAATCAAATCCCTTTGTAATACATATTTATACTGCCCGTATACGTTTAACACTTTGACGATACATCAAAATCAACAAATACGAACCCACAAAAGCACCAGTAATAAGCCAGATCGGAATGCGTGGATCAAGTGTATACGCCCAACCACCGATAATGCCAGCAGGTGAAGTGAAAAGTAGGATCAATACAGACAACATAGAGAAAATTTTAGCACGTTTTTCATCATCAATCGCATTGGCTACAGCTGTCTCCAAGTAAGGCGAGCTGATCATCATACCAACAGCTGCTAGAATCGTACTGATTCCAATCCAGAGCAGACTGTGTACAGGGCCGAAGACAAGCATAATATTCGAAACAACAGACAATGCAAAACCAGCCATCATCGACCGATACACAGCACCTTCCGGTATACGCGGAGTCAATAACCATAAAGTCAGCAACATAATCAATGACGAAATAGCAGGGACGAGCGAGATGATGCCATCATCAATATGTAAATAATCTGCTAGATATAGGGAAAGATATGTCGTTTTCAGTGTCGTCTGAAAGTTAAACAAAATATATACGCTAAAAATCAATAACAATCCTTTACTTTGCAAAATATCATGAATTGCACCACTGTAGTCAACCAGACTTTGCTTGAGTCCCAGTTCACGTGTTTCTTTCATTTTGCGATAACCCATCTCTGTCTCACGTGTAGTTAGATGGCGACCAATAAATTGAAAAGTCATTAACACAAAAGCGATGACGTACATAATTCGCATTCCTGGAACTAATCCATATTCATATACCAATAGACCACCCAAAGGAGCAAACAACCCGCCAATTACACCGATAATCTGAAGGAGTGTAAAAATGTATGTTCGATCTTGAGGTTTCGTATCTTCGACGAGCAAGCAATAAAAAGAAGTCGCAGGAACTCGCTGAAATCCATTAATAATTGCAGCGACAAGGAAAAACCAAAAGTTTTGCGATACCGCCCATACGAGAGTGGCTACACTCCAACTAAATATATCGAAATAGAGCAGTGCTTTTTTACGCCCCATACGATCTGTCAAATAACCGCTAATAAATGAAGAAAATACTTGAAATACCAGACTGATTGTCGTGATCCAGCCAATATTGGTTTCACTGATGCCTAGCTGATACATATATAATGTCGCATACGTAGCAAACATACTATAAGGAATCAGAAAAAAAGGTTCAAAGGCAAGACAGCCGCGGCTGTTGCCTTCCAAGCGTGAAAAAAAAGAACGAGCCATAGTGTGTTATATCCTCCGTTGTAAGTGAAATCGTAGAGCAGATAAAGGTTTTTAGGTGATTCATTAGGTGCAAGATAAGAGTAATTTTGCTGACGAACAGATGAATGCTGCTCTCCTCATTAACGTGGTGAAAATGTGTAATTTGGGCGGCGTGCCGATTTCGTGCCGATCAGGATTTCAAAGGAACATACTGAACAAATTTGTAGAGTTCATTTTCTTCGATCTTTTTTGTGATGGATAGATATGTATCAGCGGTTGTTTTGATTGTCCGATGACCAAGTCGCCTGGATACATACAGTAAACTGGCGCCAGATTCTAATAACATGACCGCATGCGTATGTCTAAATCCATGCGTTCCTTTGTACTCTACGCCGACTTGTTTGCAATAACCTTGAAATGCTTCTCGAACGACCGCAGGCGTTAAATATTGACCCCATGCATTTTGAAAGATCAAGTGGTCCTCATGGGGATAGGAAATGATCTGCTGCTGGATTTCTTTAAACTGTTTCAAATAGTCAAGTAAATCATCGTCCAGTTGAATGGTGCGATACGAAGCATAACTTTTTAGTGACGTAATCGTCAGATGATTGTGTTTATCTCGATTTGTTTGGCGTACTATCGTTAATCTGTTGCCAGACAGATCGTCCCAACGTAAAGCAAGCGCTTCACTGATCCGCAAACCAGTACGGCTCAAAAATAACATCAGCGTATAATACAGCGGATAATCTTTGAATCGTCTCGGTGTATAGTATTTCATGAACTCTAGCAACTGATGAAGTTCGTGAAAGGTGAAATATTTGACTTTCACTTTGGAATCGATGCTGTCCTTGAACGGAACACGTACACGATCGGCAGGATTCTTTTCCAAAATTTCAAGATCGTGCATACAGAAATGAAAAATACTTTTTAATGAACTCAGATACTTCTCACATGATTTGAAAGCATATCCTTGATCGATACGATCTTGGATCCAGTCTTTGACATCTAATCGACGAATTTTGAATAGTTTCATGTTACCGAATCGAGGTAAGATATGCAATCTCAATGTCACCTCCAGTTGCTCGGCACTAGAAGCTTTTAATTCATTTTGTTTGTGACGAAACCATACCGTAGCCACCTCTTGAAATAAAAGATGACGCTGATTAAGAATATGTCCGTAGTATATACGCTCTTCTACTCGATGGGCTTCGATTTCTGCTTCTTTTTTGGATCGAAAGGTTCCAATACTACGTTCGTGTCCATCACGGGATACGCGTGCTTGCCATTTACCACTAGGAAGTTTGCGAAAGGTCGCCATAGGTCATCATCCTTTTACGATGTGATGATCGGGTGAACAAAGCTTGCCCGATGGCTCCCATGGTTTGAAATGCATCTAAATATCTGCTTGTGATTAATTTACAATAAACTTTGTATAGGCAATAAAATCGTAGGTTTTTCTGAAATTCAAATAGATACTTACTCATTTAGCAAGCAGAAAGGGCTATGTCATACTACAGTTTGATATTGGGAACTTTTGTTCTTGATTTTAGCATGAGACTGTTGATTACTCAATCTGTTTGCCAATGATTGTGCTTATCTATGTCGCAGCATTGTCTCCTACAAAAATGAGCAATTATAACTTTAATTCTAATTGGTATTATAATATCAACAAAAGGTATTATTGAGTTTAGCAAATCAATTAAAAAGTGGAACTTTAATTGTTTGTGCTACTCTTATGTTCGCAAAACCAATTGAATTATACAAACATATAATAAATTATGATAAATCCACAAAGATGGACATGTTTGAACACTAATTATATAAAAACTGTAAGGAACGAGGAGGCAGACAATTCATGGGAGGAACGAATACATGGGATGCGGAGTGGGAGGTTAGCGAAGAGCAGGCGCGGATGCTGATCGGCAGACAATTCCCTCAGCTGTCCGCAAAGCAAGTGAAGCGATTGGGCTGGGGCTGGGACAATACGGTTTTTCTCATCGGTGATGAGTATGTGTTCCGATTTCCAAGAAGAACGATTGCGATTGGATCGATTCGTATAGAAGGAAAGCTACTGCCAAAGCTAGAGGTATATATGACCATATCCTATCCAAAACCGTTGTTTTATGGCGAAGCAAGTGACGAATACCCAGCTCCATTTCTTGGCTATACCTACGTGCCAGGAAATTTCCCAATCGGTTTGACTGAAGAACGCCGAGCTTTATCGGCAGAGACGCTGGCAAAATTCTTACGAAAATTGCATGAGTTTCCGGTGCAGGCGGCGCTGAATTGCGGAGTTCAGCAAGATCATCGAAACTTAACGGATATAGCATCGCGTAAAGTGAAATTGGAGGGCTTTCTATCAAAGGTAGTTGAACACTTGTCACCGGAGGAGCTCAGTGTGATCGAAGCGTATATAAGCAGGCTGCAAAAGGATCGAGTCGAGGCGTTGAATGTACTGATACATGGCGATCTTCATTTCAAAAATATGCTTGTGAATGAGAAGGGGATCATTTCGGGCATCATCGATTGGGGCGATCTAAATGTAGGACATCCGGCTTGCGATTTGAGCGTAGCTTATAGCTTTTTACCACCTCATGCTCGCGGAGTATTTTTCGAAACGTATGGAGGAGCGAATGAGGAAACGAAGCTACTGGCGCAGTTGATCGCGGTATATATCCCCATGCTAATCTTAATGCAAGCGGTCGATGAGGGGAATGAAGTGATTGCAGCAGAGGCGAAATCCAATATTATGCGAGCCCTGTCGGATTAGCTCCTTATTTCGTTGCAGCTTCGGGGCTATGACGATTGGCACCATTTTGTTGTTTAAAGGACGCGATAAGGTGCGATCCGCCTTCTCTGATGCCTGCTTACGTTGAGGAGCACGAAATTCAACATATATATACTACTGTTACGATAATGTAAGTTGAGAGATATTCAATGTATACGGTTGCGTTGATCTGTTATCGTTGTACCAATCTTTAATATTCATTTGATGTAGTTCCGTAAAGATTCGAGTCATGTAAAGCTTAAAATAATTTACAGAGTGTTGTTTATATCGTCATGGTATGAATTTTCATGGAATCGGAATAATTAATATATTTAAATAATTACATTTATTTTCTCTATTACGATAATAATGTAAAATATAGTTTAAATAAATTATTAGTCAGGAGGAATATTATGCAGAAAATGATTATAAAGAATTTATTTTATGTCTCATTATTATCCTTCATATTTTTTTAAGTTATTATTCACGCGGAAGAATCTCAAGGTATGGAATCGGAACCATTACAACAGGCAATTGAGCAAAGAAAAGAATATGGATTGCCTGACACTCAGCCTTACATTTTAAAAACAAATGATGAAATGAGAATTTCGAAGAAATATGGAATCTACTTATCTCCACTTGAAGAAGAACTTACTGCTAGATTTGAAGCACAAGAACTTACAGTTCTAGAGATTAAAAAATATATTGATGAAAATCCAAGTCTAAAAAATGAGTTTATTGGAAGATATATGAATCAAAAGGACAATGGTAAAATACATGTAGGGTTTAAAAACACCTTATCTTCTGCATCTTTGAGTTCAAATCAAGATAGCATAATTAACAATTTAGAAAAAAACGCAAAGGGCACTATACCTATTTCAGTATATCAAGCTACATATACAGAAGAATTAAACAAATTAACAGATATTGTTTCCGATCATATCAATGAATTAACACCAATTGCTGGAATATATTACTTTAGATTTTGTTAATCAGCACATTGATATCGGTATTTTAGATACGACAGACAAAATTTCAACTTTACAAAATAAATTAGAGTCACTAATGGGTTAGGATAAATTGGTCTTTAATTTTGATCTTTTGAATGCAGCTTACAAAACACAGGATCTTTCAAGAATCAGTACCATTCGGCCTTTACAGGGTGGAACAACTTTAGGAAGAGCGGCATCTAGTGTTGGAGAATGTTCTTTAGGATATTCTGTTATTGACTCTAATTCGAATCCTTATGTCATTACGGCTGCACACTGTTGGTATGGTGAAAATATCGGAATTTATCAAGGGGCCAGTTATATAGGCACACGTAGTAGTATATTTCATTATGGAAATGATGTAGATGCTGTAGCTATTCGAGTAAGTTCGAATAGTCTTTTAAGTAATTATGTATATAATGAAGTATTTACACTTACTGGAGTAGAGACACCTGGTAATGATGTTATTGGTCAAACTATATGTATGTTGGGTAGAAACCGTGGAGAATCTAGTTTATGTGGACCATTACAAAGTAAAAATAGTAGTATGTTTTGGAATAATCCTAATATTGGAGAAGTTTGGTTCAATAATTCAAGATTAGCTTCTTACAATAGCACTGGTGGAGATAGTGGAGGAACGGTTTTTAATCGTAATACTCTAATGGGAGTAAATAAAGGAAGATTTGAAACTGGCGAAGGAAATTATTATGGAGTGTATAGTCATGTAGGTAATGTAACAAATAGACTAGGATTAACGCCTAAAACATGGTAGTATCCTGCAGCTTTTTTGAGATTATTCCGTCTTAGGATGAATGGAATAATTTTACAAATAAGAAAAGAGCCTCACTTATGTACAAAAAGTAATGTATATTCTATTATGTTGTACTCTTATTTTGATTGCTGCTCAAATCAAAATAACATAGCACCTAAAAAGCAACTATCAATGAAACAAAATCAAGAAAAAGAAAATTGGCAATTTGAAGGGTATGTTATTGACTATAAAAAGACATGCAAGGTGGTCATCAATATTTAATGGCATGGGTGATAGAAAATGCACGTATGAATAACAATACAGTCGATCAAATTCTCAAATCAGCTGATCCTAATGCTATGTGGATAAGTATTCCAGAGACTGACGCTAAAAATATCCAATTAGGAGATAAGATCAAGGTTAGAACGACTAGGGCCATAAATGATTCTTACCCTGCGCAAGCAGCCGCTGAGCGCGAAGTAGATGAGAGTACTAAAAAATTAAATATAAGTTGATTTTGAAATTGTATTAAAACATGAAGATTATAGTAACGGGTCTTTAAGCAGTTTGATTGCTTAAAGATCCGTTATTTTTATTTTAGAAATTAAAACATATTATAAATCTCATAAATCTGTTGAAGACTTTTCAAATATTTGCTAGGCTCGTTCAAACTGTTGTCATTAGATCAAGATTAATACTTGCATTTAGAGTTTACTAGTGTATTTATGATACACCATTCAAAGGATGCTAATAATATAAGACTTTACTATTCTTCAATATTATAAAATAAGGATCATAAATATAAGTGACATAAAGTGACAAAAAAAACGGTTTAAGTATGATAATATATCTTTTGTCTTAGTCTTAAAGTATGGATTTATAGAAAAAATTAAAAAAATGAAGAAAGGGATTCAAAAAGAAACGGTTTTATTTTGCAGTGTCAGTAGGACTTATACAAATTCTGATGTAAATTTTGCTGTTTCAAAAGCAAACATCCAGCAATAATGAACAGAAACGCTCATGTAATATTGATCATCGAAAGGAAATCTAAAAGGCTATCTGAATGCACTCATTAATGGGCAACAAGTAGACTTTATCTTAGTGAAGCGTATGTAACTTCTAGCAAGTAAAGTCATATGTTAGATTATCATCAGATTGCTTTAAGGGCATAGCCAATTGTCGTAAAGTTTACTCAGCTACTTGCTTATTCAAGGATATCCTGATTAAATTTTACCTATTTTTATTACAGACTATGTATCCTCATAAGCAACAGGACTAACATCAGTATTAATGTTTTTTAAATTAATGGAGAGGATGAATTTAATGCACTCACAACGAAAACGAACCATGATACTCACAACAAATGAGCAACTATACAATGCTGTAAGATCTGGAATTGAAGTAACGATTTGTATTGAAGAAGCCGATTACATAGGAACGATTGTAGAATACAGTGATGGAGCAATTAAGACAGAAGAGGGGTCTTATTTAAGACAGAATTGTGTAGTGAAGACGAGTGAAAACTACTTCTCAAACTTGAGAAGTAACTAAATAGGGAGCTGATAATATGCAGTCAGCATTAAATGATTATGAAGATAAAAATCAAGAAACCAAAAAAGTTGAAAAATTTATAGACGCTCTTAATCCCTATGCATTGAGTGAACTAGAATTAATGAATGATTTTTTTAAAAAAGAATTGAATTTCAAAGATACACCAGAAGAAGAGGAAGAATATGAAAAGAAAAATTTCGTGAATTATATTATTTCAAAGATTAAAATGTCCTTACCCTTTGTGGGCTTTGCGTCTATATTAGTTAGCATTGGGAATTTTGTAGGTATTAAAAGTGTTGATGTGAACTCTATTAAAGAACTTTTCTCGAAAAATTCTTTTTTTGAGAGTTTGATTTTAATATCTTGTGTTTTAGTTTTCACCTTGACTGGAGTTTTATTATTATCTTATCGAAGATGGATGATAAAGAAAAGGAAATATAAATTTTTAACTTGGTATCAAAAATATAAAGAATATATAACAATGCACAAGAATATTTTTGAAATTGAAATGGACAAATGGCCAGCCAAAAATGAGATAATAGAATTTTTTAAAAATCCAAGTCAAGAAAGTAAGCGGAATATTATCAACAAAATTCATGATAAAGATAAGTTGAGAGAAATAATTTTATTTCTGGAGAGTTCCAAATATCCGTTGTATTTCAAGTATAAAGAGAAAAAAACGTTAATATTGCTTACATTAACAGAACTGTTATACATTATTTCTTTATTCCTTATTGAGGAGCCTATACTCCATCAAAATTTAATCTCTTCTATTATTTTTATAATGCTATTGGTTATTTTTTTAATGTTTTCAGGGGGGATAGATGCTATCAAAGGGCATAAAGCATACAAATTAACTCTCAAAGAAATCAATCAATATTTACAAGAACTAAAAGATTACGTGAACACAAATCAATGAATGAATAATATTTCATCTCATAATCATTTTCTCAGGGCATAAAGGTGAAATACATTATTGCTCTACGTTCAATAACATGAATTGTAATTGCCAAAAATCAAGCCATTTATTAGAGCACTTGTGTCACTCATTGTGTGAAGATAGACATAGCTTTTAGCATAAAATAGGGCTGAGGAAATCTAGGGGGTCAAGAACCGTGCTGAGTGTAGCAAATAGATCAACTCCAGCGAAGAAGCAAGAATGACTAGAGCGCTGCTCCAACTGAAAACAATGGATTACGATGTTGGTATCACCTTTTATTCAAGTTTCGAGTACTAAAAAACACATTCTGCCACTTAGGGAAGTAATCATTAAAATTAATGTCACTTGACTCATTGAATGTCTAGTATACAATATATCCTTATTGTATAAGTAGTTAGTGTTGTCTCGACATAAAATTTATAGGAGTAACTATCTTGCCAAATGAATTTTTTACTGCTGTAGAAGACTATATTTACTATATCAAATATTCTATTTCTGATATTATGTACAATCAGTACATGATGACTATTGGAATGTGTATATCTACTGTAATTTGGATAGGGTTGTGTTATATAGTTTTACGTATTAAAAACGCAATTATACTATGGTTGATGATTATACTATCCATTTTGTATTTTACAACTGGTCCAGTTTTGGCGCTTGCTTTTCTCTGGTTTCCGGTTTTATTAATTGTTGTAGGTACCCTTACATTATTAATTATTTTAAAGCTAGTGTTCTTTTCTAAACAAAAACCAGGTATATATAATTCTCAAATTCATATCAAAATGTATGATTTGCAACAACTAGTTAAAAAGCATAATTATATTGTTGAGTTTGATAAATATTATAAAGAGTATAGTTTAATTCGGGTGCTTGATAAGCCATATAGCAATGAATCAGAATATATTGTTTTGATTTCTGCTATTCCTTATGAAAGCTGCTCTAGCCAAAATTGCATTACGAAGTCTTATTTTAATCAATATATTCAACCGTACTTAAATAATAACAATCTAAGACTATGAAGTATTTGGAATGAAGGATATTTATGGAATATATTGAAATAAATCCTTTAGTTGGGATCAATTAAATAAAATTGGGAATAACTAAATTAGAAGTTGAGAAGAAATTGAAAAATCCACTATTTGATAATCATGAAGAATTATTTAGCAGACTAGAATATGATACTAATAACAAATTACATTACATTGAAGTGAGTAATCCTTTTGACGAATTTGATCTGCAACTGTTATATAACGGTATCGATTTATTTAAAACTAAAGCGGATGATATCATTGGTTTAATACGTAGGCATGCTTCTTATATTCAAGATGATGAATCCGAAAAGGGCTTTAATTTCATTTTTCAGGAGTTGGGACTTGCATTTTGGAGCAGGGTGTTATGAAAGAAGATATGGTGAATTTAAAAGAGTTTTTGACAGAATTAAGTCCTGAGAATCAAAAATACGAGAAGCGGAATTTTTACTTTATTACAGTTTCGTTGTTTTCTGCTTCGTATTATGATTAAAAATTAAATAGTTTAATGATTCAAACTTATAATTTATTTGAATTGATAGGCTTTGATAATATCTGTTCAATTAAGGTAGCTACATATATATATGTAGCTACCTTTTTAAGTATAAAATGAATTCTTTGCTAACTTCCTATCTTCCGACATTATTCGCTATTCACTTATTCACTTAGTATTCCGTTGTATTAGGAAGGTATAATTTGGAGCCTGAGGACTACATATTAGTAAAGCAGAAAATCGATTCTACTTGATCCCTAGATGAGCATAAATAGTCTTAAGAATGAAAGATAAAAAGTTTGGAAGATCATCGGATGGATGTTCCGTATATTATAATCTTCTTCCAGTTGAAAAAATTAAATAAGATTTAGCATTGGTAACAACGTAGTGAAGCTCTAACTCAAGTTGTGAAGCAACTTGTTGCCATAAATATATAGGCAAAAGAAGATGTGTCTAAATTAGTAGCAGTCATAGATGATACAAAATGTGATGTTGTAGTAAAATTCGCAGAATCAAAGTACCCTCAAACAGCAAATCTTATTGTAAAGCCATAGCAAAAGGGAAGCCAGAGTATGCACGATTGATTTGGCGCTGATACGAGCAGTAAGTACTATCTGGCATGAATACTAAAGACGGCTAAGATCAAGGTGTGTACAGAAGGAGGCGATATAGCAGATGTAGCTTAAGTAGAATTTTCTGACAATTAAGGTGCGGTATCACGAGGTGGCAATAAACTGAGGTACTAACCAGACGGAACATGTATTTTCGTTACTATGGCTGGAGAAGAGAAGCAAAAGACGACTACAGCTAATTAGTACAAATCGGCTAAAACAACTGAGGAGAGGGCTGAAATTATTGCTACAGTTTCGAAAAAAGTGGAAACGAAAAAAAGAGCCGGTAGTTGAGACAAAGGCAGCAGTGGAAGAGAAACTGGCGTAGTATGTATCGTATAAGAACTGTTCGGCAGTGCATAAAGCCGGAAAAGCTCCATTGTATGAAGGTGAGCCTAGATACGGTATGAAACTGGATAGGGATCGTGATGGAGTAGCATGTGAGTAATTAAAACAAAGTAGTATATTTATTAATGATGTTAACTATAGAAGATATGAATCTGATAAAACTAGGAGGTGAGTACTATTGCTATTAGTGTAAATCGTAAAGAAATAATAACCAGAACTGGAGAAATAATAGGCTATAAGTCTGGCTTAGGCTTAAACAAAGAAGAATTTGATGATATTATCCCAAAAGAATATCATGGAATTTGGTTTGGTCCTCAAGAGAGCTATCTTCGATTATATCCAGAAGAATTTGAAGGACTGATTGAAGAATTGTTATATCGACTTGGTAACATTGATTCATTAAGTTCTGGATTATTTACAATGCATATACGTAATAAGTATATACACAACGCAAAAAAATCAGCATTATTGAATGAGGTATTTCCTTATTTTCATAAGATGTTGAAAAATGTTAATACTACAGTTGAACAAGGAAAAAATCCTGATAAAGCAATGCAACCCATTTTAACTGAAGTAATATCCAAATATGATAAAGAAGGTTTTGATCTTATATTAGAACTCATAACTGGATTTAATAATCATCTTCATAAAAGTCCATGGACGAGTATTCGCCAAACCCAATGGGAAGATATAGCTAAGCTAAATGACTTGTTTACAAGTGAAAATTTAAAAACACAATATGGTACTTTTATAGATCAACGTTATATTGATTATATAAGAGCAAATTTCGATGCTAAAATAGGAAGTATTCATTGGCGGAAGTTTGAAGGTTTGACGGCTGAGTTTTTTGAAAGACAAGGATATTTTGTGGAAATTGGTCCTGGAAGAGCTGATGGTGGAGTTGATGTCAGGGCTTGGAAGGAAGATCCTAAATTAGCTGGACCACCAACAATTCTCATTCAATGTAAAAGACAAAAGAATACAGTGGAGCAAACTATAGTAAAGGCGCTATATGCTGACGTATTATATGAGAAAGCAGAAAAAGGACTGATTGTTACTTCAAGTAGCTTTTCACCTGGATCAAAGACAGTATGCTTGACACGGGAATACCCCGTTTCTGAAGCTAATCGTGAAACTCTTCGAAGTTGGGTTGAAGTTATGCGTAAACCAAATACAGGAATATGGAGTTTGTAGCTAGAAATTCATTTTAGAGCTTATTCTTTCAAAGGTAAAAATAAGAGTTTCAACCCTATTAAATATAGTAGACTTGATACTTTTATTTTTTTCGGCTGTTTGAAGTAGTCTAAATATGAAGTTCGCATAATTAGCTACTTTTCTCTTATGTACACGGGCTGAGAAGCATGCAGTGGTTTGTCGTGAAGAAATGTGGATTAAAACCCCAAAATTTGGTCCTAAATTCTTACCATCTTTGGCTGCTCACCGTGCGGCAATTTGGATTTAAAGACAGAAGGTCAAGAGCATGATTGAAATATCAAGAGTTTGCCCAACTTCCTTTTTCAAAGATAGCTTCCCATGTAGACTGTGATTTGAAAGATATTCAATTATTTAAGGAGATTCTTATGAATAATAAGTCAATGATAGACCCAAAATCACTTGGATATTCAGTTATTGCTTTAAAAAAAGATGGCAAAAAACGAAGAAGAATTATTAGGGGCGAGAATATCGAGTTATATATAAACTATTTTAAAGAAAGAATTCGCTATATTAATCCAGGTGAAAAATTTAAAGTATCAGACATACTCTATGATATATGGAATGAACTTTCTGATGGACTGAAGCGAGATATTGGTAAGCGTATATGTAAAGACGTCGAAAAAAATAATATATTAGGAATTAAAGTTTATCATAAGAAAAATAATGGAGTTATATATGTAATGAAAAAAAATATCAAAATTCGCTTAATACCAATTTCAAAATAAAATAGGTGCATTTAGAAAAATTACCTTAATAAAAATACTTGAACTTATATACAAAGTTTTTAATAAAGATCAAAAGAAAGATTTTATAATAATATGTTATCTAATAAAGTTTCTCGAATACTTTGTTATCAGTTATAGAATTTGAGTGAGTAGGGAGCACTATAGTAACTTCAATCTTTTATTATAGAGGATTAAGGTTTTATTATCTTTTGATTTGAAAGGAGAAAATTCGAAAAATATTATAAAAAGGTTTGAACGGTTAAAGGCGTCTAATGAAATAATTCAGTAGGTGCTCTTTTTCTTGGATAGAATTAATTAGAAAATTTAGCTTTTTTAATTCTATAAATTAACTATAAAGGTCCCTCAAATCATCGTAAAGCCATTATTCTAAGGTTTTTCTGATAACTAATATACTTGTAGTAAATAGATAGTCTAAACACTTCTCGAATTTCTCTAATACTAAATTAATATTCTCATGATTTAAATCATGTTTCAGAAAAAGAATTAATCTGTTTGGTTTTCTTTTGTTAATAATTGAGAAAGATCAGACAAATTAAAATACAAATGTATGAATTGAGTAATTAGTTTTTATAAATAAATTTTGATATTTTAAAGGGTATACTTTTTCTATAATTTTTTTTATATTTGTTGATTAATGAATAAGAACGATCATTCTTGAGTTCTGCGGCAACATATAGTGTCGTCTCCTATGAAGGGAAAAGAGTATACGGATCGCACTATCAAGATCACAACCGATGAGAGTTGTGATCTTGATCGTCTGTACGAGCAAAGTCATAACCATCTATTGAAGTATATACGACGATATGCAAGATTTGCGGGTATATAGTAAATGATAATTAGACAATAAGAGGGCGCACTTCTTATTATAAGGCTTAGGCTAGATAGGAATGAAAATCAGCTTATTTTGCTTTTAGCATGAGTTAGTTTAAGAGCAATGTTTTAATTCTTATATTCATTTAATTATTAATGATGTAAAATATAGAAACCTATAAAGTATTGAGTAGGACGATTTAATATCATAAGTATTGGTCACTGGGGGACATTTAAGATGCGTGAACGTGAAAAAATACTTATTCTTTCCCTTCTTGGAATTGAGAACAAAATAATAAGCTTTATTTATCTTAACTTTACTAATGAAGAGATTGAAAAATTATTACTTGGAAATGTACTGGAACTACAGTTTAAATATAATATCTTTGATGATAATGCTATGAATTTACTTTTAGATGCACAAAAGGTATTATGCGCTACTGACAAAGCAAACAAGATATTACAGTATTCTTTCAAACAAGATATACATGTGATTTCTATTTTTGAAGAAGACTATCCTGTTCTGCTCAAAAAGATTCATAACCCTCCTTTATTCTTATACGCAATCGGAAACCTTAATTTACTAAATTCTAACAATGCAATCGCTTGTGTAGGTACAAGAAAGCCAAGCAAAATCGGAATTGAAGCAGTTAACAACTTAATAACAGGTTTATCAAAACAAAATTATACTATTGTAAGTGGTCTAGCTTATGGCATTGATTATGCAGCACATAAGACTTGTCTCGATAATGATGGTAAAACAATAGCTGTTCTTGCTCATGGATTGGATAAGATATATCCTAAAGAACATCTTCCATTATCAAAAAAGATTCTTCAAAAGAATGGATTATTGTTAAGTGAGTACCCTGTTTTCACTGACATAAAAAAAGAGTATTTTGTACAAAGAAACCGGATAGTGTCAGGTATTTCCAATGGCACAATTGTAATTGAAGCCGATGAGAATAGTGGAACAATGCATACTGCTAGATTTGCTTTTAAGCAAGAGAGGATGATTTTCTCTCCTCTCAATAATACTTCATCTGGAGTTCAAAAATTAATCAGTACTAAAAATGCAATTCCTATAAAATCATTTGACGAGATTGTAAACTACTATTCTTCTCAAAATGAAAGAAAGTCAAACATCGTACTAGAAAAAATTTTATCAAGGGTTAATTTACAATTTAATCAACAGGAAAACAAAAACAACATAATGTATAAGAAGTGTACTACAAAAATTGACTCTGTTGTCTATTCGCGAATACAGAATTTAGCAAGTGAAAATAACTTAACTATAAAAGAAATCGTAAATGGAGTTTTACAAGCATTTGTTGATACTTACGAGGAAGGTGAAAAGAAATGAGTAAATTGATTTTTTTTCCTACTAGCACCATTGTTAATGGTAATTATGAATTATATCCTAATATTAAAGAACTTCTTCTTGGATTAAAAGAAGATGATGATTATGTTTACCTAATTTCTCATAATTTTAATAAAAGTAAGCGGGTAAAACAAATTTTAGGTGAAGGGTTTGATTTTGTTAAGACAATAACGAGAAAAACTGTAAGAGAAATTATTGATACTTCAAATAGTAGCCATGTTGTTTTAGTTGGAAGTAACGATGTAGATCTTCATTTAACAGCGAACAAAAAAATGCTCCTTTTAAATCCTTTGTGGTCTGAAACTCAAGAGGAAAAAGCTGTAAAATATGGATTCGGTGTCAGCACACCACAAAAGTTGCATCAAATCATCCGGATATTAAATAATCAAAATGTTTGGTTTTATGAATTAGCTATTAATTATAACACAAAGGTTTATTCTTTAACAAATGCTAATACACGAACAGTACGTTCAGAATCAGAAATTGAACTTATGGAAGGGTTTAATAAGTTACTCAAATATGGTGAACACAAATATTTTGATGCTCTCTTATTTCACTTTCTTGCTTCAATAATTAATAATTTAGAATTTCAACAAGTTGATATATGGGGGATAATGCCTTCTTCTAGTCAAAATCTAAATGATCATATGTTACAAATAAAAGAAAAAGCCAGACTACTAATGGGAAGACGTAACGAAGAAGCTATATTTATTAGACATACACAAACTATTAAAAGTCATCACTTGAAGCATTTGGAAAGATTACATTGTGATAGACATTTTGATTCAATAATTATCAACCCTTACTATAAGGGGAGATTGCATAGTAAAACTATTTGTATTTTAGATGATTATTTAACAAATGGTACTTCATTTGAAACATTGAGAAATATGCTTTTGCATGAGGGTGTGAAAAAAATTATATTTGTTTCATTAGGACGTTTTAGAAGAAGTGCAGGGATTGAATATTTACAGCAAGATTATAATTTCATTGGAGATCTATATGAGCCTAATTTTCAATATGATAATGTAAGTAGGCAAGATTTACATGGTACCTATAAAGATGAAGCGAATGAAGATATCAAAAAGCTTTATACTATAATTAGCTCTTAAATACTTAAGAACCATTGTGAATAACAGCATAGTGGTTCTTTTTTATCAAATAATCAAACGAATTTTCCTAATAATTGCTTTATATAGGGAAGATATGCTTAAATATTTCTTTGGAACTAGTATTATTGCTATTCAACTACATATAAACGTTTTAGGAAGTTCATAATTTTTGATATAGAATAGGTTTTGAATTTTTTTACATTTTTATCAGATATAAATGGAGTTTTGCGGAATTAATTAATTTTTCTTCTGTTAGATAAAGGTTGAGAAAGTCTGCAATCGTCTCCTTGAGGGGTGGAAAATGAAAAAAAGCTGTAGATACTACTTACAGCTTTTTTTCATTTTCTACTTAGGACTACTATAGATAGAGTGTGGAGACTAATACATAATGGTTTTTATCATTAACTATCGGTTAGATAAGAAATCTGACTAATAACATATTAACACCAAGAAGTATGTACTCTAAATAAGCATAAAATCTCTGGAAAGTTCGCGTTGCTTGCTACCTGAGGGTTAAAAAGAATTTTCCTAGATTCATTGCTACTTTTTGGATACTTCAAAAGAGGGGTACAATTTTAGTTGTTTACAGCCTTGTGGATCAAAATTTTAATTGTAGTGCTACTGCTATCCTTCATACAGAAGTATATTTTATAAGAACTTAATTACGTATATGGACAATTAAAAGAACATCACACTTTGTGTGAAATTATGGGTGATCTACTGGTGACGTAAATTTAAATATAGCTTACGAGCTTATAAGAGAAGAGTATATAGTTTTAGTTCTACACGTAGGATTGGCAGATTTCTTCCTCAGATTCAGGTTTTTATTTTATCTTGTACAATCAATCTGAGAGAGTATATAAATATAATTATGTAGAAGAACGATTTGAAAAAATAGTTACTGCTAATGCTCGTGCTATTTTTTTGTTGGATTTTGGAAAAGAAGAAAGATTAAATCTATTTATTTCGATATAAAATAATGTTACTTAAAATTAAAAATGAATAATTGACTATATATTTTAAGGGATTTATAATTTTAATATTAATTATGGGTTTTTTAGGAGGTTAAATAATAGTATGGAGGGGAATTAAGTGATCTATCACGATATTGCAGATCTTATTAAAATGTATATGGATCAGGAAAAACTCAATATCCGTGCGCTCTCTAGAAAAATGGAAATGAATGCTGGACAGATTAGCAAAGCACTGACGGGAGAACTTGTTTCTTCTAATCTACTTGATGCTTTTACTCAGGTAGCAGGAAAGCCTAAAGGTTATTATTATTTACAATTTATAAACGAAATGTTCCGCGCTAAACCTCATTGGAAACGACTTAAGTCATTTATTGAAAGTTGTGCAAAAATAGATCGACTTGATCTTATCAAAGTTTTGATGGAGCGATTGCTTGAGTTAAATGATGATTTAAAGCAAATTGATGCCATATTTGAATGTGCAGAAGAATTATATCATTTATCCTACTCTGCCGCTTCTGCTGTTCTGTATTCTACAGTTATTCAGATCGAACGGTACAATCAAAGTCAGCGATTTGCTATCAGTTTATTCCGATTGTTTCAAATTTACTGCTCTGATCCCAAACAAGCTTTGATGTCAGTCCTCCAATTCATGCCCTATCGTAGTTATCTACCAGAGTCCATTCTTTTAGAAGCATTAATTTCCACTGGTCATTATTTTTGGTTACATAACGATGCAGATACAGTGAATCAACTTGCTGAAGAACTAATGCAATTATCACACGCCTTATATGAGAATCATGTATGGAAAACTAATAACTTAGATCTTGTACAGCCATTAGTGTATTACTATGGACAATCTTATTTAATGAAAGCCATATATTACGAAATGATTGAAGATTATCAATCAGCAATGAACTGGCATATGGAATATGAAGACTTATCATGGTTCGAAGGCTTAGATGAAAAAGGAAAAATACAGGTTGATCGATATAGCCATTTTGCATATGTTAATAAACTTCAGATGTCAATCAAACTCGGATGGAAGGAATATATCCCTGAATATGTTGAGTTTTTGAAAAAGAATAGACAAGAAATTGTTCATGGACTAGAAAGCCTTTTAGCTTCAGCCAATACATATCATTATAACATCGATGAGATTCTGAAAGAATTCTCTGAATATCTAACTATTGAAGTAGAGGACTTAGATATGGAGGAGTACAATCAAGCGATTAGTATCTCTCGCTTAGTAAAATATAACTTGGAATATGCAATTTATGCTTTTAGTAATAAAACTGGTAACCTAGGCATACAAAAGCTATTATCAAGTATGAAAGCTGCTATACAGATTGATGAAAAATCGAGTTTACTAAAAGCTATAAGCTTATTTGAAATGAATCGAGTATATGCAACTAAGGAACAAGTAACCATGTATAAAAATTTATGTAATCTATGCAGGAGGTCTATTGATGAAGATGATCAAAAAAATTACGTTGGTCGTTTTGGTGCTTAGCACAATTTTTATCGTAAATCATCAAGATACAATTACAACGTTGGGACACGGTTGGGGAATTTAACATCGACACAAACACATAGATCGTTATTTACTTACATGTTGAGTAATAAATAGAAGTATGTAAAAATTAATGTTCATTCTCAAATGAATTGAAGTTCAATCATGATACAGACTGTCAGGATAATTTCGGCAGTCTTTTTGTTGCACATAAATTTAAAAAGATAGTATACATAATATGAAATTATAAGGATCATGTGTAATTATTATAAAAATCTCACTTCTGGATTTTTTCTAACAGTGACTATACTATTAATACAAGAATATCTATATAAGACTTTAATCCCGTTTTAGGATAATCGATTGATTCAAAAGTGTTACTTTTTACTCAGTAATCTCTTGAAAAGGGAACGTTTGTTCGTTATAATCTATATATAAATCATATTATTTTTTTAATCTACAACATCTGTATGAAATTTCGCTAAACATGGGAAGGAGTATGGAGTATGTATGAATTTATTGGGCCTTCTATCGAAAAACAAATCGAAAGTATAACCCAAGAAAATGATAAAAAATTTCAGAAAGAGTATAGTGAATTTGATGCGCTTCTGACAAGTATTAAATCACATTTGCCAGCTCATTTACGAGATGCTACTGAAAAATTAGAGACAATGTACATACAACGTGTAGATTGCATAGCTCCCGTGTATCGTAGAGGCTTTGAAGATGCCATCAAACTTTTTCATTTTTTTCAGAATGTAAGGGCTGATGAATATAATATCAATAAAAGCTAAAAACCGTTTCTAATTTTGAACGGTTTTTAACTTCTTTTCTCTGTAAGGCCAAATGAAGGGCGAATATGTACTGTTTCTATTTATTCTTTATTTGTCTAAATGCCTGGACGGTAGCAGTAGCTATAGTTTTTTCGTCATCGGTCCAATCAGCTGCAAAATCTAAAGTCCGTTTATATTCTTCCGTGTTTCTATAGTTTGTTCGTCCCAATAAATAATCAGTAGTCACTTCTAAAAGGTCTGCAATTTTGACTAACATATCTGTATCAGGATCACGGAAATCACGTTCATAATGAGATAACATAGCTGGTGTTGCATCAATCTTTTTTGCCATGTAGATTTGAGTCCATCCATGTAGTTCTCTTTCCTCTTTTATTCGCGCTCCTAAAGTTCTCATCATCCACACTCCTAAGTTACCCAATCGTATATACAAAGATAAACTAATGATATCAATAATATACATATTGTTGTAATTTCAATCCTAAATGTATTTTTTTTTATTGACATATACAAATAGTATACATATAATCAAAACAACAACTATACAAATAGTATAGAAAGTGTTGTGATTTAAATGCGTATTTTTGAGATGGTTAAAGAATTGCGTCAAGAAAAGAAGTATACACAAGAATATATGGCAACAAGATTAGGCTATAGTACAGCCAATTACTCCCATAAAGAAACAGGAAGACGCAATATTTCTGCTGATGAACTCCAAAAAATTGCGGAGGCACTTGAAGTAGAGCCTGAAATTTTTTTCGACCAAAATAAATACTATAAGTATAGATATGTCGGAATATGAGTTGTAAATTATCCAAACAATCCGCAAGCATTGAGTACATTTCCAAGGATGTACCGGATAAGCAAAAATGCTTGAAGTACTAAGAATCTTACAAGATACTAAGTGGCTGATAATCTGTTACTCGTCTACTACAAAATCTAGTTAAGTGCCTATACACAGAGCTACCTGTAAAGGAGACTTATATGAGCAATTTAATGAAGATTGAGTTAGATCCTATTGAAATTAAGCAAATGTGCAGAAAACAAATCGCTGAAATGGTCAAAGAGGTCGACGCAGAATATATCTTTTGGGATGCCAAAGAGTTACAACGACGCACTTGTATGAGCTGGAACTTTATACAGGATACCTTTTTCCATGATAGACGCTTTATTAAACGAAAGATCGGAAACAAATGGTATTTTCCTGTAAAGGAAACTCGGAAGTTTCTTACAGAGTGGCTCATCGAACAAGAATAATATTCTTGTAACAACGTAATAAACACACTTAATTTTACAATCTGCAAAAACATGAGGGAGGTTATCCTGATGGGAGCTGCATTTGCAATTCAAGTGATGACTGGAAAAGAGTCTAATGTTAAACGATTAATGGAATGGGTATTCTCGAAAAATGAGAATGCCCAGAAGTGGATCAAAGAAATTCATACGTTTTCGCAAGAAACTCGTCGTATTTTGAAATCTGGGGAATTAGGTAAGCCAATTAAACGTGTGGCTATGCCAGGCTATATCTTTCTGGAGATGAACTATGCTGTAGACGGAGAAAATACTTCTGCCTACATTGCAGATGATGTGTGGCATCTTATTAAAAGTATCCCTGGTGTACTCAAGCAATTTACTCGAAGTGGCCAAATTATCAGCGCAGATGAATTTCAGCAGATGTTTGAGCTTGATTTAACGGATCAGGTAGAAATATCTACAGTATTAGAAGAAGACACCATACAAGAAGAGGCGAAGAAATTAGCTGAGGCTGAAATAGAAGTCAAACTTGCTTTGCATCAAGCGAATACTGCAGATACACCACAAGAGCGTAAAGAAGCGGAGAAAATTCTTGATTATGCGATTCAGCAAGAGAAGACGATAGTGAATGGCGCAAAGGAAGATAATACGATAAGTACTGAGTTGGAATTGTTGAATGAGCAACATAAGTTAAATCCAATCATTAGCAGGGTTAAGAGCATTTTACGTAGCCATAAGGAGATTATTCGCTTACCAAGGATAATGTTACAACACATAGGGATTCAAGAGGAGGATAAGCCGCTTTCTCACGTAGTGATTGACCGGCTACGGCACTTTATTAAGACGCTAGGTATATCCTGATGGAAAAAGCACTTACAGGGCACATTGACTATTTCATTCATCCTCGCTATGGACCAATGAGTTCGAAGCATGATTTTGGTATCGCTCATTTTCAACTGGATAAAAAAGAACAAGAACCTGTTGTTATCAAAGGTTCGCTATTTGGCGTGGGTAAAAACGAGCGAATTACCATATATGGAACTTGGGAAACGCATGCTAAGCATGGGCAACAGTTTGCTGTGACGCACTGGGAACATCCATTGCCAACCACTACAGAGCAAGTTATTACTTTTCTCAGCTCTAAATTTGTGAAGGGCTGTGGGAAGAAACGTGCCGAATTGATCTTACAACATTTAGGAGAACAGGCGATTGAGCAGATCATGCACGAGGGAGCCGATTGTTTACTGAGAATCAGAGGCATTGGACAGAAAAATGCTACCAAGATTGCCGATAGTATCAAGCAAAACTATGAAATTCAGCAGGTGATGATGACATTATTGCCCTATAGTATGACGGCAGAACTAATCAGTAAAGCTTATGTTACTTGGGGAGCAGAGTGTATAGATATAATTCGGCGCAATCCTTACCGGCTAACAGAACTACCCATGATCGGATTTTTGAAAGCTGATACGATTGCGATACAGATCGGGATGGATGTAGATTCACCCTACAGACTTAATGCGGCTTTGCACCACGTGCTGCATGAAATGTGTTATGGGAATGGACATTGTTATTTGCTAGAGCAGGAGCTTATTGATCGAACGGTGCAACTATTACGTACTGTGCATAAGCGCAAGATATACACAGAACTACAATGGATGGTAGCTCATGAACAGGTGATTGCGGAGGGGGATCGCGTGTATCCCAAGTCTCTATATATCTATGAGAGGAATCTAGCTTATAAGGTGAGTTGCATGATGCAACGTCCGGCACAAGCTGTACCTGCACTTAATCACCTAATTTGGGAATATCAACGTGAGCATCGTATTGTGCTGGCAGAAAAGCAGCGGGAAGCTATTCAAGTATTGTTTATGCATCATCTGTTAATCATTACGGGAAATCCAGGTACAGGTAAAACAACAACAGTACAAGCCTTACTAGCCATTTACCAGCAAAAATACCCTGATACAAAGATAGCCTTATGTGCGCCAGCAGCTCGTGCTGCAAGACGATTGGGCGAAATCACTCAACATCATTCTGAAACGCTACATCTGTTGCTCAATCTCCGTCCAGGGCAACAACAAAAGTACGGGGAATCTCTGCCGTTGCCGTTTGATTTAGTTATAGTGGACGAAACCTCGATGATGGATCTTCAGCTTGCGTATTATCTTTTTCAAGCAATTAGCCCCAAAACAAAAGTCGTTCTCATAGGGGATAGCGATCAATTGGCATCGGTTGGGCCAGGTAATGTCTTACGCGATCTCATTGCAGCGGGAGTTACACATATCCGCTTGGATGAGCTTTTTCGGCGTGCTCAACAAAGCCAAATCACGATGAATGCACACCGGCTTAACCATGGTGAGGATATTCAATGGAACACAAGTACAGGCGATTTTCACTTCATTGAGCAGTCTAATTCGGAAGGGATTCAGCGCCTGATCGTCCGAAGTGTGTTGCGATTCTTAGACAAAGGTTATCAGCTCGACGATGTTTGTGTCCTGAGTCCACAGAAAAAATCTGTAATTGGAACAGAGGAGTTAAATATTGCTTTACAAGCTGCTGTAAATCCACCATCAGTGGACAAGGTGGAGTTCAACGTACAAGGAACGGTCTATCGACAAGGGGACAAAATTTTAAGGCTGCGTCGCAATGATTACAGTAAAAAAATATTAAATGGAGATAGCGGTACTGTGATAGGAGTTAAGCCTATAGTGGATGAAGAGGGCAAGGAAACCGATGAGATGGGGTTACTTTGCGATTTTTATAGTCAGGAAGTGCTTTTGTCTTATTATGAACTACGCGATTTTAATCTAGGATATGCAGCTACAATCCATAAAATGATAGGCTGTGAAGCGCCAATTGTAATCCTACCTGTAGCGATGGAACATCATCGAATGCTGATCCGAGAAAATATCTATACAGGTTTAACACGAGCAAAGCACATTGCTGTAATGATCGGATCACGTCAAGCGCTACGCTATGCGATTGAGAATAATAACAAAGTCTCTCGTCATACAGGGCTACAGCAACGGATTGAACAACATGTACTTGAGATGTCTTCATCCGTGTTTTTGTATAGAGAATAACTTTCTATATTCGAGAGGTGAAATTAAAGGTGGCGAATGAATTAGAGCAGCGACTGAACCAAGCGGAGCAACGGGCAAAATGCCGTAACGAAGTGAACCTAAGTGTAGTCAATCAAGAGGCTGTTAAAGCCGAGGAGCAAGGATTCACCATTATTCGGCAAAAACGCATTAATCGTACTCCTTTTTCACAGACAATTAATCCTAATATTCTTTATTTATGCCAAAAACAGTATTTAACTCCTGCTGAACTAGCGTTTATTTTTACCCTCTCACCTTTACTCAAAATAGGTGTAAATGCCATTATCGATCCACAGACAGATCAATATTGCTCAGTTGTAGAGTTAGCTTCACTGTTGAAGCGCAGCCGTCAAAAAACAAGCGAAATGTTATCCAAACTCATACAAAAAGGAGTGATGTATGAGTTTGCAAATATTTATGAACTCCGCATCTACGGACGCCAAGTGACTAAGCGTCCGTTTTTTTTATCTCCAGAGATTATTTGTTGTGGCGACAAAAATAAGCTAGAAAGTGGCATTACGCAGCTTATGACTCATCATGATCTGTTAGAAAAGAAAGGGATAAAACTACCTATTAAAGCCATTGTAGAACCTTATGCAACCTATGGGAGATTAGTAAACCGAAAGCAATTTTTGCAATTTCAACAGCAATTGCGTAAAAAAATGGAGAATAAATAGGCTATTTTTTTGCATAGGGGGTGTCACCAAAAGGTGACACCTGTGTCCCGTTTTGGTGACACCCTAAAATAGCTATAAATGCTTTCGTATCAAGGGTTGAGCGAATTTTGTGTATGGGTCTTACTTCTTACTCTATAAATATGCGAAGGAGGTAAAGTATGCAGCCATTTAAAAATATTCGTGTTCTGTTTCATTTCGGAGAGGGAGACGAATACGAAGTAGACCTTCAGTTAGTATGGACGAAAGAATATGGATCAGAGGCAAAGCCCATCTGTTCCAAAGAAGCGTTACAAGCGGCTGTCGAACATTGGGTTGCTCAAAACGTCAGTTACACATGGGAAGAATGTTCAGTGGATGATACTGTGTAGAAAAGAGCAGATAAACGTGAAAGAGGTAGAGGATATTCTCAATCATTATGGAAAGCTGAAAAAGAACATAGTGGCAAGAAGTTACTTGGTATGTACCATCCAAGCGGAGCAAGTTGATTTATAGGATCTGTTATAGAATTAAATCTAAACTTTCATATGAAGAGTAAATAAAAGTTAGCAGAGAATGATTAGTTTTAGGATTGACTAATATTTGTTATTAACCCCCTTTTTTATAAAATAATTAAAGTGTAAAAGAGAGAATTCGTGCATTTTGCTGAAAGTTATTCTATAATTGCGTGGTGAAGGAGCGTTGAAATGAATATCCATAGTGATCTAAAACAGCGAACAACAGCGGAAGAATTGACGCGTATCGTCAAAACATTACATGATCATTATCATCCTTTTTTACTGGATAATCAGGTTTGGGACTTATTAAAACGAACACTTCCTGAAATGATTTACGAGGATGTTATTTCTCCATATCAAGAACATATTGTTGGGCATAAGCTAGTTAATAATATTGTTATGAATTTGTATTTTGGTGAAAAGAAAGTAAAGTATCATTTATCACAAAAGTATCTTCACCGAAAAGGCGAAGTATCCATGTTTGAATTGAATTTAGGTTCTAGTCGTTTGGATTATGCACGTATCAATGGACATTCTTATGCCTATGAAATTAAAACTGAACTGGATTCACTTGATAAGTTGGAAAAACAAATATCTGACTATAGTAAGGCATTTGAATATGTACAGGTTGTATGTCATCCGTATCACTACAAAAAGGTGAAAGAAAACGTACCTTCTTTTTGTGGAATCGTTACTTATAATGATTGCAAAACGGATTTACCATTTAGTTTTAAACAAAAGCGATTACGAAATCCGAATATTGATGCTTCTTTTCAATTATCTACTTTGACAGCAAAAGAACTAGATAAGATTCTAAAAGAAGAAAATCTAAATATTGATTCTTTGGATCGACAGTCTAAACAAGAACTTATTTCATTATCTTTATCAAGCGCAAAAATAAACCACCATTTCAAGGAAAAGATTAAGGCGCGATTCCAGAAACGGTGGGATTTTGTTTGTAGTCATATAGATAGCATTGAACCTATTGATATTCAATCCTTTTTTAAATCCAATGCTGATCCATACTGGGTATATTATAAGAACTCTTCCATCGTATGCAGATAATGACTGGATATAATAATTTTCCACTTTGGAGCGGAATTACCAGCTTCTGTTCCTCTTGCTATATTGCTGATCATTCTACAACCTGGACATGAGTGTTCATGAGCTTGGCGGCTTATAGTTTGATAATTATTCCATGATATAGAAGACATTACAGAAGGGACAACCATTGATGTAAATGTAGGCGCTTGTTTATAAATTCCTTTATGACCATAGTATGCGTTGTCCCACCAATGATAAAAAATACAGCCGGGACTGATACTTCCCCCTTCGGTTAGTTCGTCTTTCTTAATACCACAATAATCTCCAAAAGCATCAAAGCCGTAATTGCTGTAATTTGTTAATAAGGTATTGTCCAGTGTGGAGATAACCTGATTATTTGTTAGACCTGTGTTAGTCGTATCCGGGCTGATAGCAGCGCGAACTAACACGGTTTGGCATTGGTGCTGCTGAGCGTAGTCAATAATGTACTGATAAAAAGGTACTAAAGACGAGTCTGTATGTGAAGTCGTATCCAAATCAAGAATGATGATATCATTTGGAATTAAGTAAGGGGACGCTTCATTCAAAGCCGATTGTGCATGGTTTAATGAAATCCGAATCGCAATTTGATCAAAAGAGTTCCTTAGCTGCATGATCTCATTAGAAATAAAGTTTTGTTGAAAAAGGGGTGTGTGAGGATTATAGCTTACAACAGGAATAATATTTTCACCAACAAAGTGATTAAAATAGGAAAGTCGTAAAGAAGGATTAGCAAGGATCGGGCGAAGAAAATTAGCTACGTTTGGTGCAGTATTGGATTTTAACTTAATGTACAGAGGAACATCGATGAATAATCGATTGCCAGTGGATTGAATATAAGATTTGATTTCATCAAAGCAATCCACATTCATATTGCTGCGTCTTTTCTCTTGGATAATTTCAATAAGTGGTATGATTTTGCTAGAATAAGCTACACTTTCAAGTACTTTTTTCTCGCTATCACGAAATCTAAAAATAGGCATATACTTCATAGTCAGCTTCCTTTCAGTGCGGTTAGTTATTTTACTTAATTTATTTTTTTATACTCCTTTAGAAAATAGTACCATATTTAAATGATTTTGTTCTATAAATAATACTAAGAAATAAGTTAACTATGAATGGTAGGGCAGATAGAGTTGTTCTTCCTGCTACAATGAAGGTATAGTCACTCTAGTAGAGGGGCTGAGGGAATGGATGGTACCATGGCATGGCTACATAGCCTGCTGATGTGGGAAGTGATCGGCACAGCGGCTTCCTTTTTGTCCTCAGCCCCATGTTTACATGATCTTATAGCTCAAAAAGTGAAAAATACGCACAAAAGTTCTTGCTTACTATTGCTTTTGTTATTATAATGGAGTTAGCCCAAAAAGCGTCTATCATCAATTTGTGTTACATAAGCCCAGTTTGGGGCCTTTTTTATTTTCAAAAGACTATATGTACAAAATAAAAAGCGAAGCCAGTAGTTGTATGAACTCTCATACGACTGCTGGCTTTTTTGCATTCCAAAGGGCGTGGGCAGCATTGTCCATTAAAATAAAGTGCGAGGAGAAATCAATATGGCAATAGCACGTACAGGAGAATTAGCGACAGTTGGCAGTCAGGAAGAAGTAGTAGTGTACAAGGTATCAACAAAGACGAAAGTCAGTTTTCTTTCTGGAGCTATCGCTTCTGCGATCCAGAGCGAAAAAGTAACTGAACTACAAGTGGTTGGTGCCGGAGCACTCAATCAGGCGATGAAGTCTGTAGCCGTGGCACGGGGGATGACCGTGTCAAATGGTTATAGCTTGGTAGTCGTTCCGTCATTCTTTGATGTTGAGATCGATGGAGAACGAAAAACAGCCATCAAATTGCTTGTGCAGTCCATGTAAGAAGGGAGGATGAAAGTCAGTGATTTTACAAAATGTACTCCGTATAGTGGATCCAGAGCATGCTAGCCGTGTCAGCGTGTTAGCAACAGACTTTGCACGAATGTTGTCTATCACTGAGCGTGAGGCAGAGTTGATTGGTATTGGAGCAAAGTACCACGATATCGGAAAAATTTCGATTCCCTTATCCATTTTACAATCGCCAAAGCCGCTCACTGTAGTGCAACAGGAGATGATGCAGCGACATGTAGAGTATGGGTTGTCTATTTTATCCGTGTATAACAGCGAAGAAATGGACGTAGCTAAAACAATTATTGCGACACATCACGAACGATGGGATGGAACGGGTTATCCGAATCAGCTCAAAGGCGAAGAAATTCCACTTGCTGGTCGGATTGTCGCACTGTGTGATGTATTCGATGCCTTGTCTTCGGAACGTCCATATAAATCAGCTTGGGCGCTAGGTCAGGTGCTGGATTATATTCGTTATGAACGAGGGAAAGCATTTGACCCTGAATTGACAGATACGTTTTTGAACATGATCTGTGAGAGTGCTTTGAAGGGTAAGGCGCTATGAACGGTGCTACACACTTGATTGGTAGTGTGACGGTTGCTGCATTATTGGAGATCCATTCTCCTGTATCATTGCTAATCGTTGCCGTAGCATCTTTACTTCCGGATATCGATCGCGCAAACAGCCTAATGGGACGTTTTGTTCCCATCCTGCCAACAGCCTTGGAGCAGAGTTTTGGTAAACGTACGATTACGCATAGTCTAATTTTTGGATTAGGTATATGGCTACTTCTTGGCTTCCATGCAAGCTGGCAGTGGCCATTTTTGGTTGGCTACGGATCACATTTGTTGCTTGATCTTTTTACGGGGCGTATTGCTTTACTTTGGCCTATTCCTTTCAAGTTTGGTGTACCTTTGTTTGGTATCCCGCCAGTATTTGTCGAAAGTCTTAGTCTTGCAGGCTGGGGAGCATGGATGGTATTGGAGGGTTATCAATATTTTCAAATTCTGTTTTGAAATTTGGTTGAGAGGAAGAACGTTGAATGATTTTACAGAAATGTAAGAGAAGGATAATGTTATTGGTTTTGGTTATATCGCTGGTATCTGTTATGGGTGTGGTGTTACCGCAGCAAACTGTTCATGCTACTGGGGTCAACGGTGGCGGCTCAAGCATTAAAGATAAACTGACAGGTACTGATAAATTAGAAACCCAAGTCGATAATTCTACAAACAGTTTTTTAGACAAATTTCGTCATATCGCTATTTTTGGTGCTATTATTTTTGGTATTTGGCTGGGTATTTGTTTTTTTGGAGCTGGATTCAGTCCAGACACACTGCGTCAGACTAAAATTCAATCGCTAGCATTCTTAGCGTGTCTGGCATTCACGTTCTGGACGGAGCCTATTCTAGGGTTTTTATTCGGTATTTTTGGCGTGGATATTGCCGAAACATTGAAGTAAGAGAAAGGAAGATCATATGTGGGGACATTTTCATCCAATTCCGTATCAGAGCAAAATCAAGGAAAAGTGTTTATCGGTGTTTGGTATCGGCCTTAGTTCTGGGCAACTGTTATGGTGGGGATCGGGGATTTATTTATCTATAAAAATGAGTCATCTGGTTCCTCCAATAGGGAATGACTGGCTGTATTCCCGTTTGCATTATGCTATTCCTTTCGTAATTTCCATGTATTTATGTTATTTTCGACAAACTTCAACGAATCTGCCAGTTTGGAAATACTATGTCATGATCATCCGCTTGCGAACCAAAAAGCGTTTATTCTTGTATCGTAAAGGAGGTTCTTGAATGATTTGGTTCATCGCTATCGTTATTTTTGTAATTGTTTTATGTTTTCGAAACAAGAAAAAAACGTCTTCTCGTAAACTAACCGTGCAACATATGATTGGTGGAGATCACCCTGTCGTAACATGGGATGGTATGAGTCAACAGGGCAATATTTTTCGGCTGGTCTTAGAAGTAGCTCCGATTAATACAGATAATGCATCCATAGAAGAGCAAAAAGCGATTTGGTCTAATTTTTTTGGATTAATCAATACGCTATCCCTACCGTATAAAATGGTGATGCAATCGCAACTGTTTGAAATGCAGGATTACATTAGAGATTATGATACATCGGTAGCACAATTGTCTGATGATTATCCAGCGCTCAAAGAATCCGGACGAATGGTTAGTGCGTATATGGACGAAAGCTTAGAACATGAATCGATTCGCGATTACCGAGGTTATTTTATTCTCGAATATGACCCGGTACAAGCAGCTAAAGTGAATGGTGTGCAGATTGGTATTAGTAAAGTCGATGCTGCACTGGGTCAGCTTGGTTCTTCCCAAAATCGATTATCCAATGAAGAAAAGAATGAATTGGCTCTTCAAATGTTGGAAGAAGCAGCGGAGAATGTTTTTAGTTTTTGTGAGCAAATTGGGATGCGCTATTTGCGTCTCGATCGCGCTGGCGTTTGGAACTATACGTACCAGACGTTGAACCGTGAATTGTCTTCTCAAGCGAGAATGATCGATGCCATGATGAAAGATAGCTTTAAACGAACCAAAACTTCCATGTCCATGAAGGGTGACATGTCATCTGAGGAGGAAATCGCTTGAAGTGGAGATGGAAAAAGTCTTCATTGAATCAAGCTGAAGAACCATCTTTGGATGTGGGAAAAGCGAACGGCATTGATTTTGCCGCTCCTTCTTTGATGAAAGAAACGCTACCTGGTGACTTAACAGCGGAGCAGGTGAAGACAGATAGTTATGCAGTGGAAGTAGGCGGTACGATAACAGCCGCACGTTATTTTCGTAGTTTTTTTGTCGAAATCGCGTCTGGAAACACATGGGCTAAAATGCTCGATTCTTTAATTCAAACCAAGAACGGTCAAGGAGATGTCGATTTAATTCTTCATGTGTTTCCGTCAGCCAATGATACAGAACTCAATCAAATTGGTCGGAGAATAGCCGGTCTTCTGTCTGATTTGGCGGATGAAAAAGATGTTCGTAAAATTGATGCGATGCGAGACGAAATTGTTGATCTCAAGCAACGTCAAAAACGGATTCGACTCAATATTGAACGAAGTTTTCGTGTAAGTATCCAAGTGGTTGTCAGTACAACCGATTGGAAATCATTAATGAAACTCTGTCGATCTTTAATTCAACGGTTTTCTGGTAAGTCGTTGTACTTACGATCCGCAGATGCACAGCAGTTAGCAGCCTTACAAGCTGTTTTGCCTACAGCACCAGTCTATAACCATGCACAAGAGCATGTACTGTCACTAGAAAGTTCTAACCTGGCTGATTTATTCCCATTTAGTGGAGGAAGCCTGAATCATCGAACCGGCGTTATTATGGGGAAAGATCGAAAGGGGCGCCCAGTCTGGTTAGATAATTGGCATCCGGATCTTGTAAATTATCACATGTGTATTATTGCAAGGTCAGGTGGAGGCAAAACCTACTGCACTATGTTATTTGCCCATCGGTCAACGCATATTGGAAGACAAATTGGCGTGATTGATTGGAAAGGTGAGTATGCTGACTTTGCAAGGGCAAATGGTTGTCCCTACATTGAGCTTAGTGAACATAGTAAACATCGCTTGAATCCTTACGATGTGGATGTGACCGAGTTAGTAGACGGCACTCGCTTTGTAGATATTGAAGAGGCGGCGAATGCTGTACAAGCAGTCGTCTTTAAAATGATCTCCGTATATGATCGCAAGGTTTTAACTGGTGTTGTTAAAGTATTTATTGGAAAAGCAATCCGTGAACAGTATGCAGATGCAGGCATTACGTCTGATCCAACTAGTTTAGTTGAGGTGGATGCAAGAAATGATGGACAATTTCGTACACGACAAAGACGTAAACACATGCCGATCCTTTCTGGACTGCTTGATAAAATGGCACAAAACTCAAACGAAGATATTCGGAAGGCTGGGGAACTGCTAAGTCCTTTTACGCAAAAAGGAACGATGAAATCGTACGCCATCTTTGATGGGCAGTCAACCGTTGAATTAAAGCGTGCACCATTTTTTGCATTTGGGATCAATCGATTAGATGCTGAAATTATGCGTCCAATTGGTCTATTTGTTACTGAAAACTGGCTCATGGAGCGTTGGTGTAAGAAGTTTCTGGATATCCGAAAAAATTTGATTATTGAGGAATGTCAAAATATCTTTTTGGACGAAGATTTTGGAGCAGTATGGTCTGAGCGTGCTTATCGCGAGGGACGTTCTACTAATACGGGGATTATATCGGTTACGCAAGGGTTGGAAGTGTTCACTCAATCTAAAGCAGGTATGGCAGCCATCAAAAATAGCCCGATTAAGATTATTGGGATTCAGGAAGCACTGGATATTGATGCTGTACGAGGAAAATTGGCACTGACCGAAGGCGAGGCGGATTTCCTTGTGTATCAAGCTGGAAAAGGCGATATGCTGATCAAAGTGGATAATCAGTCCGTCATTGCTCATGTGGATGCCTCTCCACTTGAGCATATGTTGTTCACCACTGATCCGAACGATCGTGCATATGCTGAGCGTAAACAGTATATTCGGGAATTGGAGAGTGGAAATTATGCGTAAGTGGCTTTGGTCATTAGGTGTTGTTTCGCTACTTTGCCTCACTGTTATACCAATATCTGTTCATGCTCAAGGAGCTGTCGCACAGCAAAAAGAGAAGGACAACACGTCGTCTGAATCGTCGGAGTCATCCAAAAGTAATGGTGTTATTGGAAAGCAAATGAATTCGTATTATTCCAATGAAGAGAACCAGCCAGGACTGCTTGAACGAAATGTTTCGGATGTATTAATCGGAACAGCTAACTTTTTAATTCAATCTTTCGGCATGAAAGATGTGACCTTGTTAGTTTTTAATAAGAATCCGAATCCTACCAGTGATGGTTTTCTACAAGGTGATGGTGTACAAGACCATTTGTATCTCGGTGTTTTCAACGAAGGCATGATGAGTGCAGTCGATGCGCTGTATTCAACGTTTGAGCATTTCATGCCGTACCCGGTCGTTATGATTGTCGTTGTACTGTCCCTGTTATCTCTCTGGAATAGCACACGAGCAGAAACACGTAGTCAATGGAAAGACTATATGGCAGCTTTTTTCATAGCTATATTATCAATTCGTTTTGGATACTATATTTGGCGATTTGTAGCCGATGTGGTGGAAACGTTCAACAATATCATCTGGAATGCACTTGTTGATCATGGTGTACAGATGGACAAATTTTTGAATATGATCTGGGGCAATGGTGCTGAAAGCTATGGAGAAATGATCAAATATCGTGGATTTGTTGTCGGTGTTTTGGTTCTACTTGCAGCGATAATGACGGCAATACTCAATTATCAATATACCATGCGAACCATCATGCTGATGATTCTTGTCTCTACCTTTGTGGTTTCGGCGGTGCTCACGATCTTCCCTAAATTTCGCCATAGTTTGCAAACCTGGTGGGATTTGTTTTGGTCTCATATGATTATGCCCTGTGCCCATGCTTTGGCGTTAGGGCTATTTTTCTTGCTCTTACGTTACAGTTCTGATGGTGTATCCAACTGGATCATCGTTGCTTACTTATTTGGATTCTCAGGTATCTATGCTCTTTTAAACAAGTTAATGGGCGGTCAAGAACAACAGCGTGGTGGACTTGGTTCCATGTTTGGTGTCGGAAGTATGATGGCACTCGGACGTATGTTTCGCTCCAAAGATGCTGGCAAGAAAATGAAGGGCGGAAAAGATACAGGACAAGGACAGCAAAATGGATCAGGTGGAGAAGGTAATCTGCCTGAATCCGAAGGCGGGTTTGCTGCAAGTAACGGTACAGGAGCACCGACAATGGCTGCTCCGACTTGGCAACGTAGAGCAGCGCAGAGTAGCGGAAAAGTCGCTGGGTTTGCCCTAAATTATGGAGCGAAAGCCGCAGGAACGGTGGCAGGTACGTCCATTGGACTGATGGCAGGGAATCCGCTAGTTGGCGCTGCCGTAGGTGCAAAAGTAGGAGGCTGGGCGGGGAAAGGAACGGAAATGTTGGCAAGAGGCGGGTTTCAAGTATCCAAAGCTGCTATGCAGGGCATCCAGCATTGGCAAGAACAACGTAAAGCGGCAGATATGGTATCTTCGATTCCACAAGTGGGAGAAGGTGGATCGACTTTGGACGAATCCGTACAGCCTTCTAGCGCAGATTCCGGGCATCATATGATACAGCCTATGCAGGCAAACATTCATCCGTTTCGTTCAGATCAGTCGCAATCAAGTTCTTCTTTAGGAGCGGTATCATCAGGAGCGACTCCATTTGTAACGATCCCAACGCTATCGAAAGAATCGGTCACTGCATCAGGGCACGTACCAGTTACACCGATTAGCAATAAACCGAAATCTGAAAGTGGGCATCATGCTTTACCTAGTGCATTACCTAGTGCATTACCACATTCGGGAACGGAGAACAAAGTGAGGGGCAAGGCTTCGCCTCGCTTCTCTAAACCGGCGCCTGTAATTTTTTCGCTTGGACAATCGAAGGGTCATATACCTGTAGTAAAACAAGATTCGGGTATCGGTTCTGACTCTGTTGCAACGATCCCACCGTTCCTCAAGCAACGAGAACGACCGTCGGCACCTACTCCAAGTAATCGAGCTGATTCGGTAACGCAAGAACCTGTACGTCCGATTCCAACTACCACTAATAGAGCAGAGGTTGAGCAGCCTCCGACTCGTTCCGGATCTCGTCACTACAATTATGACTTGTAGCAGGAGGTAGTTTGATGGACATGGGAGAGTGGGGTAAACGCGCTGCCAAAATGGTGCTGCAACGCCTTTTAATGAAGGCATTAGGAGCGCTTTGGTCATCTACATGGCCGTATATACTGGGCATTGGTGCGATTCTAATCATTTGTATTGTGGCGTACTATGCCATTTTTGAATTGCCCAAAGAAGCGATTCTCGGTACAGCCACTGATCCGACACAAGCCTTCTTCTCTGGCACCAAAGAGGAACAATCGGATGTGTTGGAGGATTATCAAACCGTTGCGGCGCGATGGAATGAAGATTTGAATGATCATCAGCTCTCGCAAGTTGATCCCTATGAGTTGCCATGGGGATGGCTAGCTATTATGGATCGAACGCTGAACGATCCGCAGTTTATAAAAACTTATGATCCTGAGGCAGAAGTTATGGAACAAAAGAATTTTATTCCTAAGCCGGAAGAGATGTTTGAAGAAGTGCGACCGCTTTTCACGTGGGAAACACGTGAGGAGAAAACGGTCGAGCAGATCTGTGTCGCAGTTGGTGGCGGCGTCAATGGAGCAACCCAAAAATCCTATGTAGTCAAAGAGCGAACAACGATAGTGAACAAGGAACTACTCATGAAAGCCAATACCATGCAGAACGAGTTTGTATATGCATATGAGCCAAGTATCAATACATCGAAAAAAACGAAAAGCTCAAAATGCGGAAAGTTAACGAAAACCGTATATTGGTTTGCTGTAACGAGTGTAGAGACAACGAAAAAAGATTGGGAGCCAATGCAGGAACTACTGGTTAAACGGAATGTTATTGAAAAAGATCAAAAATTTCTAATGGATTACTGGATGGAATATCTGGTTGCGGATGAAAGTGAGGGTGGATTTTTACCAGATGATTCGTGGTCACCTGTCGCAGGAGGAACGTTACTTTGGCCGGTTCCAGCATCACACCGAATCACTTCCAGTTTTGGAGTGAGGATTCATCCCATAACGGGAGTGAGAAAAATGCATAATGGGGTGGATATTGGCGCCCCACAAGGCACGACTGTACTGGCTTCAGCAGATGGAACTGTAGTGTATGCAGCAGCCATGGGAAACGCCGGAAATGCTGTCATCCTCCAGCATGAAAATGGAATGCAGACAAGGTATTATCATTTATTTCGCATTAATGTGAAAAGCGGACAGGAAGTCCAATCCGGTCAAACGATCGGTGAAGTGGGAACAACAGGAAGTTCCACTGGACCTCATTTACACTTTGAGGTTCGAACCAGTGGTAATCCCGTCGACCCGATGGACTTTTTCGGTTATACCGGTGATCCGCTCAAGTATCGTGCACTGCATATTGCTGCAATTCAACAATGGCTTCAAGCACGAAACTCAGCATTAGCAAATGTGAAGACATTGAAAATGATTGATGCAGCTGGCAAAGCTAAAAATGTAGATCCTCATTTGTTACTTGCCATCACAGGTGCAGAGCAATCATTTGTTCCTGCTAGTCATCCACAAGCCAGTCGAATTATCCGTAATCCATGGAACGTCTTTGGTTCGTGGAGTACAGGGAAAGGCTCAACATTGACGACAGGTGAATCTGCGCGTATTGCAGCCAATACGATTATTAAATTGTCCAAAGGTCGTCCAAGTCAGGTAAATCCAATTGAATGGCTTAGTAGCCGGGATAATCCGAGTGGCTACTACGCAGGCGACGGAGATAACTGGACTCGGAACGTAAGTGCTCTGTACGATCAGTTATCCAAAATGAAGTAAAGGAGCCAAACCATGAAAGGGTGTACGATCATTGTACTTTTGCTTTTCTTATTGCTGCCTGCTCAGTCGTGGGCAGAAGCAACAACACCCTCATCAAGTAGTGTTCAGGAACGGATGGAACAATTTAATCCGGAACAAATGGGGGACAATTTGGAGCACAAGGGAGAAGAACTGCTTGGTATGGCACAATCTGGTGGCAAGTTGTATATTGCCATCGCCTTGATTGTATTTATGATCCTATTAACGGTAGGTCTATTTTTCAAAAAGGTGATGGCTATTGCATTTTTGACCTTGTTCCTTTCCGTTGTAGGCTATTGCATTATTCAGTACTGGCATCCATTGAGTGATTTCGTGATGTCAGTACTACAATGGGTATTCACACTAAAAGGAGAATCCTCATGAATCTACATTTGGTTTTTCATACTGCCATCGTGGGACGTTTAGCTACTTCCTTACAACACCGCGATTATACTATTGTGGGAACAGATGTGACACTGGAGCAATGTTACATTGCAGCAGAAGCAGGAAAACTACAAGCAGATGTTGCCATTTTGGATGCGGCGGCAGGAGCCGCGAATAAACGCGAAAGTACTACACTTCTTCAAAAGATTCGTATGAGTATCCCACAAACGCGGCTGATTGTCATCTTGCCAGAGCCAGACTTGGACTGGCAAAAAGCACTTGGAATGTACGGGATTTATGATGTGTATGTGACGGAAAAGTTTGACATTGAAGATATAGTATCCTGGATTGTCACTCCAAAAACGATTGCCGATGTACCTAAGCTAGATGTAACGACACCTTCGTCAAAACACGATACTAGATTGATTCGGCAATCGTCATTTCAAGAAGAAGCACGAAATCGAATGTCTGCTCTTCCTTCTTGGCTACGACGTAAATCGAAAACTAGCGCCTTTACTGAAATGGTAGAGCAGGATCAGCAGATGTTGGATATCGAAGCAAAGGAAGATCCACTAGAGTCAGAAACTGAAGCTGTTGCTCCTATGCCTATGATAGAACAAAGTTATCCGCTACCTGAAGAAGAACAAATACTGGAAGAAGTACCGATTGAACATGAAATCAGAAAGGTAGACGTATCTCAAGAAGATATAGTAGCCCCCATATTTGTAGCGCACAAAGCACAGACGATGGTTATTGCAGTAGGCGCGATCGTTGGACGGAGTGGAACGACACATACAGCCATACAAGCAGCATTTGAAGCCTCCCGTACGTATAAAACAGCTCTTATTGAAATCACTGACCCACAAAAACATTCTGATTTATGCTATCTGGCACCTACATCGGAAAAGAAAATCCCCATCCGTGTACAAAAAATTGATCTCTTTCCAGCATCCGACGAGCAGAAATTGATGGAAATTCTGACAAGTGGAAAATATGAGGTTATTGTGATGGATCTAGGTGTGCTGATAGTGCGTGAGCAAGGTGCTATCAACATGAAATCAACAGCGCACTGGTTGATGCGGAGTGAGATTCCAATCCTAGCTTTTCCAGCTTCGCCATGGGATATGGCTCGTTGGGTTCCATTATTAAGTGATGCTCAACTCTTGATGAAACGTGCACATAGCGTACTGAATTATGCTCATGAAGAGGAAGCAACACTGTGCAAGACCTTATTAAAAGAAGATTGCGCTTCGATCATCCAGAATGTTTTGTCGCATCCTTTCACCGAAAAAGGGCAGTTACTACAAGATAAGTTAACGTTAAAACCACGTAGGAAATTCTGGTTCTGAACCAATGATAAGGAGGGATTATCGATTGAAATGGTGGAAACCAAAAGAGCCATCAGAGAAAAGCAAGCTAGCCGAAGAATCACCTCAGCGTGCCAGAGTAATCTCGATTTCAAATTTTAATTTAAACGATATCAGTAGGGGTGTCATGGCAGTGCTCCAATCATTTGCCACGATGAAAACACTAGTAGTGGAAATGCCTTGTCTTAGCTTACCAAGACTCGCAACAACCATTTGGAAGGATAAAGAGTTGCGACAACTTTCATCCAGCCAAAGTATGGATCAATTGTTGCTCGATATGGATCGCGAACAGTTAAAACCGCTGACCGATTATATTTCTCGGCAAGGCCAAACCGATTATATATTACTGAATCCGCATGTGCTGCTGGATCAGTCTCTGATGAAGCAGGTACAGCATGCAAAAACGCTGATCGATCTGCCTGGCTGGATTGTGAATGAGACACTGGAAGAATATGATGTGATTTTACTAGTGACGCAAGGCAAGCTGGATATGGCGACCACATTTTTTTCGTTGCAACAAGCGGATATCCATATACTTATGATCGGAGATATTGGGGATTGGACATATAATCGATTAACGATGGAACGGCTGACAGAAGATTATCAATTTCCTACGCAGCAGTTCTTTTTTTATACGACGGATCGTTCAATCGCACATACGCTCAAAGAGCCGTTAATTGTGTCCCCTAAAATACTTTGGAACAAAATCAAGGACATGCCGCTATCTCGTCATACCGCACCGGCAGTACGGGCTTCGATATCAGATCAGTATCCTATCGGTTACATTCATTCCGTTGATTTCCTAGCTTCTTCTGGGCTGGAACCAGAGATTATACCTATACGTTCTACGTTGAAGCAAACGAAGGATTGGATCGCTGTCGCTGACCGAATTCGTCAGCAACTACAAGAACAGCATTTGGACGATTTTGTTGCTTCTTTGATGGATGCAGATGCTCGGCAACGGGTTCGCTTTTATATTTCCGATTTGTTACGCATGTCTCGAGCAGGTAGTTTGCCGGGTACCTTAGAAGACGTAACGCAGTTTGTACAAAAGGAAATTACCGAACTGGGTATACTTCAACCGCTATTGGATGATGCCAGTGTTGTGAATATTGAAATTAACGGCCCCAAGCAAATCGTGATCGAAAAAAGTGGACAAGTCATGCAAGTGACTGATGTTTCGTTTGAAGATATTGATCATTTGTACCGAATCATCAATCGGATGCTCAATGTGATGGGCAAACAACTTACCAGTAACGAGCCGGTTATTGATACCGTCTATCACGGAACGCGTGTTTGTGCAGTGGCGGATCGGGAACGCCGAAGTGGACTCAGTATGGGATCACCCATTGTTTCTATCCGTAAATTTCCACCGCGTGTATTGTCGGATGAAGAATATATCGCCAGTGGTACAGCTTCTTCCGAAATGCTTGAATTTTTGTCTTTTGCTATTCGAGCCGGCTCCAGTGTGGTATCGGTCGGTGGAACCAATGCGGGGAAAACAACAGCAATTATTCGCTTTTTGCTGTATTTGGATCGTTTAACACGAGTAATCAGTATTGAGGATTCACCCGAAGTCATGTTAAGCAGTAAAGAACAATATTTACAGTATCCCAATCTGATCTCACTGCTGACCAAAATTGTTGAAGATCCAGCGAAAAGTTATCCACCTAGCCGATTGATTCGGACAACACTACGCTTGAATCCGTGGGGCTTTCTGATCGGAGAAAGTCGCGACGAGGATGGTGCGAGTGAAATGCTCAAAGCAGCTAATACCGGACACGTCGTTTGGACATCTACACACGGAAACGGCATGGATGAAGGAGCGACACGTATTTTGCAACTGTGTGGTAATACGCCAGCCGCAGCCGCTCAAATCAGTCAATCTTTGGATTTATTTTTGTTTTTGCAGCGTCAGCGTGATGGTCGGCGTCCCATTATGGGCATTGGTGAGTTGGTTCGATATGAAGGTGTGGAAAAGCCGATCATGAATGTCATTTTCCGCTTTGATCGAAATACGAAGCGACATATTCAGGTAGGATATTTGAAAACGAATCGGATGCGAGACAAAATCTATAATCAGGATCAATTTTCAGAAGAGGAGATTCGGCGCTGGTGCCGGTTTGAGACAGAAGATATTTCCTATCAGGAGGTAGAAGGATGACCATTATCGTCTCAATGATTGTTTCTTTTCTCATGGTAGGAGGTATTTCATTTATCTTACCTCAACACACATCTTTTGGCGAAAAAAAACGATTTTGGAAAGTCCGGTTTGGTGTGCCCTCTATGAAGCGTAGAGGTGCAGAGTTAGGACTAGAATGGTCTTTTTTTCATTATGGTTGTATGGTCACTTGTGGGCTTGGTGTAGGGGCAATCCTGGTCTGGTTGACGCAGAATATATTACTGATTATCGTTGGTGTCGTTGCTGGGTGGGTGGTTCCTACGCTGGTGATGGAGGATATCATTTATCGCCGAAAGCGACGCGTTTTGATGAGCTGTGTTCCCAATTTACGACTACTTACATCGAAACTACAAGAAGGTGGAAGTTTAGAGTATGCACTGGATATAACGGTGCCGTTAATGAATGGAGCCACCAAACCTATTTTTTTAGAAATGTTAAAAATCATCTCTATTGATCGGGGAGAACCAGGGCGAGCGTTACACTACCTAAAGCAGCAATTGACTTTTCGACGCATTGAAGATCTGTGTGAGAAACTACTACTTGGACGAAACGAAGGGTATAGTTTTCGAATGGTGCGTAGCATAGCTAAAACTGTTGATGATATTTCGCTGGATATTTTAGATATTCAAGAAGTCGAATTGGTCAATCAACGAAAACGCTGGAATATGATTACTCTGCATCTGATGTTGTGGACTCTGCCATTTCTATTCAAATGGATGGAACTGAATATGGCAGACACGGTTGCCATGACGCTTAGTATGAATACATTTTTGGGTCAAGGATTACTTGCTGCCCTGAGTGTAAATACGCTTTTTGCAGTCCTGTTCTTAAACCGATTAACACGCTTTGATATGCGTGATGCCTGATCCATAACGTATCATTCGTGAAAGGAGTTCAAATCGAAACATGAGTATCCTTATATCACTGTCCGTAGCCACGATGTTTTTCTTGTTGGCTTCTTTGGCGTTGCCGGGATTTTCAAGGTATAGAGAAACGCTACGTGCATTTCAAGCGCTCCAACGTGTTCGGCATCAACCACAGTCCTCAATACAGAAGATGATCTACCGTTTCATAGACCGTATCATACCGGAAGAATTGCGAAAAAAATATGAAGAGCTGGGTGAGAACAACACGTTGGAAGCGTACCTCACACGGCTTTTTTTATTATCTATTCTTGTTAGTTTGACTTGTGTGATTGCTGGACAAGTACGTCATCTTCCACTGATGTATCTTATCGCAGTCCTAGCCTTATTTTTTATGATTTGGGTCGGCATACGCCATATTGATACGTTAGTAAAAAAGAATGAGAGCTTGATTCTGGGTGATCTGCCTCTGCTCTTTGATCGAATGGAGATCGCACTTGAAACAGGCAAAAGCTTTCAAGGCATTTGGATCGAAGTCAGTCAGCAGTGTAAACCGGCACTAGCACGCCATCTTAAAGAGTTGATTACAAACTCTGCTTATGGCGAGTATGAAGCCTTACAGCAATTTGCTGATCGTATACGGCATCCTATTGTCTACAATTTGGTCTCTGTGATCATGATGGTACGCGATTCGGGATTTGAAGCATCGGAGAGTGCTTTGCGATCGATCCAAATGGATATGCGCTCACTACGCCGTGCGCGCTTACAAGAAAAGAACCGTGCCAAACCTGCTTTATTAAATGTATTTTTCGGTGTTGCTGCTCTGATATGTATCATTTTTATGGTATTAATGGCAAGCAAAATTGTTGTATTAGTCAATGGATTCTAAAAACTAGTCCGTACAGGACAAAAGGAGCTTTTATAATGCTGAAAATGTTCAAAAACACAACTTTACTTGTGAAATCTGCAAAACAAATAATGGTTTTTTTACTGGGCTACTCCAAACAAAAAGTAACTGCTTTGAATAAAAGTATAACTGGGCGTATGTACACTCTTGCTACGACTCAAAAAGGCGTTATCTCCATTGAGGCTGTGGCGCTCATTATTGTAGGCCTGGTACTCATCGTCATGTTCGTTCCACAAGCCAAGGAGCTGGTGACAGCTGGATTCACTAAGGCTAAAAGCTGGATGGATCAAATTTCATAATCGAAAGAAGGGAAGCCATATGTTCACCTACATTCGACGCCGCCTTAGCTTCTTGTTCCGGCAAGAACGTGGTAATGCAGCCGATATTATGGGTCTCTTTTTCTTTGGTTATTTTGGGGTTGTGATTGTTGCATTCATTGTCAATTTCATTATAGCGTCTATCTATCAGAGCGATTTGAATTATGCGGCCAAACAAGAAATGGGCGTGATGACAGTGCAAAATGGAGCTGATGCCGGAAGCGAACAGAGATTTCGAGACATGATCCGAACGATGGGGCACGATCCAAGTAAAGTGACTTTCGCAGCAACTCCTAAATTAGTACAACGTTATGACCCATTAACTATCCATTATACGTCAAGTTATCCCCTTTGGGCGTACAAGCTACTTGGAATCATGAACGAGACATTGAAGATTGATGAGACCATACCTGGTACTGCTCGCATACTGTTGCGAGGAGGCGACTGAAACCATGATGGGTTGGCTTAAAGTATGGACGATAATTTTGTTGTTTGCGATTGTAGTGCCAGTAGTGGGAAGTATCATCATTGTAACAACGATTCATCATCGGGGCGGTGATCGCCTAGAAATGGCAATCAATATCGGTGTCATTCATGCATTAGAAGCAGTGGATGCAAGCCATGGAGGGAAAGTCATTATGGACCCGGATGTACTACGAAGTACGATCCGGGCTTCTTTTCGTTCGCAAATGAAATTAGATGAGAAACTAGAAGGGCATTATATGAACGAGAGCCAACTGATCACAGACATAACGACTAATTCGTCCGGAAGTACAATCGTGACATGTCAGTTTTCCACGCGGGCAAAAATGTTGATACCGGGTTGGAGTGAAAAAGTCTCGGTTGTTCGGCGGATTCCAGTAGAAACCCAATATAACTAAAGGAGGAAAGGATCATTTTGAAACAATTATTACAACGTTGGTGGACGCCCGTAACCCGACTATTGATATTATTCATCCTCGCATTAGCTGTGTTTTTGCTGAGTTTCAACTGGCAACAAGCAAAACTTGAAGATCAGCGTATTACGATACCAGTATTGGTAGCAAAAGTGGATATTCTACCTTTTCAAGAGCTGAATGAGAATAATACCGAAATCCAACAAAGAGTAAAAAGTGATATTCCTTCGGATGCTTTAACGGACGCATCCCAATTGGACACTGTGCAGAATTTTGCTTCTGCTATTGGGTTTATCGAAGGTAGCATGATTCGGCAGAATCATTTGACGACAGCCAGTGCATCGCAAAAAGGAAGTAGTATTGCTCTAAAGCATGGAGAATATCAGATCGGTGTAAAAGTGGATTTGCCGACCGCTGCTGGTGGCGAAGTACGAGCTGGCGTGAAAGTGGATGTAGTAGCTTACGAGGGGCGAGACAATCGAGACGAAGTACGTAGTGACCCAACACTAAAAGGGATCGAAGTTGAAAAGGTTCTTGATTCTCAGGGGGGCATCATCAATAGTGGTGATGCAGAAAGAGGTAGGACGGTGCCAGGTGTCGTGGTACTACGTGTTAATGAACAGCAACGTAATTTGATTGTGCAGTATCAGGAGAATGGGAAGGTGTATCTAGCTCCAATAGGGCAGCAAAAGTAAAAATACTATTTGAATAATTAAAAGATCAGTTGTAAGTAATTGTTGTTATTTACTATACTGGTCTTCTTCCTCAAAAAAAGAACACGTAAATTTTATAGAAATAAATATGCTATTATATTAATAAAAGGAAAAATAGTTATAGGTTATAATTAACTCTAATTTGAGGGGGTAAGTTTAAAATGAATAAAAATGAGATCAAACGGCTTAAAAAAAGCTTGGACTTAATTGAACTATACGTAAATAGTGTTAAAAATTCATATAACGAAGTATTTAATTACAGAGATTCTTTCCATAATATTTTTTATGATGGAAGAAAACTTGACGAATTATTTCTTTCTATATTTCCTATTAAAGAATTAAATAAGTTTATCGATGTGCTCAGTATCGTTCAAACGGCAAATATGATTTCGGGTGATAAAATTGAAAGTGTGTCAGGCAGAAGTATTAAAGTAGCAGATTTAATAGACGCACTAGAGAATATAAAATTATCTATAGTACAAGTTATTACAACTCGTGGTTTAAATATTTTTTATTCTTGGCAAAGTGATTTAGATAACTCTACTAATAGAAGTTTTATTGAATCTGCATTAGAAAAGTCTATTAAACAATTTAATACAGAATCAGCATTACCTTTTTCTTTGGATAAGGATACTTCTAATAGAGCTGGGTCACCTGATATTTCAAAAACAATACTAGAGAAAATTGATGATTGCTTTATGTTTATAGCCGACATTTCTATTGTATTAAAATCTGATGTAACTCTAAAAAAAGCACCAAACCCAAATGTTCTTTTCGAATTAGGATATGCTCAGGGAGTACTTGGTGAAGAAAATATTGTGTTAATTTTCAACAATGCTCATGGGAAGATGGAAGAATTACCTTTTGATTTACGTGGTAAAAGAATTATGCAATATAATTGTCATAAGGGAATGTCAGATGATGAAAGAGCAAATGCCAAATTAGAATTGACCAAACAAATTAGTAGAGCAATAAGGGTAAGAGCAAAATCCGAAATAAGATGATCAAGATAAATGTTTCATTTATTAATCTTTTTGTTTTAATGGTTCTTTATCTTACAAAGGTTCTAGGAATATTTTATGTAATACAAGCCCAGCTTTTATCTTTTTTATCAGAGTATTAATAATTAATGGAGAGTCAAGCTCAATATATTAATTTACAAACTATTTCATTATTAAAAATATAAGGCATCTTGCAGAACAACTGTTACTATGAATTATTTTAGAAGGTGGATGAAATAAATATTTAGATAATAAGCCAAACATGTTAAGGGGTTGATTAATTAATAAAAATAGCCCATTAAGTTGCCTTAATCGGAAGATTTTGCGTATGAATTAGCATTAATTGTAAATCTATTAATCAATTATATATAGATTTAATATGGGTTTTAAAAATTATGAGCAAAAGTTATTATTTTTCTCAGTATAATAAAATTAGTCCAAAAAGTGCCTAATACTTTTATTCATCAATAAGTTTTAAATACTGTCTTATATTAACTTTCTATCTAGTCGGTAGTTGTATGGTTCTCATACGATTATCGGCTTTTGTATTTTATAAAGGGTGGAGAGGCGTACCAATAAAATTGAATTAAGCAAGTCAGAAAGGATGATGTATACTACAAATAAAGATATATAGATTTTTTTGAATATTACTTCCTAATTACATTAAAAGAGGTGAATACCATGAAAAAGAATTTTGCACTTATCGTGGTTGTTACAATGATGGCAATCGCTACTACTTTACAGCCAGCCCCAGTGCAAGCTGCTACGGATATCAAAGTAACAGTCAATCAGACGCCTGTGAAGTTTCCGGATCAAAAGCCATATTTGGATCATAGTCGTGTACTGATTCCGACAAGGTTTGTTGCCCAATCGTTGGGTGGTAAAGTTGAATACAATAGTGCCAACAAAACGGTAACAATTGAGCAGTCCGGAAAGACGATCACACTCAAGATCAACAGCAGCAAGGTAACAGTCGGTAGCAAAGTGATCACGTTGGATGTGCCAGCAAAAGTCATCAAAGGACGCACAGTGGTACCGTTGCGCTTTGTGTCTGAGGCGATGGGAGCTATGGTTGATTGGAATCAAAATAAAAGCTTAGTGGCTATCACAACAGGAAATATAACAAAACCAATATCTCCGACAACTGAAGCTGGTAATTTTCAGTTTGACCCGGGGTTTACTGATTTGGCAAAAAAGCTTTTTGTTAATAATATGAAAGAGAGAGATGGAAAAGTCACCTTTACTGTACCATCAGGAATTGTGGCTTATCATAATACAACAACGCTCAAACGTACGGATCTTGTCGCTGGAAAGGCATATACCTACACTGTTGGTAAAGATGCAGGCACATTACTATTTAACTATGTTGATTCTAATAAAGTAAAAGACGGCGCACAAAAACAATCTGAATATTATTTTGTATTTTTAGATCCTAGCCTCAGAGGAGTAAAAGATTTATCAAAAGCGATTGTAGTAACTGATGATCAAAGGCTTAATGAAAAAGTAGGAACTATTGCAACAGTGACTGCATTAGCAATTCAACTAAAATAAGATGCATGATACTGAAAAAGAGTCTAATCAACGGGCTCTTTTTTTATGTTTCATTAAGGAGGAAGTAGATGGACAAGAAAGTAATATTATTATTAATTTTATTTTGTTTGGTTTGTAGTAGTTCACAAGCATTTGCTGCTCAAATACCAATGCTTAATAGTTATATTTCAAAGAACTATAATGATGAAGGTGAAACACTTCAAGGTGTTGTACCTGCTATAGACAGCGAAAATACCGTCATTCGTCCATGGCAACTTTCTCGCTGGACAGGTATTATCAATTTTCCAAATGATGAAAGTAGCACTATTTCAAATTATGATGTTTTCAATGTCAAAAAAGCATATGGTGATACTGACTTTGATAAAGAAAATGGGTTCGGTCTTGTGTATAAAAGTCCTCAAGCTTTAGGGGACTTATTCGATGCAATGTTAAAAAATCAGACTAAAAACATTCCTGCTAAACAATTAAAATATTTTAGAGATACTTTTAAAGAAAATGCTAACGATACTAAATTTAAAACTGGGCATAAATTTTATTATACTTTAGACCGTACTGTACCATTCCTTCGTACTGCTGGTATTGTACAAAGAATAGGAATTAAATTCTCCCAAACTAAAAAAATTAGCAAATCTGAACGACAAGCCATTTATACGGCTTCCAAATGGCCAGAACTGTCGTTTTTGCGTATTAATCAGGGATTTAAACTATCCTATAAAGCGTATGGTTTTACGCAACGTGATATCCGTATCATAGCAACGAAAAAAGGGACTTTTCCAAATTTGAAGCAGGTTATGTCACTTACGGACAGAAAAATGATCTCCACAGACAAAGATGTAGCTACCGGAAGTGTGAATGTGACGAATCTGAATACGCTACGTGAAAATCTCGGTAATGACATTGATGTAATCCTAGAGGATGGATATGGGCGTACTGCGATCAAAACCATCAATATTGAAGAGCTGCTGAATATGGACTTTATTCCAGACGGGCTTACGCTTACAGACAATAATCAACTGTGGGTGAAGTTTCATTATAAAGGTGAGGATTACACGACATCGGACTATATCAGTGAGCGGGGTATCCCGTTGCTGGCAAAAGTAACAATTACAGGACCAGATGGAGCAGATCAGATCTTGCAGGGCATGTACACTGGTAGCTCGAAAAAAACGGTGAATGGACAGCAATATTCGTATTATTTTGGCAATATAAAGGTAGGAGAACAGGCAGGAAGATACAAAATTAAGATAGCCGTCACGATCAACAACCCATCGCACGAAAGCCGTGCTGTCGAGTATCCCAATAAGGCATACGACAACAACGCGATTACGGACGAGTGGACACGCGACTATACAGATTTAGTAGCCCAATCTGTAACGGTCGATCCAGGTAAGATGACTGATGGAGATCGTGCCAAGATTACGGCCAAGGTGAAGAATATCGGGCCAACGACACAAAATGACGTGTTGATCCGGTTTACGGATAACGGGCGAACTGTATATGAAACCACGAAAACACTTCCAGCGAATCAAGTCACAACGGTAGGTTCCTTCCAGTGGACTGGTAAAGGCGAAGGAAATCACCAACTTATGGTCGATGTCGATCCGAAGCAAGAGACAAACGATATTGACTATTCCAATAACACGGCGATTGGAACATGTATCATTGTTGGGGCTGACGGTAAGGTTGGAATCTGTGAAGGGAATAAAGTATCAGCAAACTGGTCAGTGACGTACCCGACGATTACGGGATATGACACTTATAAAGATCGTCGAGGTAGAAAGCATAAGAAACCAATCTGGAAATACAAATCGGTGAGATATCAGGAATCGCTGAAATTGTCGGCAACGGTCAATACGAAGCAAGGGATTCCGACTGATCCGGATCATCCGAAGGACAGTGATCGGGATTCGCGAGGCAGTTGGGAGATCATCCCGTGGAGCCAAGATCATGGTAAAGACCCGAACAGTGTTACAAGGGCAGGCTATGGTTTTGAATTAAATGTCAAGACCAACTACGACACAGATTGGGAAACAAAGGTACCGAAAGGCTATAAAGGTACAGCTCGTCGGATCGGAGGGAGCTATCACGGACCGACCAAAGTTACAGCAACGATTTACAATACACGAGGTCAAAAAGTAGACACGGTGAATATGGAGAGAATTGTTGGAGATCAAGATCAAGCAACGTGGGTGCTGCCGAAGCACAAAGCGGTGTCTCCAGTAACTGGTGAACAATATGTTGACCGAAAATGGTACATTAATAAAAATACCAGAGATGGGGAGTACACGATCAAGATTACAACCGATGCGAGCGGTAAGAATGGATTGATCGTTTGTACTGGTAAAGTCGTAACGATATTTGGAAGTATGTACGATGACACCCAAGATTTGCGAGTCTATACTAAATGATCTTACTGGTGAATCAAGGACTATTATGTGGGCTTGCAATCTTGTGTGTATATTTTGCTTATACAGATATTCGTGAGCGTATCATTCCTAATCGATGGACGCATCCGTTACTGATTATCCTAGTATTCTGGCGATTGATAACCATGGAGTGGACGTACTTATATGGACTGATTCCAGCACTAGTAATGGTGCTGATTTTTTTAATGCGCCAGTCTGCAATTGGTGCCGGAGATGTTAAATTATTTGGAATCATTGGATTAGTTGCTGGATTACCTCTTACGCTGATAACTATTTTCATAATGGGATTGCTATGTATGTGTTACGTAGGGATTCGATTAAGCTTAAGGAAGGCAATGCGTTATGAGTTCCCGCTTGCTCCATTTATTGCAATGAGTTTTTGTCTTGCAGTAGGAGCAATTATGATTATTTGAATTGGCAATCAATTTGCCGTTGCTTCACTCATTGTCAATCAGTATAATAAAGATAGAAGAGTCGTGCGGCTAACACGACTCTCCCGTACAACAGCCGCTTGCAAAGGCGGTAGGCTTTAGATGAGCTATTATAATAGACCGCGCATTCACAAAATAGCGGTCTATTTCTTTTTATTGAACGAAAGTATCAATACAACTAATGTTGCAAAGGATATCATCAAGATCAACGCTTGATAGACTTCCATTGGCATCACCTCCCTTATAGGAGATTAGCCGCCCGCCCTTTAGCCTATTCTATTGTACTAAATCCAAGTATATCATGATGCTCCAAGCCCGTCATTTTCCTGATTTAAGGGAAGTGACGGGCTTTTTTTATTTCTTCTATTCTATGTAGCAAGCTTTGCTTGTATTTTCTTCTAGAGGCAGGTGAATCTATGTAGCTCTACAAAATGTAACTATGTGTAGTAGCGAAGTTGGATAAGGTTTATGGATGGAGGAGGAATATGCATAAAAAATATATCAATGGATGCTTAGCAGTGATTATACTGCTAGGTTCTTTGATGTTGCCATTTGGTAGTGATCAACCAGTAGCTGCGTCATCATCAGATCTTGCATTCGAGCAAGCCAATTATGGATATTTGGTTGCATCAGGATCTGTGGAAAATCCAGTGCTGGGTAGCAAAACGACTGGAGCGAACAGTTCCTGGGGTTACCCAGCGGGAACCTATTACCGCTATGCCAAATCGATTCAGGCTAACTTTTCTGTGCCGGTTCCCAATGACATTGGTGCAGCAGAGTATTATGTGGTCGTTGAAGCAGAAACATCGGTTGCAGGGTTTGGCGGTAATGGAGTTACATCTTATGATCGTAAAATTAGTGCAAGTGATGATGGCAACACATATTCTACAATTTGGATCCCTTCTGGAAATGGTCAAGCAGTGGGTGCAATGAATTATGGCGTTCATACTGAATACAAAGTGTTAAAGATCAACGGGCCAGATGGTTATCGCATGGATGATAATCATGGCGGGAATATTTCTTATGCGGAGTATTACAAGAAAAAATTGACTGATATCCAGATTTACTACTCATGGGGATCGGGGTATTACGAGACCATGAAATCGCTCAAATATCGCGTATATCGCAAGGATATTACACTAACGTCTGCACCAGTCATTACAGTAACGCCAAGCGAAAACTATCATATAGGCAGCAATAATAGTTTTTCGATTGCAAAGCCCAGATATTACGGAAATTATTATGAACAGTTTTATGGAGTGCTCCAATATCGGATCGCTGGTGGCGATTGGATTAATTATGTTGGGGCTGTCAATATTTCAACTGAAGGCGAAGTAAAGATTGAATCTCGGCTGCTTACTCGTAATACCATGGAAAGTGCGTATGGTATTGCTTATAGCCGCTTGGATCGGAATAAGCCTAGTATCCCAACGATTGTAGGCTTGGATTCCAAAAAGTGGTATCGTGGGACATTTGAGCTTAATTTTACGCCGGGCACAGATGAAAGTTCTGGCGTAAACGGTGTTTATTACACGCTCTATGGAGCCACTGAGCAGGCACGTAGTAAAGCAAAGGCAGGGGGACGAAACAGTTCGGTCAAATCGATCACCGCGGACGGTCAGACCATTGTTACTGCATCCACTATCGACAATGTTGGACTGGAGAGTGATTTAATTTCTGGTAAGATCAATATCGATAACACCTCGCCGATTGGTATACTAACAGCGCCTCAAGGCTGGGCAAAGTCGATAACGATCAGTGCTGACGGCATGGACAGCGCGTCTGGATTTCAATTTATTCATTTGCCAAACAACAGCGCGTATAACGGTAGCCATTATGATTACTCCGTTACACATAATGGTACGTACACGTTTGGTTTTGAGGACGCGGCAGGCAATACATCGTCCAAGTCGATCACCGTAACCACTATCGATGATGTAAAGCCAACCGTAATGGTTTCTCGAAATGGGGCAAGCTGGACGGATCAGGATGTTCCGGTAACTTTTACGTTTGACGACGCAGAGTCTGGTATGAACGAAAACAAAATGTACTACAAGTGGACTCAATCGACAACTGAGCCGAGCAGTTGGGATCAAGCAACCAGCACGCAACAGACGACTATTCTTAGCCAAGCAGGCGTGTGGTACTTGCACCTGAAAGGCTATGACTTAGCAGATAATGAAGTCAGTTTTACATCATCTGCATATCATTTACAACGGCAGCCAGAAACGCCAAAACTGAACGTAACTGGCACAGCGACCAATCAGATGCTCTTGAGTTGGTCGCTTCCCACAGGTGAAGTGAATGTAGATGGTTTGCAATACACAATCCGGAATGAAACAACAGGAAAAAGCTGGACGCTCGATTATCCGATCAACGAGCTGAAGGATAGTTCATTGGCAGGTGGCACAGAATACACCTACACGATTACAGCAGAAAATCATGTAGGTACTAGCCTTGCCAGTGCTGCAATTACTGGCGTGACATTACCGCAAATGACGGCGAGTGCATCTGTATATGCGAGCGGAGACGATTACAGTAAAGCTTTGCTCAATATCACACCAGTACAATCAGCAACTGGATACCGAATCACTGCTACAAATTGGGGTACTAAGCAGATCGATGCAGATGTAACTGTGACTGGCACCATTTATCAGGAAATATCGGGACTCAAGCCATATGTAATGTATGACTTTGCAATACGGGCAATGAATGCCAGCGGAGAAGGGGCAGCGTATCACGTCTCCTTCTTAACCCTGCCGAATCAGCCTAATGAGTTTAAATCAGTGCAAATGACAGAGGATTCGATCTCGCTGAGTTGGAACAGCGTGACGCGTGGGGTATACGATTGGAGCAGTGTTACCAACGATACGTATTACCGCTTGCGCCGAGACAGTCAGATCATCTACACGGGTGCACCTTCGTCATATAAAGATACTGGTTTACAATCAGGTAGCATGTATGATTATGATGTTGCCGCTGGAAATAGCACTGGATGGGGTACAAAAGCGACGCTCAGCGAAGTATGGACACTACCAGCAGCGCCAAAGAAGCTCCAACAGGTGACAGCAACACCTACCAGTTTTACGGTAGCTGTGGATATTCCACACGGCACGAAAGGATTTGAAGCTACGCTAGATGGAGATAAAGTGATCCGCTTGGGTTCGGTACTCAGCGAGTATACATTTACTGGACTTCGACCGGGAACAATTCATAGACTTGAACTGGCTGCATATAATCAGTCTGGGGTGGGACGCTCCATTAGTATGATTGGTACAACGCTTCCAGATCAGCCATCCAGTGCTGCCATCAGTGTTTTGGATATTCAAGAAAATAGTGTGACGTTTAATGTGTATGATGTTTCTGGCGCGACCAAGTACAAATTGTCTGTGAATGGCAAAGAGTATGAGGTAGCTACCGGTCGAACTAAATTATACGGTTTGCAGGGCGGAACAGTGTACAGTTATACGCTAGCTGCCGGAAATACAGCAGGTTATGGTCAAGCGTATACGGATCGTTTTCTTACATTGCCATCAGCTCCAACAGGTTATACCTTAATCAAGCAGACACCAACATCTGTAAACCTTGAATGGACAGCTGTGAAGAGTGCCGCAGCTTACGAGCTACGTGATTCTACTGGTACTTTACTTGCTACGGTACAAACGCCAGCATATAATGCGACTGATTTGGAGCCTGGTGATATCGTACAGTATCACGCTGTTGCAAAAAACGCTTCAGGAACCGGTGCATCATCAGTATACACTTTCCGCACACTACCTGGATTTAAAGATGAAAATACCGACTATAGCCAATTGGTAAGCATAGATCGTGTAAATATGCATGATTTGCAGATCAGTTGGAAAGCTGTACCGGGTGCGGATCTTTACCGCGTGTATGATAAATATAAGCAGTTGATTACACAAACAATTGAACATAGTGCGGTAATCGATCAGCTCCACAGTGCAACTTGCCACAATGGCTACACGGTTGTGCCTGTGAATACTACTGGTGAAGGGAAAGCAATGCCAGTACCGACAGTGGAGACGTTACCAGATGGAACAATCACGCTGAGCTATGCTAGTACTCGTACTGCTATCACCTTACATTTACAGCATGAACTATCTACTGAAACGCTAGTGATCGCTTCGCAAGGACAGGAACTTTATCGTGGATCAGCAAACGGCTATAACAAGTATATACAAGATCGTCTCCAGCCAGATGAAACTTACAATTTCCATGTCTGGACGGAGAACGATCAGGGCGATCAATCCAATATGCAAACTCTTCGTGCGAAAACAAAGAAAGAGCGCACTGAGGGGGTAGCGGAAGCACCTGCAACCGACACCAAACAACCAGAAGTAACCGAAGAGCTGGTAGTCGCTGATCCTGATCCCGTAGATGAAGAAGAGCCAGATACAAGCATTAAAAAAGGTTTTATTGATATTGATCGAAGTTTTGCAAAGGAGTCCATTACACGACTTGCAAATATGGGTATTATAAAGGGCATTTCTGATGATCTATACGCACCGAAAGCAGGGACAACACGTGCCGAATTTATGGCTTTGTTGACTCGGTTGGTATTGACGCCTGAGCAGATTAAGCAATCTGCTATAAAATTAACTTTTAGGGATATTGATGATAGCGCTTGGTACATGCCAGAGCTTCATGCAGCAGTTGAAAACCATATTGTTAAAGGTTTCAATAATGAGAGATTTTTACCAGAACTAGTGATAGATAGAGAACAAGCTGCAAAAATGCTGTCAAACGCACTTCATGTTTTACCTGTAGAAAATAATAGTAATTTTTACATCGATTTTAACGCAATTTCTCCTTGGGTAAGAGAAGACGTAGGCGCTTTGACAGCAAGACGTATTGTGAAGGGATATCCAGATCAGACATTTAGACCGAAGTGTAAGCTCAGTCGAGCTGAAAGTGCGATTATACTTGAGAGAACGCTACAAGGACAACATCTCTTCTAATTTTAGTGGTTTTACTATTAAAGCCAGTTATTTTCTGTAATAAGAAGGATAGCTGGCTTTTAATGTTAACTTGAACTAACAATTGATGGATCTATCAAATCCAATTAGATACTGATTTCCTTCCAAATGATTAAATTTTCATTTATTTATAAATTGCCTGATAGTATTTATAGAATGGGAAGTTATTAAGTTTACAAGTGATAAATGAATTGAATAAAAAAGTATTTTATGAGAATATTAGTATTAAGAACATATGTTTTAATATATTAAAAATCTATTATAGGATTGTGATATATGGGAAAACCAATTGATGCCATTAATGCTGGGTTAACCTATCAAAATCTATATTTTTGGTTGTTTGCTTCTGAATTGCTTCATAGTGATAGTAATATTAAAGAAGTATCTTATGAAGATGATAGAGTAAAATCAATTGATGATGTAGTAGTTGAATATATTCAACCGATTAAAGGCGATTATAGCATTGAAGACGAGATTATTATGGATTTTTATCAGGTGAAATATCATGTTAAGAATTCAAACCAGATAAAACTATTAGATCTTATTGATCCTTTGTTTATTAATGCCTCAGCGTATTCTTTTTTAAATCGTGTTCATGATGCTTTAAAGCAAGGATATACGAAAGCAAGGTTCCATTTAGTTACACCTTGGAATATTCAAAAAGGTGATCCCTTGGAAAAACTGTTGGACAATCAACATAATAAATTGAATTTAAATGCTCTATTTGATGGAAGACCAAGCACTAAAATGGCTAGAGCTCGAAAAGCTATGATGAAGCAACTGGGTTTAAAAAATGAAAACGAATTACGTAATATTTTAAGTACTGTTCGTATTCAACATAGTAAACCAGGAATTTCTTTTTTAATTAGAGAACAACTTAATGCTAAACTTATGCTGGCTGGATTGAGACCTGTAGATTTTACTGTTCTTGTAAATCCCTATAATGACTTAATCGTTAATTGTGCTAGTAAAGGAAGTAAACGCTTTAATAAAGAAGACTTACTAAAATTATGCCGTACAGAGAAATTATATACTGGTCAGCCCATGATTTTAAAAGATAATATTCCTGTAGGTATTCGAAGTTTTCTGCCATATACTGAAAATTTAGAAGAAGAAACCCATCATTTATTATGTATGAGCGATGATTTTGATGGTAGATTGCTAAAGTCAGGAAAGAGCTGGAATGAAGACATTCATGCGAAGGTAGCCGAATTTACTAAAAGCGTGTTTTCTCCTGGCAGTTCCTATCTCATTCAATTCAATACACATTTATCTATAACATTTGCGGTTGGTTTAATTTTGAACCCAAAATCTGGAGTTAGAGCTTTTCCAGTTCAACGTGGAAATGGATTGATTGCATGGATTCCAGATTTGTATGATAAAACTATGCCAAATTATAGTAAGTTCATTGAAGAATGCTTGGATGATCCATCTTCTGATAGTGATACGGTGGTTGCTATCAGTGTAACTCGTAATGTTAAGGATCAAGTTGAGTGGTATCTAGAAGAGAAGGGTTTAGCACAAAAGTTGTTTTATCATTTTTATTTACCTTTAGAAGGAGTCACAGCAATTGAGGATGCAACACATTCATGGATACTTGCGGAACAAGTTATTCGCACTATAGGTCGTCGGAAACCGCACCAAAAAAAAGGTAAGATTCATTTTTTTATTTCTGCTCCTGGAGGGTTTGTTTTTTTCCTTGCTCAACAAGCTACGCATATTCCAGAGATTGTTTTGTATGAAAATCATTTTTCTGGAGATGGATCGTATTTCCCTTCATTTTATTTGCCTTTATAAAAATCGGAGGTGCTATAGTGAATATTCCAACTTATTTTTCTCGATTTATTAAAGAAATTCGTTTAACAGAAAATCAAACTAATGATTTGATTAAAGGTCATACTACACTAAGAAAAAGACTAAAAGAAGATGAAAAGTTATCTGGAATTATTGTAAGCACATTTTTACAAGGAAGCTATCGACGAGCTACGGCAGTGCGACCAAAAGGAGATAGTCGTTCAGATGTTGATGTAATTGTAGTGACTAGGTTAAGCATGGATAAATATAATAATCCAGAAGATGCAATTAAAGAGTTTGAGCCATTCATGGAGAAACATTATGCTGGAAAGTATAAGATCCAAGGTCGATCTATCGGAATTACCTTGAGCTATGTAGACTTGGATGTAGTTATAACTGCTGCTCCCTCTGAAAGTGAAGAGAATATTTTGGAATCAAATAGTGTTACTAACATGTACACACTAGAGGATGTTGAAACATGGACTTTGAAAAATTCGTGGGAAGTTTTAAATGAAACTATTGAAGAAAGCTTCGTCTCTAAAACTTATTCAAATGAAAATGAACCAGAATGGAAGACTGTTCCTCTTTGGATCCCTGATAGAGATGCTAAAGAATGGAAGAAAACTGATCCTCTTGCACAAATTAAGTGGACACAAGAAAAGAATAAATCTTGTGATCGCCATTATGTGAACGTAGTAAAAGCTTTAAAGTGGTGGAGAAGAATTAACAATATACCTAAATATCCAAAAGGCTACCCTTTAGAGCATCTTATAGGGCTGTGTTGTCCAGATGAAATAGAAAGTATTGGTCAAGGTGTAACAGAAGTTTTAGAAGGAATAGTAAATAACTACCCAACAAAACCTTTTATGGCAGATCATGGTGTCCCTGAGCATGACGTTATGGGAAGAGTTAATGATGAAGAGTACGATGAATTTTATAAATTGATAAAAATAGCAGCTAAAACGGCTAGAAAAGCTACAAATGCTACTACTGTTAAAGAAAGTGCAGAAGAATGGAATAAATTATTTGGTTCAAAGTTCCCAACATCGGAAGCTACAACGAATAGTAACGAAAAAGGTAATTCGACTTTTTCAAAAAGGGAGAATCCAAATAATTCTAATATTGTAGGTGGTCGTTTTGGCTGATCTTTCAGTAGCTAATAATATAATTATAGGATGTACTCAATTAGATATCATAAAAGGATATCAACAGCTAGAAGAACTTTTCTGGCTCTCAGAACACAAAAGTTGGATTCTTAGATTTAATATTGAACTGCAAGAATTAAATGATGGTAACATACCATACGCAACAAATTGGTATATGCTAATAGATCCTCTTTATCCAAGAGGATCTATTAGCATATACCCAGATAAAATTTATGGTATCAAACAAACATATCAGCATATGAATCAGAACATAGAAGTTGATAATCTTCCGTGGCGACTAGGTAAAATTTGTACAGACTGGGATAATAACCAACTTGAATTACTATCAGATACTGAAGAAATGATGGATGCAAAATATCGTATTTCTTGGCATGTAGAGCGTTTGAAAAATTGGATCCTTGCTGCTTTTAATGATTCACTCGCTGAAAAAGGTGCTTATTTTGAATTACCGCATGCATATTTGAATAAAAAACCACAAATCATTTTTGCTGAAGAACAAGAAGAATTTGGTAATTGGATAAACTCTAGGAATAGAAGTGGATTTATATCTTTAAAAAATGTAAATGCTCATCCAGATATATTTTTTGTTTGTGATTTTTTTGATAAAAAAAACCAAATTATAAAGAAATATAATTGGGGAAGAATAGTAACCGAAGAAATAGAAACTAAACTCCATTCGGGAGTATGGGTATTGTTACCATTTCAGCCTATAATTCATCCATGGACTTATCCTAAAACGATTGGAGATTTGGAAGAAGTTTGTAAAAAAAATCATTTCAATATCTGGAATGAAGTATATGAACTTATGCATAAAATTAGAAAAGAAGGACAACAAATTTATCTTTTGATCGGATTTCAAATTCCTAAATTGGTTGGAGACGAAAGCCTAATTATACATTGGATTAGCATTGGTATAAGAGCGTTAACGAAAAAAGTAAAAAAAGTTAAAGGATTTCGAAAAGAAATTGATTATTATTTTCAATTGGATCGCCTTAATAGTTTGCATTCTAATCAAAATCTGAATTATATTTATACTGACAATTGGAGCAAAGAAGCAATTCTTAGCCGAGGGAGTATTGATAAAAAAACATATAATGACGGTATTTTTTTGATTGGAGCCGGGGCGTTAGGTTCATCAATTAGTGAGATGCTATCTAGACTGGGTATTTCCAAAATAGTAATTTGCGATGATGATATTTTAGAAATGGGTAATCTATCCAGACATACGCTTGGAGTAAATCATTTATTTTCTTCAAAGGCTAAAGCTTTATCCGATAAAATTAATCAAAACAGTGTACATGCTTGGTCTTTTGCAATTAATAAAAAATTCCCTAATTTAAATGAACAAGAAATGGAATTATTAGAACAACAGGAAATTATAATCGATACTACTGGAAGCGATGCAGTTATTGATTATCTGCATTCTTTTGATTGGACAATTCCAAAAAGATTCATTTCAATCTCAGTAGGTTTTGGAGCAAAAAGGGTATTTATCTTCTTATCAAATAAAACCCCCTTTCCTCGAAAAGAATTTTATAATTTCATAAAACCTTGGATCGAATTAGAAAAAAAAGAAAATAAGGATATTATATTACCGCGTGATGGAATTGGATGTTACCATCCTTTATTTCCTGCTCGTTCAGATGATATTACATTGATGTCTAGTCTAGCAATTAAAGAAATTGAAGCTTGGTGGATTCAATCTCATAGACCTAGTATATTTGCTGTTTATGAACAGCAATATTCAAATGGAAAAACGACTGGTGTTTTATTAAAACAACATGAGGTGTTTTAATTGCTCATTCATAAATATTCAAATGATGACAATAGTTTAACTGTTGAATTTAGTAATGAGGTATTGAAATTTATGTTGACAGAATGTCGTTTAAGTAAAGATTTAGAGACAGGTGGTATTTTGGTTGGCTATTATAATGATGATTTAAATAAGGCCATAATATTAAAAAGTAGCCGAGCACCTATAGACTCAAAAAAAACAAAAACTAGATTTTATAGAGGGGTAAGCGGTCTAAAGAAATGGCTCAGTGAAATGTGGTATAAAGAGAGAGCTTACTATATAGGTGAATGGCACTTTCATCCTTTTTCGTCAAGTGAAATGAGTATTATTGACTTTACTCAAATGCAATCGATTTCTAGGGATAATAGAATAAACTGTCCTGAACCTATATTATTTATAATCGGAGGTAATCCTCAAAAAAAATATTCGACTTCTATTTATGTTTTTACTAAAAATATTAAGCCTTTAAAACTAAATCATTATGAATCAGAAATTATTTAGTTTCTTTTATAGATATAATGGTTTTTATTAAATTATACGTTACAAATGCAATAGATGATTGATCCACACTCTAGGTTTAAAGATTTGATTTGAATGGTTTAACACCCTTTAATAGATCAGCATATACTTAAATATAAATTCGGCGCTTTTATTGATCGATCTAAAGCCTTATTTCTACAAAAAACTCTTACTCATTTGGGTAAGAGTTTTTTTGTTTAGAAATGAAGGAGGTGCTTATAAATGCTAAGTCGCGAACAGATTTTACAAGCATTATTAGCTGCTACAGTTCAAAATGAGAATATGATCTGGATGCTTGCCGGAATTAAAATGGCTGAACGTCCCGTACAGAAAGATCACTTACGGGATGTTACAAATATGATCTACAAGGAGATTCATCCAGAAGCCGAACAGCTTCCTATTCGCTCACGTCATTTATTGGATGAAGCGGCTGCAATGCTGGAGGGAGCAGCTTTAGTCGAGGTGGCAGAGATTGCAAAAACCAAACAGTATACATTGTCAGCATTGGGTGAGGAGTTACTACAATATCGGCATCAGCAGCGACAACTTCAAAAATCAAAAGGAAAGGACGTTTAGAAATGAGAATCAGTTTGAAATATGGCTTTTTTGGCTGGGGAATGGGTGGTACATCGATTGCATTTGATTGTGCTGACGTACCTATGTCTTCTACAGATAAGACACGTCCCTATACTGCTCTACTGATTAATAGCAATGAGATCGATTTGACGAAATTATCAGATCTTCCTAACGTTAAAAAGCTCTTGCTAAAAGGTTATGAGCGTGGGGTTGGACGGGATATCGTACTAGGACAAAAAGCTTTCGAGGATAATCAGGAGCTGATTAAAGAATCGGTAATAAGCTATTTCAAAGATCGTGATTATATATTCATTTCTTGTGGACTCGGTGGAGGAACCGGTACAGGAGCACTATTAGAAGCCATTCGTCTACTGCATACTTCTGGTTTTGCTGGACGTTTTGGGTTGCTACTTACCTTACCACGTCGAAATGAGGGGCGTAAGGTGCTTTCTAATGCTCTGCAACGCCTACAAACGCTAAAGCGTGCAATGTCTGGACTTGGTGCGATTATCATTGTAGATAATGAACAACTTTTTCAAGTTGGACTTGCGCAGGAAAAGCCCGCCAGCGTGGAAGAGTTTATGAAGTCCTGTAATCGGCATATTGCCAAGTTACTTCATGAACTCAATACAGTGACTTCAAGTTATATCCCCTACGGAAATTATCATTTTGATGCTTCAGAATGGCTTAATATGTTGCATAGTAGCGGATGCTTGCATATTGCTAAATGTGTTTTGCCTATTAATGATATTAACATAGCATCTCCAGTTACCTACATGGATAAACTTAAGCAAAGTGTGCTAAATGGAGAACTGAGCACCGGCTATGATCTTTCAGATGCAGCTAGTAGTGCAGTAAGCATTGTAGCTGATCAATCTTGTGCTAATGAATTATTTACTCATGTTTTTGTAGAAGAAGTCCAATCTTTTTTACACAATACTACGCCTACTCTTGATGAAAATCCTGTTGCAACCTACGGTGCCGATCAACCTGGTTTAGTAACGATCTATACAGTAGTGTCTGGACTTAATTTTCCCGATAGTGTAAGCAAACTAGCAGAAGAAGCAGCAGAACTTGAACGGCGTGTAGAGGAACGTAATCAAAAAACAGATATGATTGCAGTTGCACTTGCAGGATTCAACAAGGAGGTCAAGAAAGAAGAGGCTGATCTAGAATCGCTCCTATTTGGTGACTCATCCTCAGCCCCTGATCGTGATACGCCTAAAGACCCGTTTGATTTTTTAAACGAATTAAAGTGATACGCATCACATCTAGTTAAGTGCTGCACTTACTGATGCACTTGGCAGAAGTTTATATTCTGCTAGTGCATCTATATGTGATGCATTTGCTATGTATAAATGTCAAAAGGAAGTGATGCAGTTGGAAGGATTGAGTTTTCGTGAGCAGGAAGTACAAAGAGAGCTTATGAGTTTAGAGCGAATGTATTTTCAATCTGTGTTGCTTTCATATGATCTGAGTGAGGCAATTGCTAATAAAAGATCATTTTTACCAGAAAGTTGGTCTCTTGACCCGTTACCTTATCCACCCTGCTCTTTCGAAATGTTTGAATTGAGTGGATATCCTGTATATCAGTTGTCTTATGAGGGAGTACTACCTTTGTATAGTCAAGATCGCAAATATTTTAGGGCGGTTCGTGACTATTATTGGCATGCTACTTTTGAAGCTGTGCGTAATGCTGAATATCCAACGTTAGATCATGCATGCATTTATATTTGTCACTTTTTTAAAAACTTAATCATCCGTGATACAGATAATCGAAATCGTAGTTTGTTAATTAATGCTGTTAGACATGCACAAATGATTAGAGACGATTCATGGAAAGAAATAGTTAATTTGGAAGCTGGATTCTTAGATGACTCGGGTAAAAATCACATCAAAGTTTTAGTCAGTCCAACATCAAACATCAGTAATTTAACAATATATGTAAATGATAAATATGGAATTACTAAAGGGAAATCGGGTTCATTTGAACCTGATTCTAATACCTTTTGATTTGAACCCGATAATTGATGCCAAAAAATAGCTGAATCCGTTGATCTGAAAAGGATAATACGCAAAAGCATAAGTCATAAAAAGCGAGAAGGTGAGGAGAGGCTACCGCTAAACGCAGTTGAGTGGAAGCTTCGGAGCACCCTGCATGAGTAGAAAATATACAAAGAACAGGAATGGTAAAAATAAGCAAATAGTGAGTAGAGAAAGAATGTAAGGATTTCCAGAACGAAGGGTGAGTGAAGATGCCAAAACAGCGAGAATGGACAGAAAGGGATTTATTAATTTTGCAGACATTGTATGAATTAAGGGAGCTAACCAAGCAGCAGATTACAACAACATATTTTAATGGGAATGCAAAATATGCGAATAAACGACTATACATTATGAAATGCGAAGGATTGATTGTGACACAAATATACGGTAGACGAATAGAGCAGCATACTCGGGTAGCTGCTTATATACGAATTGCGGAGCGTGGAATGGAATTGCTGGTAGCTAAGAAAAGAATAGAGACAAGCAGCTACCGTGCGCGAGATATGGGACTTACTGTACAACAGCGGCAGTATATTATCGACGCCAATGAGTTGCATCTGAGAATATCTGAAATTCCCTTTTTGGATTCTAGGAGGATTAAAAGAAAATATCACTTAAATCGAGGGGATTTATTACTTGGCGGTTTCGAGACTACACAAGGAGACTATACGATTTATATGCTTAATGCCGAAACAAAGCCGCAAACATTCATCAAAATCGTGACTGAAATCCGCTCATCTAAACAAATCCAGATCAAAGGATATTTAATCTTCTATAAGCATGGTTCTGTTAGAAGACGTTTCGTAGAATTATGCGAGCGAGAAGGACTGGTGACAGGCGGTATTCCAATCTATCTCCTACCGTATGATGAGCTAGGGATTGGATTGACACGCTGGTACATTCTAGCGGGTGATCGTTATACTCATTTGCAGCAGTTGCTGGCTCCTTATGGGCAGCTTGTGAGGGTGAAAGATCACAGCAAATACGGATTTCTGTATGGACTACGAAGGGAAGGAGAAGAGAATCCGCCATATTTGGTAGAGCAGCTAACAGGCGATATGCTGACATTGGGTCGTAATTTGAAATTTTATACGCCAGAAATGAGCCGCCAAGCAGGGCAACGGGTGCTGGTGATCTGTCTGGAAGAAGAGGAAGAATACTATCAAAAGCAAATGGAGCATGAACGGCACGTTGATATACTCGGTATTCCACGAATTACCGTTGAAAGTCATTTTAAACGACTAGGAGGATAGGTATGATGGCGTACGATCATGATGTATCATGGCTTCTTTCTGAGCCAACTATTTCTTTCCTGCATCGATTTATAGAGTCAGTCATCATCTACGGGTTCACCAGCCCCAGGTGTAATAAGGATCAAACACGGTCTGAAAATTTATTCGACCTTATGGATTGCGTATGATTCGATTTCTTTGGCTCGTGCTCAGTTTATGTAGCTGGGCTTATTTGTATGCACAAACACCGGCTTGGCAAGGATGGTGGATATGGCTACCTGCTTTCGGAAGCTTACTGGTGTACTTGTATGGCTGGGTACTGGAGCAGCGTAATCAGGTGCTGATGTTTTTCACAGGTCTTCTATGGAGTGGATCAGCCTTATCGCTCAACGGATATGCCTGGCTGATAAGTCAGTCTAGAATGCCGATCTCGGCGATCATGGGTTTGCACGCTATGCTCCTTATGGTTCTGCTCACTTCCTTGTTTTTAACAGTAGTGAATTATCGTATCCAGCATAATTTTATGAATCGTCGGGGTAATGTGAGCAAACAGCAACTGGTTGTCATTAAACCAACGGTATCAGATCGTTGGACATCCATTAAACGCATATTCATTCGCAACAAAAGTACCGAGATTCAACTGAATCTTGGCGAAGAGATTCCAATGAAGGAGTAATGTACATGTCGGCTATTCAATTTGGCGGAAGTGATTTATTTACGCATATGCTGGCCGTGGGACCGACACGTTGCGGCAAAACCGCAACACTGCTCAAGCCCATTATTTATCAGCTACTGTTGATGAAGAAAAGAGGTATACCACTGGGGCTTTCAGTTGTTGAACCCAAAGGGGATCTTGCCGGAATGGTGGCAGAGATGGCTGGAGAGATGGAGTTGCCCTGTGTACACGTTGACCCCACATCTCCAACGAGTGCGCGCTTTCCTGTGATGAAAGGTGATGAGGACGATGTAGCTGAAGCTACCGTCACTGTGTTGAAATCCATGTTCGGTAAACAGGAAGCATTTTTCGCTACTGTTCAAGAACTTGCTGGTCGGAACATTACCAAGCTTTTAAAACGTCTTTACTTAGACGATGTGAACTTGGGCGATGTCCTGCGAACGATGCGTGATCAGCGTGTGCTGGAGGACAAAGTAGCCGAGTTACGTTTTAAGGAAGGCGAATCAGATTTAGTACAGTTTTTTCAATCGGAGCTGCTCGGTTCACAAAAAGATAAGTACCAGCAATTCGTGATTGGTCTTCGAGCACAGTTAGAAAACTTAACCTCCAATCGTCATTTAGAGCCGATTTTGATGGGTCAGTCGGATTTTGACATGGATGCGCACTTTGCAAACGGTGGCATACTTGCGATCAATACAGCCATGGGCAAGTTACGAAAAGCTGGGGATGCTTTCGGTCAGTTTGCAGTCATGCACTTGCAAAGCGGTACATTCCGTCGTCCGGGAACAGAACTTACTCGTATACCGCATATAATCGTCGTCGATGAATATTCCCGGTATATCAATCCTGATGTCGAGCTGTTCTTGTCGATCGCTGCTGAATATCGAACAGCTGGATTTTTTGCTACGCAATCCCTTGGACAACTGGAAGTAGAAGCAGGAAAAATCAATGCGAAAGCGATGAAGCAATCCATCCTGACAAGTTGTCGCAATAAAATCGCGTTTGGTGGTTTGGCTTATCAGGATGCGCTGGAGTTCAGTCGTGAATTTGGAAAGAAACAGATCATCAGCCGGCAGAGTACATTCAAACAGCAGATCCTGATACCAAACCTATTACCGGAAAACTACCGCGATACGGAAATGGAAGAAGATCGGATCTTTTACACACAACTGATGGATGGGCTGCCTAAGTTTCATTACGTGGCCAAGTTACTGAATGATGGAACACCGATGGCACCAAAAATCGGAAAGGGCAGTTTTGTCCCGCGCGACTGGCGCGAGCGCCGAGAGTGGGAAGTTCGAAAAAAACAATGGTCGTTTAAATTTCATGTTAAACGCAAACAAGAAGAGAAGGATTCAGATTCTGTGACTGAACAGGAATTGGAAGCTCAACACGAAGAAAAATCAGTATCTTCATCCAAGCTTATCTTTGTTGATAAAGAGCTGTCCCTAGAACAAACCGAACTGGATGCTAGTGCGGAAGTGGTAATGCAAGAGGATTCTCATACCTCTAAACCTCTGCAAGGTAAAGAAGAAGAGTCGTTTGAAATGTATTTATTTACTTGGATATTAGACGAGTTGAAACTCGACTATACCCACAACGATATCTGGGCTGAGATCATTCAACATGAAGATGCAACAGCAGCTTTTCGTATGTTATTTCAAATGCATGGAAGCGAGAATCCTACATTAAAAAAACTACACCAAGAATTTCAGCGTCGCAAACAGCATGCTATGTATACCGCCATCGAAGATGACCCATTTGAGTAATGCCCTCGCTGATGATCAGTGAGGTTATTTTGGATTGATCAAAAATATAACCCTATAGGAGGATTTATCCATGAGCCAAAATGAACTGAAACGAGTACTGATTGAAGGGTACGATGAGAAAAAGCTACAACAAAGCGGATACGATGAAGCTTGGGCGCAAATTTACAGTGCAAAGCAAAATAATCTGATTTTGCAGGCGGAACTGATCGGGATGGAAACCAAACTGAATAAGCTATGCGGGGTAGTACAAGTAGGCGAAGTACGCGGACTGATCCCACAAGAATATGCTGGTGTAACGGATCCTCATGCCTTCCGCCGGATGCTGGGCGAACCAGTTGCCTTTAAAATTGTATCCTATGATCGAGACGGAAAAACATTCATCGCTTCTCGGCAAGCGGCGATTGAGCATATGGAAACGGCAACGTGGAAGTGGTTGGAGAAAGATGCAATCATTACGGCAGTAGTGCGTTCTGTTAGTGTGAAGCAAATGACGGTGGATATTGGCGGGATTGAAGTCGATTTGCCGGTGCAGCATTACGCACACGGTTGGACGGAAGACTTACGCGAAGTTGTGGAAATAGGGGATCACTTCAAAGTGAAGGTGCTAGAGCTGGACAAAGAGAATAAAAGCATCGTCATCAGCCGAAAGGCACTCGAGCAAAGTCCATGGCCAGATTGTAGTCAACGATACAATCTACGCGGTGAATACATTGGTCGGGTATCCGGCATTGCAGAGTATGGGGTATTTGTGAATCTGGAGCGCGGGGTGGATGCACTGGTTCGACACATGGCATTTGATCGGCTGCGTGTTGGCGATAAAGTATCTGTACGTATTATTCGCTTAGATGTCAAAAAACAACAGATTTTCGCTCGAATTACGCGTAAGCGATAAGGAGCATCATTATGGATATGGAAAACTATCATGAAGATCGGGGAGTGCCCCGGTCTTCATTTTCATTATCACATCACTGGATATGGCAGCCAACCAAGATTGAGCATCCTGAAAAAAACAGCTATGCACCGCTCCGCCTGCCGATGGAAGAGGTTGGGCTACAAGCGATTGGGGCGATTGGCTGTATCGGTAGCGTGCAACTTGGACGCTTATTTGCTTGGAAACGTTCGCATATTCGCCGGATGCTGGCAGAACATAAATTGGTGCAACACCAGCTTAGAAAGAATCGGACGACAATTCCTGTATTTACACTGGGACCGAGAGCCATTCAATTATTACAATCGAATCAAACAGTCAACAGTTGGTGTCATTGGAGCGTGGCAGATGTACTGAGCAAACTGATATTTTTTCAATTCGCCTGCGCACTGCATGAGAAGCAAAAGGGATTCCAAATTCAAGCTTCTGCTTCTCCGTTTACGGGAAAAGTCCAAATGGGTGAGCACACGCGCTATGTATTGATCCTTCGTGGACAAGATACCAAAGCAATTGAGAGAGAGCTACAGCGCAGCCAATGGCCTGTTATTGTGATAGCAGAAACCCTGTTGGATTTGAAACCGTTGAATCATGTTTTGACGCATGCATATGCCTTAATGGATCAGGATTTACGTAAGGAATACACATTTTATCGTCAGAGAGGAGGAATCTGGCAGCAGAAAATAACTTTAGTAGAATAACATCTTGTCAGACGGTAGCAGCCATGCTAAAGTAAGGGTGTAATTTAGCTTCACTCCGAAACTCCCGTTTGCTGGAGATACGGAAAGATGTACAGTTCCCCTCGATCCTGCTGACTTATTAAAAGATAAGAAAGAGTGAGGTAAAAGCAGGCTAAAAGCAGTTGTCCGTCACTCCCGTTTTGCTGGAGACAAGGAACAGAGTACCGAAAGGCTCTCCAAAAGTAGTTATCTATGTTATGTAAATAAGCAATAAACGTATACAAAGCCGATTTTTGTATGGATATCCATACGAAGATCGGTTTTTTGCGTTTTAATCAAAAAGAAGGGATGGTATAATGGAGACAGTCATTTGGTTTTTTAAGGATCAGCAAGGTAAGATTGCTGTACAAGATTGTATTCAAGAACTGATTCGACAATCGGAGTACAATGATGATTTAGAACATCTGGTCGCTCTAATCCTGAAAGGTTTGCAGTTTTTGAGAACGTATGGCATACCGTATGCTATACATGAGTTTTTTAGCACACTTCGTGACGATGGCTCTATATACAGTATTCGAATCGTCAAAGAGTTGAAGTATCACCCTCCTTTACTTGAATTTAGAGTAAATTGGCGAGGGGCAGGTGCGTTCAGAGCAGTATTTTTCGAATACAGGCTGGAGGATACTCAACTGTTGGTATTTACCCAAGCGCTTGTTAAAAATCAAACCCATTCTTTGGACTTTGAGCGAATCGTTGCAATATCCAGAGCACAATATCGTTCGTTTATCAATTCTCCTGAGAAATACATGTCATGAAAAAGGAGATGAGTGCAATGAGTAAATATAGTCACTTGAACCAGAGCTTTGATCAAGTATTAGCAGAAGCAAAAAAGTCCTCTACTCTGAAAAGTTATTTGGAAGGATTGGAAGTAGCGCTAGGCGATATGGTGATGAACCGACGATATGAGCTCGGTTATACGCAGCAACGACTTGCTGAACTTGCTGGTATATCCGTAGATGATATTTCCATTATCGAAGGTGCATGTACTCACTGGAGTTTTGGTCTTTCACTTCAAGATGCAGAAGCTTTTGGAAAAGTGTTTAAAGCTTTAGGAATTGTAGGGCTAACACCGATTATCAACTCTGAGCTGATTAACAAATAGAACGTTTATTAAAAACCGATTTTTGCACAGGAAATGCTGTGTAGAGATCGGTTTTTTGCGTTTTAAAAAGAATAATTCCTAATGAGGTGACTCTAATATGTGGAAGTTACTTAAGGACATTGAAAGTACGCGAGCAGAAATGTGTCGGCTTGCAGATACGCTTGGTTTATTGGCTCCAGAAGTCATTAGCAAATCTCAGGAGCTGGACCAACTACTCAATGAGTTTAGCCAGTATCAGACCATGAATAAGTTAGTTTAAAACGATGATTGCATGTACTTATGCGAGCATCGTTTTTTCTATTCTTAAACTTTAAAAAGGACAGGTGAAGAAGAAGATGAATAAACAAACGATTACGAATCAAGGCACGGTCATTCCTGAGCAGGTAGAAGCAACTCCATTTGAAACATTATTACCTGAGCTTCGCGAAGCGTTATCGCTGTTGGATGATGTATATCTGGCTGCTGATCCCAAGCTCAAAGCAGAGGTATTCAAAGTTTGGCAATCTTTGAATCGTTTGGTAAACAAGCATACTGTTCCAGCAGATCAGGAAGATAAACAGCCTATTCCTTACGTTATGACGACGATCAATAACATGTTTGAAACCATCGATCCTGCAGAAACCGATAATGCTCAAATTGCTGCATCCAGTACAGCGTTTGCACTTGGAATGTATGTTGCGGAAACATTTGGACTTAGTCAGAAGGAGACTATTTTAGATAGTCTTGTCGTAATGATCCAAGCCGGAATGAGGAACGTGACTGAGGATGCTAGCCACTAATTAAAAACCGAAAGGATGATTATATGTCTGATTTCAAATTATTACCGATAGCTACCTTCGCTCAAGGCAACATCCTAATTTGTGTTTTTCCTAGTAGCCGATCGAACGGTGTATATTTGGTAGAGGTAAAACCGTATCAGCATGATTTGGTTATCACACACGAATGCCCAGCTTGCCGGTATAACAGACAGTATAAAAACTGTAAACATGTTTCTGCTGCATTAGCCGCATACAAACGTTGGAAATGTCAGGAGCCATACAAGCGGGTACACACTGTCACGCAAAAGATTGTGCTGAATCCGGCATGGAAACAGGTTCAACTAGATCCCAGTCCCATCGAGCGCATGATGGATGTGATCGCAGGTGCTACCTAACATCGTTGATATAGCAGAGCAACATGGACTCATTGTGGATGCCTCCTCTCGGTTTCGAAAAGAGGTCAAATGTAAATGTCCATTTTGTCATGAAGATAGCAAACCGAACAAACAGAGGAAATACTATCTTTCTCTCAATAGTAAAGACCAAGTGTTCAAGTGCTGGTTTTGCGGCGAGAAGGGCGGTGTCTTTCGATTTATTTCGCTTTTAGAACATGTAGACGAAAAAGATATCGTACAGCGGTATCGCAAACGCAACATCATTCACCCAGCTGAACAGTTGAACCGCAATCAGCGTCATCTGCTTCGTCAATCGCTGGGCGGAGGTAGTGATCCGGACTGGCGACGAATGCGAGAACGGGATATGGCTTACTATAAACGTTCATTGGAATGGTTATGGAGGGAGTGGAATGCGTTTATAGAACACGAAAAGCAGCAAGCGTATTTTTGGCTGTTGCTTGGCATCAAAACGTGGAAGTATGAAAAGTATGTCGAACATATTCGACAGCGAGAGAAGCAGATTGAAGTACCTTTACTTCAATACGTTTGTACAATGTATTCTTTAGCGGAACGTCCGACATGGACAAACGAAGTAGAAGAGAGCGTGGATCGCATGCTGACAGAAATTCAAATGTCAGAGATGAACGAATTAAGATTAAAGGGAGGATAAACAGATGTTAAATCGTGTGATTTTGATTGGACGACTAACCAAAGATCCCGAGCTGCGTTATACACCAACAGGAGTCGCTGTCGCTCAGTTTACGCTGGCGATTGATCGACCGTTTACGAGCCAAGGAGGAGAACGCGAAGCGGATTTTATTCCTATTGTCGTGTGGAGACAGCTGGCAGAAACCTGTGCGAATTATTTGCGCAAAGGTCGCCTAACAGCCGTTGAAGGTCGGATCCAGGTACGAAATTATGAGAATAACGAAGGAAAACGTGTCTATGTCACTGAAGTGATCGCGGATAATGTTCGATTCCTAGAATCCAGTCGTGACGGCGCAAATAGCAACAGTGGAGGGAAGCGTGAAGAATCCTCCTATGGTAGCGGTCATAGTGGGAATCAAAGTAGTAATGGTGGAGCACGTAATCACCAAGATCCGTTTTCAGATGACGGAAAGCCAATCGACATTTCGGATGATGATTTACCATTCTGAGCCGTGTTAATTACAGAGATGAGAGTGGCGTAACAAATGAATAACATGGATTAAAAGGCGAGTGGTTCCTCATGGGGATTCACTCGCCTTTTTTATTTTAAATAAGGAGGAATTTTAAAATGAAAAGAACAGCTTTTACTTGTGATTTATCCAATGAAAATATTCAAGTACAGGTGCAGGAGGCGATGCACTATACACCGGCTGTCCTACGCATTGAAGGTGAAGTAATGGTGATCGAATTGCTTTTAACAAACGCACAGATTGAAGCAGTAGAAGAAGTACTGACAACTTATAGAGCGCGCTGGCTAGGGAATGAAGGTACACAAGCATGACTACCATCACATTAGAACGCTTGACACTTCGGAATTTTAAAGGGTTGGATGAGTTTGTGCTTGTACTTGACGGCAAAGATGTGGCTGTACATGGAACAAACGCTACCGGTAAAACAACAATTGTGGATGCATTTTACTGGCTTCTGTTTGGTAAGGACAGTAACAACCGCACTGACTTTCAAATTAAAAAACTGGATGGGTCGGGTAAAGTGAGGCAGCATATGTTGGAGCACGAAGTCGAAGGAGTGCTTCAAATTGATGGCATCACACGTACTTTTCGTCGGGTATTCGCCGAGAAATGGACTAAAAAACGTGGACAAGTGAAGAAAGAATTCACGGGTCACGAAACGTCCTATTTCGTTGACGATGTTCCGCTGAAAGAAGCTGCCTATAAAGAAGAAGTGGCGCAGATCATTCGAGAAGATTTGTTTCGGTTATTAACCAATCCGATCTTTTTTAATGAGCATTTGAATACGGACAAACGCCGGGGGTTACTACTAGAGGTTTGCGGAGATGTGACTGATGTGGATGTAATCCAAAGCAACAAGGAGCTGACAGACTTGCTTAATATTCTGAATGGCCACAGCATTGAAGATCACCAAAAGGTCGTTGCGAATAAAAAGCGACTACTCAACCAAGAAATTGAAAAGATTCCAGTGCGGATCGATGAAGTACGCCGGAGTGCGCCAGACATATCAAATGTAGATACAATCGAAATGGATGCCTGCATTCAGGAGCTACATGATCGCATTGCAGAAGAGAATCATAAGCTTCAGCATATTCAATCGGACGCTGAAGCTGTCGATCTTCAAAATGAGATTCGTCGTCTTGAAGGTGAAGCATTGGATGTGCTGAATCGACTGAAGGCAAGCAACTTCGACGCAGTATCGATGCATCGTAAAGCATTAAGTGATCATCAATGGGCCTATAATCAACTGACTCAGCACATCGAGAGTCAGCGTAGTCAGATCCAGAACAACCAGCGCCAAATTGATGCAGGAAAGTCAACAGCTCAGACCCTTCGCACACGGTGGATAGAAGTCAAAGCCATGGTTTTTGAGCATGAACACCAAGGCGATGATATTTGTGCAGCGTGCGGTCAGCCATTGCCTGCAGATCAAGTACAAATAGCATGTGAGAAAGCGGAGGCAACTTTCAATGTACAGCGTGCTCAAACGCTTGAACAAATTAATGTAGAAGGCAAAGCAACCATGAAAATGGTCAAGGACCTAGAAGAACGTAACCAGACATTAGCTGCTGAAATTGAATCCTTAAAGCAACAGCAGGCTGACAAAAAAGCGGTCGTTGTTGCGATGCAGGCTGAATTAGACGACTTGGAAGATAGGGTGACTAATCCGCAGCAGGACGAAGAATATCTTGCCATTCAGCAGCAAATCCTAGAAAGACAACATAAACTTACGAATATTCAGAGTCATGAGCAAGATCGTGCATCCGGTATTCATGAAGTTATTGCAACTCTACGTATAGAAGCCAAACAATTGGAACAGCAACGTGCACAAGTCAATCAAGCACATGCAGTAGCTGCTCGTATTCATGAATTGGAGCAACAGGAGTCTCGCCTCGCAGAAGAATACGAACAGCTCGAATATCAAGTGTTTCTGATGGAAACCTTTATTCGAACAAAAGTGAATATGCTAGAGAAACGGATTAACAGCAAATTCAAATGTGCTCGTTTCAAACTATTTGACAAACAGATCAATGGTGGACTGAAAGAAGTATGCGAAACCACGTATAACGGTGTCCCTTATAGTTCTGGATTAAATCACGCAGCTCGGATTAACGTAGGACTGGACATCATCAATACGCTTGCGGAGCATTGTGGCGTGACCGCACCGATCTTTTTGGATAATGCGGAATCCGTTGTACAGTCCATGGATACTCATTCACAGATGATTCGCTTGATTGTCAGTAAAGAAGATACCGCATTGCGAATTGAAAAACAGGAGGCTGTACAAGCATGAGTGATTTTTCTACGGTATTAACCAAAGTCAACGATAATTACTTTCCAATGATTGAGCGTCAGCTCACAGGAAATGGGATTGAAATGGATGAGTACTCGAAGTCTTGTGTACTCAATGCTATCTCTGCTATCAATACAGTGCTGGATAGCAAAAGCATTGGTTGGAATGATGAGAAACTGGATCGTAGTAATATTACTCAAACCTTGATCCAGATCGCATCCCTGAAGTTGAATGCTGCTGCCAGCCCCAGAGAAGTTTATTTTCAGCTTCGTAACCTAAAAGTTAAAGGTGCAGATCATAAAGATATTTGGAAAAAGCAGATTGAAATGGGCATTGAAGGAGATGGCAATGATGCTATTCTTGCTCGTTTTGGTCGCGATGTCAAAAAGGTAGGTCAGTTCTGGCTTGTACGAGAAAATGACCCCTTCACGTATCCACAATATACAGGCTTCGATGTGGTCGCACCGACATGGACACCTACTGGCAAAGGTAATGTAGTCCGGGTGGTTTACCCTATTCTGAAAGTAGACGGCACTGTCGAATACTATATTGCAGAACGAGATGACGTGATCCGAAATTTGGTTGCTCATATGAACAACCAAATGATGAATGAAACCTTTGGTGTCTGCGAAGATCGTTATAAGGCGACAGCAGAGCAGCGAAAAGAAATAGCTGCTCGAAAAGCTCGCATACTTCAGCGAGCCAGTGAGAAAGGACTTGCTGCGTTAGATGATGCAGAGATGCAAGTGTATATGAGCCCTGCTTGGACAGAGCCGCAAAGTCGCGAATCGATGTTGATTCGAAAAATGCGAAATAACGTCGTTAAGAAAATTCCAAAGGATTTCGGAAACTTCTTGATCGAACGTTCTTACCAGGAAGCGAGCGACGAAACACTACGCGAATTGAAAAAAGAAATCGCTCAGCATGCGAACCAAACAGTAATTGATGTAGAACCATTGACGCCTTCATCTGCTTTAGGGGTTGCCGGTGAAGTGGAAGATCTGGATGATTCGCATGAACCCATATCTGGCAGTGATCAGCCGGAGAATAAAAGTAAATCTGAACAAGAACCTGATTTCTGATGATTCATATTCGTACGCTGGCTTCAAGTAGTTCTGGCAATGCCTATCTGATCACAGATGGGCATACGGATCTACTGATCGAAGCAGGTATTCATTACAAAGAAATTCAACATGCGCTTGGCTTTGAAGTTTCCCGCTTAGCTGGCTGCGTGGTATCTCACGAGCATAAGGATCATAGCCTATCTGTTCCGTATTTACTCAAATCCGGAGTGAACGTTTATATGAGCTGGGGTACTGTTGAATCTTTAAAAATCAATAGCCATCGAATCAAGCGAATACAGGCGAAAGAGCGTTTTGCCATTGGAACATGGACGATTCTTCCCTTTGAAGTGGAGCATGACGCAGCGGAGCCGCTAGGTTTCCTGATGATCAATGGAGAAGGCGATAAACTACTGTTTGCGACGGATACATCTTATCTACGGTATCGATTTGAAGGACTCACACATATTATGGTCGAGTGTAATTTCGCGCTTGATATTTTGTATGAAAATGTCGCTTCAGGAGTCGTAGCTGAATCCGTCAAAAGTCGTGTGATTTCTTCTCATTTTTCATTAGAGCATGTAAAGGATTTTTTAAGGAGTAATGATCTGAGCCATGTGGAAGAAATTCATCTGCTACATCTGAGCGATCATAACAGCGATGAGGAACGTTTTAAACGTGAACTAATGGAATTGACCGGCTTGCCGGTTTATATTGCTCAAAAATAAGCTGATTAAAGGAGCAAGAGAAAATGGGATACACTCACTATTGGTATAGAGCAAAAGAAATTGATCCAACTACATTTATCAAGATCCAAAGGGATTTTGAACGTGCTTTGCCAGCTTTGTCTGAAGGAGGTATCAAACTTGGGAATGGATATGGTCTTAGATTCCCGATCATGGATGGAGAGACGATCTTGTTCAATGGATCGGGTGAGCAGGGATACGAGGAGATGTACTTTCCTCGTATCTTGACTATTCATCCAGATGAAAACCCAAATGAACATAAGTATCATTTCGGATGTTGCAAAACCGATCAGCGTCCTTATGATCTGGCAGTCACCGTCTTTTTACGGATTGCTAAACATCATCTACAGGATGATCTGATGATTCGTAGTGATGGAGGGAAGTGTGATTGGGAAGCGGCAGAGCAATTCTATCAACAAGTTTTGAATGAGGGTCTCTGCTATAGGACCAATAAAAAATAATGTATTAAAAGAGAGTTCATGTCTAGTAATCATCTAGATATGAACTCTCTTTACGATTAAGGCAATTATACATTGGATGCAAACTTTAAATATAAATGAGAGGATACTGAATATGAGTCATTTTACAGTTGCTGTTATTACCCCCTCTTTGGACAGCTTGGAAGACCTTTTGGCCTCATTTCAAGAAAACAATATGGGAGATTGCCCGGAAGCTTATCTTGAATTTATTAATGTAGAGGCGGAGTACAAACAAAGATATGAAACAGATACAGCAGAGTATATTGAACTAGAAGAAGGAGATTTGGTTTCTGCACATGATCCTGTGTTCTGTAAACCCATTATGGGAGGAATGATAAGTACGCAGGAAATACCTATGCACTTGAAACGAGTTCAAATTTCTCACTCTACCCAATGTTGATTATTCCTTTAATCATTGCTGACAGTAGTCTGGTTGAACTTTGCGAGATATGCAGCTTCCGCTTATCGTTCTACTGCTTCAACAAATTCGATCCACCATGCCTAACAAAAATCAGTAGTTCGTTATAAAATTGTAATGATTAAAAATAAACACAACTTAGCTAGCAACAAAACTGTTTTTATATCAAGTCGCATATTTTAATGCTATTGGAAATATAATTAAAATTTTAGTTTTATTTTGCAATGATTTATGAGATATGACAAATAGCCGATAAAAGATAGAAGTACAACAAATTTTACTGAATTATTATTTGTGTAAAGGATGAATAGAAATGGATAAAAAATTAGAAAAGAAACAACAACTATATTTAAATATAATCAAGATATGCAATGTTAAAATATCAGGTATTATTCTTATGGTTGTGCTTTTAATAGGTGTTATTAATGAGATAAATATTATAAATGATAATACATGGGTTCAAAAATTATATATAACCATGATAAGTTTATTAGTTATTGCAGTGGTTGGGATTATAATATTTTGTATATTATCTTTATTGATTGAAAATAACGAGAAAGAAATTGGATATAAATATTCCCAAAAAGGTTCTTTAAAAAATTGGTATGAGTTAACTTATAAATATAATGAAAAAATTAAATGGTTAGAAAATATTGAATCTCTATTGAAGAAAAATGGTGTAGATCTGGATAAGTTAAATACTATATTTAGCCCTTCAGGATGCAAAGGTAGGTATGAAAAAGTACTTTCAAAAAAATATCTTAAATCTAGATTTATTGTGACTGATATTCATATTCCAGAAGATCACGAAATAAGTGGAGATAATTATACTTTTTTAGCAGATAGTAACAACGCATTTTGTGCTTCTACCTATTTAAAGCAAAATAATATTAATAATGTAGATCTTATTTGGGATATCAAAGGTGCTATTTGGCATCACCCTGAAAAAAATGATCTCATTGAGCTACTGAGTGAATATCATGAAGTCTTATCTCGAAAGGGAATAATATTGATAGATGCTTATGAATTGAGTATATGGAAAAAATTTTTAAATTACTTGTTTAGTACCTCTAATCGAATTATAGGATATGGTGAAGAATCTTCTTTCTTAAGAATAAAATCTAATATAAATGAAGAAATCGAATGTATGTTTGATATATATGTTATAGGTAAAGGTCTTTATAGAATGGCTATCTTATCTAAACGATCAGAAATATAAACTAAGGAGAGCGTGTACACAAATTGAAAGAGAATATTTTTGAATATTATAAAGAAAATGTTTAAGGAAAAGCATTAGTTTATAATAAAATTTCAATAATATTTAATGAATATAACTTTTGTATTACTTCTTACAATCATTGGGATATTCTCCGCCGTACTAAATTCAGGAAATAAAACAATTTTGAATAGTAGCATGATTGTTTAATTTATAGCATTTTTTAGGTATTGGTTTCTTACTATTTGTTATATTTATTTTTTTAATATCAAAAAAAAGTCTCCATAGAAAGACTGACTGATATGCTACTTACCTATTTTAATTAATATACATAGGTTATATAAATAATGAAAATAAGCAAGTACTCTTCGTCAGGAAAACTTTCAAATGAGAACAGATCATGTACAGTAGGAGCAGCAGGTTTATATTTTATGATCGGAAAGATAAATAAGAACTTGCTAGCTGTTTTTACTTATGCTAAATTAAAGAGGTAATTTAACTTGATCCTTATACTCCCTTTTATGCTGGAGACAAAGGTAGTGTGTGATCCTCGATCCTGCTGACTTATCGAAAGATGAGAAAGAGTGAGGTAAAAGCAGGCTAAAAGAAGTTGTCCGTCCCTCCCGTTTTGCCGGAGACAAGGAACAGAGTACCGAAAGGCTCTCCAAAATGTAGTCCTGATTTAAAAACCACATAAACGTATGTTAAAGCCGATTTTTGCATAGAATGACTATGCGAGGATCGGCTTTTTTGCGTTTACATTAAAACTGAGAGGATGATTACAATGCTACTCAACGTATTTAAAAAACAGAATAAACAGGAGAAAAACATCGAACAAGAGGTAACCACTTTTATTCAGAAAGAACAGGAGCGGCGGCAACAGGCAGATGCTTTTGTACACATGATGCAAAATGTAATTCCTTATGCGATGCAAGAAGTATGGGGAATCACTGATCCGAAAATTATTATTGGCGAAACGGTATTGTTCAAGGTAGATAGTAAATCTTTTATTGTCATGAAAACTCAGTTTACAGAAATTCACGTTTTAGAATTACGTGGTCAAGCATACTGGGCAACCGTTCAAGAAATTATGAATTTTGCTTATGATCTTTTGGAAGATATTAAAAAGCGCGAAGAAGGACGAGACCAATTACTGATCGACCTAAATAAATTGAGTGAACAAATGAGCAATAGCTCTGTTGGTGGCAAAGTCTCCAAAGCCTTTGTACCTGTAGAACCTCAATTTTTGAAAAATAACCCAACGAGCTAACCTTTGATCTCTGTATAAGCAGAGGTCTATTAATTTCCATCAAAAGCCTAGAGGGTGATGACTATGAAACAAATGAGCGTAAGCCAATGCTTAAACAAAAAAGATACGGATGCAAGCTAAACTGAATACACTGGTACGATAGATAATGATACGCAGCCTACCATTGTCTATTGTGTATCAGAAAAGCCGCCAGCTTTCTTACTAGCTCACGAAGAACTCCAAACAGCTTAAACGCTGCTTTGGAGTTCTATTTATTTTAAAGGGAGGGTGAAGCCTGTGATGGTAAATGATTATGTGTCGTACAGTATGGAACGTGCTTATAGTGCTTTTGTACTTGGCAACATCAGCCGTAGTGAATATTGCAACTGTTTGGGCTATCTAATTTACATGAGGAGGTAAAAAAATGAATCCAATTCTAAATGATATGGCTGCCTTGTCAGTACAAACGACAGCAGAGATAATCGGTCACTTAACTTGGGCCGGTGTAGGTGCAATGATTATCAGACCTGATGAACTTAAGCAAAAGCTGATCGATTCTGGATTGGGTGAAGGGTGGATGCCTAAACCTATCCGGCTGCCGGATGCATTTCGCCGGGCAACTTCAGCTAAATTTCGCCAGGAAGTAGCGGAAGGAATGTTTGAAAACTATATGTTCCGAGAAGTCGCTTCCAACAAACAAACCGTTCAACGCAACCTGGTGTGTGAAACGGTGGATACCAAAGGACGGCGGCTTAGCTATAATGAAACGGCTGGTATCGTTGTACTTGATAAAAATACAGGTACGATTGATACTAGCCACACATCGCCCACAGCCAGCCAGATGACTCAAAATGTCATCTTGCGATTCGACATTTGCAAAAATCATTATGAGAGCGCAACACTGCGCACGGTTATAACGAATATCTTAAAAAGTATGTCTCCTACACCTGTCCGACAATCGGGCGGTGTTTATTTTGTTCCAAAGCAATTTGATGTGGAACTTCGTGCGTATATCAATTTTATTCGTTCGCTCGAAAAAGGCGAAGCAGAGAACATTCCAATTATTAACACGAATGATATGCGCGGAATGATTACAAAAAAGCTACTGGAGCATTTAAAAGCAACACTGACGGATTGTAAAACTGGAGTCGACAATCAGCTCAAAAAGGCGGAATTAAAAGTAATTTTGGATAATGCTAAACGGATCGTTGAGGACTGTAAACAATATGAGACCATCGTGACCAACGATCTGAAAAGCATAGAGGAGCTATGTTTGTTAATCCGGCAAAATGTGGCGGATGATTAAATAACGAAAGCATGTTTGGGGATGGAAGAACAAGCCTATATGGAACAATGTGCATTGATTCACCAAGTGTTACAAAATCATATGGAGCTGTACAAAGTAAGGTACAGTCAACATGCAGGTGAACGCATAGAAGAGCGCAATATTACCAGGCGGTTGGTCAAGTATATCTTATACCATTATGAACCGACTGAAATGCATGAAGTCGGTAAATATTCCTATGTTGCATATCCCCTAAGTAATAATGATACTGTATTGACTGTAGTTGATTCTTATGAGGAACGTATAGTAGCGATTAGGCTTGTTATTAAGCAATATTACAGTATCTAATTCACCGTTTTTACTGCCTTAGCGCCGGAATTTGGGCGACACTTTCCTTAGAAAGCAAGCATTCCACCCTAAGATTTGGTGTATATTAAATTACACAATACTTCAGACTAGACGGTGAAATCGATAATGAGAGGAATAAAGACCATGATGATTAATAATGTGGCTACCATCAATTTCCCGGTTGAAATGGTAGATGGGGAGAAACAATTTCCCTGTACTCAGCTGCTGTTCTTGAAAGTATCGTGGATGCCATTCCTGATGATGTTAAAGCTTCCGTTATCATCGACTACGAACAAATTCCAGCCGATTACTTTCAGAAAGTAAAGAAAGAGCTGGGAATCCGATCTGTCAATCATGAGAAGGCTGCATAGCACGAACAGAACCTGCTGGATATGCTAAATCATGCTAGAGCTTTTTCAAATCATAATAATTAAATCGTATATGTATAAAGAGAAGAGTTAAAAGTTTTCTAAATAGAAAGTCTTCAGCTCTTTTTATTTTAAAACAGATTGGAATTGATAACTAAATTATATCTTGGAATATATAGAATACGTAATAAATTTTGTGTTACCACATAGTCATAGCAAGATCATCGCTTGATAACCATTTGCGATCATAAGGATAACCAAATCGCTTAGATGCGATAAGATAGGTTTGTCTGACAGCACGTTTTGGCTTATCAAGAAAGAAGTAGCATTATATGAGCCAATCGTATATATTCGTTACCATGAAATAAACCAGATAAACAATATAAACAATATAATGTGATATCATAAAATCAGAGAAGCTCGCGATTTTCTTTGTATATTTAAATAGATAATTATTTGGAGGAACTATTTTTATGGATCAGAATATTGAAAAGTATTTTTTTGTTCCCAAACCTTTAGAAGCTCTTATTGAAAATGCAATAGTTGTTATTGACACTAATGTACTTTTATCAGCCTATCAATGGAAAGAAATTACTTTTAAAGAAGTGATAGAAAAATTAAAAAAACTGTCAGAAACTAATCGATTGAGAATCCCTGAACATGTATTAGAAGAATTTGTAAATGAACGACCAAAGAGAATTAACGATCTATTAAAAGATTTTAATGATCGAATTAAATCTAAAGTAAATAGTGCCAGTCGATTATCTTCTACTATTCCTTTATTAGAATTATTACCAGAACATCAAAAATATACTGAACTAGAAATAAAATATCAGGAGATTGCAAAAGAATATGCATACCATCTCAATACATTACAAAACGATATAAGAGGATTTTTTAATAATGATCCAGTATTAGAAGCTTTAAGACCAATTTTCAAAAAAGATTGTTTTACTAACATAGATAAAAAATGTAGTCAGCTTTTGAAAGAGGCTACGGAAAGAAAGAAGAATAAGCAACCTCCCTTAACTGGGGGAGATGATAGCAAAAAAATTAATGAATATGGTGATTATTTTATTTGGAAAGATATACTATCTTTAAATACTGATGTGATCTTTGTAAGTAATGATGTAAAAGAAGATTGGTATTATGTTCAAAACAAAAAAGCTCTTTCTCCAAGAAGAGAGCTAATAGAAGAATTCTTCGAATTAAATGATGGAAGTACTTGTTGTATTGTGAATTTGAGTGAATTCATGAAGATTGAAAACCCAGAAATAACAAATGAAGTTTTATATGATTTAGAAACAAATGTAGATGTTTATGATCCAAGTAATGTTGTTAAATGGGCAAGGTATAGGCTTACTTTTGTAGTGAAAAATGAACCCAAAATGGAAATAAGAGATAGGGATGCACTCCAACAACTTTCTGCTATTCTAGATTTTGATGATGGAATTATAGACTATAATAATATTTGGACAAGAAAAACCGAATTAGATTCTATTTATATGGATATAGAAGTTAATATACTTGCATCGCATTTAGCAGCAACTGATGCCATAAATGAATGGTTTTTACAAAATCAAGATAAATATAGATTAGAAATAGTAGAATGGCAAGATATTTAAAAGAATATTAAATTTTTAATGTTTAATAAATATAATGAGTGTTTGCCTATGAAAAATCTTATTTTGATAATTTTAGTGAATCTCTATCATGGGAAATCGGACAATAACATCAATAAGATATGAATACCTTTACGCTCAGGTCAGCATCTAATGCTGCTTATTTGTATTGAGAAGACGATCAGTATAAGTTAAGAGAGAAAAATATCAATAGAAATAAAGTTAGTAATCATCAGGAATTAATATTTTTTATACTATTTATTTAAACGGTTAGAATATGTAGTAAGCCTAAGTAGTGTAAAAGCGGAGCATAGAGTGGATTGGAGAGAGAAGAAACAGTTTGCAGTCCATGTTTGTAAGAAGGTGAAAGCTCCTAAGCTGACAATAGTTAAAGATAACGCTACTCATGATGGTTATAACGCATGAACTTAGGCTGTAATGAATCGGTGGGCCAAGTTAGAAGCAACATTAAATTGAACTGCTGTTTGCGGGAGATTCGTCTAGTGCTCCTGTTACATATATGGAGATCATGGTATCTATAGACAATAATAGGGCATTTTTGCCGATCTAAAAACCGGTTATAGCTATCCAGTGTCGGCATTATCGATCCGGGAAAAGTGAATTTTTTATAGATTGGTTAGCTTGCTGTTTGAAAGGTATTACAAGCTTGATGCACGTGCATGCGCAGAGTTTGACCGCATGGGGAACCGATCAAAAAGCTTCATTTATGACGTTTTCGCCACAAGCGTTACGGTTATTGTGGGATGTTTCAGGAGGAGTTCTACCTAGTCGTAAGCGAATAGATACATTAAAAAAGCACCTCAAACACATATAAGAAGATATTACATGTATCCAAACATCGCTGAAGATGTGGATGTATACGGGTGATCAAGCTGAAGACAACCCACATTGTATAACGGATCAGCGAAAAGAGATAAAAGAAAGAAAATCCTATGTGGAGCAGCTTCTTTTAAGTTTTGAAGAGGATCAACGTGTAACAAGAGAAACCATAGTAACCTATAAACGAAGTATTGCCGATTCTTTTAAGATGGGATTTCCGCTGCTTCAAAGTACATTTTTAAGTGAACTGAGACGTTGGAATGCTCTATCGGTTCATCTTCAACTTACAAACTCAAACGCCTTGGACTCAAGCGGAATCAAGCTTCACACCAAAGAACCTCTATCACAGGTTGAAAAAGAGAGCATTGCATGGGCATTTTGGAGCGCATCGATGCACATCTTATCGTTGCCTATTTGCCTGCTACAAGTTCAATTATTAAAAGAGTCTCAATCAGATATGATTATAGAAACGTTAAATATGCTAGCTTCAAGTAAACAGGTAATTGTGTTTAATGCTGATCCAATATCAAATAAAGGGAGCGATTCTTATCAATCATCAGGACGAGGCGTTAGAGCAAGCGACAATCATGCTGCATCAGTATTTTCAACAAGCGACGAATGATCCATTTGTTCCTATTGATGCAGACTCGCTTACTCAAGTGATAATTCAATCATTTCAATTAGCTTAGACTGCACACTTAGATAAGTTCTTTGTTCGTCAACCATCTATTACCAAACAAAAGTCTCACTGGTACGAGTGGTGGCTCTATTCTACTCAACATCAATAGTCTATAGGTATGAGTATTTTGCCGCTTTGTTGGAACATTGAAAAAAAATCGTTCACAATGCTATCACAATGGTATGAGCTTCAGAGTGTGGCCGATATGCCTTTTACGATTTGTTCAGTCCTCAACGAATAAAAGAGGATAATCAGTCTAATATAGAATTTATTGCTGAAAATCTTATCGATTTACTTGGAAGAGATTTTGAAGGGTGTACGATCGGCCCGCCAAAGGAAGAGTTAAGTGAAGGAACGCTGATTCATTCTATACTGCCAGACCATGTATTGAACGCAATGTTAAATGTTCTTTTTATAAATAATGCGTTTGATAGCAATCCCAGTCTTTTATTGATGACTTTGTTAGATGAAGAAGAATAAGATCGGGCTTACTTTAATCAAGATTACATAGAAAGTAGAGATCTTTGTGGGGACGGAAGGTAATTTCATTCAGCAGTTAATGCAACACAAGTTTAAAGAACATACGGATCAAGTCGTCGGTGATCATAAACACTGTGATCATTGTCCGGGATTATCTCGATGTCCATTAGATTTTTCAGGGCATTTTACAAAGTTATATGTGCATGATACAGACGCAGGATTAAAACTGTATGCTCGTAAAGCACCCTGCAAAAAACAGTTCAGTTTTAGGCACAATGAGAATGTTAAAAAGCGGATCAGCAGCTATTTTATTGATATGGATCTATTAGAGTCTGCCTTTGATGCTGTAGAAATTGTGAAACGAGAACCGCAGCTTACCCTTGCTGTACGAGAAATTATGGAATATGTCAACAGTGTGAAAAGTAATAAGGAGAGCTTGCCGATCAATGGGTTGTATCTGCAGGGGCCTTTTGGGACGGGTAAAACTTTTCTAATGAGCTATTTGCTTTACGAGATGGCTAAACAGGGTTACACCGATGTTATTGTATACATTCCTGAGTTTATCGAAGACTTAAAGATGATGATGACAGATAATACTAAGTTGCGGCAGACAATTCAGGCACTCAAAGACACGGATTTCTTGGTGTTTGACGATATCGGCGCTGAGGCATTAAATCCTTGGGCCCGCGATCATATTCTAGGTGCGATCCTGAATCAACGAATGAATAAAAAGCCCACGTTCTACACGTCTAACTATGTGCTGAGTGACTTGCTAAAGCATCTAAGCTTCACGAACAAAGAAGGAGAAAGTAAGAGATGAAGGGTCAACGGCTTATGGAGGTATAGAGCCATTTTTGAAGGTTTTTGAGGTACATGGGAAGAATCAAGGATAAAGCATTTTATAGATATTTTAATAATTCTTGTTATTTAAATGATAAAGGAGTGTAAGAAGAATGGGGCAAGCGAGTGGAAAGCTTTGTATTTATTCAAAAAAGAATGAAGAGCATGCTACCTTTAAAAAAGGTGAACATATAATTCCTGCTAGTCTAGGAGGAATAAAGGAATTACCAAAAGGGTATGTAGCTGATGATGTGAATATGAAATTTTCAACAATGGAGAATGATTATTTAGGACCTTCTCCTGCAGGAATACTTCGTAAATTTTATGGCCCTGGGAAACGAGGAAGTTCAAAAAATGATGGTGGGGCGAAAACAGATATAGTCTATGAGCCGCATCATAAACTAAGTTATATGTCAAAAGGAATAGCTTATAGAATCCCTCAAATTCACTTTAGTACTGCTACTATAGATTTCATTCCTAGAGATGGGGTTATTGTTGAGAAGGAGCTAAATAGTTTTGTTCAAGAACTTCATCGTTATAAACATACTGATTTAGATTATCGGTTCATTCAAGATGATCTTATTCCAAAAAATGAATATTACCTTGGTTACGGCGAACATAGAAACAAAAATCAGTGGATTCTTGCTAGTAGTCATCCAATATTAAAAGAAACAGTAGAAGAAAAATTACATTCTTTTTTGAAATCGTATACAAATAATGGTGAACTAGGTATTAAACCAGTTCAGATACCACCTAATGCCCAACTAAACTTAGAAACTGAATGGAATGAAGACTTCTTTTTTAGAGTATCTGCTAAGATTGTTTTTAATTATTTAGCGCTGACTAAAGGTCAGCATTATGTTTTAGAATCACAGTTCGATCCTATACGTAATTGGATTTTAAATGGAGGCGACAATAACTTTACCAGCCCAAATACTTATGAAATTGTGAAGCGTCTTCAAGAGGTAGATGATCCAATTTCATTAAAAAAAAGTAAGACAGATATTTATCTCCATAGGATTACACTTTGGCAAAAGGAAAACTTAGTATTAGGTACACTAGAATTGTACGGAGGATTGATTTCAGTACTCGTTGTTTTGAGTACAACATACAACAATGGTGCTTTTAAGCCAGAGTGTATGGTATGCGATTTTGAAAATTCAAGAGAATCATAGAATAAATAGACATGTTCTTATATTAATCATGAAGAAATCCAATCTTCCAATACAATATTAAGTACTCTGTTTATTCCAAGAAGTAGTTCAGGGGGAGTGATATTTGTTTTATTCTCATAAATAGTAGTCAATCCCGCAATATCAGTAGAAACCGTACAACGGCCAAGTATGCTTATTTTCTGTATGAAGCTTATCTAGAAAATGGAAGTGTTATTCTTTCTCATGATTATGATATGCATGGTGATAAAGTGAGACTTATGTTAAATCAACGGATTCGTGTGCCAAAGGATCAGGGCATGAAGTGATATGTCGAATTAAAAACTATAAAAAAAGTAAAAAATAAAAAAGACCTGTAAAGGTCTTTTTTTAGATACCTTAGCTTTAAAGGCTATTCATTCGGGAGGAAGTCCTCATTCTTCAATCCGTGCTTGATAAAGAGTTCGCCCATTTTAGTAATAGAATAATCGGTATGTTTTTCAGAAGATCCCTCTAAACCAAATTCTCCATTAAGTTCGTATGGATCTGGTGCCAAACCAACATTAGTTTGAACTAATCCGCTATTTGATAGTGCTTGCGCTTGATCTCCAAAGAGACTTTTTTTGTCAGCATATTTTTTTAAAAACTCAAAATCCTCGTAAAACCCATCATTTAGGCATTTTGTTAATCGCCAAAAATCACTTGTAGATATTTTTTCATACAAAAATGCTCTAAACAAGTTTAAAAAAAGAGGCAGTTTTTCGACACGCTCAATTTTATCAAGAGCAAGTAGAAGATTATCGACAAAATGAGACTCGTTGTCTAAATACTTTTGAGCAAAGTTAATTCTTTTTTCAAAAGAAATCTCTGCTAAATTCATCAGAAAATACTCTAATTTAGATTCTAAAATAGTAGCTGATATTATTTTTGGCAATTTGAATAGTTGCACAGCTGTATTAGTTCCAGGAATATCTTTAAGTACTCCCTCCTTTAAAATACTATCGAAGGTTGCCTCAATCAATGGGGTAGTTAAAGATTCAGACTTTGTTATGACTTTTAAGCATTGTTTAAATACATGAATAGGTCCATATAATTTCATAGGTTTTGTCCCTTCTATATTTTCTCTATTTATAACAAAGAGATCACAATTAATCTCGAATTGAATATAAGCTATTTATTTGCGCAGCGCTTAACAAAGGACGTACATTTTTTAACTGCCAATCTTCAAGGTTAAGTAAATCTTGCTTGTATCTGCCCCTCATCGTTATTTTAAAATGCGAAGGGATATAAGCAATCTTATATCTTTTAAATCGCCATACAAGTATAGCAGCTTGTTTAGGGGTGAATTTCTTATTTTCTTTATAGTACTTTTCAAAAGATTCAATTTTAAATTCGTCATCTACACTTGCTAAAGCAATTAGCGAATAGATAACGGACTTCACTTTGGCATCAGCAATCAATTTAGCCTTATTCGTTTTGATTTTTTTATTGGCATCATCTTGCGATAAAGTAACACCATACTGATCTTGTACCGTAATGTGAAAACGAATTATGCACTCTGATCCGATCCAAAGAGAATTTTGATTCAGTTTATTCGCAATCTCAAATTGATAACGTAAATGTTGTTGGCCACAAAGTTCGCACACTTTATCGGGCGTTTCCATATCGATCATTTGATCGGTATGATACCACTCTTCTAAAGCTTTTTTTATATTATATTTTTCGATACTTTTAGGAAAGATAGAAGCAGATACTCTTTGCATATATAGATTCATAGCTAACCCCCTAGTAGATTAGTGCTACATCAAAGCTGCAGAAGTAGATCGATAATTTTTCACTTTGCATCCGAGTTCATTTGCTGTTTTGTTAGTGAAACGATATAAGCTGATAGTACATGAATTTGTTCATTCATAGAAAGTTGATGAATATTAAAAAATTCTGAAGCTAATTCCTCAAATTGATCCTGCGCCCGATCGATATTTTTCGTGATCGGTACCTCAATCCATACGCCTGGTATGACCGAAAAAATATCACAAATACCTGCGAGAACATCAAGTGGAAGTTCTTTGATCGTATTATTGCAGCTTAGGATAGAGTTTTTTTATACTCTGTTATCCATGGTAATCCAGTATTAGCTTCTAACTGAGCTAAGTCATAACCACGTAATTTTGGCGGGAAATTATTAACATTATGCAGTACCTGAATCTGGAACACAGAAATGATTTTTGACATATTCATCAACTCTTTCCTTTGGGAGTCCAAGTATTGTACCGCAATGCGTTCAAGCTTGACAATCCCCTATTGGTATGCATCGCCGATTCGGTACTCGAAATGAGATCATATAAAATTGTAAGGTCCTTGCAAGCGGTGATCAGTCTGTGGCTCATCAAAACCAAAGGTGTTCCACAAAAATGTCATAATCCGTTCGACTGCTTCATTTTGCTGATGTTCATTGAAAGATTCTATTAAAATTTCTGGCATTCGTAGATTGTCCTCATCAATTGCAATAGGATCTCTACCTATAGGGGGCAAATGATATCCAATTACTCCATTAACTCCAATCATTTCGAAAAAAATATAAAATGGATCTCTCATTTCTAAAATTTCATAATTACGTGCCTGTTTTTTAAAGGCTATAGTAAGCTTTTCTTTAAAGAGTAGAGTTTCAAAAAAATCTTTTGGCAGTTCTAAATTTAGTTCATTTTCATAATTAAAGGGATAACCACTGATTTGTTCGATAATACCATTATTGAATATCTGGGTATGGCCATTACTGTAAGAATTCATCATGTTTCCATATTCTCTGTGCATAGTACCATAGGCATTAATAATCGGTATATATGGAGACGATCCAAGTAAAGAATGATCAAGTTCACTTCTATTTTGAACCACAGGATACAAGTCAATCGATTCAAAAGCAGATAGAGGCACATAATGGATAAGAACATATGGAGGTCTTACGCGATAGGTATCTTTAGCTTTTTGTATACGCTTCTCACGAAATTGATCATACAATTGAATAAAATCATAGCGACCATTAATCATTCTACGCACCTCTTCTGCACTAAATGGAGTATTCTGGGAATTTGTACGTTTTATAAGTTTCCCGGAACCTTTAACCATATGAGGAGCATTCCAACTTCTGAAGGCACGAACTACTACAACATATCTTTTATCTTGAATAGGGATGCATTTAACTCTAATTTGTCTAAGCCCGGGATCAAGTCCATCCAAAAGCTGACTTGTGATTGATCGGATAGTCTGATCTTGATCCTCCAATTCAACTCCTGTCATTTGGTGTAGCTCTCCTTTTTTTCCTTCAGTAATCCCCATTAATAGATCTCCACCTGAAGCATTTGCAAAAGCAGCAACACTTTCTTTTAATGAGTCTCCTTGTAGAACTTTTGTTTTATAATCTAATTGCTGTCCTTCTACAGTTTGATCGTCAATCAGTTGTTGTAAGTCAGTTATGGATAAATAATCGAAATCTTTGTAAAAAGTGGTCATAGTTTGCACGCCTCCGGGTTGTTTGTGAATTGGATGTATTCTTTATAGTCACTGAGTACGTTTTGACAGGGTTCATGTGGATCAAATCGAAAAGTTGGGTATTTTTTTCGCAAGGTAGGACTGTTGTACATTTTTCGTATGATAACCAAAGGCGGAGTATGTGCAGGTACAGTAGATCGTCCTGCACAGTAAGAAGTATAGGTGATACCGCACTCATTGCAGAAAGCCTTTGCGGTATCACACCAAACATTGTTATAGATCACATAAGGTATTTTAGTGACCAGTATAGGACGATAACCGGGAAATGAGTTTAAAAACTGAATGATCAAATGCATCAACCCAGCTCTCAAGTTTGTAGGAATTCAGGGTGGAGTAGACGAGAGTGGTTGTAATTCTGTGTGCAGAACAAAGAGCAGCTTTGCATGGGTATTCATGCTGATTATAGACGATGTATTGAGCAGGATTGATGCGTAAACTGACAGGTGTACTTGCAGCAACTTCAACGGTCCATCCAGTGCGAATACGGTAATCCTCGTACGAATATACAACACGCATACCTTTATCAGCATGATCGCTTGTTCTAGATCCTGCCTGAATATCTATTTTAATATCGCCATTTCTCATAACGTAGATAATAGGATCGATTACTTCTTCTCTTCAGTTTGATTTACGTAACGACTTTTCTAGTTTAAACATGGCATGTGCGTCTTTCACTTGCTAATCAGTCATATCTCTTTAAACGTTCATTAGGAAAATCATGAAGTAGTTATATAGGATACGATATAACTTTCACTCTGCATCACTCATGCGAGTCACTACTGTTGCTTTCCTCTTCAGATTTATATTGAATGACTTGATCTAATCTTAAATTATAAGTTTTACATAAAACGGTAACTGTATTTAAAGAAACATTTCCATCTTGCCAAATCTTTGCTGCCGTTTTTGGAAATAATCCAGTTTCGAGTAACAACTCTTTTTTTGCTTAATCGAAAAGAATGTTTTGTAGGTGATAAAGTAAAAAATAAACAATCTAGTGAGCAATAACAAACCGCCTTCAATGCTATTCTATATGCGGAGTTGAATTCAATTACATACTTATCTGTAGCATTATCCAGATAGAGTAGTTCTGAAATATCACTCGACTCAAAATGATCATCGATAACCTGCAGACTTAATCGTGTAGAGATCTTATCGACACAGACAAGCGCTGCTGAATAGAGAGTTCCTTTAAAATAAACTGATTGATTCGTTCAATTTTTCCTAGAATGAACATAGATTTGTTCCTTTTAGATATTTTATTTAGTATAAGTTCAATTATATTAGATGTATATCCCTTCAGATCTTAGAATATGTCGATATTTGTAAGACAATGCAATTAAGCTAGTTATATGGTATCAATTTAGAATAATATTACATAAAAGTAAACAAATATACACTATAGTTTGTTATATTGATTAAACTGTTATCGCTTACGCGATACAGAATACATAACGTAGTTGGAGGACTAGTATTGACTAAATTACATCGTATTTTAGCACTTACTTTGGGTGTCGCGCTTATAATGCCGATTACTCCGTCTATGACGCATGCTGAAGCTTTACAAAAGAAGATTGAAGCAAGTTTAGCGAGACAAGCAGCCGCCTCGGTCGTGATTGATGCGGTCACAAGTGGAGAAACGACTACTTGGAATCGCAATACACGTATAGGGGTAGTCGAAGATGTGTATGATCCATCTGAGAAGCAAGTGGCCTATCAAGTTCATTTTGAAGATCCGCAGGGCCAAGATCAAGGATATGCGCTAGTCAGTGCTTTTTATGATGAAGAGCCTATATTGATGTGGTCTGCAGGGCAAGCGATCGATGAGCAACAAGCGAAGCAAGTAGCAATGGAAGAATTACAAAGTGAGCGCCGATCATTAGTGGCTCCAGAGGTAGAAGATACTAAAATAGTATGGTACGGTGGAGCTAGATTAGGTATCGAAGTTGAAAGTTCAACTGGTGAAGAATTTGCAGTTGATAATACGATGCGGGCGGTATCGATTACCGATGAAAGTACGAATACCGAAACGTCTTCTTATCCTGTTCCTACTTATAATGCGGCCAATCGGGAGAAATGGGAGCAGTTTGAAGATATTAAGTTTGGTGCAGGTGATTCTAACGCCGATAGCGATGGGGTCACAGAAGTGGATCCTGCAACGTGGGAGCCTACGTACAATCGAATTGAGAAGTATTATATTAATGGGGTCACAAGCATGAAGCAGTGGAACTATACCACTAACCAGGCAACAGGTTGTACGCCAACTGCCGGTTCTAATATCGTAATGTGGTTCGCAAAGCAGTATCCATCCCTTAACCCAACCAAAAATCAGCGAGATATCGTGATGGGTTTGCGAACAACGATGAAAACTACGCAAAACGCAGGTGGGGAAGGTATCACAGGGCCAACCGATATTGATAACGGGATGCAAACGTACTTCCGTAATCACGGAGTGCCTTCAGCTACGTCTCAGAACTCCACATTAGCCACTTACGATGAATATAAGAAAAGATTACAAGAGCATGTACCTGTACTACAAAGTTACTGGAATCAACCGTACTTTGGTAACCATACGGTGACGGTTGTAGGATTCAAGGAATTGGTTCGTGGTACTCCAACCAAAAGTTCGAAGTACCTGGTGGTAAAAAATAATTGGTCGAGTGATACCGCAGATTTGTATGTGAAATTTGGAAGTTGGAATACGAATGTAATGACCTATACCTTTGTCAAAGGAACTTGATCGAAACGGAGGTATCTTATCATGCGAAGTCGAAAAGTAAAATGGATTCTTGGGATTTGTGTAGTATTGATTGTCTATGTGGGGGTAGAACTTGGTCTGGCTGCTAATAACAAAGTAGGCCTGTATGCGACAGTCAAACGAATCGTAGCTCATGCACCGGCAGTTGAAGCTTACGGAGGATATGAACTAACTTATATGGGAACGGTCGATTATGGCCCAGATTACATGGAGAAATTTGAACGTGGGGATGGACCATATAAAGACCAGCTGATGAAAGCAAAAAAGACCCCAGACACTCCACCGTTCATCTTTTTGAATAAGCAAGGCACTGAATATTATAAATATAAATTTCCACAATTGCCCTGGTTATTTTAATAAAGGATAGTGCCTGCTATATCCTTTGTGTAAGATCGATATAATGCAGAAGGTAGCTGGATAAATCTAATAAACAAAGCGCTAAAAACCTCAAACAGGGGCTTCTAGCGCTTTGTTTTGTAGGCTATCTTGTTGATTTATAGCTGAAGGTAATAAATGTTTGATCGTTCGGATAAATGCCGTCTGCGATCGGTATCTTTTCTTTTTAATCAACCTATCAAATTGAATAAGATATAGCTTTAAAAGATGTTTCAAAGCCAGTTCCTTTTCTAATCAAAGCATCTGACTTATTATACCTACACTTTTTCGTGAAAGAATCATAAAATGGACGAGTGATAATTTACAAAAAAAGGAAATTTAACTAGAGTCGCTACTCTTACGCAGAGGCAACGGAATGCTAAAGAAATTACGTCAACAAGCTGAATCTTTTGTTTAGGATGAAGCAAAAAATGACCGAGCTAATAAGTAATAGTGAACCGTCTTTGATGCTCTTCGAGTGCGGAGTTGACCCCGATCACATACTTATCTGTATCCTTATCCAGATAAAGCATATCTGAAATATCACTTGATTCAAAATTTTAAAAGACTAACTAATATATATGTACATAATTAAAAAAGACCACGAAAGTAATCATTCGTTATTGTTTTGATCTGCACACAATGATCTACTACTAAACCTGAAATACAATCTATATTATGGAAATTAAAGTTGATTATTTACTATTTCTGCTTTGAACTAAATCTTTTCTCAAGAAATAGATTAATTAGTTATCAAATAAAAATTATAGGATTTACTATAGAAATCAAAAGAAAAAGGAATATAAAACGAATATTAAAATTATAATTTGATAGGAGTTTAATTTTGTATAAATAGAAAAAACAAAAAAAGTTACTTTATGGTAATATTTATATTTACAAGAAAATTCCCATATGATAATATACGTTTACATAATTAAAAGATAAGGATGTAGAAAATGGAATCTAGCAGCAAAGAAAAGCCTTATGATCAGCAAGAGATGCAGCCGAAAAGAATAGATACAGGATTACAATGCTTATTAATGATTGCAAATTTTCATGGGATTGCAGCCGATTCAGATCAAATTAAACATGCTTTTGCAATTCATGAAAGTACTACTTCTAGTATTGATATTCAAAAGGTTTCTAAACAACTTGGGTTAAAGTGTAAAATTGCAACAGTAAAGTTAAAAAGATTAGCTTCACTCAAATTGCCTGCTATTGTAGTTACGAAAAGTGATGACTTTTTTCTCCTTGCTAAAGTAAATGAACAAGAGTTTTTAATTTATGACCCTTTAAAAGCTAAACCTAGTTCATTGACACTACAAGAGTTTGAAGAAAAATGGAATGGAAAAATTATTCTATTTGCTCCTAAAGAACAAAGTAATCAACAAAATAGTGAATTTGGCATAAAATGGTTCGTACCTGCTTTATGGAAATATAAAAAATTGATATTTGAAATACTAATTGCTTCTTTCTTAATTAATTTATTTGGTCTTATTTCTCCTCTCTTTACACAAGTTATTATCGATAAAGTGTTAGTTCATCAAGGAATTGCCACTCTTAACGTATTAGTCATTGGATTAATATTAATAATCATTTTCGAATTTACAATTAGTCTTGCTAGAAATTATGTATTTACTCATACAACAAGTAGGATAGACATTAATTTAGGCGTAAAGTTATTTAATCATTTATTTAGACTTCCTCTATCTTATTTTGAAAATCGGCGCACTGGTGACACCATTGCAAGAGTTCGCGAATTAGAAAACATTAGACACTTTCTCACAGGAACTCCTCTTACTGCTATATTAGATGTTCTATTTATCATTGTGTATCTCGTTGTTATGCTCTGCTATAGTACATCACTGACTTTGATTGTTGTCAGTTCAATTCCTCTCTTTATTATTCTTTCTCTTATTTTTATTCCACTTATAAAGAATCGTCTAGAAGAAAAATTCCAAAGAGGATCAGATTCACAGTCTTATTTGGTAGAAGCAGTTTCAGGTATACAAACCTTAAAATCATTTGCTCTCGAACCGTTAGTTCAAAAAAAATGGGAAACCCTACAATCGAACTACATAAAATCTAATTTTAAATTAGCTATCTTGTCAGGCACTGCAGGGTCATTAAGTCAACTTATTCAAAAAATTAGTATGTTAGCTATTTTATGGTATGGTACTCATTTAGTTTTGCAAGGCGAGATTTCTGTAGGTCAACTTATTGCTTTCCAGATGCTTGCAGGACGAGTAAGCGATCCTGTAGTGCGACTGATTCAAATGTGGCAGGACTTTCAACAAACAGGTGTCTCAATAAGTAAGTTAAAAGATATATTTTCAGTACAGCCAGAACCGAGTATGTCATCTACTAAAGCTAAGTTACCCCGTATACACGGACGTATTACATTTGAAAAAGTTACTTTTAGATACCACACTAATGGTCCAGAAATTCTTCGTAATCTTTCTATCCATATTGATCCAGGAACTATTGTGGGAGTAGTAGGACGAAGTGGATCCGGAAAAAGCACCTTATCAAAACTAATTCAACGTTTGTATGTGCCGGAGTCAGGAAAGGTATTAATTGATGGTACCGACTTATCTATGACAGATCCTTCTTGGCTCCGTAGACAAGTAGGAGTAGTCCTTCAAGAAAATTACTTGTTCAGCGGAAGCATAAGAGAAAATATTTCCATTCATCACCCTGCTGCTACGATTCAGGAAATTGTAAATGTAGCTAAGTTAGCGGGAGCACATGAATTTATTTCGGAATTAATGGAAGGCTATGACACTATGGTTGGCGAAAGAGGTACATCGCTTTCTGGTGGACAGAAGCAACGAGTAGCTATTGCTCGTGCATTACTTTCTAACCCAAGAATATTAATTTTTGATGAAGCAACGTCGGCACTTGATTATGAGTCTGAACGTATCATTCAAAGTAATCTTCAACATATCTGTAAAGGTAGAACAGTAATTATTATTGCACACCGTTTATCTACTATTATGTCTGCTAATAAAATTTTAGTATTGGATAAAGGGGAACTAGTAGAATCAGGAACGCACCAGCAACTTATACAAACGAATGGTTTGTACAGGCATCTGTATTCGCAGCAAGAAAGGAATTAAATATGTTATTTCGAAAGAAAGATAGATTAGACTATGAATTTTTACCTGACGCAATGGAACTTGAAGAAACACCTCCTCTTCCATTAGGAAGATGGCTGATTTGGATCATATTTCTTATTTTTATAACTACTATCATCTGGTCTTATTATGGAAAGGTCGATGTAGTAGCTTCTGCTAGAGGAAAAGTTATTCCTGATGGGCGAACAAACGTCCTTCAACCTATGGAAGAATCTTCGATTAAAGCGATTCATGTTAGAGAAGGGGAACAAGTGAAAAAAGGACAGTTGTTGGTTGAATTTGATTCAACATCCACTAAGGCTGATGTTGAAGGAGTCAAAAAAGAACTGTTAATTGCTCGTGTTGAAAAAGAGATGCTTCAAGCTGAACTTTCTGAAGTACAGTATGTACCTAGCGAAGAAGTACATCAATCAGAAGATGCACAGGCAGTAATAAGTATGCAAGAAAATTTAAGACAAGCAAGAGAGCAAGAATATAGTTATAGTCATCAAGCGGCTGAACTTATTGTCGCGCAGCGAGAAAAAGATTTGATTAATGCTAAATCCTCTCTAGAAACATTACAGAAAAACAGTCAATTAGAAGTGGTAAAACAGTTGGACAATACAGAGGGAGAAGAACAAACAGATTTGAACAGCATACTAGAAGACGATATGAGTATGTATAAATCTGAACAAGAAATCGAAGAACAGAAGACCAGTATTAAGCAAGCAGAGGATGCAGTAGAAGAGGCTGAAAAAAACGTCACTGTGATATCTGAACAACGAAAAAAAGGCCTGCTTGATCTTATGGTAACTTCTGAAAAAAGTATTACTAATTTGACTGCTGAATTAACTAAAGCTCAAAAAAGATATAACCTCCAGCAACTGAAATCTCCTGTTAATGGTACTATACATGGTATTTCTTCTTTAACTGTTGGTGGTATTGTATCTCCCGCCCAATCTTTTATTTCTGTAGTACCTAATGATACACCTATGGTAGTAGAAGCAACCATATCTAATCAAGATATAGGGTTTATCAAAAAGGGACAAAAGGTCTTTTTAAAAATAGATACGTTTCCTTTTCAAAAGTATGGATATTTATATGGAGAAATAGAGCATATTAGTCCAGATGCTTTTGATGATGAAAAGTTAGGCTCTATATATAAAGCCAATGTAAAAATAAAATCTACGAATTCATCAAGAAATATACCAATTCATATTACACCAGGAATGTCACTTACTGCTGAAATTAAAACCGATGAGCGGAGAATTATAGAGTTTTTCCTTTCTCCAATAATCAAAGCAACAGAAGAGAGTTTCAAGTTACGTTAATAGCGAGGAGAAAACCATGAATTCTACTAAAGGAATTAAAATAATATTTATCATCATCTTACTTTTTAGTGCTATGCCTATTAGCTATTTCAATATAGTTCATGCGGATTCAGTCAAGGAAATGAAAATAATTGGAAAAGTGAAAAGTGGTAATAATACTCTCGAAATGATAGAACCTCATCTAGATAGATGGGGTGACCAATCTATCGTCTCTTTTAAAATACGTTTGACCAATGCGGGTAAAGTGGATAGTAATCTAGCAAGGTATAGCATTAAAATGATTACGGCGGAAGGAGTAGGCGTCCCGACAAAGTTGCTAGATGAAAAGGTTCAAACCATTGTTACTCCTAAGTCTTTCACGGAAGTTACTTACTATGCTGTTTTTAAAGGAAAAACAACTATATCTAATATGAAATTTGAAATTACCGAGTGGAATATCAAATTTCAAAATTTTAAAAAGAAAATAGGCGTAATTAAAGTACCTGTGTCTTATCAAGAGATAACACCTGTACATACTCAAAAGTTAGCAAATATTAACGGAATCGAAAGTGCATTAAGTAGTGAAAATGTATATTGGAGTACAGGATCAAAAAAAGATACTATTACTTTAGATTTCAACATTGAAAACCAGGATACTTCTGCCGTTACACTTCCAGAATATAATTATTTTTTGAAAACAAGAGCTGGGCTTAGATATGAACTAAAAATGAAATCAGAAGAGCAGCCAGTTTCTTTAGATTCTAGTGAAAAGGAACAATTTAAATTATATAGTCAGGTTCCTAAAGGAATAGTTGATTCTGAACTTCAATTAATGATTACGAGAAAAATAAAAGATAGTGATAAACCTATGTATGTAACAGAATATATTTTTGAAATTCCTAAACCGGTAAACTGGAAAAATATCAAAAGTTCAAACTCTTTACAAAAAGAAATTATTTTAAATCAAAATCCGATAGAACTAGATGCTTCAGAGCCACTATATGTTTTGAAAGGAAATCTACGTGATACTATTGCAATGAAAGTAAAGTTACTAAACACAACCAATACTTCTATTAATTTACCTGATTTAGGAGCATTCTATAGTATTGGAGATAAACAATATAAAGCTGATTTCAAAGTCCAAGAAGATAAAACAAAAATCGTTCCAGATGAAACCCTTATAGTCGAAATTACAGCAGATGTACCTAAAAATAAAAAGAATTATAATTTAAAAATTATTCTTGCAGAAGTAATATCAAACGATGAGAAAGCACCAGTGTATTCTCCTCTCATTGTATTTCATAAAGAGCAAGAATTAACTACAGGATTAAATAGTACATCTCTGACAGGTACACAGTATATTAATAAAGACGGCACATCGATTTTAGTTCAAGCGCAAACTGTTAATGAGCAAAAAGAAGGAAAAAAACAATTTATAAATGGTTCTTATTTCATAAAAAATGTAGGGGACATTTCGTATAAGTTGCCAACATATACAACAACTTTAGCAATTATAGGTGCTGGAGATTTCAAGGGCAATATTCTAAACACAGAACAGATAGAACTGAGTCCTCAAGAATCAAAAATTATTAAGTTCAGTATTGCAGTACCTAGCCAAATAGATATCAATAACGCTTATATCCAGCTTAAAGAAGTCGGATTCAATAGTAAAGAAGAATTAACTATTCCAGTTGCTCAATTTGCTTTAAACAATCTTCTAGAAATAAAGGTAAATGAGTCCAATTGGTTTGATCTCAAAACAGAACAAGGAGATTACCAAGCCAAAATCAACGGTACGTATCGCTTACCTATGAATGATAAAGATTTATTAGTGACTGATATCGATATAAAAAGTCTAAATGATGATTCGCTTGCCTTACCCAAACTCAAAGCCACCTATCGTGTAAATAAACAAACCAAGTTAGAAGGAAGAATTATTAATCTCAGTAATCTAGCTTCCATGAATGAAGATGTTCTTTCTTATCAAATCATCTCTGAAGTACCCTATTCCTCAAAAATAAAGAAAATTGATTTGTATATACAAGAACAAGGAGATAACGATAAAGATACAGGATTACAGATAGATGTAAGTCATTTATCAAACATTGCTTTTTATGAAAAAAATCAGCCTTATAAAATTGAAACTGTAGGAAATCAGTCGGAAGTTAACTTAAAACAAACAATCGTTTATCCTGGCGAAAATGATGATCTAATAGAAATTCAGATGATTCAAGTCAATCAAGATAAAAGAAGTCACAATCTAACAAAATTAGTTGCATATCTAGCAACCTCAGATGATGTTTTTTATCCACTTGAAATTAAAAACTCTGATACTAACTCAGGTTATCAAACTAAAACAGTGCTATCTGCTAAAGCCGTTTTACCCAAAGGTGTATTCGATTCAAACGTAAAGCTAATATTGGGACAGGCTGTTTCTGATGATTCTATAATTACTACTAATAATGCTCCTAGTGGATATGTAAAAGCAGCAATGTTTTCAACTCCAGATATAGTAAGTACTAATAATTCAATGAATAATTTAAGAATTGGACCTTATAAATTAAATATAACAAACATTACTACTAATGTTACCTCAGGAATTAGTGTTCAACATAGTGTTTACGCTGATTTAACAAAAGCTTTTGATTTTAATAATTCTAGTAACGATTACAGTTTAAAAATTGAACTGAGTAGTAACAGTAACGAAACGATTGAGCAGATTTATACATTAGGAGCAAAATCTTCAGATAATACAATTCCTTTAGGAACAAGTGTGAAATCATTTTCTTCTTCTAGTCTATTGAAGTACACCAAGGTGAAAATTTATGCAATATATGGTGATTATGAGAGTCTCTTAACTACAATGGATCTTCGATGATTTATTGTTGCTAAATGACTACTAAAAGAAGCTAATCAATAAAGAATATTTATATTTGCATAAAATTATATTTTTAAGTTAACTCAAAACAATATATTTAGAAATGAGGTTAGTATATTGCCATCAAAGAAAAAAAAGTGGTTTATTATTATTGGTTTACTTGTGTTTATTTTTATAGCATATAGAACGTCTTATCCTTTTATAAGAGAATACCAAGAGGCTAACGTCACTAAAGAAACTCAAGAATATCTTTTCAATAAATATCAAGAAAAATTTGTAGTAACTGATATTAGAAAAGAACCTCTCATGCAGAAGTACTATTTAGTCGCAGCTCGTGCAGAAGATCCTGATATTAATTTTAATGTTATCAGAAATATTGAGAAACCTTTTGTTTATCAAGATGACTATATAGCAGAAAAGTGGTACTGGCAATCAAGTACGATATTAAAACCAATTCTAGATAGAAATATTAAACAAACAGGCTATTCTTTTATAATAAATCAGCGTTTTCAGATAGAAAAATATAAAGGGATTAATGAAGATTTTATAAAAGCTCAAGTGCTTCACCCGGAACTTTCTCAAGTCTCACTCTATATTTTATATATTATAAATAAAGGAGAGGAATCAAAATATAAGTCTACAATTGATAATTTAGTAAGTGATATTAAAAAAAGAAATATCAAAAGTTTATTATTAACGGTTGAGTTCTACGATTTATCTAAATATAAAAATACAGATGATTTTAAGAAACAATTAAAAAAAATTAAAAATCCAACATTGTTTTCTGTGCTTAAGGAAAAAACATTACTTAAAAAATATAACATTAAAATAGCTAATAATTAAAACATGAGGAGGAAACAAAATGGCAACAGATTTAGAATACTTAGAAATTGCTGAAAATTCATATGAGAACGATAAAATTTCAACTTTCATAGCTCAAAAGAATTTTTCAAAAGTAAACAATACAAGAGTATGGAAAGTACTAGGGCAACAATCAATAAATGAAGGATTCTTTGGTCGGGCTTATTTAAATGAAGATACGAAAGAAGTTATCTTTGCATTTCGAGGATCTAATAGCAAATTTTTAGATCCAGAAGGAGATTGGATAAACGAAAATATTGATACGGGGTGGAGTACTCCTCAAACACGCGCAGCTAGAAGTTTTGTAAAATCTATAGTAGAAGAAAATATGGACCTTGACTCAGATTATACTTACAATTTTACTGGCCATTCTCTTGGAGGAAAATTAGCTCAACAAACATTGATTTCGGCTTTAGAAGGTGATATTAAAGAAGGTGGTAAGTCTGTAATCTCAGCCAATCAACTAGGTAAAGCAGTAGTCTTTAATTCAGCAGGTACATGGAATAATGACGATGCTCGCCCTTCTTTATCAAGAAAATTATCTGATTACAATGTAAAGCATTACTCGACTTCTGGTGATGTTTTAAATGGAATTGCACAAGGGCTAGGTACATATTTTGGTACGCATACTATCCTTCCTTTTTCTTATGTAAAAGAAGAACTCAAAAAAGATACTTTCAAGCCGCTTTTTATACATGGCAGTTTTAATTCTATGAAACATTATATGAGCAAGGCGGGAATGTTTTCTGCAAACGAGGTGTATGGAAACGAAAATGGATCTAACGAAGTTCTTAGTGGTAGAAATACTTCAGATACAATTATTGGGTATGATGGGAACGATACTATATATGGTTACATTGGAGAAGATAACATTCAAGGAAATGATGGGAATGATATCCTGTATGGTGGCATTGGATCAGATATACTATCTGGAGCCAAAGGAGATGACATACTTTTAGGTGAAGACGGGAATGATTCCCTTGATGGAGGAACTGGTAGTGACACCTTAAAAGGCGGAGCAGGGAATGACGTATTAGAAGGAGGACAGGGCAAAAATGATCGTCTAGAAGGCGGTACTGGCAATGATACATACATTTTTCATAAAGGCGATGGTATTGATACTATTGTAGAGATTGGTGACAATTTCCATGATACACTAAAAATTTATGGCTATACCATGAAAGAAGCCAAATTTAAATTCTTTATTGAGTACCCAGGCACTTATGGAGCCTACAGTATAAATGTAATGATCTACTTTCCTAATCAACATGGTTCTGCTTACGACAAAATTACAGTTCAGGGTTGGGAAAGAACGAGTGGAGTAACCGGACAAGTAGAGCGGTTAGTCTTCGTTAACGGTGGAATACCTATAGAATACGATCTAAAAACAATTGCTTCAAAAGTAATTAAGAAGCCATTTCGTAATACTATACTTTCTGGAAGTCAAGCTGCGGCAATGGATCCACTAATCCTAGATCTAAATGGTGATGGAATTTCTTCTCTTTCTTTAGAAGAAGGAACTCATTTTGATTATGATGGTGATGGATTTGCTGAGAAAACAGGCTGGGTAAATAGTGAAGATGGGTTTCTAGTTCGTGATCTGAATCAAGATGGACAAATAAATAATGGTTCAGAATTATTTGGTGAACGAACAAAATTAAAAAATGGGAAATTTGCAAGAAACGGTTTTGAAGCATTGTCTGATTTAGATAATAATCAAGATGGACGAATTGACCAAAAAGATGAATCGTTTTCACAATTAAAAGTGTGGAAAGATAGCGATTCAGATGGAATAGTAGGAGAAAATGAACTTTATACATTAGACCAGCTTGGGATTACAGGGCTAAATTTGGATTACAGTGACAATATAGATGAAGCAGAAGTAAAAGGAAACCGAGAGTTACGTTCTGCTAGTTACGAATTGTTAGGAAGCCCACAACAAAAAATGTCAGAATTCTCATTTGAATTGGATAATACAGATACTTTACCAGTATCTTTACTTAAGGAAAGTGAAGGCATTGAAGCTTTACCTGATATTGAAGGGCGGGGCTATGTACATTCGTTACATCAAGCAATGCAACGTGACACTACTTTACAGTTACAAACATGGCTTAAGGAGTTCATAAATACTAATAGCGTAGTTTCAAGACAAGAATTATTACAAAAAATTATTTACAAGTGGACTGGTGTCGATGGTATTGACGCGGCTAGTCGCGGAGTAGGCATTCAAGCTCAGAAGCTTACCGCATTAGAACGATTTTATGGGATTAATTCTAAGACTTATCTTCCGACTGTAGAGAGTACACAAATTATTGAAGAGAGTTACAAAGAAATTGAAGAATATATCTATGCCCAGCTTATGGCGAAGTCTCATCTAAGTGATTTATATAGAAAAATTGATTTTAGTTGGAGCGAGCAAACAAGTGAGCTTCAAGGTGACTTGCAAATGATAACAGATGATTTAGAGGCGCGTCTATTAAATAACTATCAACAAGCTAAAGTTGTACTTGGCGAATTTATAAGAACTGCAAAGAATTTATACATTTCAGACTCAATAATGTTAGAGAGTATGGTTAGTTATTTTGCAGGTAAAAGCACAGAAATAGCATGGATTGTAGAATCTAATTTCCGTACAAAATTAGTGGGTACTGATCAAAATGATAATTTATTGGGCACGAGTAAAGATGAAGCCTTATCTGGTGGTACTGGAAATGATATTTTAGATGGCAAACAAGGAAATAATGCTCTGTTTGGCGGACTTGGAAATGATACCTATATGATTAATCGAGGAGATAGTCTCAATACGATCTATGAAGATGATACGACATCGGGAAATTTAGATCGTTTGCAGTTTGCAGATACTGTCTCTCCAAATCAAGTGAATTTAAGTATGATGAATGATGATTTACTTATTCAAATAGAAGGAGAAAAGGGAATTACTCGTATTAAAAATTACTTTCAAGATAAAAAATATGTCGTAGAAAATATTATTTTTTCAGATGGTACATTTTGGGATCAAGAGTATATTGCACGAATAGTTCAAAACAATATAATTGGAACGAACCATGCAGATACACTTCAAGGTACATCAAAAAGTGATTTTATTAATGCACTTGATGGAGACGATACGCTAAGTGGAGCTGAGGGACATGATACTTTAGTTGGTGGAGCCGGAATAGACGACTTATCTGGCGGAACCGGAAATGATTTATTATTCGGCTCTGAAGGAAATGATTTACTTCGAGGGGATGCCGGAGATGATATCTTAGATGGAGGAACTGGAAACGATATTTTAAATGATGAATATGGAAATGATATTTTTCGTTTTGGGCGTGGATACGGAAATGATATTGTAACAGATAATGAAACTGTAATCTCCCAAGATATTGTAGAGTTCAATAGTGATGTCTCTCCTGATGATATTGAATTAATTAATTATAGTTATTCATTAATCCTAAAAATAAAAGGAACTAACGATCAATTAACGATAAATAATCATTTTCTTAAAAGATACTATGGTGTAGAAAAAATTAGATTTTCAGACGGAACCACTTGGGATTATGAGTATACATTAAAAAATGCTAAGAATTCTCAAGCCTACTCTCAGAATATTATAACGGGTACTATGAATGACGAAACACTTGTTGGAGGATCAGGTGATGACCTCATTATGGCTAGTGGCGGAAACGATATCTTAGATGGCGGAGCAGGAAATGATTATTTACGTGGTAATGATAATTATTCTATTGGTCGGGTAGAAGGTCATAGCGGAGCAGATACTTATATATTTGGTAGAGGTTATGGTAGTGACACAATAGATGACTATGATTCTACTCCTGGAGTAATAGACACAATAAAGATGCTCGTTAATCCAGACGAAATCGAAGTAATTGCAGATTTTACTACTCTTACTTTAAGTATAAAAGGAACAGAAGATCGGATCAGTATAGTATCTTATTTTAAAATGGATGTAGATAATCCAAATGCACAAATTGAAAGAGTTATTTTTAAAGATGGAACTACATGGTATAAAAACGATATAGAACGATACGTTATTAATCGCGGAACTGGAAATGGTGAAACTTTATATGGAACTATATTAAATGATAATATTTTTGGTTTAGCCGGACATGATAACTTAATTGGACAGTTTGGAAATGATAAAATTTATGGAGATGCAGGGAATGACAATCTTTACGGAGGAGCAGGAAACGATGTTCTAGATGGTGGATCAGGAGATGACATGTTATACGGAAATAGATCATCTGATGGTTCTAGTAGTATTAACTATAGTGGTTCTGATACGTATGTTTTTGGTCGAGGATATGGTCAAGATACTATTATAGATTTGGATAATACGGGTGCAGGAGTAGATACCCTTCGACTACTTGTTGATCCAGACGAGATTGAGGTCTTGCAAAATGCGAATAACTTGATAGTTGTGATTAAAGACACAGGAGATCAAATTACCATTCAACAGTATTTTGCTAAAGAAACCGGCACTGTAAAAGATCCCTATTCTCAGGCAATTGAAAGAGTAACATTTGCAGATGGTACGGTCTGGAACCAAACACAGTTAGAAGAACAGGTCATGACTCGTGGCACCAACAGCAGTGAGAGTTTGTATGGGCAGGAAAAAGTGAATAATTACATGTATGGTTTACTAGGTAATGATGAGATAAGAGGTAGTAAGAACAACGATCAACTGTTCGGTGGCGGAGGAAATGACAATCTTTATGGAGGAGCAGGGGATGACCTCTTAGATGGTGGATCAGGAAATGACATGTTATATGGAAACACACTATCCAATGGTTATGGCAGTACTAGCTATAGTGGTTCTGATACGTATGTTTTTGGTCGAGGATATGGTCAAGATACTATTATAGATTTGGATAATACGGGTGCAGGAGTAGATACCCTTCGACTACTTGTTGATCCAGACGAGATTGAGGTCTTGCAAAATGCGAATAACTTGATAGTTGTGATTAAAGACACAGGAGATCAAATTACTGTTCAACAGTATTTTGCTAAAGAAACCGGCACTGTAAAAGATCCCTATTCTCAAGCAATTGAAAGAGTAACATTTGCAGATGGTACGGTCTGGAACCAAACACAGTTAG
>NZ_JARUWY010000029.1:0-5951 GCF_030433815.1 Paenibacillus sp. PsM32 | reverse complement strand
ATTGTTAGAACTCATCGGTTATATCCATGATGTATACATGTATTGTTAGAACTCACCGATTATATCTATGATGTATACCTGTAATATTGAAACTCACGGGTGATATAAATGTCTGCTTTTTCCTTGAGCATCTATGATTATGTCCTTCCTTATTTGCTCTATCTACAAGGAACATGGTTCAATAGAATTAATCTATGCAAAGTATAGTTATAGTTAGATTCGTACAGATCAATCTATACATAGAAAGGAGTATACAACCTTATGACATGGGTAATGGAACCGTTGGGAGATTCAGCAGTAGTGATCGAATTTGGAAGTATTATTGATAAGTCTATTTTAGAAAAAGTAACAGTAGCTGTTGCTGTCATAGAGCAACATCCATTTGACGGTTATATAGAGTGTATTCCTTCTTTTACTACGGTAACGGTGTTTTACGATCTGGATCAGATTAATTTGCATGATCTATACTCATGGACAGAACAGCAGAATACTGATAAGGAAGTGTCTGTTTTTGATTATATATGTTTTCTAATACAGCAATCGTTGGTATCGATCACATTACCGTCAGAGTATAATATACAATCAACTTCTAGCGCTCAATCACAATATCGCAATCACGTTATTCAGCCTGTGCATAAGGTGATAGATATTCCTGTATGTTATGGCAATGAATATGGACCTGATTTGAAATATGTAGCTACTTATCATCATCTTTCGGTCGAAGAAGTGATCGCTATTCATTGCAGTTGTGAATACTTGATTTATGCGATAGGATTTGCGCCGGGATTTCCTTATATGGGTGGGATGTCGACAAAGATTGCCACTCCTCGCAAAGCAACGCCTAGATTAGTAATTCCGGCAGGTTCGGTCGGTATCGCTGGTACGCAGACCGGTATTTATCCATTAGCAACACCGGGTGGATGGCAATTAATTGGTAGAACACCATTAACTCTTTTTCGACCGAATCAACATCCACCTGTTTTGTTAGCAAGTGGGATGTCTATTCGTTTTCGCGCGATTGATGAGGAAGAATATCGCTATTTAAAGCAAAAGCAACTCCATCCTTTAGCAGAAGAGGGGATATGATGACTATTTTGATTCACAAACCAGGACTGCTCTGTACGATTCAAGATCGTGGTCGGAAAAAGTATGGAAAATATGGAATAAGTATCAGTGGAGCAATAGATACGTTTGCACATCAAGTTGCGAATCGCTTAGTAGGCAATAACGAAGATCAGGCAACATTAGAGATTACGTTATCAGGATGGGTAGGCGAATTTCAAAGTGATCAATGGATAGCGATTACAGGCGGTGATCTTGGTGCACAGATTGATGGAAAAGAAGTTCCTATGTGGCGTCCGGTATGGGTGCGTCAGGGAAGTGTACTTGCATTCAAACGTGTTGTTAGCGGGTGTCGTGCTTATCTAGCAGTAAGTGGTGGTCTGGCTATAGATACAGTGATGGAAAGCAGGAGTACGTATTTGCGTGCAGGTATAGGAGGGTTAGAAGGAAAAGGGCTAAAAAAGAACGATAGTATTCATATCAAAAAAAGTAATCTTCGACCCCCATCTTCTGCTGATCTATCTACAGATCCTTTTTATTCTTTTCACTGGTCTGTAGCCTATTCGGTACTGCCTCATTATTCTCAATCCCCTGTAATACGCATTATTTCAGGTAGACAATGGGATGATTTTACTCAACAAAGTCAACGATTGCTTTGTGAAAGTGAATATCAGATCACACCACAATCCGATCGAATGGGTTATCGGTTGCAAGGCGCTACATTACAATTACATCAACCGCATGAATATATATCTGAAGCAGTGGCGGATGGGACAATTCAAGTACCCGTCGATGGACAACCTATTGTATTGCTGGCAGATCGCCAGACATTAGGGGGTTATCCCAAAATCGCACACGTTATTACAGTAGATCTGCCTGTGCTGGCTCAATTGGCACCGGGTTCATCGATTCGCTTTGATCGGATTACGTTGGCGGAAGCCCAATCGTTATCTATACATAAGCGTCATCAGCTACAATTACTGTATCGAACGATAGATGAAGCGCTACGTCCGTTGACGATTGGATAAGTAGTAAGTGATAGCATATGCTTCAATCAGGAAAAGTATAAACAAGTACAAAGTCATTCGTGATAAAAGGAGAACCGTATGGATACGATAGATATCAATTGTGACATGGGAGAAAGCTATGGTGCGTATACGATAGGAGCAGATGAACAACTATTTCCATACATTACATCTGCAAATATCGCTTGCGGATTACATGCAGGTGATCCGGGCGTAATGCGTCAATCTGTGCAATCTGCTTTGAAATATGGAGTGAAAATTGGAGCACATCCTGGATTACCCGATATACAGGGATTCGGACGGCGGAAGATGGATATTTCAGCAACAGAAGCGTATGATCTGATTACTTACCAGATTGGAGCATTAGCGGCTTTTGTACAGCAAGAAGGTGGAGTGTTACATCATGTCAAACCGCATGGTGCTTTGTATAATATGGCTGCCCAATCGCAAAGTCTAGCAGAAGCGATAGCAAAAGCTATATATCGTTTCAATCCCAAGTTAATTTTATATGGACTAGCAGGGAGCGCATTGATTGATGCAGGCAAGCACATAGGATTAACAGTAGTGAATGAAGTATTTGCAGATCGTACGTATGGCGATGATGGTCAGCTTACACCGAGAAGTGATCCACTTGCTTTGATTACAGATACAGAGCAAGCGGTACGTCAAGTAATCCATATGATCCAACAGCATAGCGTTATATCGACCAATGGAAACTCTATTCCACTTATAGCAGATAGTATCTGTATCCATGGAGATGGTCAACATGCTGTAGATTTTGTGAAAGAGTTGAAATCAAGATTAGAAGCCGAGCATATTCGTATTCAACCTGTTATGCAGATCAAATCATGATTAGATAACAGTGATATAGAAATGTCATATATTGAAGTAGGGTTTGATAGAAAAGGGGTTAAGACGTTGTGTAACCAATCTATATCTTTGTATCTACAAGAGGACGATTCTACGATAGAATCACCTCTTCATTATATTTATACGTATGCTTGTCATGAAGATGAAGTCGAATTATGTGATCTAGAATTGCGCTCATTATTAGGTCATTCACCACAGACCCGTTATATCAAAAGCGATATAGCGATAGCACCGAATCGAAGTCCTTTTATTCATTATCGTATTGCAACGCAGTATGAGGCGTCTACACTAGAACAATTGGAGCGTGTCGTTCAATCGATTGAATTAGAAGATCAGACATTCAAGTTAATATGTATTGATGCTGAACAGCTATTCACTTATGAAGAAAAGCGTCTGTTAGAACGTCGTATCGGTATGAATATTAAAGGAACAGCTCATATGAAACAGCCGCAAATTCTATTGGGATTAACATTTGCTGATCAACGATGGATTGTTGGAGAATGTATAGCTTCTAAACCGATCTGGCTTCACCATAATGATAAGCCCAGACATTATTCAACTGCACTTAGTACAAGAGTAGCTAGAGCAGTAGCCAATATTGCTGTGCCACAACCACAAGGGATGACAATGATTGATCCTTGTTGTGGTATCGGAACTGTTCTGATCGAAGCATTATCGATGGGAATCCAGATTGTAGGGTATGATCTTAATCCTTTGGCAGTGCAAGGAGCAAGAGAAAATCTACTTTATTACGAGATGCCCGATATTGTGAAGATTGCTGATATGCGAGCATTGGAAGGACGATACGATGCATTGATTTTGGATTTGCCTTATAATCTGTGCTCTGTTCTAAGTCAGCAGACACGATTAGAGATGCTTGCTAGCGCCAAACGACTTGGCGAACGTATTCTTATTCTAGCGACAGAACCTATTCAAGAATCAATCGCAGAAGTAGGTCTGCAAATACTGGAAGTCTGTCATATTCGTAAAGGAAAATTTGTACGCTATCTATTTATTTGTCAATCTTATCAAACGGATATGAGACTATAGATGCAATTTTTACTATTTATTCGACCATTGGATAAAAAAACTGTAAATTGTGTGTGAAATTTAGTAACATGTAAATAACCGGTGTGTTCCGGGAACTTACATATAGAGAGGATGTCTACCGATGAAATTTAGTGAATTTCCTTATGAACGCCCGAATTTGGACGCTGTCAAAGTTACTTTTGATGAGTTGTTGAGTCAATTTGTGAATGCGGTAACGTTTGCAGAACAAGATGTAGCAATGTCTGAAATTAACAAGTTGTTTAATACGTATTCTACTCAAGCTCAACTTGTCTATATTCGCCACTCCATTAATACAAATGATGAATTCTACAAAACAGAGCAAGATTATATGGATGAGATCGATCCTCTGTTCCAAGAATACATAGATACGTATTATAAAGCGCTGGTTACTTCTGCATTCCGCACTGAATTAGAGCAAAAATGGGGTAGTCATTTATTTGCATTAGCTGAGATGAAACTCAAAACATTCCATCCTGATATTATTGCTGATCTGCAACAGGAAAATAAATTAACGACTGCTTATGCTCAATTGATTGCTTCTGCAAAAATTCCATTTGAAGGCGAAGAACGTACTCTTTCTCAGTTAGCACCTTTTAGCCTTTCTAAAGATCGCGATATGAGACAACGTGCTGGAGAAGCTCGTTACGGATTCCTTGCTGAACAAGGCGAAGAATTGGATCGCATTTATGATGAACTGGTGAAGATTCGTACGACTATTGCTCATAAATTAGGCTACAAAACATTCACTGCATTAGGATATGCTCGTATGGGACGTACAGATTATGGCCCTGAACAAGTTGCTAATTTCCGCAAACAGGTTCAGGAATATATTGTTCCTGCGGCAGCACGTCTTAAAGAACGCCAACGTCAACGTCTTGGGTTGGATCGTTTGACGTATTTCGATCAAGATTATTCATTCCCAACCGGTAATCCTACACCTAAAGGCGACCCTGACTTTATTATCCAAAATGGTGCACAAATGTATAAAGAATTGTCACCAGAGATCAATGAGTTCTATGAATTTATGATGGAACATGAATTGATGGATCTATTAAGTAAAAAAGGTAAAATGGGTGGCGGTTATTGTACATTTATCAATGATCACCAAAGTCCATTTATTTTTGCCAACTTTAATGGAACATCCGGTGATATCGATGTACTAACTCATGAAGTAGGGCATGCTTTCCAAGTGTATGAAAGTCGTCATTTTGAAGTACCTGAATACACATGGCCTACATCAGAAGCAGCCGAAATTCATTCCATGAGCATGGAGTTCTTTACATGGCCGTGGATGGAATTGTTCTTCAAAGAAGATACAGAGAAATATAAATTCGATCATTTATCAAGTGGACTTATCTTTATTCCTTATGGAGTGGCTGTTGATGAATTCCAACATATCATCTATGAAAATCCAGAATTTACTCCGGCTGAGCGCAAAGCAGCTTGGAAATCGGTAGAAGAGAAGTATTTACCATTCTGGGATCAAAGCGATAATCTATATCTACAAAGTGGAGCATACTGGCAAAAACAAGCTCATATCTATGAGTCTCCGTTCTACTATATCGATTATACGCTTGCACAAATCTGTGCTTTCCAATTCTGGAAACGGATGAATGAAGATCAGAAGCCTGCATGGGCAGACTATCTACAACTATGTCGTGCTGGCGGAAGCAAGCCATTTACAGAGCTTGTCAAAGTGGGCGGATTAAACTCTCCATTTGAAGATGGCTGTGTCGCTTCTGTGATCGGTAATATTGAAGACTGGTTGAACAGTGTAGACGATAAGAAACTGTAAAAAATATTTTAACCAAGCAATAAGATTCATATATACGTGAGTGTGGAAAAGGCTGACTGCGATCTTGGATCAATGGTATTATCCCCTCAAGGTAGACAGTGAAAAAAGACCTCATGGTAAAATGAGAT
>NZ_JARUWY010000028.1:0-17371 GCF_030433815.1 Paenibacillus sp. PsM32 | reverse complement strand
TCGGACAGCAGTCACGTATCAGACGATTGATCGCTTGCGGATGCTCGAAAATAATTCTGATGTGCTCCTGTATGCAGACCGCTAGCTTCGCAGTCGAGAAAAGTTGAACGGCATTATCTCAGATCGCACAGGTCAACCGAAGGAAAAGGTAGAAAAAGATTCGGATCGAGATTATTTTCTAACGGCTGAAGAAGCGGTAGCGTACGGGTTGGTGGATCAGATTGTGACACGGGTGTAGGGTGAGGAGTTAGGGGTTAGAATATGTGAAAATAAGCTATTGCCTGTGTTAGAAGTGATACCTTATTTTGTATGATGCTCAATGCACTAACGTTTACCTATTTTTTAGCTATTTTTAAATCCCACTACGTGTATATAAAAAGAATTTCCAAGTCACAAAACCTTTGGTATATCAACGTTTTTGCTAAAAGAAATTTCTTATTTTGCATTGAATCTCCAATAAGGAAAATAGACAAGTGTGTAAAAATTTTCAAATCCCTTACCCTATGTGGTTTACAGCCGATTCGACAAAAAAATCGATCAATGCTAAATAAATTTTGCTTATATTTCCATTATAGAGAAAAATATACTAATTATCAAAACTAACTTCTTTCTCGGTTTATTCAACTCTTGCTACTTTTTAACTTGATGAATTGTCAATCCAAATGCAATAGTTCCCTCTGAAACGATTCGTGTGTGGACTTCCCACTTAAACATTTGCGTGGCTGGTTGTTCATTACGCTTAAAATATATTCGAGTTCATCCGCTGTTACTTTCCCCAAGTCATGACCTTTGGGAAAGTAACAGCGGAGCAAGCCGTTCGCGTTCTCATTGGATCCACGTTGCCAAGACGAATAGGGATCGGCAAAATAGACCTTTATGCCGAAGGACGTACAGATTTCCGCGATGGAGTCGTCCTGTATAAAGCCAGTTATACAGCGTTTTAAAGGCAACGATGGGAAGCCCTTTGGCTTTACGGCTATGCTGAGTTTGCTTTGGGGAATAGGTTTTTTCGAAGTCTACTTCGATCTGTCTGGCAAGTTCAGGCATCTATTTTCTATGTAGTTTCGATGCATTCCTTCGAATATGATATGTTTGTTGCACTTCTTGCCCTATACCTTTGCGAAGTTCCATGGCGTTGTCGTTTGGGATTTACCGATCCTGCGGATCGTCCTAGTAGGTGAGCCATCGCTCGAATACCCGCTCCTTGGCTACATAATAGTTCTAGTTTACTGCGCTCTAAAATGCGTATAACCCATGATTGGATTCTCCTGTGTAAATGTGTTGTAGTAACTCTATTCTACACAAATTTAGCCATGGATCTTTTTCTATGTAGTTCAAAGTGTTGCACTTCATTTTACAATCCGTCACATTAATTAACTCATCTTCTGTTGTACGTGCATGAATATCCAAAATGGACTATTTATCGCTTGGTGAGTCTTTATCCGTATACGGATTCAGCAAAAGGATTTCACATAGCAATGGTTTCTTGGCTTCCATGAATATGCGATTCAGAAATGTTAGCAGTACATCCCAGTTTTCCTCGCTACCAAAAATACATTTAAAACAGAAATCATTTCGAGGATCAAGCAATTTAGTCATGTTACACTTTCCACTGACTATACCTCATCTTGCTCTACAACTAAAAATAACCTCAAAATTGAGGTTATACATCGTAAATAAGACGATAGGCGCTTTTCGACCTAACTCCATAATAACGAAGAGATCAAGACCTATCAAGAACTTTTGTTCGTATTTTGAAAATAAGTAGTAACGCAAGCATCGCAGGATCAATGCTACTACTTATCTTCTTACATCTAAAGCAATCAAAAAGTAAATACATCCATTTAAATAAATCGATTTTAATCCACACAAATTACACAAGTTTCTTATCTATCCTATCAATTTATTATTTGATTATTGCTTTCTACAAGTGAACTTTTACTCCAACTACCCCGCAAATAATAAATCATGGAGTTGATAAAAGTCAATAATTGTATTAAGGACATAGTAATTATAACTCCAAGAGTAAGACTAGAAAAAAAGTGAGGCAAAATTACTATTGGAAGAATGACAAGTAAATACATGTTGCTTATTGTTAAATAGTTTATCCCTTTTGAATCACCTGCAGCAGCTGCAACATATACAAACACTATAGAAATCAAATTAAATACCCATGGCAAAGTATAACACATTATAAAAATTTCAAAAAGTTTTGTATTACCATTCAATCCAGATAAAAGATAAGCTAAATCACTTTTTAAGAATATAATTGGTATACTAACTAAAAAACCAAATATTGCTATAATAAATGTAATAGTCTTTATCAATTTTTTGATTTCAAAGTAATTTCCTTCTCCTATTTTTTTAGAAACAAGAGGTATAGCGCTTAAAGCAAAATTTTGGGCTAAAATTGAAAAGAACATATATAAGTAACTAGTTATAGAATAAATACGAAATACTTCACCAGGATAGTGGGATAGGATCAATGTGTATATAAAGATAGATGCATTATAAGAAATCCCACTAAATATTTCAGATAAAATATACTTTCTATTTTTAAAAAAATATGTCCAATCTAACCTAAAAGAGATCTCTTTTAATGAGAGTTGAATATTCAACTTATCATTTACATAGATTTTCATTAACAAATAAATTAAACATATTAGATTAGATATCACTGTAGAAAATGCAGTTGCTGAGTAAGGATTCATTCCCATTTTACTAAATAAAATAATTGCACAAGGAACCAACAATATATTGGAAATAAGTATGATAGACATTCCGCGATAGATATACTTAACCTTATCAAAAAAACGAGGCAGAAGTAGTAAAAAATTATTAATTGATATAATAACATAGCCACCAAATAAAAATAACAAATATTGATTCGTTATTTGATGTACTTCTCGATCTAAACCAAATAGAGAGATAAGCAATGGCAAACAAGTTAAACCGATTAATGAAATAAATATCCCACTAAAAAATGAAGTGCTGATTCCATTTTTTAGCCCTTTATGAACCATATCCAATTTTGCAGCGCCATAATTTTGACTTACATAAACTAAGATTGCAGATAAAATTGAGGCAGATATGATTTCCACAAGCAAGACTATGGAACTTGAAACACGTAAAGCTGAAAAAACATTAGCATCATTCGTAAATATAAACAACCATGCAAAATCCACTAAAACAACTAGAAGATCTAAAATACCTAGAAAAGTTAGCGGTAATGAAAATTTGATGATTTCTCGCCAAGTATTATTCATTAGTTATTCCATCCTGTTTACTTTTTGAAATCTCTCTTATTTGAGTTAAAATTTTTTCGTCTACTAAAAAACTAAAAGTCAGCAAATCTGATGTGTTTAGATATCCATTATAATTTTGTAATAAAGTAATCAACACTGATTCTGGTATAAGTGCAGCTATTGATATAATGGTTTCTATGCTCAAACTTTTATTTAATAAAACACATCTTATAAATTCATCATTTAGAAATGGTAAAACAGTGACTAATTTATCGTTATTGATATATTCATCTATATGTTCTTGAACAAACACCTGTATCTCTCGATCATCAAGGAAAGGAAGAAACGCTTGTATTTCTTCAATGGTGATATCACTAAAATTATCATAAATATATTTTTTAGCTTTACTATTGAAGTAAGGAGCAGCCTTCAAAATTTTCAAAATAGATTCTAGATTCAAATTATTTTCAGTTTCAAAACGAGTGTACATCCACTCTTCAGTTACAAATGGTGCAACTCTAGCTAATAGATAAAGATCATCCACTATTTTATCCCAATGTGGCTTTAATAGTTGCATTAATAGATCTTGTTCCACGAATGGCATTAACTTAAATAAATCAGGTAACGATAATTTTTCAAGATCGTATTGTTTCAAAATCTCATTAATCTTGTTAGGCTTAATAACTATTGCATAATCCACAATATCACTTATTTTTAAATTTTCTAACACAATCTCATCTTCTGGAGTTAAATTTTTTAGTAATTCACTGTGTAACAAATTTGGTTCTTCCAATAATTTATTAATATCAAAATTAAATATTCTAGATAATTTCAAAAACGTAAAAATATCAGGATAACATTTTCCTTGCTCCCATTTAGAAACTGCTTGTGGAGTAACATTTACTAAATTAGCTAATTCAATTTGAGTTAAGTTTTTCTGTTTTCGATAATCTGCAATTTTGGCTCCTACTCTATGCGAATCTATCATTTAAAACTCCTCCTTATTGTTTTTTATCATATTAACTTTTAAGATTTAAAATGTATATCAACTAAAGGTTGAGTTTGAAGATTTTCAGACTCTAGTCAATGTGTCTTGCAAAAAATATGTACGTACATTGCAAATTTTTTATCAAAAGAAAGCAAGCTATCTTATAAAACAAGGCTGCCACCTTAAAGCTAACTTGAATAAAGTCTAAAAAGATGTACTAAGGAGTGTCTTCAAACTAGAAACTACACTTTCAGACTGGACCCTATAGATAATCAATACAAAATTTAAGATGACCAATGGGAACAGATCTGATATCTTTTACCTGCTGAACTAAAACCACAACGATGACGCTTTGCAAGACAATCGAACGATGCTGAATATGATGCTATAGATCGCCTGATACGGTAGATCATCTTCCTTGTATGCTCGTGAAAACGTTATCGTTATACATGCGTTTTCGGCGTTGAAATAGGAGATGGCAGAGCTTTAGGATGACGTTTTGAAGGAAATTCCCACTCAATCGGACGAAGAACACCTGATGATCGATGCGACCTACCGTGCGTGTCTATCAACAGGGCATGGGCGCAAAAAGGAGCTTCTAATCAAGCCATCGGACGCTCCCGGGAGTGAGTAACGAATTAAAATTAATGCGGTTGTAGATGGACTCGGCTATCCCCTTCGGTATGAGCTGATGGGTGGACAATGTCACAAAATTCTCTTAAATAAGACTTGCTTCAGTCGATGGAACTTCAAGGAACTTATGCAATCGCCGATCTAGGGTACGAACCGTCTTTTTAAGCTCCTCGAAGAACAGCAAGCTATAGGTCGTTCTTTGTGCGTCTCGCACACACAGTGAAGCTGAGGCAGCTAGCGGCACAAAGAACGACAGTTAGTCGAGCGACTATTTGTAAACTGAAAAATTAACGTCGCTTAACCACAGGATATGACAAGCTATCATGTACATTTGAAGTCTTTTTAAAGTTGGCTTCTAATTTTTTAATATGGCTATATTAGATTTGAAGACATAACCTAATGATCTTAGTATCAAATGAAAATAGCGCTAGCTCAACTTCAGCTATGCGCTATTTATCATACATGGTATCAATCAATTAAAACTACTACTCTTGATTCTTATCCTCTTGTTTGGACAATGACTGAGCAAGAAGTTGATCCTGCTTTTGACGCCCCCATAGCTTCTAAAACAGTTGCTGAAGAAACCTCGTATACTTTTAAATCTAGTTCAAAATTTAAGTCTTGTGTGTTTTCTTGTGTGTTGATATCGATTTTTTTTTGATCCATTTATCAACAACTCCTTAAAATGTTTTATGTACCATGTATTCCCATTATATAAATTTACCGAAATAATCGTCAATAGATTTCTAAAAATAAATTTCTTATAATATAAATTTAACGTATTATCTATTCAGAAAGAATCTTACTACAATGCTACTTTAAATCAGGTCGTTTTTTCTATTTTTTCAGAAAACTGAAATGATATCTAGCGTAATAGAAGAAATGACACCCTACAAAATTTTTTCTTCATGAAGACAAGAAGTAATTCTATGTATATAAGTTAATTAATATACACATACTTACTTCTTTTTTAAGAAACTGACTTTTAACTTATAATACACATCATAGATTTTATTATAAGAATAATATAAAAAGTATTAAATAGGTTCCGCTCATAGCGAGCCACTATTGAATACTTTTGTTAGATTAATGCTCTCCGTTAAACCATCAGTTAAGATTTAATAGCTTTTATAGAACCAGAAATAATGCAATAAAATGGAGTCCACACATCTTTTTCTATATGCAATAATTGCTTTAATTTAAAAAAGTCTAAACTTTTTACTGGGCGATTGTAATAATTTTGATCGCTATTTGCTATACAAATATTTTGTGCCAACATTCCTGAATATAAAAGTAGTTTCTCAAGATTAATACTTTTTAATCTTGTATCATCGATCATCAAAATCACTAATTGATCTACTCCAAAGAAATTTATATATGGATAAAGTTCATTGATATGATTATATTTCAAGATTCTATTCCCAGATATTTCAGAAAAAATACCATTTCCATTATTAGTAAAAACTCTTAATTGAGTAATTAATGATACTTCATTTAAATCCATCAGATTAATAAGATAATTAAAAATATTTTCTTGAGGACCAATTGGATCTTTCTTGAAATGTGATTTGAAAGTGGTGAATGGTCGATTAAATGGGCCGCTACTACGATGATATACTTTATTCATGAACAAACTCTTATCTCGTTCTACTAGTTTCATATAATCTGTACAGATTTTTTGATTTAAATATTGTAATTTAACGCATTTAGATTCGTGGTCAATTATTTTGTATGAAATTCCATACTTTAGAGCTATGTAGGCAATATTATATAATAAATGACCGCATTCTAATAAGGCTAAAGTTTTCTTTAGAGATATATAATTAAATAAATAAATATCATTTACATTTAATAAAATATCCCCAATTTGATCTTTTCTAGAATTATTTGAATAATATATATATTTTTCATGAAAAGGATCAGTACTCACATAAGTTTTTTCCTCTATACATACAAAAATTTGGATAGGATATAATGATCTAGGCGATGGATAACTCTTATGCACTTTGTATAATGAGTCAGATTCAACTCGTAATACCCTATTTAAAGAAAGAATATCTTGAACCCAAAGATCTAAAGTGAAACTTGCATTATGGATTAATTCAAAATTAAGTTTTTCAAATTTTTGTTCCCTTTGTTTATTGCAATAGATAGATGTATATTCGCTAACTAAATCATCAATAGTGTACATCATTTCTTCACCCCACTGGATGTATATTAAAATTCGTTATCTTCTTTTTACAAATAATATTCCCATTTTCTCTTATTAATTTAGAAGAAAAATCTAAAGGTATGCCATCTGGTAACAGAACTTTCACACAATATAAATGATTCTCTTTTAAGAAAGATGCAGTTTGATCAACAATCAAAATTTCATTATAAATTTCCTTTGCCTTTTTGAGTACGTAGGTTAATTCTTCTTTGATACTTAAATGCCTAACCTGTCTGTTTAACAAATTTTGAAATGGCATTTTAGTATTATTAATTTTATTATTAATTTTCTCTTTTGCATCATATGATGCAAAATAATAAACATGGTCCATAAGAGAATTCAATTTTTGTGATTTTTCAACTTTTTTTATATCAGCACTTAGCTTTTCAGGTTTGTAAGAATGTAACATATGATATGCATTCAAAACTTCTTCATAAGCATTTTGTAAAGCATATTCAATATTTATATGAGCACTAAGTCCAGTTATCGAATAAATTGGATTTTTTTGTTCAACGCTAGTAATAAGACACCAAATTAATGGAATATCGCATTTCGTTTTAATATAAAAAAATCGAAGTTTGTAACCAAGTTCTTCAAAATATAAAATTCTAGCAATAATACTTTTATGGCTTGAATTAAAAGTAATCTCATAACATTCCAAATCATCAAACCAAAAATGCATAAAACTCTCTCGTTCTATACATTCTAATAATGCATACAACGTAGCCTCACTCGTAGTATTTCCAAGTGCACATCCATTAGAACTTTCGTAAACATATCGATTAAGCAAATTTGAATTCAAATATTGAACAAGTTGAAGAGGGACATAATAACCCGTTCCATCAAGAAGGGAGGTTGATTCACACCATTCTATAACAAGATTATCTGAATATTCATATAGATTATTTTGTTTAGTCATTTCAAAAGAATACACTCCAAATCTTCGAGGATCAATTGCATTTGTTTTAATTTGATTGTAATTTTCGATTCTAGTATTCGGTAATTTAAGACTCGCAGAATACCTTTCTAAGTATTCATAAAAAGCTTTTTGGTGCGCTTTGTTCTTATTCCAAGATAAACCATGTCCTTGAATAGAATTGTTCGAGAAATTGATGTAAGATACTGTTTGCTTTTCTTCAATACATAAATAAGCAATTTCATTATTGTTTAACTTTCTTTTCAAATTTTCTAACGGAATTAATGATTCAACACGCACATCTTCCAATGATTTTTTTAGTTCAAAAAATTCATTATTAAATGTATACATGATCTTATTACCATTGATACTATAATCACTTATATTCTCATTAATAATTCCATGATAAATCAATTTATTTTTTTCAATTTCATTTTCAAAACAGATATAAACTGATTTTTTTTCAATCATTTTCATTCTCCTTAAAATAATAAATAGAATTAACAATCAATATATAAGGTTTATGATATAATATGATTGTAATAATAAGTAAATAACAACATATCGGGATTGGAAGAATAATATTTTGGAATACATATGCTAGTATTATCTATTATGTAAATATATTCTTCTTCATTTTCTGATACTTTATAATCCCTCTCAAAATATAAATTAAATAACTTTTTTGAAAAATCCCTTTCCTTTTCTTGCATCCCTAGAATAGAAACATTATTAAGAATTTTTATTGCATCCCATTTTTTATTTTCAGATGAGTGTTCTCTCATTTCTAAAATTAGATTAATGATACATTCATCATCACTAAGACCGAAAATAAGTTTGTCTTTATCCAAATCACGATTTTTAAATACTAACACTGTAAGCGGATAAAACATTTGATAGTCCATATTCCATGAAACACCATTCAAATGATAATCCATAATCCAACTTTGGGATAAATTAACATTACTTAAATCGTTGATAACCAAATTTTTAGTTTCATTCAAATAATTTCTCATATTTATCTTTAAAATTGACTCTCCTAAAATGGTTATTTCTGGGATTTTATCTATAAGAACATAGAAAGCATATATATAATAATTGTCTGAAAAAGTTTGTTGCTCATTTTTAAATAAAAACTTTGGAGATATGAATATGCTATCTTCAGTTAAGAAGGCATAAAATTTATTTGGATTTAAGAAGTTTTCCTCTAATAAAACGTCAAAATTAATACTGTCTGACAAACTTATTTTATTTTTAAAATCTGGAATAGAAGCCTCAACGGCTTCCTTCCACAAACTATTGCAATATATCTGTATGTGTTCACTTAGATTTTTCTCAGAATCCAAGTTCTTAAAAAGTAAATTTTTATTAAGTAGCAGCTTTATTATCTGAAGCTCAAAACTTTTCTCACCTTTCTGTAAACATGCTTCGATATCAATATGTTGATTAGATAATTTTTCTAATATTTTATATAATTCATGAACTTGTTGTTCATTTAATTCTAATTTCAAATTAGTATAACTACTCACAAGAAAAACTTCTGTGTTTGTCTCATGAATATGAAGACTAGGATCTAAGGTATACATAGCAATCTCCTATCTAAATTGATTTGGATATTTAAAGCGGCCCAACAAATAATTGATATAATATTTCTCAATAGGACGTATTTTCAAAAGAACTAGTTTTTCATAAAAGACATTTAAAAACCAGCGATTTGTACATAATATAACATCATTGATTACATACTCATTAAATGTTGCGTCATTAAAAACAAGAGCATGCCTCGAAGAAGCAGTATTCATATTTGCTTTAAACTGTTTTTCTGTATTAGGAGAGTAGAAATTCAAATGATTTTCTTCGATGAGATTCTGGATGTTATTTTCTGTATTATTTACTAATGCTACTAGAGCTTCTGTTCGCTTAGTATAATAGTTTCCTTTAATTTTTTCCAAATCGATTAAAGCTTTTTCCTCAAATTTCTGTGAGATTTCATTCCTTTTTTGTTTAGAAAATGAGTATAAAAAACCATAATAATGAGACAAGTGTGATATAAATCCGTTTGAATCCAATACTTTACCATCATGTGCATAAGAATATTCGTTTAAAGAGCTTGCAATAGAAAATAGATCCTTTGCAATTTCTAAATACTCTAGATTATTGTTGAAATAATAATTTAGATATATCTCATCCAGTGCACGACTAATACTACTATAAAGATTTTCTTGCTTATTATTTTGAAAATTATAATTACTTTTCTCACTAGTTAATTGAATACAATTTTGATATATTGTCTCAATTGCATATGACTTTTTTTCTATTTCTGCAATAGCTTTATATTGCTTTTTAAATAGATCTTCATCATACAGCGTGGAAGGATGATTTTTTATGATCAACTCAAGCCTTTTTTTTATCTTGTAAAGCTCCTCAACATCTAGAGCACCTTCAATTTTTACATTAAATCCTTGTTCCCAACCTTTTTTCAAGAATATGCTTTTATGCAATTGAAAAAAAAATTCTATAGTAGAATTCCATTTTTCATTTTCATAATTCTCATTTACGTAACAAATTAAACTGTACCTACTCATTTAAATAATCCCTCCTTCTCAGTCAGGTAGTATTTCATATTATAGAAAATATATTTTGCCAACTCATAAGCGTCTTGTTCAACTTTACCATCACCATTAGTGAACCTATTTAGTATCATATGAAATAAACTGCGCATAATATAAGTTTTTCTTTCTTTAGAAAACTCTATACTTATTTTTTCAATATATTCACGAAGTGAATTACGTCGTTTTATAAATAAATTATCATTTTGAGATTGTAACTTAATTAATAATTGTTGATGTTGTTTAATATACACTGACCTTCTTTTTTTGAAAGAACTCAACATTTTCTTTTGTGTAACTAAGTTATCTGAAAATACTAAAGCACGCTCATAACTATCAAATATATCTATAAATGTATATATTATCACCGAGATCGCTACATTTATTTTGGATATTCCTTTAAATACGTCATTCGAAATCAAATACGCATAAAATTTGGTATCATCACAAAAGAAATTTATGGCATCTAGATACAAATTTTTTCCACCATATCTTGATATTTCTGGTATAAACAAACTTTGTTTATATGATGAAATTACTCCATCGTATATTAATTGCTTAAGCAGTTGTTTGAAAACTGGTTCATTTATTTGTGAAAGAAATCTAACTCTCATATGTTGTCTGGTATCAAAATAGTAAACAAAAAAATAATTATTTATTAAATTTTCCTCAAACCAATGATAAAGGACTACCTCTAACGCATTCAATTTATCGAGCTTAAAATAAATATCGTAGTAAACCCAATCATCTAATATTTCCGACTCATGAATAAAAAAATCTTTTGGATCTTTTTGATTGTGATTAGCTATTTCAGGATATACAGAAACAATAAAATCTTGATTAAATGGACTCTTTTCTATCAATTCTGGAGCTTCTACTAAGATAATCGCTGTTGTATCTTCATTTATTAATTCCCTATAGATCAATTCAAGGCCTATATTACTTGAAGTACATATTGGCAACTCTCGATCGCCGGTTTTGATACAGACCCAAGAATCAACTTTATACTCATTAATTGTTTCTTTAATATAATCCATAATTTCTTGTTTGTATTTTTTCTTCATATCATTTGAAATACTGATTGTCCATCTTTTTTTAGATAATATAATATTATCGTATTCGATTCTTGGAACGAATGGATGATTTTCAGCTATTCCTAGATAAAAATCTTTAGGAGTATTTGAAAAGAAATCTCCTAATTGAGATAAGAATAAAAGTATTCTAGATTCATTAAAATTGCTATAAAATAACATATGGGTTGTAACAGGTAAAATTTTCTTGTTCAATCTTAAAGACTTAGCATAAATCCCTTTTTCGTCATGCCCGATAACAATATCTTTTAACTTGATTACATAGTACGAATCCTCATCCATATTGCCTTCTAAATCAATAATATATGATGCAGGATTAAAAGTTACTCCTAGATCACTATAATTATCAGGAATAATATTAATTTCAGCACTTACCCATTCATTATCTTCATAGTGGACCTTTTTAAAAAAATTCAAATTATTGAATCTTCCCACAAAAGAAGATGCAGTAGAACTAAAAGAATTTTCAGCTACAATAAATTTTCCACTTTCTTGCAAAAAACTTAATTTGATGTCATATCCATCGTTTATTTTATTAGAACTTTTCCTTGTTATACTTTCAATTCTTTTAATATCAGAAGTATCTATATAAATAATAGATTCCCCTTTTAATAAACACTCATTAATTTTAGTCGTGATAAAAATATTATATTCTTGATTTTTTCTGTTTAATCCCTCCACTAATTTAGGTATTCCAATCCCTGTACTGTCATCTAATAATTTCATTATTGGAACTTCTGTATATAGTCCATACTCTTCCTCAAATTTCTCACAATAATTTTCCCACGCTTGATAGTGACCAGAAAAATATTTAAAACTATTCATAAATCTTAGCTTTCCAACTATATTTTCAACTTCATTTTGAGAGAAATCTACAAAATTATGTTTAGAGAAATGATCTACTATGAGCACTTTCTTACTATCAATCAAACTCTGCATTTTTTTTGTGATTCTTTGATATAAATCTATACCTTGCCCTATTGGGCATTGTTCATACATCTGAATCTCTTGTTGAATTTCTTTTATCTCCAAAATCATGCTTGATGGTAAAAGTTCAGACTTTTCCAACAAAAAGTTTAGCATAAATGTATTATTTTTAGTGTTACTAGGTTTAAGCTCACTTATTAAAATCCCCTGGTCAATTAATTGTTTTATAACATTAAGTATTTGTTCTTGTTCATGTTCTTTGATAGAAAAAAATTTCAATACCTCATTGATTTTTGCTGAAGAGTTAAAGTATTCAATTAACTTTTTAGTAAAGTTATTTTTTTTGACTGTTATTTTGTACTCTCCCTCATTCCGAGAATCCAGTAAAAAATACTCGGATAAATCTTCTTGTAATTCGGAATTTACATATAACTTAAGTTCTGAATAAATATTTTGATTTTGCTCAATAGTTTCGACTAATTTCATGTACCATTCAATCGAAGGACGAACTTTTTTATTAGCAGATGATTGGAATTGTTCTTCTTTCATTTTAAAACTATGGTAATCAATACTAGCAAATAAGCCAAATGGCATCGTTCTATAAGCACTTCTTAGTATGTATTTTAATAGAGACAATTTATTTTTCTCAGAAAGTTTAAAATCATTATTGTGAATGTGGAAGTAAAGTTCTTCGCTCCCTATCATTAATCTTTCTAAAAAATCCTGATTTTGAATAATTGGCTTAATTGTAGCCTCATAATCTAAGTTCGAAAAAATTTGATAAATATATTCTTTAGATAATGCAGCCTGTCGACTAGTAAATTCATTTAATATCTTCATAATTATTCTCCAATTCTTTTAATTTAAATGAAAATAGCGCCAGCTTAATTTCAGCTATGCGCTATTTATCATACATGGTATCAATCAATCAAAACTACTACTTTTGATTCTTATCCTTTTGTTTGGATAATAACTGAGCAAGAAGTTGATCCTGCTCTTGACGCTCCCATAGCTTCTAAAACAGTTGCTGAAGAAACCTCGTATACTTTTAAATCTAGTTCAAAATTTAAGTCTTGTGTGTTTTCTTGTGTGTTGATATCGATTTTTTTTTGATCCATTTATCAACAACTCCTTAAAATGTTTTATGTACCATGTATTCCCATAATATAACTTTACGGAAATAGTCGTCAATACTTTTCCAGAAAAAATATATAACAACTCACTGAAAATAATAAATATTCTTTTTATATGACGAATTTTCAATCCAAGTGCAATAGCTCGCTCTGAAACGATTCGTGTGTGGACTTCCCACTTAAACATTTGCGTGGCTGGTTGTTCATTACGCTTAAAACATATTCGAGTTCATCCTCTGTTACTTTCCCAAAGTCATGACCTTTGGGAAAGTATTCTCGGAGCAAGCCACTCGCATTCTCATTGGATCTACATTGCCAAGACGAATAGGGATCGGCAAAATAGACCTTTATGCCATGCCTTTGTTCTAGTGCTTGGTAGCAAGCGAGTTCCTTCCCACGGTCGACTGTTGCGGTCTGAATGGCGGCTTTTGGATACTGTCCGGCTAACACGCCAAAAGCTATTTCAATGGATATAGCCGTTCGATCCGGCATCTTAATCGCTTGGTAAAAGTGAGTTTTTCGCTCCACAAAGTTAGCCACACACGCTTTACTTTTTCCACGATTCGACACCACAGTATCCAGTGCCCAAACGTTTTTCGGTTGCGAATGGCTAGGGACGCTGCCGAACAGACTTTCCGGCCGTAAAACGTCCACGTTTCTTCATTAGTTTCTGTCGTTTATCTTTATGCCGAAGGACGTGCAGATTTCCGCGGTGGAGTCGTCCTGCATAAAGCCAATTGTACAGCGTTTTAAAAGCAACGGTGAGAAGCCCCTGGGCCTTTGCGACTATGCTCAATTTGCTCCGAGGAATAGGTTTTCTCGAAGTCTGCTTCAATCTGTCTAGCAAGTTCATGTGTCATTCTCGAAAGAAGATTCGATGCCTGTCTTCGAGCTTGATACGCCTGTTATGCCTCTTGGGCTCTATATCTTTGCGGAGTTCCATGGCGCTGTCGTTCGCGACTTACCGATCCTGCGAATCGTCCAAGTAGGCGAACCATCGCTCGAATACCTGTTCCTTAGCTACATAAAAGTTTAGTTTACTGCTTTCCATGATGCTAAATTACGCATGCCCGTGGTTGGATTCTCCTGTGTGAACGTGTCGTAGTGACTCTATTTTACACGAATGTAGTCATAGGACTTTTTCTATTCATTTCAAAGTGTTGCACTTTATTTTACAATCCGTCACTTATAAAAACAGACTCATCTCCACAACACGAGACAAGCCTGCTATTCTTCTTACCCTTTCGTCGCTCCTGCGGCCAACCCATGTACCAAGAACCTCTGCAAGAACATGTACAACAAGGTAATCGGCAACGCCACTAATACCGAACCTGCGGCGAATAACGTAAACTCTGTACTCGAATACGTATTCACTAATTCATACAATCCTACCGCCAACGTCCAGTTCTCCTTTGATCGCAAGATCAGGCGAGCGAAGATAAAGTCGACCCATGCACCGGCGAATGTCGTCAGTGCAATATACGTAATGATCGGCATCGACAACGGTACAATAATGTGGCTGAATATTTGGAAATGGCTCGCTCCATCCAGCAAAGCAGATTCTTCCAATGCTCTTGGGATCGTGTCGAAAAAGCCTTTGGCGACAAACATGCCGAGTGCCGCACCAGATGTATACACTAGCACTAGCACCCATGGTGAGTTGAGTAGATTCATTTGCAATAAGATGACATAGACAGCGATCATACTCATAAATCCTGGGAACATGCCTAGGATCAGTACCAGTGACATCGCATAAGCGGTCAATACTTGAAACAATGTTCCTAGAATCATACTGTTGACGGCAATTTTAAGTGTCTTCCAGTACCACGTGAGATACGGTAAGTCTTTATCAGATTGTGAACGGAACAAGTCCATATAATGCTCCAGTGTTAGCTTTTGCGGTATCAGTGTCTCACTATGGAGCGAATCGCCTTCTTTGAGTGAGGATAAAATAATCCAGAGCGCTGGATAAATACAGCCAATAGCGATCAGCACCAGTAAGATGTAACTGAACACCAATTTGATACGTTGTTGTTTTCTCATTGGATCATATCCTCCTCTTTAAATGAACAGCTGCAGCGATAGTTATACAGTGAGAACGCCGCAATAATCATAAAGATAATAATACCGATCGCCGAAGCAAAATTATAACGCTGATTCTCAAGTGTTAACTTATACAGCCATGTCACCAGAAGATCGGTACTACCTGCGAACGCATAATCTCCATTAGCGGGCAAGCCGTTAGTTAACAATAAAATCACGTTAAAGTTACTGATATTGCCAGCAAATTGCATAATTAAGATCGGTGCTGTCTGGAACAAGAGGAAAGGCATCGTGATATTACGGAACTTCTGAAAACCTGTCGCTCCATCCACTTCTGTCGCTTCATAGAGATCACGCGGAATCGCTGTAAGTACGCCCAGTACAAGAATCATCGACACAGGAATACCGATCCACATATTCACTAGTATAACCGTAACTTTTGCCCAGAATGGATCGTTGAGCCACGGAACAGCTCCAAGTCCCATTATCCGCAAATACTGATTGATCGGTTCGAATTGGAAATTAAGCAGATTACGCATAATTAAGAGCGAAATAAATTGCGGAATCGCATACGGTAAAATAAACAGTGTCCGCCACATACCTTTGAATTTAATTCCTTTCTGTTCGATCAGTAAAGCGACTAAAATACCGCCAAAATACGTAGTCACTGTCGCTACAACCGCCCAAATAATCGTCCATGTGAGTACACCGATAAAGGTATGACTCCATGACTTGAGCGTTAATAAATTGGTAAATGTACGGAAGCCTACCCAATCGACCAAATTTTTGGCTGGAATATGATCGGGTGCAGAGTAATTGGTAAATGCCATTAATATCATAAAGATAATCGGTACAATCGTAAATACCAGTACTCCAATGGCTGGCAACGTTAGTAATAGATATGGAAATCCTTGATTCCCGAGCATTTTCCATGTCTGACGGAATGTATTGGCTATTTCGCCACGTTCCCGCTTTTGCCGATCTGATAAGCGTCTTTGATATTCGCAATATAGAAGCACAATAATAATCCGATATAGAGTAGCGCCACCAATCCATAGATCATCATAAAGATCGAATGATCGCCTGGTACATTCTGATACAATCTACCGACTTTCTCTATATGAGAAGGCTGATCACCAAGCGTGATCAACCCCCAGATATTGTTCGCCAGACTCGTAATGATCAGATAGACACTAACCAGTTCCGCAATTAGAAAAATAATTCCTTTTGCCCACTGACGATTATATATTTGTCCGAGTCCCATAATGAGGGCGGACAGAATTCCTGCAATCAGTCCACTACCTGCACCTGTCGTTCGTTCAGGATGAATCAACACTTTCCCCATGGTTATTGCTCTGTCTCAATGTTACTCTTCATCTGACTGACTAGATTATCAAGCAATGTCTTCGGATCTTTGTTATCATTCCAGATAGAAGACATTGCTGCCTCCATCGGTGACCAGAATTGCGTCATTAGTGCCTTACTGGGTTCTTTGTTATTGTTATATGTAGCGGTGCAGAGCCGTTATTCCTCTTCTGTTCCTCAATCTTAATCAATGATTATTTTATTTTTAA
>NZ_JARUWY010000027.1:0-22984 GCF_030433815.1 Paenibacillus sp. PsM32 | reverse complement strand
TTTGCTCTTTGCTCTTTGCTCTTTGCTCTTTGCTCTTTGCTCTTTGCTCTTTGCTGACTAATTTTATTTTTTTATAAAGATAAATTTATATTTTTTTTAAAATAGCTATCTATAGTAGGAACTTATATTCATTTTTTTTAGAGAATATATCGCTATTTAAAATAGATTTCAAAATACCCAATAAAAATGGAACGAATACTCAAAGTAAACAAATATTTTTCATACAATTCAAAAGCATACTTTTCTTAAATGTTCTACTTCATCATGCCCAAATCATACTAAACATAATCCCATGCAAAATCATTAAACCCCAGCAACACTATACCTATCATACAAATAGGTATCTTGCTTAAATCCATCATTCTACACATTCAAGAAGCTCCAAAAATCCCTACTGTGAGGACGACAGGACAATACAGTGCTCTACCACCCTTCTACACTCCCACTAAAAGAGAGCATAAAATCCCACTGCTGTAGATCATTCTGATCTACCCTGCCACCCCCACTAGATCGAACTTTATATCACTCTGAAATGGTGGCTTTTGAGCGGCGGAGCGACGGGACAGGAATGAATCTGTGAGAAGCGTAGCGTTCGCCTTTGTAGATGGATTTTAACCGCACAGCGGTTGTTCAAAAAATCCATCTACAACAAGCGATCGGGAAGATCATTCCTGTCCCATAGCGGTCCCCCACTCAAACGCCCGCCACCTTTTCCAAGATACAAAGCCTTCGACTAACACCCACATCCGAATTGCTCTTCGCCGCCGAAGTCAGTTTGTGTTGGATAGTCGTTGTCGAAGCATGCCATACACATACCACCTTTGTAGTCTGTGCTGTTGTCGCCACCGACAGCTTTGATTAATCCTTCAAAGCTCAAAAAGGTGAGTGAATCAGCATTTAATTCTTTGCGCATTTCTTCAATCGACATGGTTGATGCGATCAATTCGCGTCGATCCGGTGTATCAATACCATAGAAGCATGGATTTTTAAAAGGAGGCGATGTAATTCGTACATGCACTTCTGTTGCTCCTGCATCACGTAACATATTCACGATTCGGCGTGATGTTGTTCCACGTACAATCGAATCATCAATCATGACGACACGTTTACCTTCCACCACGCGGCGTACAGCACTGAGTTTCATTTTCACACCTTGCTCACGTAGTTCCTGACTCGGTTGGATAAATGTACGGCCAGTGTATTTATTTTTGATCATCCCTAGTTCATACGGGATACCTGTTTGTTCAGCAAATCCGATCGCTGCTGAAATACTGGAATCCGGTACACCTGTCACTAGATCCGCATCGATAAATGATTCCTGCGCCATCACAGAACCCATCCGTTTACGAGCCGCATGTAGATTGGCACCATTCATATCACTATCCGGTCTTGCAAAATAAATATATTCCATCGAACAAAGCGCTTTACGTTGCGGTTCGATATAACGATCTTCGATCAAACCATGTTGATCCAAAATCAGTAATTCTCCTGGTTGAACATCTCGTACTAACTCTGCTCCGATCGTTTCAAGAGCACAGGTCTCTGAAGCAAAAATATACGCTTCACCCAGACGACCCATTGTGATCGGACGCAATCCGTTAGGATCAGAAGCCACTATTAATTGCTCATTCGTCATAATCATAAAAGCAAAACCGCCTACAATTTGTCTGAACGCATCTTTTGCCGCTTCGACTAGAGGCTTATTTGAACGTGCGATTAAGTGAGCAACTACTTCTGTATCACTGGTCGTTTGAAAAATAGAACCCGCTTCTTCCAATTCACGTCGAATCTGCGGTGCATTGACGATATTACCGTTGGTTGCCAGTGCTAATTCACCTGCACGATAACGGAATACCAATGGTTGTGCATTGGTCAGACGACTATCTCCACTCGTGGAATACCGAACATGACCAATCGAAATATCTCCTGTTAATGAACCTAATGTATCTTTATCAAAAACTTCTTTGACCAGACCCATTCCTCGATGGTAATGAAACTTATTGCGATCACTTACACACAAACCTGCGCTTTCTTCACCACGATGTTGAAGCGCATGTAATCCATAATAAGAAAGGGAAGCGGCTTCGGAATGTCCGTAGACTCCGAAAACGCCGCATTCTTCTTTTAACGTATCAAAAATATCATTGGGACCGGTGCCTTGATTGTAGTAATCACCTGTCCATAACGTCTGTTTGTTTAATTCATCAGACATGGAATCGCATCCTCCCAGACTTGACGCAGATTGTTCACCTGCTCTGCCAAGACTTGTTTGCCGTCCACTTGGATTTGAAGTTCTGTTCCTTGCACTTGACCGATACGACGTACAGGTACACCTTGAGATTGAATATGACTTTCCAACGCATCTGCTTGCGCAGGAGTCGCTGATAACAAGATACGAGATTGGCTTTCGCTGAATAACAATAGATCATGACGCAAGTTGTCGCTGTTCAGTGCCACGCTTGCACCTAATTTACCACTAATACAAGATTCTGCTAGAGCTACAGACAATCCACCTTCAGATAGATCATGTGCAGATTGTACAAGTCCACTTTGAATCGCGCTCAGTACGCTACCTAGCAATTTCTTTTCGATCTCCAAATCTAATGCTGGTGGGCGACCTTCTGTCACATTGTGCACGACTTTCTGGAATTCACTACCACCTAGTTCGGCAAATGTATCTCCTAATACGAAAATAATATCGCCTTCGTTTTTGAAACCTTGCGTTGTAATATGATCTGTATCGTGTACCAATCCAACCATACCCACAACTGGTGTAGGATAGATCGCTCCACGTGTATTTTCATTATAAAGACTAACATTACCACCGATTACTGGAGTATCCAGTACACGACAAGCTTCTGCCATACCATCTACTGATTTTTCCATTTGCCAGAAAATATCTGGTTTTTCCGGGCTACCAAAATTTAAGTTATCTGTGATCGCAAGCGGTTCTGCACCCGAGCAGACAATATTACGAGCGGCTTCGCTGACAGCAATTTTGCCCCCTACTTCTGGATCAAGATATACATAACGTCCATTACAATCTGTAGTCATAGCCAGTGCTTTGCGTGTGCCGCGAATCGTAATGACTGCTGCATCTGAACCTGGTCGAACCGCTGTGCTCGTACGAACCATATAATCATATTGGTCATAGACCCATGCTTTGCTCGCTACTGTTGGTGAAGCAAGAATTGATTTTAACGCACCATTGAGATCTGTGACTTCGTCATAACGATTGGTATCGACATTCGCTTGTTGCTCATAATAAGCAGGTACTGAAGAAGGCTTGTCATAGATCGGGCACTCATCTACAAGCGCATGTACAGGCATATCGCCAACCACTTCGCCATGATGTAATAATTTCAAGCGTCCATCATCTGTCACTTTACCAACTTTGGCACATATTACGCCCCAACGTTCAAAGATTTCCATCGCTTGCGCTTCGTCTTTTGGCTCTACTACGAACAACATCCGTTCTTGAGATTCCGAAAGCATCATTTCATAAGCTGTCATGCCATCTTCACGTTGAGGGACTTGATCAAGATACAATTCGAGACCATTACCTGCTTTACTTGCCATCTCTGCACTAGAACACGTTAAGCCAGCCGCACCCATATCTTGAATCCCCAGAACAATACCGGAATCAATCAATTCCAAGCAAGATTCCATAACAAGCTTCTCCATAAATGGATCGCCAACTTGTACTGCGGTACGACGTGCTTCTGATTCTTCTGTTAATTCTTCTGATGCAAATGTAGCGCCATGAATCCCGTCACGTCCTGTAGGAGGCCCTACATAAAATACCGGATTACCTACTCCTTTAGCGACACCACGTTGAATTTTGTCATGATCGATCAATCCGACACACATTGCATTAACCAGTGGATTTCCGTCATAACTTTCATCGAACATCACTTCGCCGCCAACCGTAGGAATCCCGATACAGTTACCGTAACCTGCAATCCCTGATACCACATGCTCGAACAAATATTTCACACGTTCACTTTCGAGCTTACCGAAGCGTAAAGAGTTCAATACTGCTACAGGTCGTGCTCCCATAGAGAAAATATCGCGGATAATCCCGCCTACACCTGTTGCTGCTCCTTGAAAAGGTTCTACCGCAGATGGATGATTATGACTTTCAATTTTGAAAACAACCGCTTGATTATCACCAATATCTACAATCCCTGCACCTTCACCTGGTCCCATTAATACACGAGGGCCAGAAGTTGGAAAGCGACGAAGTAACGGTTTGGAGTTTTTGTATGCGCAGTGTTCCGACCACATTACACTAAATACGCCGATTTCTGTGTAGTTCGGTTTCCGTCCGAGAAAACCGCAGATCAACTCATACTCGCTGTCCGATACACCCATTTGTTTGTATATTTGCTGGTCTGCGACTTGCTCCGCCGTCGGTTCCTTAACGGATGTTTGCTGCGTCATGTTGATCCCTCCAAGCTTTCAAAATAGATGTAAACATTTTTTTACCATCTGCTGATCCTAACAATTCATCCACTGCACGTTCAGGGTGAGGCATCATACCTACAACATTTCCACGTTCATTACAAATCCCTGCAATATCATGTAGTGATCCATTCGGATTATGTCCATACTGGAACACGATCTGATTGTTGGCTTTCAATTGTTCCAATGTTGCATCATCACAATAGTAGTTACCTTCGCCATGAGCAATCGGAATCGTTATTTCTTCACCATCTGCATAATCACGAGTAAATGGAGTCTGATTGTTAACTACAGTAAGCAATGTATCATGACAACGGAATTTCATTGATTCGTTACGAAGTAAAGCACCTGGTAAAAGGCGAGCTTCAGTGAGAATCTGGAATCCATTACAAATGCCGAGCACATATTTGCCTTGCTCTGCTGCTTTGGCTACTTCTGTCATTACCGGAGCAAATTGAGAAATCGCTCCACATCTCAAGTAATCTCCATAGGAAAAGCCACCTGGAACTAAAATACAATCATACGCTGACAGATCTGTCGCTGTGTGCCATACATACTCTACCGATTCCCCTAACGTATCTTCGACTGCTTTAAAACAGTCAATATCACAGTTAGAGCCCGGAAATACCAAGACTGCAAATTTCATGGATTTAACCCTCCAGTTCGAAACGGTAATTTTCAACAACCGTATTAGCTAGCAACTTCTCGCACATCACTTTGAGGCGTTCTTCTGCTTCTTCACGATTATCTGTATCCAATTCAATCTCCATGTACTTCCCGATGCGCAGACTCTCGACTTCATTGAATCCTAACGAATGAAGTGCACCTTGAACAGCAACACCTTGTGGGTCAAGTACGCTTTGCTTAATGGTCACGTAGACAGTAGCTTTAATCATGTTATTTTTGTTCCTCCTTAGATTAGGTGATGCTGAGTTGATATTGCTGGGTGTATCAGAGTGGTGATTGCTTTACATTGTGAACTTTGAAAATCAAGATTTGGTGATTCTTTAGATACCTCGCTATGGTCACGGATTATTCTGGTCGTCGCTGGTAAGATCGGACATCTTGATGACCGCCGAGCGGTCGATATCCGAGTCTTAAAGGCTCCTTTCAGAATCATTCTGTTCCCTTCGCTTGGTGCAAAGAATCACTTTATTTGTACTTAGTGTGTAAATGCTTAGTTTAGAGCAAAGAGCTACAATTCTGGTTGATAGATCAGGTCGCAATCTCAATCAGAAGGGGGAGGTGAGCAGACAATGTTACTTGGTAGACCGCTACGATGATTGAGTAAGATTATAGAGGTTTTCGAGTTTTTTACTATTAACTATCACTTAACTATCACTTAACTATCACTCGACAACACTCATGACCAATTAATCTTACTCCACCACTTTCATATAAAAAGTCCGCAAATTGAACACCATGACATCCTTATCTTTTCTGCCCCACCCCTAACGAGCGCCAATTGATCTCGATCCGAGCGGAGCGGAGGGAAAGAAATCATCCGTAAGAAGCGTAGCGTTCGCCTTTAAGATTTGGATATCAACCGCTTGGCGGTTATTCAAGATATCCAAGTCTTACCAGCGATCGGCAGGATGATTTCTTTCCCGCAGCGGCCCCCCCAAGGATCAAACCAATTGCCCACCCGTTAACTTCTGATATATGGATAAGTAGCGGTCGGATGTGGCTTGAACGACTGTATCTGGTAAAGGATCAGGTTGGCTATTTTTGTCCCAATCTGTGCCTGCCAGATAAGACCGTACCGGCTCTTTATCCATGCTGTCGATTTCGATATCCAGTGCATAGTTGTTTTTTGCCCAAAATCTTGACGAATCCGGGGTGAAAATCTCATCAATAAGCACCACTTTGCCATCGATTAGACCGAATTCGAATTTGCAATCGGCTAAAATAATATCATGTTGATCGCAATAGTGACGGGCATATTCGTACAGTTGAATACTTTTCGCTTTCAACTCTTCTGCAAGCTCTGCACCGATACGATTTTTCATTTCGTCAAAAGAAATATCTTCATCATGACCGATATCATTTTTAGCGGCTGGAGTGAACAATGGATTCGGGAACACGCCATTTTTACGCAAGCCTTCTGGCAGATCGATACCATTCACCTGACCGGTTTCTTGATATTGTCTCCATCCACCGCCTGTAATATAACCACGTACTACACATTCCATATCGATACGTTCAGCTTTGCGTGTCACCATAATACGGTTACGCAATGCATCTTTATCACGTATGATGTCCCCTAATTGATCAACATCGATATGTACAACATGGTTATCAATCAGGTGAGTCGTTTGCCCGAACCAGAAAGCACTCAAGCGATTCAACACTTCCCCTTTGTGCGGTACAGGTGGATCAAGTACATAATCGAATGCAGAAATGCGATCGGTAACAACGATCAAGTAATGCTCGCCCAGATCATACAACTCACGCACTTTACCTTTATAGATCAGCGGTGCATTGACCAGATCAACAGCTGTTGTGATTGCTTGCGATATCATGTGTTGTGTCCCCTCTTTCCTATTCCAGACCGAGTTTTTTGAAAATCGTATCAACGTGCTTCAAATGCCACGATGGATTAAATGCTTCTTCGATTTCTTCAGCATTCAATAGTTCTGTAATTGCAGGAGTCTCCAAAATAATATCTTTAAATGAACGCTGTTCTTCCCATGCTTGCATCGCACGAGGTTGAACCGTATCATACGCTTGCTCACGACTGATCCCTTTATCGATCAATTTAGTCATCACACGACCGGAGAAAGGAACTCCATACGTACGTTGAATATTGCGTTGCATATTTTCAGGGAACACCGTCAAGTTTTTGATAATGTTACCAAAACGATTGAGCATGTAGTTCAGCAACATCGTTGCATCTGGCAAAATAATACGTTCTACCGATGAATGTGAAATATCGCGTTCATGCCACAATGTCACATTTTCGTATGCCGATACCATATGACCACGAATCACACGGGAAAGACCGGAGATATTTTCAGAGCTAATCGGATTGCGTTTGTGAGGCATAGCAGATGAACCTTTTTGACCTTTAGCAAAAGCTTCTTCTACTTCACGTACTTCACTCTTTTGCAGTGCACGTACTTCGGTTGCAAATTTATCAAGTGATGTCGCTACCAATGCGAGTGTTGCCATATATTCAGCATGACGATCACGTTGCAATGTTTGAGTAGAGATTGGAGCCGCTTTGGTGCCTAGTTTGTTACATACGAACTCTTCTACAAATGGATCAATATTCGCATACGTTCCTACAGCCCCAGAGATTTTACCGTACTGTACATTGTCTGCCGCATGACGGAAGCGCTCCAAGTTACGTTTCATTTCTTCATGCCATAGTGCCATTTTCAGTCCAAATGTTGTCGGTTCAGCATGAACACCATGCGTACGTCCCATCATCGGTGTATCTTTATAAGCAATCGCTTTTTCTTTCAAAATTTCGATAAAATTGATAATATCTCGTTCTAAGATTTCATTAGCCTGGCGCAATAGATAACCAAGTGCTGTATCTACCACGTCTGTCGATGTTAACCCATAATGTACCCATTTACGCTCTTCGCCCAAGCTTTCAGATACCGCGCGGGTAAATGCAATTACATCATGACGCGTTTCTTTTTCAATCTCATAAATACGATCCATATCAAAAGAAGCACCTGCACGTAATTTTTCTACATCTTCTTTTGGAATGACTCCTAATTCAGACCATGCTTCACAAGCGCAAATTTCCACTTCTAACCATGCTTTAAATTTGTTTTCTTCACTCCAGATATTTCTCATTTCAGGTCTGCTATAACGTTCGATCATAAGTTTATTCGTGCCTCCATATATTCGTTTGGTCTATCCATGCCAGAGCATCTTCTATATTATGACACAGCACATTGATATGTCCCATCTTGCGCTTGTGCTTGGCTTCTTCTTTCCCATATAAATGGTACTTAGGGTTCACATGTAATGAATTCGCTGATAGATCAACCTGCATCATTTTTTCAGTAATCGCCGGGATATGTTCTCCCAGAATATTGACCATAACGACAGGTGAGCGTAATGTCGTACTTCCCAAAGGCAATCCGCAGATTGCTCTTACATGCTGTTCAAACTGCGAAGTATCACATGCTTCAATCGTATAATGACCGGAATTATGCGGACGAGGTGCTAATTCATTCACATATAACTGCCCATCTTCTGTACAAAACAGTTCAACCGCTAATAATCCTACTGCATCCATCGACTCTGCAATATCTGCCGCCATCTGTTCTGCTCTGCGCTGTACTTCTTCCGATACACGAGCAGGAACAATCGAGAGATGAAGAATATTATCAATATGAATATTTTCAGCTACCGGAAAAGTTTTAATTTCTCCATTCGAGCTACGAGCAGCGATCACAGACAATTCACATTGAAAATGAATAAATTGCTCTACCACTAACTCTGTGCCTGCGACGCTTAATTCGTCGTATGCTTGCTGAGCTTGCTCTTCACTGCGCATCACAAACTGTCCTTTGCCATCATATCCACCTGTAGCTGTTTTGAGTACACAAGGCGTTCCGAACTGTTGAACAGCTTGTAACGTTTCGGCTGCGCTGCGCACTTCCATATATGGAGCAACGGTCGCACCTGCTGCTTCAATCGCACGCTTTTCACGCAAGCGGTGTTGAGTCGTGTATAACAATTGACTGCCTTGCGGTACATACGATTTCTGCTCTAACAATGCGGCGACATTGGCATCTACATTTTCAAATTCATACGTAATCACATCGGCTTGACTGGCTAACATTTCAGCAGCTTGTGGATCATCATAGCGCCCTACAATCTGCTGACTCACCTGACCACAAGGTGCATTCGTCGCTGGATCGAGTGTAATAAATTGATAACCCAGCGGCGCGCCTTGCAATACCATCATCCGCCCTAATTGTCCGCCACCTAGAATACCGATCGTAGAGCCAGGTGGAATCACTTTAGAAGATCGAATTTCACTCATAGCGTATCACTCGAAGCGATCACTTCTAGACGAATCCGTTCCCGTCTGGCTTCTGCACGCTTCATCACTTCAGGGTCAAAAGCACCGATCATCTGTGCCGCTAACAATCCTGCATTTGTTGCACCTGCTTTGCCAATCGCTACAGTCGCTACAGGAATTCCACCAGGCATCTGAACGATCGATAGTAATGAATCCAGACCTTTCAGTGCAGCAGACTGTACAGGTACACCAATCACAGGTAGTAATGTTTTGGCTGCGATCATACCCGGCAAGTGTGCCGCTCCGCCTGCACCTGCAATAATCACTTTGATACCTCGTTCTTGTGCTTGTTCTGCAAATTCAAACATCAAATCCGGTGTACGATGAGCAGATACCACTTTTTTCTCATAGGCAATTTCTAATTCATCTAGCATCTGACAAGCATGTTGCATCGTTTCCCAATCTGATTTACTGCCCATTACAACAGCAACCTGTACCGACATGTGATAACCTACTTTCCAGAATAAAATTAATTTATCGTGTTCTATAAGTAATCTATCATTGTAGTTAGCATAACATTCACTTGTTCTCACAGTGTTAGAACCGCTTAACACGAAAAAAATCCGCAGATCCTGTTAGAAAGATGTTCATTTCCAGGTTCTTCGGACTTCAGGAGCTTACAGAAAGACAAAGTATGGTCATCAGCCTACACAGACGTATCACTTCAAAACAAAGGTATAGTCTGCTGTAATGACTGCAATCACATCGATCTATCTGTTTACTCTCGTAGTCCGAATATTTACGGTATTCGGGTAGAAACGTCCGGGCCATATTCCCGATTTTATACGAGTCATTATTTCATACGTTTAATAAGCTTCATGTGTTAGTGTACCAATCTACAACACATCATGTCAACTTAAAGACGAACGTTTTATGTCGCTAATATTCTATTGTTCGTATTTAAAGGCTTTCATCTTTGATTTTTTCTGCGTTATTCTATATCAAAATAAAAAAGACGCATAGAACCATTGTCACTCGGACATTGATTATATACGTCTTGATCATGGTAACCTATTCATCTTTACCTGTAGTTCGTATTGATTGTATTGCGTTTACTTCACAATCAACACTGGGATTTTAGCATGTTGAACAACATTATGACTTACACTACCCAGTACAAATTCGCGAATACTGCCTAGTCCACGACTACCGATAATAATAACATCACAGTGATTAGCTTCAGCATATTCTAAGATATTTTGTGCTGCTGCACCCTGAATCATTTCAACACTGATCGTATTGCTAATTTCGGCTGCTTCTAGACGGCGTTTAGCTTCTTTCGCTGTTTGAGTAGCTAATTCATACAATTCTTCGTTAGACGTAGTCGGTACAGGTACAATCCCTTCGCCTACAAAATAACGTGGAAAATCAAATACATGAATAGCGTGAATTTCAGCATGTGGAGCCGCTTTGGCTAATTCCACTGCACGATCTAACGCTTTGTTTGATGCTTTAGAACCATCGTATGCTAATAAAATTTTGGAAAATAACATATTATCCATCTCCTCTATGCCAGTGGGTATCCATTGGTGGTGTGATTATGCTGCGTCTGGATTTCTGAGATCAGGATTCTGTAGGATATCTGTTGTTATGTAAGCTGGTCAACAGAATGAAGATATCATCCATCCGTAACACTTATCTAGATAATCATAAGTGTTATACATTCAGTATACTCCTTTATTACCCGTTATGCTCATTTCATGAAACGAAACAAAGACCTGACGAATCTTCATCAGGTCTTTGACTTATTACGTTATTTAGCGTATCCATGTCATCCATACATAGCCGTATACCACGATATTCAGAACCAATAACAGCGGAACACCTATTACAAATGAACGATGTTTGGTTTTGTGTCGCTTGGTCATCATAGCGATCCAAATACCTAATGCACCACCGATAGCCGCCCAGATAAACAACGTTTTCTCTGGTATACGTTCACGACTGCGATGACGTTGTGCACGTTTTTTGTCTGTTGCCATTACGATATAAGCAACAGTATTGACAATCAGCAGCCAGACTCCTAATATCTGTTCCATTTCTGCCTGCCTCCATTAATTCAATCTCTACAGTTTAAGTGTACTATTCCACCGCTTTGAATACAAACAAAGCACTATAGAAATCTTCTTGCGCATACGGAGCAATAATACCATGATACATCAATTCATCCCCTGCATAAGTGTTAGGATCTGTAACACCGTTGACAGACATCGAATAACGACGATGTGGATCAAGCCCTTTTAATTTCAGACGACGAAGTGGGCCATTAGGCACACTTAACACTTGAAAATAACCTGCAAATGCTTCTTGCTGATCTTCCGAGACGAACATCCATGACGTAATATTACTTTCAAAAGGACTGAGCAAACGATAAAATTCACCAAATTGAATCAGCTCGCGCAACTCTTTATACTGAGCTACTTGTTCTTTAACTTCTTGCTTTTCTGTATCTGTAAGCTTGGTCAGATCTAGCTCATAACCGAAATTACCAGACATCGCTACATGACCACGAGTCGTAAATGAAGTCATTCGTCCGACTTGGTGATTCGGTACATCAGATACATGCGCGCCCATCGCACTTGCTGGATAGACCATACTGGTACCGTACTGAATTTTAAGACGTTCAACCGCATCTGTATCATCACTTGTCCATGTTTGTGGCATATAATATAGCATTCCCGGGTCAAATCGACCTCCACCACCAGAGCAACTTTCAAATAAAATATGTGGGAATGTAGAAGTGATTTTTTCTAAAACACTATATAGTCCAAGCATATACCGATGTGCTGTTTCCCGTTGACGATCCGCTGGCAACAGAGCAGAACCAATCTCAGACATATTGCGGTTCATATCCCATTTTACATACGTAATCGGTGCAGAAGATAGCACAGCGCTAACAGACTCTACAATATAATCACATACATCTTGACGAGACAAATCCAGAATCAATTGCTCACGTCCCATTGTACGACTGCGATCCGGTACGTGCAGACACCAGTCAGGATGAGCGCGATATAGATCGCTATCTGGAGATACCATTTCCGGTTCAAACCACAATCCAAATTGCATACCTGTAGCTGTAATTTCTTTTGCCAGTTTGCCCAGACCTTCTGGTAATTTGCGACGATCTTCTACCCAATCCCCAAGTGACGTACGATCATCATCACGATGACCGAACCAACCATCATCCAGTACAAACAGCTCAATTCCTAGCTCTTTTCCTGCTGCTGCAATAGATTTGATCTTCGGTGCATCAAAGTTAAAATAAGTCGCTTCCCAGTTATTAATCAAAATAGGACGAACTTGATCACGATGTTCTCCACGACTTAGACGTGTACGATACAATTTGTGATACGTGCGAGACATTCCTCCCAATCCTTCAGAAGAATGAACCAGTACTGCTTCCGGTGTCTGGAACGTATCACCTGCTTCTAATTTCCATTCAAAATCAAACGGAGACAATCCAATCTGCATACGAGTCGTATGGAATTGATCGACTTCGACTTGAGCGACAAAGTTACCGCTATAGACAAGACTCATACCATAGACTTGCCCTTGATCTTCATTCGCATCTTTACCAAGCAAAGCGATAAATGGATTTTGCTGATGACTACTGGAACCACGTTTACTTTCGATCCGTTGCAATCCTGGAGCAAGTGTACGGTAATGAACATGGCGTTCACGAGTCCATGCACCAGACAATTGCATCATTCGATATTCATCATCTGCCAAATCTACGCTACTGCTTAGTGCACGCTGAATATGAAGCGTTGTGGTTCCATCATTACGGAATTTCACAGAACGTGTAATCGCATTCAATTCGTTAAATACGGTATAGCTGACTACAGCTTCAAGCCCGGTTAATTTATCACGCAATACAATTTCCAATGTATCTGCTTCCTGCTCCTGCTCTACATATGTAGCTGGTAATCCTTGAAGTTTCGGTTTGCCTGCTGTAATAGTATGACTCACATAATGTAGATCGTTGACTGTTGTGCCATTACTATGTTTAGCTTCAAAAGCAGGTTCGCCATAATCGCCACGACCATAACCTGGATATTCTTGTGGTAAGGTATCAAAAGAAAAAGTACGATCATCTGCATGATAATTCGGGCTAAATGAAGCACGTTCTATCTGTTGTAGCAGACTACCAATAGATGTTCCTTGTAGACGAGGTCCCCAATATAAATGAACCAAATGAGTTGATTTCATTAATTGAATAACATAACTCGTTGAACGAGATTGTAAATGAAAAGTCGATTGAGTAGTATCGAAAAATATAGACATGGAATAATCCCTTTCTGATGGATCGGCTCAATACCGAATATCCAGTTATTCTATCGCATTTGTTTTTAGTGTAACGGTAAAATGATCAAAAGCACATAGCATAATTCCATTATTTGATGGCACTATCCTATAATATAGAGATCGCTCTTCAAACTATACTATAATAGAAAGAAATCAACTATTTGCTTCCTACTATCTAACCGCAATCTAACATATACTACGAATATAAAAAATCATTTTTATAGAAGCTGAGTCGCGCTTATATGATCAGGCGCTTAAGGAGGATGAATTATGGCTCTCAATGTACTCGACGAACTACAATTACGATACCAACAATTATCTGCCAAAGAAAAAGAAATTGCAGATTATATTATGCGTCATAAAAATTCTATTCATAATATCAATATTCGTGATCTCTCCGAGCGTACACAAGCTTCAATGTCTACAATCACACGTTTTTGTCGCAAAGCAGGATTTAGTAATTTTATAGATTTTAAGCTAAGCTTGAATCGAGAAATTGATATTCCACGAGATGAACTTAATTTTTTTGCACAGACAAGACATTTATACAATGAAATTATTATGGCAACTGCCGATATGATCAAGCCTCAGATGATTGAAGAAGTCGTTCAGCAGATTCAGCAAGCCAGACGTGTCTATGTATACGGATTAGGAAGCTCTGGCTTATCCGCGCTAGAGTTCAAGTATCGTTTAATGCGAATGAATATTTTAATCGATGCTGTTACTGATTCGCATATGATGATGATGAATGCGTCTTTGATGGATGAACAAGATTTGGTGATTGGATTATCCAATTCTGGTCATACCACTGAAGTAAATAGTGCTCTACGCGTTGCCAAAACAAATCAAGCTCAGATTGTCGGAATTACTAATTTCGATCATACACCTTTTACAGAAACAACTGACCTATGTCTATTCACACCTGGCTTACAGCGTATGGGCGATATCCCGTTTATCAATAGTCAATTAGCGATTATCTATGTACTTGATATGATCTCGATGTTATTGCTCCAAAATGAAGAACGATTATCTGCACGTCAGCGTACACTCCATGCTTTGTACAAACAAGATCATTCATAATGCCAATTCCAGACAAAGAAAAGAACCGATAATGATTTTCGGTTCTTTTTTTGATATTACTATGATTGATGTTGATAACATAGAATGTGTAGCACAAATCTATTCTGTTGCAATCGATGCAGGACGAACTTGTTTCATTTTGTCCATAAAACGTGCTGTAATCTGTTGCGGACGTGTAATCGCTCCGCCTACTACCACGCTGTATACACCGAGTTCCAGACAACGTGCCGCCATCTCTGGCGTCATAATATTTCCTTCAGCCACAATAGGAGTCTTGATCTGACGAACCATGTCTTTTAGAATCTCAAAATCATTTTCATATACTTTCTGATGAGCTGTATATTCTGTATACCCTACTAATGTAGCCGATACCAGATCAAATCCTAACTGTTCAGCAACAACGCCTTCTTCTACAGTCGATACATCTGCCATCAATAACAGTTCAGGGTATAGCAGACGAATTTGTTTGACTAGATCAGCCAATGTGACACCATCAGGACGAGGACGTGAAGTCGCATCTAACGCTATAATTTCACAACCAGACTCTGCTAATTCATGAATTTCGGTTATCGTCGGTGTAATAAATACAGGATGGTCTCCATAATTACGTTTGACGATTCCAATCACAGGCAATGATACTTGTTGTTTGATTTCTTTAATATCTTGCGCAGTATTCGCTCGAATTCCTACAGCTCCACCTTCTTGAGCGGCAACTGCCATTTTTCCCATAATAAAAGAACTATGCAAAGGTTCATGTTCTAATGCCTGACACGATACGATTAACCCCTGCTGTAATCCCAATGAATCCAAATCCATATTGTATTCACTCCATTTCCATATATTCCTCGATCTCATTTTTAATAACACTCACTTGCGGACCATAGATCACTTGCACACCGTTACCATTAATCAGCACACCTTTGGCACCTGAATGTTTCAAGCGATCCTGTGATACTTGATCTGGTTGATAGACTGATATCCGTAGACGGGTTGCACAACAATCCAGATCTTTAATATTTTCTTTGCCACCTAATGCACTAAGTATCGCAGCCGGACGAGAAGTATCAACTTCACTACGATCTGTGGCTACATCATCGGTTATCGGTGTGGTTGACCCTGTTCCACCTGTTGTATTTTCGTTCGTATCTGCTACAGTCTCATCTTCACGCCCGGGTGTTTTGAGATTGAATTTGACGATTAAGAAACGGAATGTGACATAGTATAGAGCGAACCACACCACCCCGATTATCGGTACATAGATCCAGTTGGTTTTGGCATTTCCCTGTAAAATACCGAATAAAATAAAGTCAATTAAGCCACCGGAAAATGTCTGACCAATCGTAATCTGAAATATATGTGCCAGCATAAAAGCAAATCCATCAAACACAGCATGAATAACATACAAGAATGGAGCTACAAACAAAAAGGCAAATTCTAACGGTTCCGTAATTCCTGTCAAAAAAGACGTCAACGCCGCTGATAACATTAATCCACCGACAACCTTTTTGCGTTCTGGACGTGCAGTATGATAGATCGCTAATGCAGCTCCCAACAATCCGAACATCATTGTAATAAAGCGTCCTGACATAAAGCGCGATGTACCTGAGAAATATTTTTCAGTCGAAGGGTCACCTAATTGAGCAAAGAAAATGTTTTGGGTTCCTTCCACTATCTTACCAGATACTTCCATTGTACCACCAAGTCCGGTTTGCCAGAAAGGGAGGTAAAAAATATGATGCAATCCAAGCGGCCCTAACATCCGTAGAAAGAATCCATAAAATAATGTGCCTACATATCCGGTCGCATCTACGATTCCACCTAACTTGGTAATCCCTAATTGAATTGTTGGCCACACTAGAAATAACAACAATCCTACAAATATCGCTGCAAATGAAGAAACAATCGGGATAAACCGAGAACCACCGAAAAATCCTAGAAATTGAGGTAACTCAATTTTGTTATATCGATTATGAAGACCCGCTGTCACCAAGCCGATAATAATACCGCCTAGCACACCTGTCTGTAACGATTGTATCCCTAGAATCATACCTTGACCGGCTGCCGCCATATTTTCAGTAACCAGTTGATTACTATTGATCAACATCGCATTGATCGAAGCATTCATCACTAGATACGCCAGCGCCGCTGCTAATCCTGCTGTTCCTTTATCCGAGCGTGCCAGTCCAACCGCTACCCCGATTGCAAAAATCAATGCTAGATTGCTAAACGTAATATCTCCTGCACTACTCATCACTTTGAAAATATACTGTAACCAGCTAATCTGTAGTACAGGATATGTATTTACTGTATTCGGATTAGAGAGTGCTCCCCCTATGCCTAGCAGTAACCCTGCTGCTGGTAATACAGCAATTGGAAGCATAAAAGATTTACCAAACCGTTGTGCCTTCTCGAAAAAAGTTTTCATTTAGTTACACCACCTGAAAATATTTTCTTTTAAATATAGATTATGAAAATATTTTCGTCAACGATTATTTTAAGAAAATAGTTGCAATTGCATACCAAAAAGCTCTTTAGCTACTATTACGGCTGAAGAGCTCTCGGTTGTGTTATTAGGTTATCTCTATTCTTTTTTCTCTTCCAAAGCGGCTTTTAGCAAATCACCTAGACTTGAACCAAACGATTCTTTCTTTTCAAATTGCTTCACTAACTTTTGCTGTTCACGTTTGTTAACTGGGCGACCGCCGTCTTTATTTAACGTTTCGGTAATTCCACAACCGAGACATTGTACATACTTTCCAGCTTTTCCGTCTTTGATTTCCATTTTTTTATGACACTGTGGACAGCGACGATTTGATAACTGCTTTTCAGTCGAACGACGATAACTACAATCTTCACTTGGACAGATCAAGAATGTACCACGTTTCGATTTTTTCTCTAACATCCGTGTTCCACATTCAGGGCAATGACTGGAAGAGACATTGTGTGGCTTATAATTCACATCACTCTTTTTCACACCATCGACCATCGATTGCGCCATCTGACGAATCTCTTGTAAAAATGGAGCCGGTTGCCCTTGTCCACGAGCAATTTTTTCTAACTGCTGTTCCCAACGTGCTGTCAATTCAGGCGTCCGCAGTTCAGGCGACACCAATTCGATCAATTGTGCACCTTTTCCTGTAGGATGAAGATGATTGCCTTTGCGTTCGATCGTATCGGAAGAGACTAATTTTTCAATAATATCTGCTCTAGTTGCTGGCGTACCCAGACTATGTTTTTCCATTTGTGATAACAGAGCGGCTTCTGTATATCGTTTAGGGGGCATCGTACGACCTGCTTTAACAACACAGCGAGCAATCATTTTCGATTCCCCTTGTTTGAGTTCAGGCAATTTCTGTGTTCCCCGGTGATCTGCTCCACGCTCTGATGAACGATGATGTGAATCGGTTTCTTCATCCTCATCTTCTTCATTCCACTGATCACCATATACAACACGCCAACCTGAATCTTTGATCGTAACCCCTTTGGCATAAAACTGCTCTCCTGCGGCTTCAATAATCACTTGAACCGTATCATAAGTAGCAACTGGATAAAATAAACTGATAAAACGGCGCGCAATCAGATCATACAATTTACGCTCATCGGTTGTAAGTGCGTTCAAAGATACTATTTCTTCTGTAGGGATAATCGCATGATGATCACTAATTTTGCTATCATCTACAATCCGTTTATCAATTTTAAGTGCATTGCGTAATAAAGGACGTGCCAGTGGCGCATATGGACCTACAGCTACACTGGATAAACGTTCTTTGAATGTATCTGTCATATCTGAAGACAAATAACGTGAATCGGTACGCGGATACGTGACGATTTTGTGTTGCTCATATAACTTTTGCAATACATTAGACGTATGCTTAGCAGAAAATCCATATTTTTTATTCGCATCACGTTGTAACTCTGTCAGATCATACGCCAGTGGATGAGGCTCTTGACGTTCATTCTTTTTGACCGATACAATCTTCGCTTGCTTGCCTGCCAAAGACTGCTCTAACTGCTGTACATTCTGTTGTTCAAAAATACGTCCGTCTCCTTGAGCATTCCGCCATTCTGCTTGTAGATCACCCAGATCAATCTGCAATGTATGATAATCTTGAGAGCGAAAATCTTTAATCTCATTCTCACGCTTCATCATCATACCTAGTGACGGTGTCTGCACACGTCCTGCTGATAATTGAGCATCGAATTTGCAGGTTAATGCTCTGGTAATATTCAGTCCAACCATCCAATCGGCTTCTGCCCGGCAACGAGCCGATTCGTACAGACGGTCAAATTCTTTACCTGGACGCAATTTTGCAAATCCTTCACGGATCGCTTTGTCTGTCTGAGAAGATATCCATAATCTTTGAAAAGGTTTATTCCATTTTGTCATCTGAATAATCCAGCGTGCTAACAATTCTCCCTCACGTGCAGCATCGGTAGCCACGATCAACCCTTGCACATCATTTCGTCTCAGAAGATGCTGTACAATTTTGTATTGATGACTACTTTCTCGCAGTACTTTTAACGTCATCTTTTCCGGCAAAATCGGCAAATCGTCCAGATTCCATTTCTGATAACGAGTATCATAATCTTCCGGTTCTGCTAGACCGACTAGATGTCCGAGCGCCCAAGTCACTATATATTTAGGGCCTTCCATATACCCTTTATGTTTCTGATGACTTCCCATCACACGCGCGATTTCTCTTGCAACTGAAGGCTTTTCAGCTAATACCACTTGCTTCATATAATTCATTCCTTTCACTTTCCTGTATATATTGATATATCATTTATTTACGGTTATTTTTCTCTTGTGTATTCGTTGCAATCAGACGTCGATATACACATCTATATATTGTAACACTTTTCAAATAAATATTAAGGTTATTACACGACCTTATACGCTGATCCAATTCTTATGATAGAACACTATATGTACAGTACACCTGGATATCACAAAAAAGCCGATATCTATATCTCACTATAGAATACCCGCTTTTTGTGTAATTCATTTTTAGCTATTTATTGTCAAAATTCTTTATGAATCACTGCATCTTTTTCAGCCGCTTCAAAAATCGTCTCGATCAGCACTAACACTCGATGTACTTGTTCATTAGGTACAGCCGATTGCGCAGAGCCTTCGATCACAGACAAAAAGTTCACATAGAACTCTTCTGGCGGGTTTTGGATCGGTTCAATCGATTTACGAATTGTAGACTCTTCGGAAGGTGGAGCCATCGTTTTGGTCAATCCACGACCTGCTTGAATCGGTTTGGGTTCTACTTTTTCCACTTCTGTATTACGGGTAACGATCTCCCCGCTTAGATCCCAATCTTGAATAATTGCTGTTCCTTCGGTTCCTTTTACATACCAGCGTGGTAATTTAACATAGTTAGTTGTACCGACTTCTACAACTGCTGTTAACCCATCTTTAAAACGAATCGTTGTTGTAAATCCATCATCTACTTCTGTATCCAAAATTGTACTCAAGTGAGCATGGACACTGTCGATCTTACTATCGGTAAGCAATAATAACTGATCTAGTAAATGCACTCCCCAATCAAGCAACATGCCGCCGCCATAAGCTTTGAGCTGTCTCCAATCTCCTGGAATACCATTAGCTCCTTGTACACGTGATTCCACATGAAACACATCTCCAACAGCCCGTTTTTCAAACATATCGCGAATAATCAAGAAATCTTCATCCCAGCGACGATTTTGATGCACTGTAAATGTCTGACCGGTTTCTTCTGCTACTTTGACAATGTCTAACAGATCCGCACTGTTGATCGTTACAGGTTTCTCACAAATAACATGCTTGCCTGCACGTAAAGCCTGAATCGATAATTCTTTATGTACATCATTAGGAGTAGCAATCAATACAATATCAACATTTTCATCTGATAAAACCGCTTCCATACTTTCATAAGCATGATAACCATGTTGTCCAGCAAGTTCCATCCGATAGTCTACGATATCGTACACACCGGTTACTTCAAGTGAAGGTACTTTCTCAATCAATTGCCCATGATAACTTCCCATTCCGCCATAGCCTACGATGACCAAATTGTATACCGACTTGTTTGCCATGTTGATTCCTCTTTCTATACTGGATTATAATTCCATTTAAGCCATTACCATTTTATTCTACCAAACTTTTAACTGCAACATCACATTTCTTTTGCACAAATATTAATTTTATCTGCTCCTTGTTAATGTACCGAATTTTCTTTAAAAGAACAGTTAAATATGTATCATTTTAATCATTATTTTATATTCAAATCTAAGCCTATTTGATCTTTTGTATTGACATGTTATCTTTTTTGACACTAAAATACATAATTAATTACATGTATCAACAATAATCGATGATATCTTACAAAGGAGTGAAGTTATTTGTCTAATATCCAACATATGAAAAAGTATCAAAAAGTAATTGTTATGTGGTTTACAGTTATTGCGTTAATTGTTGCTCCATTCAGTACATACGGTGTTACCTCTTCTGTTCAAGCTGCTGGCTCTCCAGGAACCAATGAACCTTTTGTGATTACAGAAGCAACGATTGCTCAGATGCAATCAGCTATGAAAGAAGGTCGTCTGACTTCTGTTCAGCTTGTACAACAATACTTAGATCGTATTGCCAAATATGATGATCAAGGGATCAAACTTAATGCTATTCTTACGATCAATCCCAAAGCACTTGAAATTGCAGCTCAATTAGACAAAGAACGTGCTACGACAGGAGCACGCGGGCCTTTACATGGTATACCGATTATTGTAAAAGACAATTTCGATACAGACGATATGCCTACAACAGCAGGTTGTGTATGTCTTCAAAATTCGATTCCAGATCAAGACGCTGATCAGATCGCTATGCTCAAAGCAGCAGGTGCTATCATTTTAGCCAAATCCAATCTGCATGAATTTGCATTTGGAATTACTACTTCAAGCTCACTTGGAGGGCAGACGCTGAATCCTTATGCACTCGATCATTACCCGGGCGGTTCGAGCGGTGGAACAGGAGCTGCTATCGCTGCTAACTTTGCAGCGGCAGGTCTAGGAACAGATACAGGTGGATCTATTCGTATTCCATCTGCATTTAACAGTCTGGTCGGTATTCGCCCTACAGTAGGCTTAAGTAGTCGTGATGGTATTATTCCACTTGCTCTTACTCAAGATGTCGGCGGGCCGATCGCACGCACAGTAGAAGATGCAGCGATATTATTGCAAGCTACTGCTGGCTATGATGCAGACGATATTGCTACAGCTTATAGTGTTGGACATATCCCTGCGAATTATACCGATTCATTACAAGCAGATGGTCTACAGGGAGCTCGTATCGGTATAGCAACAGAATTGTTCAATAATACAAAAGACAGTGAAAAATCAGTCACCCAAGTGGTCTATACGGCTGTCGATGATATAAAACGATTAGGAGCTACACCGGTTCCTATCCAAATTCCTAACTTACAACAAATTATGAAATACCCTAGCCTTAGTGGTTACGAATTTAAATTTCAAATCAATGATTATCTGGCAAGCTTAGGAGAAGATGCACCTTATCATAATCTGACCGAAATTCTAGCATCCAATCAATTTGATCCTAAGCAAGCTGAAGCGATGCAAAAACGTAACACTGTAGCCACACTTGATACTCAAGAATATAAAGATATCGTACTCAACCGTACTAAGGTCACACGCGAATCTCTTTTAAAAGTAATGGCAGACCAGAATCTAGATGCCATTATCTATCCAACCACTACTCAACCAGCAGCTACGATCGGTGAAGAACAAGTATCAGGTGACAATAATCGGTTAAGCCCTTTTTCCGGCTTCCCTGCGATTACAGTTCCTGCTGGATTCACCAATCAGAAATTGCCGGTAGGAATTGAATTTTTAGGTAGACCATTTGATGAAAGCACATTGATCAAATTAGCATATAGCTATGAACAAGGCACTTATCATCGTCAAGCTCCTACATTAACACCATAATTATATTTTTTAAATTTTTCATATAACCGATATAATCTAACTCATTCAGTCATTCAGTCATTCAGTCATTCAGTCATTCAGTCATTCAGTCATTCA
>NZ_JARUWY010000026.1:0-23135 GCF_030433815.1 Paenibacillus sp. PsM32 | reverse complement strand
GTAATGGGGATGTTAGGTCAAAATGGACAACCAGTAGAATTATAACGGTTTGTTTAAAAAAAAGAAAAAGAAATCTTGAAAGATTATTCCTTTCAAGATTTCTTTTTTATTTAAATATTTTTCTCATCATATTCATCGATAGAATGTTCGATCTTATAGTATTAACTATTGAATTTGCAGATGTGTACGATATCTACGTTGAATCTTTAGGATGCGATGAAGCAGTAGTGCACGAGATGAAAAACGTATTACAATCCAGAGATCAAGCGCTTTGTGAACCGAGATGTTCTGAGTGGCAGTATCGACGATGGATTGACCATGAACCGGTATGCGTATGTGAATGGAAATCCGATTTCGTATATCGATCCGTTTGGACTGAGTGAGTACAGTGACGAGATGTTGAGAACAGCAGGGAGTTTCTTAGCCGATGCTGTGCTGGGATTAGGTACGGCAAAAGGACTTCAAGAAATCTTTACTGGAGTTAACTATATAACAGGAGAGCAACTCTCGGTTGCGGATCGAGTAGCCAATGGAGGCAGAGTTCTCTTAAGTTGGGTACCTGGAGGCAAAATTGCAGGGAAAGCCCTAACTAAAGGAGCGATTGATGGCGGTAGTTGGGTTATAGCCAGAGTGGCTAAAGAAACGAGTAATGGTGACAGGATATTCTCAAGTATTGATGATTTATCAGATTTTGTAAAATCAAAAATCACTACTAGTCAGAGGGCTACTTTGAATCAGCAGGAAAGAACATACTCACATTTAACCGAAATGGATTTAAAAGGAGCACAGAGAGACTTATTTGGTGACCCTGTTCAAAACCAAGTGGAGGTTATTATGATCATGCTCAAGAAGTTTCTGACGCATATCGTGGTTTAGTTGATTTGAACCGAAGTTGGGAAGGAATGCTCAAAAATCCTAATTTAGATAATGAACTTCGACAACTTTACACATCTAAATTGAATGAGGTAAAAGCTACAATGAAAAAAATTGAAGATATGTTTGCTCCTGAGGGAGAAGTGTATCCACCTAAATAGCGATTGGAGTAAGGTATATGATTAATAGAAACATGATGTTAAAAGAATTTTTGACTAATGAAAAATATGAAGAGTTAATGAAAAATGCAACTCTATATTCTGATATGTCAATACCTGTATGGCACTTGGAAATTACAGGGAAATGTTTATATGAGTTATCAAACTTTGATTTGATTCGTTGTATTAGGCAAGATGTTTTTAAGGATTTAGCAACGTTTGAAATTATTGAAAGGATTGATGAACAGAACACCCCTTTTTATGCTGATATTGATTCAATGGAATTGATGGAAAAAGTATCATCAGTTAGTTCAGAAGTGCTCTCAGCACATAAGAGTAAATTAGATAGAATGATTAAAAATCTTGAACAGAACAACTTAATAGATTTAGCAGATATTTGGATGTTCGATGAACAGAAAGAAACGTATCAAAGCTATATCAATACAATAAAAAATAAAATTAAATAATATTTTGCTGAGGGAGCTACTAGACAATGTAGAATGAATGGGTCATTCAACAAGTAACACATATGACCCATGTAATATCCGTATAAAGATGTCGCTATTTTGTTTGTATCACAATAATGCTTGAAAAGTATAATCTAAATAACGCTAATGCGTTATAAAAGACAGGTAGATTATGGGTAGATACCACCATAATTGTCCTGTCTTTTGTTATCTTCGTTTTCTTGCGGTTTTTAAATTGAGCTGAGTGCGGATGGAGATTCTTGGGTAACGAAAGGATTTAGCTATGGAGCCGATGCCGTTCCTATTTTGGGAACGGTAATAATAAGAATGGAGCATGGACTCTAGCTCCAAAGACTGCAATTCCAAATGGTCCTTATCGTACAGATAAAGAGGCTGAAGCAGCTGCAAAACTTCTTGGATTTGAAAAAGTAAATGGTGGAAGAGCTAAAGCTGCAGTCTTTTATTCAAAAGATATGGGGATTTATATCACAAGAGATATTCCTAGACAAAGTACCGGCAGCGCTGATAATGAAGGAGTATGGAAAATGGCTCCTACAGTAGAAGATTTAATGAGCAGACAAACTAGATTAGGAACATATGACAAAAACCTAAATCGGATAGGGGACTAGAACATGTATTACTGGCAAGTTAGAAAATATCCTCCTCTACAAAAGGAAAACCAATATAAACCTAAAATTGTAACATGGACATCAATAATTGATATCGGGAATATATATAATGGTCAACCTTTAACAGCTGAAGAATACCTATCTGTTGAAAACAAATATGTAAACGCAGCGCATATTTATATGAACTATATGAAAGTAACACATATGGAAGTTTATCTTATTCATAAATTAAAGGAGGAGCTTTTTATAGAGCATACTCTTAAATATCCTGAATGCTATTCTGATGAAATTATAAATTTTTATTATTCTTTGCAAGATAAAGATAATCTTTCTATTAGGGAAGTTGATTTGATTTCTAGGTTAGCACTGAGAGAAGATATTGTTTGTCAACTTAGGCATCAAGATCAATTTTTCTTAAATCACTCTTATGATTATTATATGGATATTGGTAGTTCTATTGTATGCGAAGCAGCTATTTGTGAGATAAAAGAACTCGGTTTATATATCGATCTTTGGAATCATCCGTATGAGGATAATGTATGGGATAATTCTTTGCAATAGTATAATAATCATAAGCTTGAGGAAATTTATAAATTGTGATGTTTTCAAAGAAGCTTTGATTGGCTAATGCCTTTCAAAGCTTTTTTACATTGTGCCATTTTATCGAACTAATTCCAATCAGTCGATTCATTAAAACATACAACGACTTATGGGTATGATCGTAAAAACCAATTAACATGGACCAAAGATGAGCTTCAGGCAGTACAGTACAGACAATCTTCTAGCTACGGTGAATGGCGAAACTGTGAAATTGAAATACGATGCCGAAGGGAATATGCTTGTCGGTCCACTTGTGGGACAGATGCAAAATTAAATTATACCTTCGACGCTCGGAATCGTCTGGTAGAAGCCGGTGGGGTACAATATGGATACGATAACGAAAATCACCGCACTTCTGTAACTGTTAACGGAACAACAACGAAGTATGTGATTAATCCCGAAGCTGTGTTGTCTCAAGTGCTGATGGAAACCGATGCTTCGGGTAATCCAACCGCATGGTATGTGTATGGTAACTGCTTGATCGGACGACAGGATGCGAATGGAGCTTATCAAAGCTACCACTACGATCGTCGCGGAAGTACAATAGCGTTAACGGATGCCAAAGGACAACTGACCGATACGTACAGCTACGGCACCTACGGTGAATCTTTAGGACACGAAGGCACCACCGAGCAACCGTTCCAATACAACGGACTCCAATACAACGGACGCGACGGAATGATGACTGATCCAAACGGGTTGTACCAGATGCGAGCAAGGTACTACAATCCAGAGATCAAACGCTTTGTGAATCGAGATGTCCTGAGTGGAAGTATTGACGATGGACTGACGATGAACCGCTATGCGTATGTGAATGGAAATCCAATTTCGTATATTGATCCGTTTGGACTGAGTGCGGATGGGGCGGATTGGCTGAAGCAGGGTGGAAGCTTCCTTGCAGACGTTACCCCCGTTGTAGGCTCAGTAAAAGCGTGGCAACAAGCCATTACTGGCGTCAATTATGTCACAGGTGAGCAATTGACAATGAGCGATCGTGTTTCAGACGCTGCTGGTGGCTTAGTAGGCTTGATTCCTGTACCAGGTTCCAAATATGCTGGGAAATATACGGTCAAAGGATTAATCTGGACAGGGGAGAAAGCCGCAGATTTATTTGGATGGAGTAAGAAGGCTGAAAAATCTGTAGATAAGTTGGTCGATGCTTGCAATTGCTTTACAGCAGGTACAAAAGTGAAAACAGATCAAGGCGAAAAAAATATTGAAGATATACAAGTTGGTGATCTGGTTTTATCGCGAGATGAAGCTACAGGTAAACAGGCTTATAAAAAAGTAACAGCTACTTTTAGTCATATCACAGATGAGCTCTATGTTATTGAAGTTGGCGATCAAAAGATTGAATCTACGTATAATCATCCATTCTGGGTTGATGGTAAAGGCTGGACATTTGCCAAAGATCTAAAAATTGGAGATTTACTTGTAAAAGACGATGGTACGATGTTGGATATCAAAGATATCCAGCATGAGAACAGACAGGCGAGGGTCTATAATATGACTGTAGCTGACTTCCATACGTATTTTGTAAGTGATCTTGGTATTTGGGTGCATAATACAGAAGCTTGTAATATTATTACACCTGAGCAATTATTGGGGATTCAACATGCCAATATAGGTAATACACGTTCGTCTTTATATGGCCTCATTCCAACTGATGTTCGTAAAGCCGGAAAAGCTATCAAAAGGTTGAATTCTAAAGAAAGACAACGAGCGGAGCAACTACTGGATGATCTGCGTGAAATGAGAAATGGGAATAGTTTAGTCAGACAAAAAATCGAGAATTACTCGTATGCGAGATATCACATACGGGATGATGGCTGGACTAGTTTAGATGTTACAAGTGGCGGCGCCTCTAATACAATCAGATTACTATATATTGAGTATGAGAATGAAACGATATGGAAACTGATAGATAACCACTAAATAAATTTGCAGAGGTACACTATGAAACAATCTATTTTAGAAATTTTAAAAGAAAGTGTTGTCAACCAAAACATTGATGTTTTGGTTGGCATATTAAATCTCATAAAACAAACAATGATTCATATGTTTACAGAAGATCAATTCCAAGAGTTCGTCCATTTAAGAGATTTAATCCCAAAAGAACATCAAGCTTTGTATATTGAAACTTTGGTTGAATATCCCTTCTTTATAGTTGAAGAAGTTGTACTAGATGAATATATTCAGTTAGTTTCTATGCAATTTGCTTGTGAAGAAGATGCGGTTAGATGTTTAGATAATATGAGCAGTCTAGGGATCGAAGAAGAACTTATATTCAAAAAAGTAGTAGATCTACTGAATGAAGAGCAAGCATTGATTGTTTTAGCTAAATCAACGATTTGTTCTGAAAAGGCTCCGGATAATTATTTAAACATTTATAAGAAAGTGAAGAAGAGAAGAAATATTCATAAACGTTCTTTTTTAGTTTCAAGTTTTCTATTAATTGTTCATCCTTTTTTAGATGAATATATAGAAATTAGTGCGATTAAGTTTGCTTATTCATCTGCTGAGTCAGCTATTATGGATAAAGCATGGTACTATGCGGAAGATTCAGAGACTCTTATTCAAGAAAAGATCCTCGATTCTAATGAAGTTGAGATACTCAAAGAGTTAGGAAGAGAATTTGAGAGTAATCATATGTTGAATCCAGAAAAAGCGAATGAGTTATACTACTCGTTTTTTAAAGATTCTAGTCCTATTGATGTTATTTTTATGCTTCCAAACTGAGTACGTTATGAATTAAGAAAAAACCTTAATTATGGTCTTAGCCCTGTCAAGTAGCATTAAACAAGTACAGTTTCCCAAGCGACGACCTTTTCCCGAAACTCTTTCGGAGAAAGGTCGTTTAGTTTGCGTTAGAAGCATACCTCGTTGTAATAGATCAAATTATCAGCAACTCGCTGCTTGGCTTTTTCGAGTGTTTGAGGTGGCTCCAAATACAGTTTCTCCGTTTTCAGGTGCGAAAAAAACGGTCGACTCAGGCAATGTCAAAACAGTTGCCTCGTCTGGAATGGCTGCCTATGATTTGTAGCAAATGAGCATAATCAGATTGATGGTCAAAGCATATATATATTAGATACTAAAGCTTTTGATTCATTAATCAATGATCCGGTGATCGAAGGTAGACCTATCCGTGCTGTAGATCAGGTATCACATATGATGCAGTTTCCAAAAAAGTATAATATATTTTCTCTTGCTTTCTATCCATTTGGAAAGCAAAATATTTTGATGTTTTGTTTGTTTATGAATATTGCTGATAAACTACAAAGAGTACAAATGGAACGTGTGAACTGTAGCATTTGTAATTGGACAGGCATTATTGCGAATCCTACTATTCCACAGTTGTATTATGGTTGTTGCAATAGATGGGAACTTTTAAAAGAAGCCAATGAAATACCAGTAGTAAATTGCCCTTTTTGTGGTCATGTCTTACCAAGACATTCAATATGGGTAAGTGATTAACTTTTAAAGCACCTTGAATGGTATGAAGCCATTCAAGGTTTCTTTTTTAGAATAGTAAGTTGTTATAAAATTTATACGACTCGAACTGATTAACCGCGAAGATGCCGCAGGCAACAACCAGATGTATTACTACGATCTACGTGGTAGCACCATCTGACCGATGCGAAAGGACAGATCACCGATACGTACATGTACGACACGTATGGTGAACAATTGGAGCACATCGGTGACAGTCAGCAGCCTTTCCGATACAACGGACGCGATGGCATACAGACCGATCCGAATGGTCTGTACCAGATGCGAGAACGTTACTACAACCCGGATATCAAGCGCTTTGTGAATCGGGATGTGGTGACGGGAAGTATTGGGAATGGATTGACGATGAATCGGAACGCGTATGTGAATGGGAATCCAATTTCGTATATTGATCCGTTTGGACTGAGTGCAGATGGAGATTCTTGGGTAACGACAGGATTGAGCTACGGAGCCGATGCGATTCCTTATGTAGGAACGGTAAAAGGGATTCAAGAAACGATCACAGGAGTCAACTATATTACAGGTGAGCAATTGTCTGTAGCTGACCGAGTCGCCAACGGAATTGGTTCATTAACAGGCTTAATTTCATTCTCAGGAACGAAGTATGTCGGAAAATATGGAACCGAAGCGGCGATTGATGCAGGTAGTTGGGTTGTTAAGCAGTTTGGGAAACGTACAAAAAATATCCAAACAGGAGGACGTAAAAATCTCTCATTAATAGATGAATATTTTCGTATTGAAGCTGAAGCAGACAAAATGTATGATAACATTAGATCTTCCAATACTGATGTTCGAAAAATAGCTATAAATAGTGAAATGAAAGAAAATAGAATTCAAAGAATTAAAGACCATGTATTTTTTAAAGAGCATATAAAGTCTAGTGGGTATGGAAGATTTCATTCAGATTATGAAATTGCTCAGGCTTGGATTAGATTACAACAAGGAAATTATACTAAAAAAGATATTGATTTATTGAATCATGAATTATTTGAGTCAAGATTTGAAGGTATATTTAAGACTGATTATGAAACTGCTCATGATGCTGCTGTTAAATCAGGTCGTCCATGGGAAATAGATTAGAGGTGATTACTAGATGGGAGCTTTTGTTTTACTTTTTAAAGAGTATGAAGATGAGCAGATTGTAATTTACAGATTTGGTCCTAATGAAAATATTATGGGGAAAATTCAATTAAATAAAGAAACCAGAATGTTCTCTGAATTGGAACCGATTGATAATGTGAATCATTCAAATCAATTTTACTTCGATAGAGCAGCTCAAAGACTAGCAAGGTGTGTGATTAAGGAAAATGGGATTTTTCTAGATAAAATGACATTTGAATCTTAAAAAAGAAGCTTTGATAGGCTTAAGCCCGTCAAAGCTTCTTTTTATTTCCTTAAGTTAAACGAGCTATTACTATATACGGAATTAGATAAAGAACAGCATGCCAATATATCAAAAACAAATCATCTATACTTACGACTGTAATGTTTTTAGTAATCTCTAAGTGTATAAAAGTACTATCGAGTTTTGAGATCAAAAGCTTTGTGAACCGAGATGTGTCGAGTGGAAGTATTGACAATGAATCGGTATGTGTATGGGAATCCGATTTCGTATATTGATTCGTTTGGATTGAGTGCGGATAGTGACGAGATATTTAAAACGATTGGTAGTTTCTTAGCGGATGCTGTGCCAGGATTAGGTACACTCAAAGGGCTACAAGAAATATTTACCGGAGTCAACTATGTCACAGGAGATCAATTATCGGTTGCAGATCGAGTAGCCAATGGAATAGGTTCATTAACGGGCTTAATTCCATTCCCCGGGACGAAGTATATCGGGAAATATGGAACCGAAGCGGCGATTGATGCAGGTAGTTGGGTTGTTAAGCAGTTTGGGAAGAATGAAACCAAGCAAGTAGCGAGTAATTATCGATTAAGGATGAATTTACAGTTGTTTGCCAAGGGGACGGGTAAGGTTGAAGGAATGCCTCCTATTGTTCAGTCTAGAGTAAACTTAAGAAATGGAAGTGCAGAAGAGGGTGCAGGTTTTAATCATGTACTAGATAGACATTTTAACCCTTCAAAGAATGCTTCCCAATTCTCAATTACACCTAACGAACTAAAGGGAGCTCTTCAAAGTAAAAAAGTTGTGAACACTCCAGTTTCAAGAGTTTTATACTCAGATATAAAGTTAGCAAATGGGACAATTGAGAAGCAAGCTAGATATCTAAGGGAAGTTACATTAGACTCAAACATAGGTATTGACAAGTTTAGTGGTTCTCCTACAAATATCATATCGGTATTAACTGATAAGTATGGGAACCTAGTTACTGCTACGCCAGGGGTGATAAAATGAAACTAATAGGAAGCAAACAGGAACAGGATTTCAGAAAGGAGTTGGAATGCTCGAATATAGTTTCGGCTCAAGATGCTAAAGCAGAAGCGATATTGAATGTGTTAATAATTACTTTTGGAGAAGTGAAAAGTGCATATATTTTGAATTGGACACCTGAACAAGGCGAAGATATATTCACTATTTTAGTTAACCTTGATAGAATTGCTAAAGTTGAAATTAGCAGAGTCAATCCTTCGGAAGTTCCTATAATTGAAACTTTTAATCTAAAGGATTTCCAAAGAAGGTTAAGTAAAATCTTCCAAATTAAATTAGCCGTAGCAATTGATTTGGCGAAAAAGGAACATCAAAACGGTTAAATACTCTATTGTGAAACCTTGATTGGCTTTATGCCTTTTAAGGTTTTTTTGTGGGCGATCCAGTGACGGATGAATCTATCATTCAACCAATAACACTATCCCGTTACATCAAGCAGCTCGATTATGGTAAGACCCTTTCATGATAGACCTGTTTTTGTTACTTTCGTTTTCTTGAGTTTTTTATTGAACTGATTGCGGATGGAGATTTTTGGGTAACGACAGGATTGAGCTATGGAGCCGATGTGATTCCTTATGTAGGAACGGTAAAAGGGATTCAAGAAACGATTACCGGAGTCAACTACATTACAGGCGAACAGCTATCTGTAGGAGATCGCATCGAAAATGGTGTCGGTACATTAACAAGCTTGATTCCAATTCCAGGTGCGAAATATGTTGGGAAGTATGGAACGGAAGGTGTCATTGACGCTGGAGATTGGGTTCTTAAGCAGTTTGGGAAAAAAACTATTAAAAATGTGAATTCTTTTCCTTCAGTTCGAAAGATAGAATTCAATAATTGGTTTAATTCTTTAACCTCTGATGAGTTTGATCAAGTATGGGCTAATCCAAAATTAAGAGATACTATAGAAGATCGACTTAGACATCCCAGAGGTTTACATGAGTGGCATTTGGTATCGAGGGCAAATGTATTCAAAAGATGGGGGGACAAGTGAGCAGATTGCTGAGATGAGAACACTTATAAGTGAAACTAAATTTGTTAACCCTGTTGGTAAATATGGTGGAAAAGGTTCAACTAAAGTACATAGTGAGTTGTTAGAGATTATTGATTCTTCTACTGACTATAATATGTTTAAAAGAAGGCTACAAAATTGGGCGAACTATCGTCTTGATCGTGGAACAGAAGCTTTGCCAGAAGATTTGAAATATTAAAAGGAGAGTTACAATGGAGAAAAATGGAGTTGTTTCTTTATGGATAGGAAAGGTTATAAATGCTGAAGAATTAGATAGATTATTAACTATTTCTTATTCTGATGAAGGAGATTATATTAGATCAATATTTGCTGAATATTTTAAGATTATCAGATATGATGATGATTTAAGAGAAGCAGAGTATTATGAAAATAAAGTGGATAATTTTTATCAATTGCTAGAAGACTTTTCTTACGATTATAATGTTATTTCAGAGTTCAAAAAAGTAACAGAAGAATTGCCAGAAAATATCAATGTGGCAATATTACTTTACGATTTTGAATACAATGGAAAAGTCGTCCAAGCTACAATTCAATCGAATTATTTGCAATTTGTAGGTTCTATAAAATATAAATAGCTTTTGATTCTATTTATAAAAAACAGTTATGTTGATATCAACATAACTGTTTTCTTTTTTTTAGGTATAAATTTTTTGAGAAAGAAATATAATAATTATTTTATAATATATACAAATATTAACTTATAAGAGCAAGATGTAATAATTCAATGCTCAGCAGTTTCGTAAATCGAGATGTTCTGAGTGGCAGTATTGATGATGGGCTGACCATGAACCGTTATGTTAATGGGAATCCAATCTCGTATATCGATCCGTTTGGACTCAGTGCAGATAGTGACGAGATGTTGAGAACAGCAGGGAGTTTCATAGCAGATGCTGTTCCTATTTTGGGAACGGTAAAAGGGTTCCAAGAAACGATCACCGGAGTCAACTATATTACAGGTGAACAATTGTCTGTAGCTGACCGAGTCGCCAATGGAATTGGTTCATTAACAGGCTTGATTCTATTTCCGGGGACGAAGTATGTTGGGAAATATGGAACCGAAGCGGCGATTGACGCTGGGGGTTGGGCTCTTAAGCAGTTTGGGAAGAATGAAACAAAGCAAGTAGCGAGTAAGTTACCACTAAAAGTTAATTTGCAGTTATTTGCAGGAAATAGATCTAGTTTAAGAGTGATGATTGAAAATAATGCTCAATTACAGCTCTCAAGAATGGAGTCATCTACTAATGGAGCTCACTATTATTCTAGACATGGTGCACAAACTACGCTTCAACAACAGTATTTGAGAGCAACTAATGGATATACCCCAGATGGCTATGCGGGTCGTATAGGAGATGCTTCTAAATTTTTAAGCAATCAAATACAGCTAAATACTGCTCAGAGGGCAGAAACAATTTATAACCAAATAGGAAGGAACAGTTTCAGCTTCGATAGGGGTGAAAATATAGGTGAAGGGTATTTAAGGGGCGGACAAAATTTAGTTTCTTCTTCTAAAGTAACTGCAGTTTTTAGAAATGGAAAATTATATATCTTATATCCTAAATTAAGAAATTGAGAGGTGTTATATTAGTGATTATTATAAATTCCGATTTACTAGATTTATTTTTAGCTCCAATTACTGGATTAGGAGATGATAATGAATCAGTTGAATATTATCGAAAATTAAAAATTCAAGATAAGAATGATTATAAAAAAATAATCAATGAAATTATTGTAGAAGAATTTGAAGAATTAAACGAACAGCAAAAACTAAATGCAAAATTAGTCTTAAGCTATTATTTAACAAGTAATGCTATTGATTTTGAGAGAGTTTTTGAATCAGTTTTGCCACCATTTGATCCACCTTATCCAGTAAGAAATTTCTTCTTATGGATTTGGGAGTGTATTTTTCTAAATGAAAGTTATGAGTTTACAGAAGAGTATTATAAAATAATTAAATAATTTATAGTATGTAAGCAATCTACTTTTTGATGAAAGTAGATTGCTTTTTTTATCTTAATTCACAAATTGACTAAACTATAATGATTAGTAATTATACTAGTTTAGAAAATGAAAAACTCTTCGATGCATGTAACCGTCTGATAGAAGCCGGTGGGGTACAATACGGATACGATAACGAAAATCATCGCACGTCGATGACCGCGAATGGAACAACAACGAAGTATGTGATCAATCCAGAAGCAGTTCTGTCTCAAGTGCTGATGGAAACCGATGCATCAGGCAAACCGACAGCATGGTATGTGTACGGTAACGGCTTAATTGGACGCCAAGACGCCAACGGAGCGTACCAAAGCTACCACTACGACCGTCGCGGAAGTACAATAGCGTTAACGGATGCCAAAGGACAACTGACCGATACGTACAGCTATGGCACCTACGGAGAATCTTTAGGACACGAAGGCACGACCGAGCAACCGTTCCAATACAACGGACGCGACGGAGTCATGACCGATCCGAACGGGTTGTACCAGATGCGAGCAAGGTACTACAATCCAGAGATCAAACGCTTTGTGAACCGAGATGTTCTGAGTGGCAGTATTGATGATGGACTGACCATGAACCGGTATGCGTATGTGAATGGAAATCCGATTTCGTATATCGATCCGTTTGGACTGAGTGCGGATAGTGACGAGATGTTTAAAACGGTTGGAAGTTTCTTAGCGGATGCTGTGCCAGGATTAGGTACACTCAAAGGGCTACAAGAAATATTTACCGGAGTCAACTATGTTACAGGAGATCAATTATCGGTTGCAGATCGAGTAACCAATGGAGGCGGAGTTCTCTTAAGTTGGGTACCTGGAGGCAAAATTGCAGGGAAAGCCCTAACTAAAGGAGCTATTGATGGCGGTAGTTGGGTTATAGCCAGAGTAGCTAAAGGAACGGGTAAAGATGAAGTAACATATAGACGAGTTCAAGGCGGAGAGGGTACTAAATCAAGTCAACCACGTATACAGGTAAATGAAGATGGCACAATAACAATACCAAAAAAAGAATCTGATTTGAATATAAGTATAGATAATGGTGAGCATTCAAACTATTTCAAAAATGAAGTAAGAGACGGAAATACTGAAATTGTAGAATTTAATGTTCCCAAGTAGTTTGATGATTTCTTAAAAGAAAACACAATACCTCAAAGTGGATACAAATCAAATCCATTAAACCAAGGCGGAACAGCGCCAAAACTAGTAGATCCAACAAAACTAGTAGATCCAACAAAACCAGGTAATTCGTTTGAAGTTCCAGCACCTTGGATTGAGTGGATAGAAGAGTTGCTAAAAATGCACGAATAAAAAAAAAGGGATTGAGTAATATGCTATTAGAACCTAAATCGTTAGACAATATTATCGTAGGTTTATTAGTCGATAATTTCTTCAAGTGGTATGTTGCTCCGAAAGATTTATGGTTTCTTGATAGGAAAAAGCAAGCAGATGCTTATATTAAGAAATTTAAAGAAATTGGACTTAAAAATATTGGAAACAAAATAGAGGAAGTTGATGAAAGGAAAGGTATAGAAGTTTTAGATGAGAATTCATTTATAGAATTTATTCGGAGAATAAATAAGTATGCTGTTTCAACCAACGAACTAAGAGAGTCACTTAAATTAAATTTGCTTACTACATCAAAACAGGATACATTTTATAGTTTTTTACCTTCATTATATGTAAATGTTGATAAAAGAGAACTATACTCATTGTATCCAGAGCCAGCCTCCTATGAAGATTTTGTTCCCAAAAATTGGAGCGGGGTTTACGAAGATTTTTTGCCTAAAATAGATTGGGAAGAAAAATACTGGTATGATAAAAATGGAATTGATTTATTAAATTTAGAGAATAATAGAGGAAAGAAATGAGTGATAATAAAATAAGCATACTATCTGAAAAGTTCGATAATGAAAAAACTGGTGAACAAATCGAAGGAATAACGATTATGATAGATGGCAAATTGAAAAATATGTTAGACATAATTATTGAAAAAGAAGGCACATACAATAACTATACGGAGGTAATTAAAGATTTAGTGTTTGCTGGCATAAATCAAATTGTTGAAAAGTACAAGAGATAGAACTCTCCCTTATTCATGGCACTACAACTTAGTATTATGAACTTTATTGGCTTTATACTTTTAAGATTTCCTTTTTTTGGTGAGGAATGAACCCAAAATTTAGCGCTATTTCGATACAAAAAACAGGTCGATTATGGTCAGATGCCACCATGATTGACCTGTTTTTTGTTATCTTTGTTTTCTCACAGTTTTTCTAAATCAGATATAACTTTGCGAATAGATACCCCATGGATATAGTATCGAGAGCATCGAAACCAATTCATAGGATATCCCAACAACTATATTGTCAGAACTGAACATTTTGCAACGGGGAGGTCATGTATTAAAGGCTAGCCACCTGCCCTTTAATTAAGCACAAAATTCATAGAAAATTCAGGAGGAAGCGGCACATGAACGTTTTCACTATATCGATGGATCGCGATGTTATTGATTTGACAGATATATATTAATTTTTTCCAACGAGTTCCACAAAGGAATCTGTCATTTATATAGGATCATGATGATGGTGTAAAAAATAGGATTTCGATATCGAATCAGAATAGTTATGGGAGAACACTGCCTACATATTTCCTACATATGCATACGACAAGCTAGGTCGTCCGATTTAAGCCTATGATGCACTCATTTCGTATATCGATCCGTTTGGATTGAGTGCGGATAGTGATGAGATGTTCAAAACGGTTGGAAGCTTCTTAGCGGATGCTGTGCCAGGATTAGGTACACTCAAAGGGTTACAAGAAATATTTGCCGGAGTCAACTACATTATAGGAGAACAATTGTCTGTAGGGGATTGCGTTGCCAATGGTGTTGGTTCATTAACAGGCTTTATTCCAATTCATGGTGCAAAGTATGTTGGAAAATACGGAACCGAAGTGGCAATCGATGCGGGTAGTTGGGTTGTTAAGCAGTTTGGGAAGAATGAAACAAAACAAGTAACGAGTAATTATCAATTAAAAATGGATTTACAGCTATTTGCTAAAGAATCAAGTAATATTGAAAAAGGTATAGGAATTGTACAATATAGAATCAATATTGCAAAAGGAAGAACTCGTTTCACACCTTTAAGACCAAGTTCAAACCAACCTGTTTCAGCAGGTTGGAATCATGTAGTAGATGGACATTTTAATGTTCCTTTATCTAATAGTAGATCTGTTTTCTTAATTTCTGAGAATAAACTGAAGAATATATTGCAAAGTGTAGATAGTGTAACATCCCCAGTTAAATTTGTAGAAGGAGGACAATATGTTAGAACAGTTGATACAGGAGAAATTGTTGCAAACACTGCTCTTAAATTTGGAGGATATCAAACTAGCTGGATAAAAATTTTTACAGATCAAGCAGGCAACTTGATAACAGTTTATCCTGTTCCTGGGCCAAAATAAAAGGAGAGAGCTAAATGGATTCTACTATTTGGAAAGATTTTATTAATGTTTTAAATAATCCTCTTACTACTAAGGATTATATTAATTATTATAAAATTATAACTTCATGGATTCAGAGCCATCGAAATAATTTTAAATCAGAAACATTAAGTGAAAATAGATTAAATCTACTTATTAAACTTAATCCTGATGTATACGTTGTTGAAACGCCTGGCTTTTTACTAGATGATGAAAAAAAAAGGTTTGAAAAAAATGAACCTGATAATTTCGATAATTTTGCTATGATATTAGGAAATAGACTTTGGGATATGGTCACAAATAGAGGTAAAGAATGTCCAAATTGTGAGGGTGATGAAATGAGATATCTTATAACGAAAGAAGAGAATTGCTCTGAAATTATTCTTGAATGCAATAGTTGTGGATGGACAGAGACGATAAATGGAGAAAAATGGAGAAGAGGAATAATAGAAACTTTGCCGGCAAATCGAAAAGATTTACAAAGATTTAATATAGTTTTAAATTTTAAAAAATTTTGAACTGCTATACATATATGATTACGAATCAAATCTCGTGTACTAATTCTTTTTTGAGTGTAGGTAGTGATGAAATATTAAAAGAAAGATCAGAATTTTCTTGAGCGATTTTGTGCCAGAATTAGGCACGTTAGTTATCTTTTTCTCTAGTGGGAAAGTGGTTGTAAAGACAGCGACTAAAGGTGCTATTGATGGTGGTAGCTGGCTTATTGGGAAATTTAATAAACAATTACGATATGTCAAACCTTCTGATTTATTCAAAGAAAATACGTATGCTCCTTTTGGACAAAGAATTGCTCCTAAAAATCTCTATCGTGAGTTGAATAGATCTCAAATAGGACAAGAAACTATTAGATTGATACAAAGTAATGGTACAAAAATTAGATTATGGGGAATTACCAACTGATATGATATGTAACCAGATATTAGGAACAGAAAACATGCGTAACAATACTGCTACAATTTATGTGAGAGGAACCGAGTCTACTATTAAAACGGCTCAAACGATCATTCATGAGGTTACGCATACTTCGCTTCAAAATCCTATATATACTCAGCGTGAAGAAGTGATTGCTTTCATGAGAGAAGCTAAACATTCGAAAGATAATCTTTCTTACACACAAATAAAAGCGATTATTCAGGAAGTGAAGTCTCTTTATCCAACTATACCTTATAGATAAGGGAGAACTGATATGAATTCAAAAGAAGAAAACTCAGACATTGATAAAAGAGTTTTAAAAGGTGAACAAGTACCGTGTCCCTATTGTGGTGAAATTTTAATATATCAAAATATGGAAACAGGAAAACATCCAGCTATTATTTGTATCAACGGAGATTATTATGTTTTATTGGAAACTAAAAGAAGTAGTATATTAGATGATTTAGGATTGACAAAAAGAAAAAGCAAAAATTGAATAATAAAAAAACCTGAAAGAATTAAATTCTTTCAGGTTTTTTTAAATTAGTTTATAGGAGACTGGATAGTTGATAACGAAATTATTACAATAACATCATCCGAAAAGTATGGAACAATAAATGTTACTGAGTATGTAGAAGCACAAAAATTTGATTACCATACTATTTATTCTAATGATAAGTATATCTATGATCCTCGATTTAGTGATCAACCCATTACTACTAAAGATTATATAGATATATTAAAGGAGCTAAATGGTAGGAAAATATCTATAAGTAGACATTCTTTAAAGTAGGTGAAAAGAAATGGTTCCTAATAGTATTTATTTTAAAAAAAATGGAAAAATGGCAGATTTTGAGTTGATGGCTTATACTATTTCAAAACTAGAATCATTTGAATGGCATCGGACATCAATGTATAATCCTGGTAATATTTATGAGCGTCCAGCAGGTTTTTATTTCAGATTTCATAATAAGAATGAAATGTATTCACAGTTACAGAAATGTATTCATATGTTTAAAGGTAAACTTAAATGGGGTATGAATATCAGTCATCATACTCGTCATAGGAATTATATAATCGAGCCAACTCAGGTTTATGAAGCCAAGTTGAGTGATAAATATGCTGTTAGTTATGACTTAAAGGAGATTCTAAAAGATGATTATGAAAGTTTGTGTGAAAAGGCAATATTAGATATCCCGTCTTTATGTAATCATATTGAAGTCTGGTTTGAACTAGAAAAGAAACGTCCTTTTTTGCCAACTATACCAGAGTAGTTTAAAGATAATACTTCAATATCATAAGTAGTTAATGATGTTGAATAAACCTTTTATTTGTTCAACATGTATCATTTATTCTAAACTCCTTTCTTTTTATAAAAACCAAGTCAATTAGAGTTAGATAATAATTGACTTGGTTTTTTTTACGTAGAAAATTTTAAGGTTTACTCCAAATTATGATTATAACGGACGCGACGGTGTCATGACTGATCCGAACGGGTTGTACCAGATGCGAGCAAGGTACTACAATCCAGAGATCAAACGCTTTGTGAACCGAGATGTTCTGAGTGGCAGTATTGATGATGGATTGACGATGAACCGCTATGCGTATGTGAATGGGAATCCGATTTCGTATATCGATCCGTTTGGACTGAGTGCGGATGGAGATTCTTGGGTAACGACAGGATTGAGCTACGGAGCTGATGCCGTTCCTATTTTGGGAACCGTGAAAGGTTTCCAAGAAACGATTACGGGCGTTAATTACATTACAGGCGAACAATTGTCTGTAGCTGACCGAGTCTCCAATGGAATTGGTTCATTAACGGGATTGATTCCATTCCCAGGAACGAAGTATGTTGGGAAATATGGAACTGAAGCAGCGATTGACGCTGGTGGTTGGGTTGTTAAGCAGTTTGGGAAAAATACAAGCAAAGAAGTAGGAAGTGCATACAGTAATGTCTATACTTCAACTCGATCATTAGATAATGAATTTCCAGAACTTATAGGAGTTAATCCGAATTACGTAGAAGGCGCAGGAGCTGGGCTTAACACTAACTGTGTTTCTTGTGCAAATGTAGCTCAGAAAAGGCTTTTAGGAGAAGATTTAAATAGTTTTGCTTCAGCTTCAAATGGATATGCAAGTAAAAATGATTTATTACCTTCTGCACCATTTGGATTTTTAGAAAATCTAAGTGCTGAAAATGTAATACGAATTATGAAAGCTGAAGAATCTGGTGCAGTCGGTGTGGTTACAATAGATCAAGGAAAAATTCTACATGTTATAAATGTGGTTAATAAAGATGGTCAGGTCTATTTTATAGATACACAAATAGGAAAAATTGTAGAGCTACATTCAAACTTAAAATTGGGATTGGGGAGACCATGAGTATAAACAGAAAAGAAATCACTTATGAACAGGCAAAAAATATTGCTTATAAAACAGCCTTCGATAAGTTAAACAGATATTCTTTAGATGAAAATATTCCTTTGTTAAGCGAGGAGTATAAAGAAGCAGAGAATTGTTGGTTTTTCTTTAGAAATAAAAAAGTTTATGGACCGCCAGAAGAAGAACTTCGATGGTCTTGTGCCTATGCTGTTAGTAAAAAAGGAGAATTAAGGACTATAGCTGACTTCTCAGAAGAAACAGAAAAACTGATAGATTATTTACAGGTTATGTCAGATTATTTCAAACAGAAGAACTTATAATTAAAATCCCTTAAAAGATAATTTCTTTTAGGAGATTTTTTACGAATACACACTAGCATATAATAAAAGTCTAATCAAGAGATAAGGCGCAAATTGAGCTTACCAGAACTATCACTATGACCTTCATGAAATACCATAGCGTTAACTGATGCCAAAGGGCAACGGACACGACGGAGTGATGACTGATCCAAACGGGTTGTACCAGATGCGAGCAAGGTACTACAATCCAGAGATCAAACGCTTTGTGAATCGAGATGCCCTGAGTAGAAGTATTGATGATGGACTGACCATGAACCGCTATGCGTATGTGAATGAGAATCCGATCTCGTATATCGATCCGTTTGGGCTGAGTGCGGATAGTGACGAGATGTTGAAAACGGTTGGCAGTTTCTTAGCGGATGCTGTTCCTATTTTAGGAACCGTAAAAGGTGTACAGGAAGTCTTTACAGGAACAGATTATGTGACAGGTCAACAACTTTCTGTAGGAGACCGAGTTGCTACTGGAGTAGGTACATTAGTTAGCTTTGTCCCTGGCGGGAAAGTCGTTGGGAAGACAGCGACTAAAGGTGTTATTGATGGTGGTAGCTGGCTATTTGGTAAACTCTCAAAACAAGTACGTTTAGCTAAACCATCAGATTTATTTAAGAATGATTTTGCTAAAAATGGTCAGAGAATTTCTCCTAAAAATTTGTATCGTGAACTTAAAAAATCTGAGATCGGCTTAGAAACGTTAGATATTATTAGAAATAATAGTATTAGAGTAGATTTAGATTATAGTAAACAAGATGGACTTTATGGATTAGCTATAGAAGATTATAGATCTATTATTTATGTACAAAATACTCAGTCCAAGAAGAAAACTGCTCAAATTATAATTCATGAAGTTACTCATAATATGCTAAATACTTCTGTCTACACTCAGAGAGAAGAAGTAATAGCTCATATTAGAGAAGCAAAGCATCTTAACCCAAATTTAAGCATAGGTGAAATCAGAAGGATTATAAAAAATGTCGAAAGTCTATACCCGGAACTTCCGTATCAATAATAATGAGGAGGATTACGTATGGAAAATGAATTCAAAAAAAAATCTACTCATGATATAAATTCTATAATTGCTAGAGTTATCAATGGAGAAAATGTGGATTGTCCTAAATGTGGATCTGTTCTCATCTTTAATGATGTAAATAGCGGTAAACATCCTGGCATTTTTTGTCCTAATAACGATTTTAGAATTATGATGGATTTTAAGAGAAATGATATTGGTAAATAAATTATTAAAGGGAGTAGGGACTTAAATTAATTTGAATTACATTGATCTAATTTATTAGAGAGTTATTCTACAAAAGATAAAATAATTTTAAAGCATAAGCTGTATATTTTACAGCTTATGCTTTTTATATTAATGCTATGCTACTTATAGACATGATAACTTACATGATAAAATCGTGGAGCAAATGATCAAAACTAAAAATCATATTATAAATTAATACAGATTGCCCAATGATGACTCAAAATAAATAACTACATGGACTGTACCAGATGCGAGCAAGGTACTACAATCCAGAAATCAAGCGCTTTGTGAACCGAGATGTGCTGAGCGGCAGTATCGATGATGGACTGACGATGAATCGGTACGCGTATGTGAATGGAAATCCGATTTCGTATATCGATCCATTTGGACTGAGTGCGGATAGCGACGAGATTTTGAAAACGGTTGGAAGTTTCTTAGCGGATGCTGTGCCAGGATTAGGTACACTCGAAGGGTTACAAGAAATATTTACCGGAGTCAACTACATTACAGGAGATCAATTATCGGTTGCAGATCGAGTAGCCAATGGAGGAGGAGTTCTCTTAAGTTGGGTACCTGGAGGCAAGATTGCAGGAAAAGCTTTAACTAAAGGAGCGATTGATGGCGGTAGTTGGGTGATAGCAAGAGTAGCCAAGAATAAAAATAGTTTTAAATACTTGGCTAATTTTGAAGATCATATAATCAACGCTCAAGGTATTGTTAGAAAAGGGAATAAGGGAGTTGTTGGAGGACACAATTTACAAAGCTTTGAAAAAATTATAACAGACCAAGGTTGGAACCTAGACGATATCATTATTTCCAAAACATCGCATTCTACAGTTTCTGGAGTGTTTCAGGTTCAGTACAGACTTCCTGCTCTTGATAAAGAATTAAAAGTAATACCTAATCAGTTTAAAAATATTTCCCATCCCAAAACAGTATATGATCCAAATGTAATCTCCAATAACCAAATGATAGCATGGGGTAAGGAAGCAACGGAGAATGGAGAGATAATAGGTAGAGAAATTAGAGGAACAGCTTCAAATGGTTTAAAATTCACAGGATACCTTGATGAGAACGGTATAATAACGAATTTCTTCCCGACTTTATCAAAATAATTTTTAGGAGGATGCTGTGATGAGCGACAATTTAACAGAAAAAGAATTATTGAATATGTATTATAGACATCTTGAAGGGGGATACTTTTTAAAAGCACTTAAAAATTTTTGTGAAGAAAAAGGATTTGGTGGAAGTGAACATGTGTGGTGTGTTTTTGCGAATGAACTAAATGAATGGGATGAAGGCTATTTTGGTGAAATAGGAGTTGGTTATTTTTTTGATTACCCAGCAGTGGAAAAAGATCAAACGCTAGTATTAGATTACGGTACTTTCTATCATCATTTAAAAGAAGCAAGTATAGATTATTTAATAAACAATCCAAATGCGAAGGTTGAAGTTGAAGCTCAATTAAAGGAGATTAAAAAAAAGCTTAATATTTCTTAATAAAATATTCCAAACCAAATAATAAAAATTCTATTAATACATTTGCGTATACTGTCTAATTACACTAAACAGGTCTATTTTAGTAAACTATTACTAGAATAGACCTGTTTTTGCTAGTTTTGTTTATTATTTTATGTGATATTCAAAGCTGTTTATTAGTCTTTTAAATATAAAAATTGGAGTGGCTAGTATGAGAGTTAAACCAGAACTACCAATATTAACATTGCAACCCATATGGATACCGTCTTCTTGGAAAGTAGACTACAATAGTTTTGTAGAATTAGATCCAAAGACATTAAATGAAGAAGATGAGAAATGGATTAATTTCACAGAAGATTTACTTCAGATGAGTTATATTCGAGATCATATTATTTTAGATATTGGATGGTATCCAGAAGCAGACCCTCAAGGAGAATATGAATTAGAATTAATTAAAAATTTAGATTGGTCTAATCCGATAGAAAGTTATTCTACAACGGATAAAGTTGCTTTGCTTGCAAAACTTGAATATTTATTATGGGCTGTTGGTCAAGGGTATTATAATTAAAGGTAGTTTAAAATAACTTTAAAATACAAGCTGTATATTTTACAGCTTGTATTTTTTAACTTGAAAATCATTTAATTATTCGTTTTAATAGTTCAAACTCAAGCTATAAGAGATTAATGATTCAAATTTGTAAAATTAGATGGAGTGAGTGCAGATAGTGATAAGATGTTTAATGCAGTGAAAATATCCTTATCAAATGCTATTCCTAATTTGGTGAATATAAATTATTTATAGCAATTATTTAAATGAAATATTATGTTAGAGGTGAACAACTATCTGTAGGAGATCGAGTAGCCAATGGTGTCGGTACATTAATAAGCTTGATCCCAATTCCTGGGGCGAAGTATGTCGGAAAGTATGGAACCGAGAGAGTTATTGATGCTGGAGGTTGTGTTATTAAGCAGTTTGGGAAGACTAGTATTGATAGCAAAGTTATCCATGAAACCCTAGATTACCGAAAAGTTCAAATTCTCAAAAATAGTATAGGAGAAAATTTAGCATCTAGGAAAGAGATTCGACAATTCAAGAAAACATGGGGACAAGTTGGAGTCACTGTAAATGTAGATAAAAGAAGAAAAGTACTTACAGAGAAATATGAAGCAGGATTTGATTATAGTAATGCAGAAATATGGATCAAGAAAAATCCAAGTTTAATTAAATTGTATCATGAAGGATATCATGCAGAGCAATGGTTAGCCATAGGGAAAGATACGTATATGAATCTTAGTCGATTAGAGCGAGAAGAGTATGTATTTTCAAGAGTTATGAAAAATGAAGAATTGTTTGATGATAACTCAATTAATCATTCAAAAGAATATATTAATGATTTGCGATTAAAAAACAAATGATTTGGAAGGTGAGTAGAATTGAAAAGATATAATAGAACTAAAGAAGAATTAAAAAAAATACTTGAGGAAGTAGATCGGAATTTTCCAAGACATCATCGCAGAATAAACGAGATCACTATGGATACTGTATTAAAACCAGAAGAAGCAATAGCAATTGCTAAAAAATATCATGAAGAAA
>NZ_JARUWY010000025.1:0-23451 GCF_030433815.1 Paenibacillus sp. PsM32 | reverse complement strand
GCAGTAGCAGTAGCAGTAGCAGTAGCAGTAGCAGTAGCAGTAGCAGTAGCAGTAGCAGTAGGCTATTTCTATCAAGCTAATGAATGGATAAAAGGTACTAAATTTTTTAAAAGCCAGAAAAGCAGGAGGACTTGATACGTGAAAAAAAGAAAACCTGCTGACTTGATTGTCCGCAGTATGAGTGAAGGGGTTTTATTGTCCTTCTTATTACTGGTTATTATTATCTATGTACTATATACCTCTGGTCATTTGAAAATAGATTTATCATGGCCTTCTTTATTACAGACTGGTGCAGCGTTATTGGTACCGGTTATTGTTGTAGGTGCATTATATGGTTTGTATCATGCGCTTAGGCTCAAAATGCGTCTGGATAAATTAAGGGATACTTTATTGATGTGGGAAAAAGGCAATTGGTCGCAAGCGGCTCCTCAATGGGGAAATGATGAATGGTCGCGACTAGGTGAGCAAATTGATCGCATCGGTAAAAAGTGGGAAGATCAGATCAGTAGTCTGCAACGTTTATCTACTAACAATGCGCAATTGGCAGAACAGGCTAGAATTACAGCTATTATCGAAGAACGTCAGCGGTTAGCGCGAGAATTGCATGATGCAGTCTCTCAGCAGTTGTTTGCGATTTCAATGACAGCGACAGCAATAGGACGTACTTTTGATAGTAATCCAGCCCGTGCTAAACGTCAGGTTGAATTAATCGAAGAAATGTCATCTGTTGCACAATCGGAAATGAGAGCGCTACTATTACATCTTCGCCCTGTATATCTAGAAGGGAAGCGTCTATCTCAGGGATTACGGGAATTAATTCGCGAATTACAAGCCAAAATTCCGATGGAAATTACTTTGGATATGGATGATGATCTGCGGTTGTTAAAAGGAGTAGAAAATCATATTTTCCGTATTGTACAGGAGTCTTTATCAAATACACTTCGTCATGCCAAAGCCGAGCGGATGGAGATTCGGATTGTGCACAAGGTAGATTCTGTACGGGTAACTTTAAAAGATGATGGAATCGGATTTGAATTAAATGAAACCAAACAAGCTTCTTACGGCTTATCTACAATGAGAGAACGAACAAATGAACTCGGAGGCACTATTCAATACATAACTGCTCCTGGAAAAGGAACACGTATAGAGATTGTGATTCCGATTGTGACTTTAAATACGGAAGAAAGCAGGTGGGGATAATACAATGGAAAACGATGAGCAATTGATCAAAGTATTATTAGTCGACGATCATGAGATGGTTCGTATTGGACTTGCGGCTGTACTAGACACAGAAGACGGTATTGAAGTGGTGGGTGAAGCAAGTAACGGAGAAGAAGGTATTCGTCTTGCACAAGAATACAAACCGGATGTCATTCTAATGGATCTTGTGATGGAAGGTATGGACGGTATCGAAACAACAAGACGTGTATTGCAGATCAATTCTGATTGTAAAGTGATTGTACTGACAAGTTATTTGGATGATGAAAAAATGTATCCTGTGATCGAAGCAGGTGCTTTCAGTTATTTGCTTAAAACATCGCGTGCAAGTGAAATAGCAGATGCTATTCGAGCTGCTGCTAGAGGACAATCGGTGCTGGAATCACAGGTGGCTTCTAAAATGATGAGTCGCTTTCGTGAGCCACTTGAACGTGCACTTCATGAAGAATTAACAGATCGTGAAATGGATGTCCTTCGCTTACTAGCACAAGGTAAATCCAATCAAGATATTGCAGATGAATTAATTATCGGTATCAAAACGGTCAAATTCCATGTGACAAATTTGCTAGCCAAGTTAGGTGTAGAAGATCGTACACAGGCTGCAATTTATGCGTATAAAAACGGATTAGCCGAGTGATATACTATTTGCGTACAGGTATCAATTTTATTTGCAAAAGATATAAGTACTTCTTATAGTGGTCAGATAGCGATAGATAGGGTAATTATGGTAGAATACGTTTACCACATTACAGATTTTACATAGAAAGTTGAGGAGCTATGACTGGAAAACAAAATCTTGAGACATTGCAGACACCAAGTGCGGTATTTTTCATTTTTGGAGCAACCGGGGATTTGGCAAGACGTAAATTGTTTCCTGCTATTTATAGTTTGTATCGTGAAGGTAAACTTGCAGAGGATTTTGCAGTCATTGGTGTAGCGCGTCGACCGCGTACCAATGAAGAATTTCGGGAAGATCTCCATCAGTCTATCATAGAGTTTTGTCGCTACAAGATCGGAGCCGAAGAAGATTGGACTCGATTTGCAGAACATTTTGAATATAAATCGTTAGATATTAACAATGTCGCTGGTTTCCAAGAGTTAAAAGAACAAACAGAAGTGATTGAGAATAAGTATGGTATCCCAGGCAACCGATTCTTTTTCTTAGCACTTGCACCTGAACTATTTGGCAGTGTATCGCTTAACCTTCGTGCAGGTGGCATGATGGATGGTACAGGCTGGAATCGTCTGGTGATTGAGAAGCCTTTTGGATATGATCTGGAATCTGCACGCAAACTTAACGCAGAGATCAATGAAGTGTTTGAAGAAGATGAAATTTATCGGATTGACCACTATTTGGGTAAAGAAATGGTGCAAAATATCGAAGTGATTCGATTTGCGAATGCTTTCTTTGAACCGTTGTGGAACAATCAGCATATTTCAAATATTCAGATTACGCTTAGTGAAACGGTCGGAGTTGAAGAACGTGGTGGATATTATGATCATTCCGGTGCATTGCGTGATATGGGACAGAACCATATGTTGCAAATGTTAGCGATGATTGCGATGGAACCGCCAAGTCGTCTATTACCTGAAGATATTCATGATGAAAAGGTAAAAGTCCTTCGCTCTCTTCGTGCATATATGACACCAGAAGAAGTGGATCAAAATGTAGTACGTGGTCAATATACAGCAGGTGAATCTAAAGGTAAAACATTACCTGGATATCGTGAAGAAGACAAAGTAGATCCTGCTTCTAATACAGAAACGTATTTTGCAGCACGATTATTTGTAGATAATTTCCGCTGGTCAGGTGTACCTTTCTATATTCGTACTGGTAAACGTCTACCTGTGAAAACAACGGAGATTATTGTTGAATTCAAGCGCACACCAACAAATGTATATCTTGGACAGCGTCATAATCTAGAACCGAATCTATTGGTTATTCGTGTCAATCCAATGGAAGGTATTTATATCAAAATCAATGCTAAAAAACCGGGTTCTGATTCTGAAATTCAACCGCTTGCGATGGATTTCTGTCAAAGTTGTATGATTGGAATCAACTCGCCAGAAGCGTATGAAAGCTTGATCGAAGATGCAGCCCAAGGAGATTCGACATACTTTACCCGTTGGGATGAAGTATCTGCGGCTTGGAGCTTTATCGATCATATTGCGGATGCATGGGCACAGAACCCTACAGATGTAAAACCATACCCTGCCGGTTCTTGGGGACCCGATGCAACTCATCTATTGCTTCAGCAAGATGGATATCATTGGTGGCCTGTGAATGGTCAAGATGAAGATGATGTAATCTGGCAAATGGGAAGTAGCAATTAACGCTGATGGTTATCTAGTTTTGCTATATGTGCAAGTAAGTCGTTTCCTTTACTGCTATTTGGCAGTAAGGAAGCGGCTTTTTTGTTTTGAAGTATGTTAGAAAGAGAGACTTTGATAAAAGATAAAAGATAAAAGATAAAAGATAAAAGATAAAAAATAAAAGATAAACATCGGGGATATCCTTCGGTTACTTGGTTGTGGAACAGGAATTGACACGTTACAAGAAGCAGTCCGTACTCAATCTGAAGAGATTGACGCAGAGATACGCAGGTTGGACGAACTCAAAACAAGTCTGATCTTTTTGTTAAGGAAAAAAGATGCGGAAATCGTGAGCTATGTAGAATCGTTCCGACGTAGCGACAAATAGGAAGTGTCCGCGATTTCTTCTCTTATTTTGTGTCGTAAATGTGTTATAATAGAGGGATGAACCAAGAGGAGAAGGGAACGTGGAAATGAGTAAAACGATAGATCAAGCTTTGCAAAATGAAGTCGACAAACGCAGAACGTTTGCCATTATATCTCACCCGGATGCCGGGAAAACAACATTAACAGAAAAACTATTGCTATTCGGGGGCGCTATCCGTGAAGCGGGTTCGGTTAAAGCTCGTAAAGCAAATAAACATGCGACCAGTGACTGGATGGCGATTGAGAAGCAACGGGGTATCTCGGTTACTTCTTCAGTGATGCAATTCGATTATAATGGACATCGTATTAATATACTGGATACACCAGGTCACCAAGATTTTAGTGAAGATACGTATCGTACGTTAACTGCGGCAGATGCAGCAGTGATGTTGATTGACGTTGCTAAAGGTGTAGAAGCACAGACGATCAAACTATTTAAAGTATGTGCTCAACGTGGTATTCCAATCTTTACGTTTATTAATAAGTTAGACCGCGAAGGACAAAGTCCTTTTGAATTGATGGAAGAATTAGAGCAAGTACTAGGTATTCGTTCTGTACCTATGAACTGGCCGATCGGTATGGGACGCGAGCTGTCTGGTGTCTATGATCGGATGAAAACACAGGTTGAATTGTTTAATGGGAAAGACCATTCTACAATTGAAGTGCAAAAAGTAGAAGATTATCGTGATCCAATTATTAAAGAAATGGCTGGCGAGTTTTTGTATGATCAACTTTGCCAAGATATTGAATTGTTGGATGTAGCAGGTGATCCTTTTGATTACGATAAAGTATTACGTGGTGAATTAACGCCTATCTTTTTCGGTAGTGCAGTTAATAATTTTGGTGTGCAGACATTCTTAGAAAATTTCTTAGAGCTTGCACCCAAACCAGAACCACGTCGTAGTACAGCAGGTATGATCGATCCAATGAATGATAAGTTCAGCGGATATGTATTTAAAATTCAAGCGAATATGAATCCAGCTCACCGTGACCGGATTGCCTTTTTACGTGTAGTATCCGGTAAGTTTGAACGTGGTATGAGTGTTCGTCATGTACGTGTAGGTAAAGAGATCAAACTAGCACAACCACAACAATTTTTGGCACAGGATCGTGATATTGTCCAAACGGCTTATCCTGGCGACATTGTAGGTTTGTTCGATCCAGGTATTTTCCGTATAGGAGATTCGTTAAGTCAGGGTTCTGATATTATTTTCGACGAATTGCCTACGTTCTCGCCTGAGATTTTTGCTAAAGTGACTGTAAAAAATGCACTCAAGCACAAGCAGTACCAAAAAGGAATCGATCAGTTAACAGAAGAAGGTACGATTCAAGTATTTAATACTGTTAGCTTTGATGAAACGATTCTAGGCGTAGTAGGACAGCTGCAATTTGAAGTATTTGAATATCGGATGAAAAATGAGTATGGTGTAGATGTACAATTGCAACGGATGCCTTTCCAATTTGCACGCTGGATTATCACAGATAAAGTAGATGCTTCCAAATTCCGTATCAACTCTACACTGGTTAAAGATAAAAAAGGAAATCATGTTGTCCTATTTGAAAATGAGTATGCGATGCGTACAGCAATCGACAAAAATCCAGATGCTCAGTTTTTGGAAATGGCTCCTTAATCAGAAATATAGCATATGCTTATGAAAAGCTTGGAGGTTACAATATGCCTAGAAAGCAGTATGCCATTATTGGTATCGGACGCTTTGGTTCTAGCATTGCCAAAACATTGAGTGAAATGGGCTTTGACGTATTGGCTATCGATTCAGATGAACACCGTATACAAGAAGTATCCAAAATCGTAACTCAAGCCGTAACAGCTGATTCTACTGATGAAGAAGCTTTGCGCTCATTGGGATTACGTAACTTTGATGTAGTCGTTGTTGCGATTGGAGAAGATATTCAATCCAGTATCTTAACAACACTGATTCTTAAAGAAATGGATATTCCAACGATTCTGGTGAAAGCACAAAATGAACTGCATGGTAAAGTATTAACTCGGATCGGTGCAGACAAAGTCATTTTCCCGGAACGTGATATGGGTGTGCGGGTAGCGCATCATTTGACATCACCGAATGTGCTGGATTATATCGAAATTTCAGAAGATTACAGCATAGTGGAAATGAAAGCTTCTGAGCCGATGATCGGTTCGAATCTAAAAGAACTCAATATTCGTGTCAGATATAGCTGTAATGTAATGGCGATCAAACGTGGCAATCAGATGAATATTGCGCCTTCACCGGATGAGCGTCTCAAACCGGATGATATTCTGGTTATTGTTGGACAAAAAAATGATCTGCTTAAAATGGAATTAGGTCTGGAAGAATGACCGAAATTCTATCGACCCAGAATGCTAAAGTCAAGGAATGGGCGCAATTGCTTGAGAAAAAGCATCGGGATAAGCAGGGTAAATTTATTGTAGAAGGTATTCATCTAGTGAGCGAAGTTCTTCGCAGTGATTGGGACATCGATTGTATCGTCTATGATACAGAGAAAGGCATTCCTGCTGAGTTGCGCGAAGATATCGCTCATTATTCTGGTGGAGCTCAGTATATTGCGGTATCCGAAGCTATACTTGCCAAATGTACAGATACCAAAACGCCACAGCCTGTTTTTGCTATTGTGTATAAACGTAATGCGCTCACAGATCGCTTGCTTGAGATAGAGCATAGTCTAGTGATGGTACTGGATAATGTACAAGATCCGGGAAATGTGGGCACGATTATTCGTAGTAGTGATGCGGCAGGGGCAACCGGTATTGTACTTGGTAAAGGTTGCGCTGATCTGTATAATCCCAAAACGATTCGTTCGACGATGGGTTCCTTGTTTCATTTGCCTGTGATTGAAAGTGATCTGAGTGAACTGTTACCTGTTGCGAAGCAAAAAGGGCATCTCGTGCTCAGTACATCGTTACAAGCCAGTCAATCTTGTTATGAATTTAATTTTACAGCAGGCGCTTGGATCGTGATCGGCAATGAAGGTAAAGGCATATCGGCAGAAGTATCGCAGTTAGTGGATCAGCATATTTTGATTCCGATGCAAGGACAAGCAGAATCGCTAAATGCGGCAATGGCATCGACGATACTGTTATTTGAAGCAATGCGTCAGCGGATATCTTAATGATCTAATATAAAAATTAAATATAACAAAAAGGAACTTCATCTAAAAAGAGAAGTTCCTTTTTTGTCGTAGCTACCATATTAGTATGTTGTAAATCATAATATAAACTTTATACAATAGAAGTCTTGCAAAAAGAAGTCTTGCAAAAAACGAAAACATTTATACTTTTGCAGGTCTTTTCACCAAACTGATAAAGCATAGTACAGCTAGCACTTCGGCCACCAAAATAACCACACTCATCGGCACAGCAGTCAGTCCACTACCGAGTCCTACTAATGGAGAAGCCGCTCCACCTAATAGAAGTGGAAGCAGTCCTAACAGCGCAGAAGCGCTTCCTGCAGCGTTGCCCTGACTTTGCATAGCGAGTGAAGTCGATGTAGCCCCTACAGAGCCTACACAAGACACAACAAAGAATAACATCGCAGCAATAGGGAACAGTCCACCACCAGCCAGCGCAATAATCAATAACAATAGAGCAGCTGTAAAAGCGATCCCTAGACTGATTTTCAAAATAACCAATTCGCCATATTTACCAGATAGACGACCTGCTAATTGAGCGAAAATGACAATGCCTAATCCATTCATAGCAAAAAACAAACTAAATCCTTGTGCAGATACACCGAATATCTTCTGCACTACAAAAGGAGAACCTGCAATATAAGCAAACATTGCGGCGGTAATAAAAGCTTGTGATAAAGCGAATCCGATAAAATGACGATCTTGGATCAATCGTCCAAATGTACGCAGTGTGGAGCTTAGTCCACCAGAAGCTTTGCGTTCATTGGGTAATGTCTCCGGTAAACCAAACAACACCATAAATAACATCACTGCACCAATAACCGCTAAAACAATAAAAATGCCTTGCCAGGGTACAAATTTGAGTAAAGCGCCACCTATAATTGGAGCAGCGATCGGAGCTACACCGTTAATAAGCATCAGAAGCGAGAAAAACTTGGTGAGTTCATGCCCTGAGTACAGATCACGTACTACAGCACGCGAGATTACAATCCCAGCAGCTCCTGTCACGCCTTGTATAAAGCGTAGTACAATCAGTAGACCGATACTTTGCGTTAATGCACAACACAGCGATGCTACGGTATACAAGATCAAGGAGATGATCAGCGGAGCACGTCTACCTTTTACATCGCTTAGTGGTCCGACAAGTAATTGTCCGAATGCTAGACCGAGCAGGCAAGCAGTTAGACTGAGTTGCGCCAGCGAAGCATTGGTATTCAAATGTTCGGCTAGCGTAGGCAAAGCAGGTAAGTACATATCAATCGATAATGGAGCAAACGCAGATAAAGAACCTAAAATCAAAGCAATCCATAACCGTTTGGAACGGGTTAAGGAAGATGCTGTTAAAGGTTGATTGGATGAAGCTTTGTTCATTAATGTTCTCATTCCTTTCTTCTATCACCGCATAGTATATGCGACTATATTTACATTTTAGCTAATGGATGTTCAGACAAATAGATCGCTGTACATCCTTACAATAGTATTTAGTGTAAACGAATAAAGTATAGTAGGAAAGCCTAATATTTCGGTATGCATTAATTCGTGCTATAATAAATCCCAAAAGATTGTAACATCCTGAAAGCCAATTACACCCGAGGAAGGAAGGTCAACTATCTTGTCCACTAAAGCCAAACAACCGAAACCTGAATGGATCAAAATCAAGATGACCAATGACAGTAACTATCAGGAAATTAAAAGTATGATGCGTTCCAAAACTCTTCATACCGTCTGCGAGGAAGCACGCTGTCCTAACATTTATGAGTGCTGGGCGAATCGTACAGCTACTTTTATGATTTTGGGAGATATTTGTACACGTGCTTGTCGTTTTTGTGCAGTCAATACGGGGATGCCTACGGAGCTTGATTTGCAAGAGCCAGAAAGGGTTGCGGAAGCGGCTGAAAATATGGGGCTTCAACATTGTGTAATTACAAGTGTAGCCCGTGATGATCTGAAAGATGGCGGAGCACATATTTTTGCGGAAACGATTCGTGCAGTTCGCAAGCGTTTACCACTTTGTAGTGTGGAAGTATTGATCCCTGACTTTATGGGAGATATTGATTCACTAAAAATTGTTATGGATGCTAAACCGGATATTCTAAATCATAATATTGAAACAGTGGAACGGATGTCTGATCGTGTTCGTGCAAGAGCTAAATATCCTCGTTCTATGGAATTGTTACGTAACTCCAAAACACTACAACCTTCGATTCCAACCAAATCTAGTATTATGCTAGGTGTAGGTGAGGAATGGGATGAAATTTTAAAAACAATGGATGACCTTCGTGCCATGGATTGCGATATTATGACGATTGGACAATATTTGCAGCCTTCACCAAAACATTTGGATGTGGCTAAATATTATACTCCTGATGAATTTGCAATTTTAAAAGAAGAAGGATTAAAGCGTGGATTCAGTCATGTTGAGTCTGGTCCGCTTGTCCGTAGTTCCTATCATGCGCATGAACAGGTTCAATCCGCATCGAAGTCGAAGGAAACCTCGACGGTCTAAATGCTGAAAGGCGGGAGAACCTTGATTCAAATCGGCGGTAAAACATACGAAATTATTAAAGAGCATCGTGATGGTTGGAATGCAGAAATATTCCGTGAACGATATAGTGAAGTATTGGATCGGTATGATTATATTCTAGGAGACTGGGGTTATAATCAATTGCGTCTCAAAGGATTTTATCGTGATGGACATCCCAAAGCCGGTAAAGATACTTCTTTATCCAGCTTGACTGAATATATTAATGAATACTGTAACTTTGGTTGTGCTTATTTTGTCTTACAAAAAACAAAAGAAGTTGCAGAGCCACCGAAGCCAGCTAATGGAGAAAAAGCAGAAAAGTCTGAGAAATCCGAGAAATCGTCTAGAGGACAAGGAAATCATTCCAAAAAAGACAAGCAGGATAAAGCAGCTTCCAAAGCTGTGCCTGCATCTGCTCCAGTCGTGCCTGCAACTCCGGCACCTGTTGTTGAAACAGTAGAAGTACCAGTTACAGAAAAGCTTGTAGAGCCTTCTACAGAGCCTGTACAACCTTCATCTGTAGAAAGTCATACAGAAGTCGAGGCAGACGTAAAACCAAGCGAAGAAAGTTCCAAATCTTAATTTTCTCATTCAACACAAAAAGCTTCCAATTCCACAATCACAGTGGCGTTTGGAAGCTTTTTTAGATACAGCTAAAGTCATATGGTATTACCGTTCTTATTTATCCTAGAAATGATTGACGTACACGATTCCAAAATGGATAAGGACGATAACGTGCAAAGCTTACTTGCTTTTTGGAAACCTGACAACGAATAGAAATCAGATCATCAAATGACATATTTAAATGATCCATTGTCAATTGTAGCTTTTGTGGTTTGCGTGAATGAATATCACAATGATGATGCTTGGGTAACATTAACGAAGAACCGAGTGTACGATAAATCCGATTGTTGATCGAAGCAATCTCAGCGATCTGAAGAGCTTCAATCGTTGGATGTACCATAGCGCCACCAAGTGCTTTGTTATACGCAGTACTCCCCGAAGGTGTAGATACACAGATTCCGTCACCACGGAACATTTCAAAAATCTCATCGTTGATATCGACTTGAGCGACAACTGTCGTTCCGTCTACCCCTTTGAGTGTAAATTCGTTAAGTACCGTATGATGAGTTGTTCCGCTCTTGGTCTGAATATCCAATTCAATTAATGGATATTTGACGATTTTGGGATGACGATCTGATGTTGACGACTCACCCGCCATAAAATTAACCAAATCAGCCAATTCATCTGCTTTCCAGTCAGCATAAAATCCTAAATGTCCGGTATGAATACCGACAAATGCTAAATCTGGGATATGATCGATAAATGTGTGAAACGCATGAAGCATAGTTCCGTCTCCACCAATAGATACGACGATCTCTGGTGATTCAGCATCTAGCTGAAATCCGCGTTCGGCAGCAAGCTTATGGAATTGCTCGCTCAGTTCGATAGATAATTGATCTCCACGATCAAGCACATAGTATCTCAAGTTTGGAAAGCTCCTTTGTCCTTTATCGTTAAATCCTTTGTAAATATACTCACCTTCGATGATAATCAATTCTTGAGCGGAACACAATGTTTAACTGTAAATCTATTTTAAAATAAATAGGGTTTAGTCATATGACTGATACATAACCGACATAATGTAGGCTTCTGTAAAGAGTTTGTAATCTAATTGTTAAAGTAAGCGTTACCAAAAAGGGTTATATTCTGCAAAAAGGTATGATAAAATAAAGGTATAAATGGTCGTCGGAATTGTCAATGATTGTTAGTACACACTTAGAATGGAGTGATGAACATGACTACAAGCATTCTTGCCGGTATTCTCGTATGTCTATTCGTGTACGTCATTCGTGCTTCTTTTGTTCAATCTGGTGAAGAAGATCGAAGCATGTATTGACCTAGACCGCACTTGTATTTTACATTATATTTTTTCATATATTATACATTGATTAAAGACGCTAAAGAAATCTTTGGCGTCTTTTTTATGATATAATTTGACACATGACGTATAGAAAGAAAGTTGGCGAGCGATAGTGAAATTTGATCAATCTTTGTATGTATTGCTAGGCGAAGCAGATGGAATCAAGCGCTTGGTCGAAGCTTTTTATCCTAAAGTACAGCGTGATCCTTTAATTGGTCCGCTTTTTCCTGAAGATATCAATCCTGTGATGGAGAAACAATATATGTTTCTTTCTCAATTTTTCGGAGGGCCAGCGCTTTTCTCTGAAGCTTATGGTCATCCGATGATGAGAGCGCGTCATATGGCGTTTCCGATTACCGATGAAAAAGCAGATGCCTGGTTAGCCTGTATGAATGAAGCTTTGAAGGAGCTAAATATTGAAGACGAATTACGTGTATTTGTGGTAGATCGTTTATCAGGACCGGCTCATCATTTTGTAAATACGCATTAATTTGATTTGGGGGAAGTGGGTTAGATGGAGGGGACAACAGAGTTAGAGCCGTTATATACGATAAAAATCACCTGTCCACAGTGTGATGAAGAATTCAAAACAAGTCGTGTTCGTCCAAGTATGAAAAGAGCTTCCAGACGTGACTCTGACTTTTGTGCTTATTATCAGCATGAAAATCCTGATTTTTATGTTGTACGGATGTGCCCGCATTGTGGATTTGCTTCTACTGAAAATTCACAAGCGACATTAACAGATCGTCAGCGTGAACTGTATATGGAGCAGATTGGCAGTCGATTGATCAAGCGTGATATGGGTGGACATCGTACTAGAGAGCAAGCGTTAGAATCTTACAAATTCGCATTAATGTGTGCACAAGCCATCGGGGATCGAGAACGCATTATAGCAAGCTTTCTTCAACATATTGCCTGGATTCATCGCTATGGTGGCGAAACAGAGCAAGAACTTCGCTTTTTACGCTATTGTCTGGATTCTTATATTAAAGTGTATCAGATTGAAAGTGTTAGTGGTGGGGATGCCAAGTTATTATATCTGATCGGTGAATTACATCGCCGATTGGGTGAATTTAACGAAGCGGTTAAATGGTTTTCACGTGTTATTCATGATAAACGGATTACAGACTCGGCGATGATTCGAGCTTCGCGTGAACAATGGGCTCTATTGCGAGAACAAATGTTATCCAAAAACATGGATTTGCCAGAGGAAATGAAAGAATCATAAATCACAAATAGCGGGCACTCTAATGATCTTTAGAGTTGTCCGCTATTATTACAATATCTATACATATGCGATCGAATATTAGTGACGAAGGACTGTATCTGCTAACAAATAATCTGAATCGGTATCTAACAAAGTGATTCGATTACTGCAACAAGGGAACACCAGTAATTTTTTTTTGCCTTCATGGATCGAAATTAACTCTTTCGGTTTGAGTGGTAAAATTATATTTTCTGCCTGACAAAATGGACATTCATGAACATAAATATCATTCATAATAATGTCGTAAGGCCAGGTCTGATTAAAAGGAATCATAATTATTCGTTGCCGCCTTTTTCGTCTTCTTTTGCCAGTTCAGCAATTTTTTGAAGCAGGATATGCTTGGGCATATGCATCAGTTGTTCTAAAGGTACATTCAGCTTTTCCGCTAATTTGACTGCGGTATCTGCTGAGATCTGTAGTGGTTGCATAAAGCTTCCCTCCTATCTTGGAATATGATGATTTAGAGTATACTATACTTATACCCACTTGACGATGGTACAGTAAATCAAGCATTATATTTGTTATGATTTATACATAGATTTGAAATTGTAGCCAATAATCGGCATACTTGTAGCTACAAGCAAAATAATCAATCATTCCAACATATGTCTATTCACAGGCAGATACAGAAAGGTGTGCTATGATGAACCATCCTATTCAACCTACATGGAATTTAGAAACGATTTTTGCTGGAGGTTCCAGTTCAGAACAATTGCAGACTTTTTTGCAAACATTATCTCAAGATATTCAAGCATTATATCAGCAATTAGAGTCGATGACAGCACCTCAAAATGTTACAGAGACTGAACAATATGATGGATTGTTAGATCAACTACAAGCTACGCGTATTCGTCTACGTGAAGCATCTTCTTTTGTCGGTTGTCTGACAGCTCAAGATCAGACAGATAAAGAAGCAAATCGTCTGGGATCATCAATCTCTACGATGTCCGCTAATCTGCAAGGCGTATTTGTACGTTTTCATAGCTTACTAGCTGCAACAGCAGATGATGTCTTCCAGCAATGGGTCAGTCGTCCTGAGATTGCACCGATTTCTTTTTATCTGACAGAGAATCGTTCACTAGCGCGTGAGAAAATGGCTCCAGAACTGGAAGGATTGGCGTTAGACCTTGGTGTGGATGGTTATCATGGTTGGAGTAAATTATATGATACGATTGTAAGCCATATCCAGATTCCGTTTGAACAAGATGGCAAAACAGTGATGTTATCCGCAGGTCAAGCGGCTAATAAAATGAATGATACTAATCGTGAAGTACGCGAAGAGATGTTCCGCAAATGGGAAGAAGCATGGGGCAATGCCGAAGATTATTGCGCCGATACGCTTAATCATCTTGCCGGCTTCCGCTTGAAATTATATGAACGTCGTGGTTGGGAACAAGTGTTAAAAGAACCGCTAGCGATTAACCGGATGTCTGACCAAACATTATCAGCGATGTGGAATGTGATTGTGCAAAATAAACCGGTGTTTGTCGATTATCTAAAACGCAAAGCGCAAATTCTAGGCGTCGATCAATTGAGCTGGAATGATGTAGATGCACCAATCAGTACAGTAGATAGTCATGTCGATTATGATGATGCTGCCAAAATTATTGTTGATCAATTCCGCAAATTCAATCCTGAAATGGCTGATTTTGCAGAACATGCTTTTAATCAACGCTGGATCGAAGCTGAAGATCGTGCTGGCAAGCGTCCAGGCGGGTTCTGTACGTCTTTACCATTAAGTAAAGAAACACGTATCTTTATGACTTACAGTGGCACAGCATCCAATGTGTCGACGTTAGCGCATGAGCTGGGACATGGATATCATCAACATGTGATGAACGATCTGCCTGCATTTAGCCAGGGGTATGCGATGAATGTTGCCGAGACAGCTTCTACATTTGCTGAAATGATCGTAGCTGATTCTCTAGTAAAACAAGCTCAAAATGAAGAGGAAAAAGTGTCTTTGTTAGAAGATAAAATTCAACGTAGTATCGCATTCTTTATGAATATTCATTCACGTTTCTTATTTGAGACACGTTTTTACGAGCAACGTCGTAGTGGTACAGTAAGTACCGATGAGCTTAATCGCTTGATGGAAGAAGCGCAACGTGAAGCCTATTGTGATACATTGTCTTCGTATCATCCACATTTCTGGGCATCCAAGCTTCATTTTTATATTACAGGGGTACCTTTCTACAATTATCCGTATACATTTGGATATATGTTTAGTACAGGCATCTATGCACTGGCTCAGCAAGAAGGAGCAAGCTTTGCTGCGAAATATGATGCATTATTGCAAGACACAGGACGTATGAGCGTAGAAGAGTTAGCACAAAAACATTTAGGTGTAGATCTGACTCAACCGGACTTCTGGCAAAATGCGATGAATGTAAGTATTGCTGATGTCGAATTATTTATGAATATGACTGCTGAACAAGTCAACAAGTAATCTGCTAGACTAGCATAGATAATCAATAATAAGCATAAAATAAATAAAAAAAGATATTCATGTTGTGTTCTTGATCGAAAAGAATGCAGTGAATATCTTTTTTTATTTAAATCATATCAACCTAGTAAAATCCAATTATTCCGTTAAATAGTGAATAAAATCGCAGGTAAATATAGGAATAATAATCGATTTTTGTCGAATAGTAGTAAAAAGTACCTAATTGTTAAAAATAGTATTGATCAGACTTTAAATTGGAACTATAATGAGTCAGAAGTCCTACATTGACAAGTGTTTTAGAGAGAGGAAGGGGAAAAAATGCCTAAGAACGATCTAGTTTCTCTAGCGAGACAACTCGACATCGTGTTCAAGGAGCTTGAAAATGAATTGACCAATTTGGATTCGGGTACTGTATTTATTCAGATCCGTAACAACACTGTTGGTAAATTCGGTATTAAACACAACCCGATCGCAGGAAGAAATGGGGAGTGGAACGGGCCAGAAGAAGGGTTAAGCAGTATTCAGATCAAATCGTTTCGACAAATGGCAATTGAATCGCTAAAATTCAAAAATCATTGGACGCATGGGGAAATCAGTTACGAATTTGCTATTCGTAAAGGAATGATTGCGGTCGATACTACGATTGAATCTAACTACAATATGGCTAACCACATGATTCGCTATCCAAGAGCTACATACAGCGAAGTACAATCAGAGTTGTCCTAATATCGACGAAGCAAGCTTACAGCAAGATATTCCGAGCTTTATTTAGATCATCATGTTTACTGCACTCATACCTTATATATGTTATAGAACTCTACAGAAGTACGACGTGAATCTGCACGTCACTATATATTCGATGAATCTTTATAAGAAGGAATAGCAATATAATAGCAACACGAAAAAAGATGACTCCGATAAGAGTCACCTAGGCGTGTAGATACTTATCTAGCGATAAGTGGTCTGCACGTTTTTTCGTTATGTTCGTTACGATAAAGAATTGTAAAATCATTTATTTCATCACAGTAGCTTACTTTTATTTCAGTTGAGTGTACTTTTCAATCACATCAATCTGGAGACTAAATTCAACAGGCTGTTCAGGAGCAACATCAATCAAGCCTGTGAAGTCTTGCGAATGTGTAGAGTTGGCTGCATCTGGCAATGTAGTATAAGGCTCAATACATAGATACTGATCACTTTCGCCTTTGGTATACAGTACCCAATATTTGAAATAATCAGGATCAGCCGAATAACGAATACCATAACCATCATCACGAGTTAATTCTGCACTGACCGGTCGCTTATCACCGATTCGAAGTAAATTATCCCAGTTCCGATTTGCCATATTCATACCTGTATTTAATTCTTCCCATTCATCCAAAGGTGCTACTTCGCCCGTAGGAATCTGTTCGGCATCTTGCAACAACTGGTCGCTAACTGGAATCTTTAATGTCCAACGCTGTGGTTCACCATCTAATAAGAACCACGTATGTAGACCGAATCCAAATGGAGCAGATGTATCACCCAAATTTGTTATTTTCATACGTTGCATGAGTGAAGTACCTTGTAATTGTAATGTCATCTCTAAACGAAGTGGAATCGGATATTGACGCATCCAGTTCGGATCGTCTGCTGTTAATAATTCAGTTGTAATCGTGCAACCTTCATCATTCTCATCAATATCGGATACACGCCATGCTTGGGTACGGTGCAATCCATGAATATGATTGTCGTTGGCTGTATTTTGATCAAATTGATATGTTGTTCCACTATATTCGAAATGTCCACGACGGATTCGTCCAGGTGGCATCAGCATAGGCATGCCAAAGTGATACGGTTTTTGCAAATAAAAATCAAGATCACTTTCTTCCGGGCGGCGCAAAATCTCACGATTTTCTTGCAAGTCGCGAATGCCGATTACATTGTTACCGAGTCTTGGCAGCAATGTAACTTCTAACTGCTGACTTTTCAAAATATACGTGTCATAACCGTTCCATGTTCCTTTGGTTACTTTCATGGCGCTGCTCCCTCTTTCTGCATCGAAATATACATCCATGATAACAGATTTTGAGCGAAATTGGGATTTGACAATGTCACATTTGCCAATTATGATGAGATCTAAGAATACGATGACAGAGAGTAGTACGCAAAAAGAGCTTCTTCAGAAAGCTGATGGATGATGCGAATCAGCGGAGAACTTTTGCCGAATGGACTCTGGAGTGCTGTGCTGAACCGGACATCTGAGATAATATGAGGATGGGTCTGTAGTAGGTAGGTCGGTGGTTCGCCGTTATCTGAACACATTCAAGATTAAAATAATGCTTATAGAGTATATCCATATACGACTATATTATTTTGATGAATAAGGGTGGCACCACGGTCACACGTCCCTTGCAGGATGTGGGCTTTTTTTGTTTTCTAAAATAAGGAGGAACAATACATGAAAACGGTATTATCAGGTATTCAACCAAGTGGTTTGTTAACTATTGGTAACTATATCGGTGCAATGAAAAACTTTGTCGCACTACAAGAAGACTATAATAGTTACTTTATGGTAGTGGATCTGCACGCGATTACAGTCGCTCAAGAACCAGCAGCATTACGCGAAGCTTCAGAATCAGTAGCAGCATTATACTTAGCAGCAGGGCTTGATCCGGTAAAAGCAAATATTTTCTTACAATCACATGTTCCTCAACACGCAGAACTGGGATGGATTATGACCACACTTGCAGCGATGGGCGAGTTGGAACGGATGACTCAGTTCAAAGATAAATCCGAAGGTAAAGATTCGGTAGGTGCAGGATTATTTGTATACCCGGCATTAATGGCAGCAGATATTTTGTTATACAATGCCGATCTGGTTCCTGTAGGTGACGATCAGAAACAACATTTGGAATTAACACGCGATCTAGCAGGACGATTTAATCATCGTTTTGGAGACTATTTTACAGTGCCAGAACCGTTTATTCCAAAAGTAGGCGCACGTATTATGTCACTGGATGATGGTACGAAAAAAATGAGTAAAAGTAATCCGAATGTAGGTAGCTTTATCGCATTACTTGATCCACCTGATGTGATTCGCAAAAAGTTAAGTCGCGCTACTACAGATTCAGGACGAGAAGTGATGTATGATCCGCAAAACAAGCCGGAGATCAGTAATTTGATGAGTATTTACTCTCAATTTTCAGGGCTTAGTTTGGATGAAATAACAGCTAAATATGAAGGACAAATGTACGGTGGATTTAAAAAAGAACTAGCAGAGGTGGTCGTTGCAGGTCTAGAACCGTTGCAACAACGTTATCGCGATATTCGTGAATCTGGAGAAGTTCATCAAGTTCTCCGCCAGGGTGCTGAAAATGCACAAGCCGTAGCGGAGAAAACATTGATAGCTGTAAAAGAACGGATGGGCTTTTTACCTGCTCAACGTTAATTTACAATAAAGATAGCTATATGCTAGACAGTAGGTGTTCCTGCTTGACGTTGACGTTTGGCTTTGGTGACAAATCCCCAACCGATATTACCGATAGCCACGACACCTAGCAATATGGCTAACCATGCAGAATAAGAGATAGCGATTGCACAAAACATTAACAACACAATAGAAGAGACGGCAAACCACAGCGAAAGACCTTTACTCATGATGGATAGCCTCCTGAATGATATGGTCCGATCATGCGGACACATGCTTGAATAATAACTACTTTCTATTGTGCCTGAGCAGACTATAAGGGTCAAGTCTCATTCTGAAATGAAATTCAATATATTTGAATAGACAGATAAAGTAATACTTGTAAAAGCCTGTACTTTCGGTAGAAATATCGATGTGCAGGCTTTTTTAAATTCTAATTGATTATTATTCTCAATTGTGTTGAAATAAGAAAGTGTTACCGCCTGAATAGAGATGATCGATAGGTATAGGAGGTTTTTACAGATACAACTATGAATAGAATAAAAAGTATACAAGTGAGTGGCTTGTTTCTAGTTGCACTGATTATTTTGGTGTTATCGATATTTATGGCTGTTTCCTATGGAGCCAAATCATTACCGATCGCGACTGTCTGGGATGCTGTATTTCATTACGATTCTACAGTGACTGCACATCAAATTGTATATGATATTCGATTACCACGCGTGTTGGGGGCTGTTTTTACAGGTATGGCATTTGCTGTTGCCGGTGCTTTGATGCAAGGGGTAACCCGTAATCCTATGGCAGACACAGGGATACTTGGTGTGAATGCTGGAGCGGCTTTTGTCGTGGCATTATGTTTTGCCTTTTTACCTCAATTAGCTTATTCGTATCTGATGTTGTTATCGTTTGTAGGCGCAGCACTCACTACCTTACTCATTGTAGTGTTAGCATCATTTACTCCAGGTGGTCTAAATTCTTTGAAATTAACGGTTGCCGGGGCTGTGATTGCAGCGATGTTACATTCATTAAGTACAGGGATTGCACTTTATTTTGGCTTGAGTCAAGATCTGGCTTTCTGGTATGCAGGTGGTGTATCAGGTGTGACATGGGAACATCTTCATTTATTGATCCCTATTGTGATCGTGATTATCATCTGGACTATCACTATGGGGCGTTCGATCAGTTTTCTAGCTTTAGGTGATGAGACAGCTGTGAATCTAGGTATTCGTACAAAATCGGTAAAAGTATTGGCAATGATAGCAGCGGTAATATTAGCTGGTGCTTCTGTAGCAGTTGCAGGTTCAATCAGTTTTGTAGGATTGGTTATTCCTCATATTGCCAGACGCTGGATCGGTGTTGATTACCGGGTAGTGATTCCGTTCTCCGCATTGTTAGGCGCTATTTTATTAGTATGGGCTGACTTTGCTTCACGAATGGTTAGTCCACCACAAGAGTTTGCGATTGGTGCTATGGTCGCGCTAGTTGGGGTGCCATTCTTTCTTTATTTAGCACGTAAAGAAGGAAGGGGATTATAACGATGGATATTCAACAGTTGCAGGATCGCAAACAACGTCGGGCACTCTGGATGATGATCGTTATGGTCGTTGTAGCTATGATGATCGTATTGATTAGTCTTAATACAGGCTCGATCCGATTATCGCCACTACGTGTGATGTGGACATGGTTAGGGCAAGGTTCTAAGATTGAAAATCTTATTATGTTTCAGTATCGACTACCTCGCATAGTAATTACTATTTTAGCAGGAATGGGTCTGGGGGTTGCCGGAGCTGTTCTACAAGGGGTATCTCGTAATTCACTTGCTGATCCGGGTATATTAGGAATTAATGCTGGAGCAGGATTTGGATTGATCATTTTTGTTTCCTTTTTTCGAACGATGGAAGGTTCTATCGCTTTGCTGATTCCTTTATTTACCTTTGGCGGCGGTGTATTGATTGCTTGTATCATCTTTATGTTATCGTATGACAGACAGCGGGGATTGCTTCCTATTTGTTTAATTCTTGTAGGGATCGCTGTGGCAGCAGGGATCAGTGCGATTACTTTGTTGCTGTCTTTGAAATTAGATCCAGATACATATGCTTTTGCAGCAACATGGTTAGCTGGAAGTGTATGGGGGCGAGATTGGATTCATGTATGGTCTTTACTTCCATGGATCATCATTTTGGTTCCCTGGGTATATCTACGTTCCAGAACGCTAGATATGTTTGTACTGGGAGATGAGATTACGACAAGTCTAGGTAACTCCACTACGAAAAGCCGATTGGTGTTGCTATTATTAGCTGTCGGATTAGCTTGTGCCAGTGTGTCTATGGTGGGTTCGATTGGATTTATCGGCTTAATTGCTCCACATATTGCAAGACAATTAGTAGGTGCTCGCCATCAATATATGATACCTGTAGCCGCGATGATCGGAATGATTATTATGCTAAGTGCTGATACGATTGGACGCTCCATTTTCCAACCGAATTTTGTACCGGCAGGTGTAGTTGTAGCATTAATTGGTGGCCCTTATTTTATTTATATTTTATTTAAAAAAACAGTCTAATGAAAAAATGATTTTAACCATTAATGACTGAATACACATCTTGGAGGAAATATCGTATGAATATCAAAAATAGTTTAGTAACCAGTGTCTTTATAGCCATTATGATCTTGTTATCAGCATGTGGACAACCAGCGGCTTCCACAACGTCTTCATCTGCTTCTGAATCTTCTTCCAGTATGGTCAAAGAAGAAAATGGGGTTATCGTACATGATGCCAAAGCCAAAATTGCTTCTATGTCGATCCATATTACAAATAATTTGCTGGCATTGGGTATCCAACCGGCTGGTTCTGTTATCGGTGGCGATGTTAAAGACTTTTTACCACATGTAGCAGATCGTCTCAAAGGAACAACCAAATTAGGAGTTGTGACTGATCCTGATATGGAAGCATTACTTGCTCTGCAACCAGATGTTATCTATATCGATAAAGAATACTCCGGTAAAGACATTGCCAAATTTGAGCAAATTGCACCTACCATTGTGATCGATATGGATCAAGGAACATGGCAAGATCAGCTTAAAGAAATATCAACACATGTAGGGCTTGAAAAAGAAGCCGATACATTTATTGCACAATACGATACCAAAGCAGCGCAAGTCAGCACATTGATTCATACCAAATTAGGAGCAGACGCTAAAGTAATGGCGATTCGAATGACACCTAAAGAATTACGTGTGATGAGTACAGCGCGTCCGCTAGGGCCGATTATGTTTGAAGATTTGAAGCTGAAGATGGCAAATGGATTAGATCAACTTTCAAAAGACGAGCCATATGAAGTCATTTCCAAAGAAGTGTTGCCTGATTTTGATGCAGATGCGATCTTCGTTATTATTAGCAAAGGAAATGATGCACAAACGAATTTTGACGAATTGGAAAAAAATCCGTTATGGCTAAACCTTAAAGCTGTTAAAAATAAACACGTATATGTATTGGGTGGACAAAAGTGGCTTGATTATTCTTCTTTAGGACAACAAATGGCTTTGGAAGATGCAGAGCAATTATTTAGCAAATAAATCGAAGTTATAAACAATAAACAAAGAACCTCTAATCAGAGTCTAGTCATATTCAGCATTACTGCTGTATATCTAGATAGATTAGAGGTTCTTTTGCATTTGTATCATTTAGTTATAGAAGTTAGCCTACATGTAGACCTAAGCGATCATTCATTTTGTCAGGGCTTAACCAACCTACATAAGAATCAATCGCATTGTAATTGTGATCCATCACCACTACACCTACGAAAGGATATTGACGACGATGGCGATAACGAACATCTGCCCAACGAACAATATAACCGGTAGATGTCTCTTCTACTTCTGAGACCGTGTACGATGAAAAATAAAGCAATGCACGAATATCGCGATGTTTGCGAGAAGCTTCAATCGCAGGATGATCCATAGATTCAATATAGTCTGCCCAGATTAACCGATCTGGACTGTACCATCCCATTCGATAACTACCATCTTTTTTAGCATGAACCACATGCCAGCGACGCAGTGAAATCGTTGGAATCAATACATAATGTCCATCAGGTTCAGGAGAACGACCATTTTCGATATCCAATTCTTCTACTTTTTTCGTCAGAACAAAATGAGTTACAGTACGCCATACATAATAGAGTGCAATCACTACATAAAGGGTAATAAATAATGGAGCAGGTGCGACTAGACCTGTAATCCACAATAATAAAGCAAGAATATGAGTACTGAAGATAAACGGATCAAAAATATTAATAATATTCCATGATATCCACTTATCGCTAAACGGTCTGACCGCTTGTGTCCCATACGTATTAAATAAATCGGTAAACACATGCACCATCACAGCAATAGCTGTCCATAACAGCACATGCCATATGCCGGCTGGATGAATCAACAGCGATGTACCTACACCAATCAACAATATCCATAACGCCATAAAAGGAAGAGAGTGTGACATTCCTCTGTGATTGCGTATATAGGTTGCGTTATCTTTAAATCTCAAAATCGTATCAAAATCCGGTGCTTGTGAACCTACAATCGTAGCTACCATTACAGCAATAGCCAATCTTGGATCAGAAGCGACCACAGGATCCACATAAGCAAGTCCAGCAAGTCCAAATCCCATAGCAAAATGGGTGGCAGTATCCATTACAATTTCTCTCCTTTAGCGCTTGGCAATAAAAGCGCGACATCTTCTGATGTAATAAAAAATGATTTTTGTGTAACAAAATAT
>NZ_JARUWY010000024.1:0-27531 GCF_030433815.1 Paenibacillus sp. PsM32 | reverse complement strand
GGTAGAACTTCAGCCTTCCAAGCTGATAGCGTGGGTTCGATTCCCATCACCCGCTCCATTTTTCAATTCAAAGACCGGAAACGGTCTTTTTTTGCTATATACAGATATAAATTGCTTGTGTATAGTCTGATATTAGCTTTGTACTTTTTTACTTTGGGTTTACATTTAAAGTACTATATTGCTTGAAAGATGTGATATTACCTCTAACATTGAAAAAATGCTGTTACTGAGATAAAATTAACGAATTATTACTATGAAAATTTTGTGGGATATGGTTTATTTTCATTGTGATTGATTGGTTAAAAGTTTGCATAATCATTCATAAGTTCAAAATTAATTAAAGTAATCAGTGTAGCTTTGTTGTATGATGTTAAGAAGATGTTAACATATAGAGGAATTAACACCGGTGAAAGATAGGAGGAAGAGCATGTCTGAGTTGACAGTGAATGCTAGTAAAAATCATTCTAACAACTTGCTGCGGCGAGATGTACGTTTTTTGGGGAATATTCTAGGTGAGGTGCTTGTCCATCAAGGCGGACAGGAACTTTTGGATATTGTTGAAAAAATTCGTGAATTAAGTAAATCATTGCGTGCAGTAGCTTTACCTGAGGTTTTTGAGGAATTCAAAACACTTATCAAAAATCTGGATTCTGATAATCGACACCAAGTAGTACGTGCTTTTGCTATTTATTTTCAATTGGTGAATATTGCAGAACAGAATCACCGTATTCGTCGTAAACGCGATTATGAACGCTCTGCTGGAGAAACGATTCAACCGGGTTCTATGGAAAGCGCTGTACAAGAGTTAAAAGAAAAAAACTTTACTGCTGATGAAGTGGAAGCTATTTTAGCTGACCTTTCTTTGGAATTGGTAATGACAGCTCATCCTACAGAAGCTATGCGTCGTGCTATCCTTGATATTCATAAACGCATTTCAGAAGACGTTACTCTTTTAGACAATCCTACACTGACTTTCCGCGAGCGCGAGCAATTACGTGAAAAGTTATTGAACGAAGTGATTACATTATGGCAAACAGATGAATTGCGTGATCGTAAGCCAACTGTACTGGATGAAGTGCGTAATGGGATGTATTATTTCCATGAGACTTTATTTGATGTATTACCAGAATTGTATCAGGAGTTAGAACGCTCGTTGAGCAAGTATTATCCAGAACATGAATGGCATGTACCTAGTTTTTTACGCTTTGGTTCTTGGATTGGTGGAGACCGTGATGGTAATCCTTCTGTTACAGCAGACGTGACTTGGAAAACGTTGCAAATGCAACGCCGCCTTGCGATTCGGGAATATCAACGTATTTTGACAGACTTGATGAAATCATTAAGTTTCAGTACAACTATTATTGATGTCTCTGAAGAATTGTTATCTTCTATTCAAAAAGATCGTCTACATGTAACGATTGATAAGAAGTTCAGTTGGAATAATGAAAATGAACCTTATCGTATTAAAATTGCTTATATGTTGCGTAAATTAAATAATATATTAGATGAGTCTAAAAAAGGAACAGCCGAAAGTTATAGTCATATGGGTGAACTTTTAGAAGACTTGCGAGTGATTGATCAAAGCTTGCGTCATCATTATGCAGATTATGTGGCGAATACATATGTGAAAAAGTTGATTCGTCAGGTAGAACTGTTTGGTTTTCATACAGCAACATTAGATATCCGTCAGCATAGTCAAGAACATGAGAATGCGTTGACTGAAATCTTAGCGAGTATGAAAATTGTAGAGGATTATTCCAAACTTAGTGAAGAAGAAAAGATTGAGCTTCTTGGCAAATTGTTAACAGATCCTCGTCCTTTGACATCAACATACCTGAATTACAGTGAAAGCACAGAAGAGTGCTTGGCTGTATACCGTACTATTTTCAAAGCACAAAAAGAATTTGGTACAAACTGTATTTCTAGTTACTTGATCAGTATGACTCAAGGGGCTAGTGATATTCTTGAAGTAATGATATTTGCCAAAGAAGTAGGTCTGTTCCGTCAAGATCCTGATGGTACGGTTCATTCTACACTGCAAGCAGTACCGTTATTTGAAACGATTGATGATCTACATGCAGCACCACAGATTATGCGCCAAGTATTGGATCTACCTGCTTACCGTCAATCAGTAGCAGCAATGAATAATTTGCAAGAAATCATGCTAGGTTACTCGGATAGTAACAAAGATGGTGGAGTAGTGACAGCTAACTGGGAATTGCGCCTCGCTTTGAATGAAATCACAGCAATGGGTGCAGAGTATGATATCAAACTTAAATTTTTCCATGGTCGTGGCGGTGCTTTGGGTCGTGGTGGTATGTCACTAAACCGTAGTATTTTGGCTCAACCTCCTCATACAGTAGGTGGCGGTATCAAAATCACTGAACAAGGGGAAGTTATTTCTTCTCGTTATTCTTTACAAGGTATTGCTTATCGTAGTCTTGAGCAAGCCACATCAGCGCTTATTACGTCTGCAATTATTGCAAAAGTAGGCGAACCTGAAGGCGAGCACAATAAGAAATGGGAACAAATCATGGAAGAAATCTCTGAGGTATCACTGAATAAGTATCAAGATCTTATTTTCCGTGATGAATCTTTTATGAGTTTCTTCAAAGGTTCTACACCACTTCCAGAAGTGGGAGAACTTAATATAGGTTCTCGTCCGTCTAAACGTAAAAATAGTGATCGATTTGAAGACCTACGTGCGATTCCATGGGTATTTGCATGGACACAAAGTCGTTATTTGTTACCTGCATGGTATGCAGCAGGAACAGGTATAGAACATTTTTATCAAAACAAAGAAGAAAATATGGCTGTTCTTCAACAAATGTATCAAGAGTTCCCGTTCTTTACTACTCTAGTAGATACGCTACAGATGGCTATTGCAAAAGCAGATTTGATTATAGCTAAAGAGTATGCAGGAATGTATAAAGATGAAGAGCAACGTGAACGTATTTTTGGATTGATTCAAGAAGAGTTTAATCGTACTCGCGATCTGGTGCTACAGATTACACGTCAACAAGATATTTTGGATAATGTGCCTGTTATTCAAGAATCTGTTCGTTTGCGCAATCCGTATGTTGATCCACTCAGTTATCTTCAAGTTCAATTGTTGAACGAGCTACGCAATCTACGTGAACAAGATGAAGATAATCCAGACTTGCTTCGTGAAGTGTTATTAACGATCAATGGTATTGCAGCAGGGCTTCGTAATACAGGTTGATGCCTAATCAAGATGTATTCCATTTCACGTATCATTAAATGGTGACACATGGAAGAGATAAAGATGGAGAGAACTCAAGCATCATTCCTCCAGTAATGATCAACTCCAGCAATCATGGATTGGAAGTAGCCGAAATATACATTATTGCTACAAATAATGATATATTTCGGCTTTTTTTGTATAAAACGTTAAAATTCGCAGGATTACGATTGCAATTTTGGTCTGATTGAATTACGATTTGTAGTGGATTGTAAAATAAATCTATTAATACACATACATATAGGGTTCGAAGTCTGGGGGAGTGATGGTGGACAATATAGAAACGAGATTGGTGAAGCTAGCACTTAAAGGGGATCAACGTGCTTTTGCCGAAATCGTTGAATTATACAAAGATAAAATTTTTCATTTAGGCTATCGGATGCTAAGCAATCGTCATGAAGCAGAAGATGTAGTACAAGAAACCTTTTTGCGCGTATACAAAAATTTAGATCGATATGATCAAAAGCAAAAGTTTTCAACATGGATTTACCGAATAGGTACGAATCTGTGTATAGATCGGTTACGTAAGCGTAAACCTAGTTATTCATTAGATGCAGAATTGAATGACCAAGATGGTACAGATGGATATGCTCTGTTGCCTGGGGATGAACGAACGCCGGAAAGTGAATATTTGCTTTCAGAAACGCAACAATTGATTCATCAAGCGATTGATTCTTTGCCGGATAAATATAAGACCGTTATGGTATTAAGATACTTGCAAGAGTTGTCTTTACAAGAAATTAGTGAAGTTATGGATATGCCCGTTACGACGATTAAGACCCGTGTGCATCGTGGACGGGAATTTTTACGTAAAAAATTAGAACCTAAACTATAAATTAAATGATAAATTATGAAACCCATTGAAATACGATTCGTATTTAAGAAGGTAGAAGCTGTTTCAACAGCTTCCTTTTGGTTATACGTGTTGAAAAAGTATTTGAACAGAAAGGATTGGCTCATATGGATTGCAAACTGGCCGTCTCACTGATGCACGAATATTTAGACGGCGACTTACTGGATGAAGAAACAGATGAATTGAAGCAGCATCTGGCTGAGTGCGAAGAATGCCGTATAGCATTCAAACAGTTAGAACAAACAGATATGCTTCTTTTCGCCGTAAATCACCGCAAGCCGCCAGTATCTGATGAGCTCACTGCTCGAATTATGCAGTCTTTACCCAAGTCTAAACAGACACATGTTTGGTGGACTTGGCTAAAACGACATCCTGCATTGACAGCAGCGGCAGCTTTCTTTATTATTTTGCTCGGAACACTTCCATTATGGAATGAAGGCCCTGAGATGATTGTCAAAGGCACAGATTTGGATCAAGTGGTTATTGAAGGAAATTCTGTAATAGTACCGGAAGGTCGTACGATCGCTGGTAATTTAACGATAGAAAAAGGACAGGCTAAGATTTACGGCGATGTGGAAGGAAATGTCACTGTAATTGATGGCGGGATATTCCAAGCAAGTACAGCGCATATTTCGGGGCAAGTTCAAAGTATTAATCAATCGGTAGACTGGGTTTGGTACAAAATCGCAAATGTGTTTTCTGAAGTCGCCTCTCCTTGATTTGTTATTATTGCCTGAAAGGCGCCTCTTGTTAAAGAAGGCGTCTTTTTGCGTGTGTGCTTATAAAACGTGTACAATAAGAAAATAGTAGGTTGCAACGATAGAGGTATCGTTATACCCTAGATGTAGTAGTATTTTGCACAATAATAGTTAGGATCGGTACAAATAATTCATAAAAATAGATTTATTGCGCATTTGGTGGCAGGTTTGGGTAATCTTTTATACAAAACCTACTTTCTGTGTATACAGTCATGAGGAAAATAATAGATGATAAGTCCACTAGATAGAACATGACGGGGGTTTCAGTATGGATTATTTTACAAGCTTAACTTGGAAAGATTCGATCAAAGATATCATTGATATTTTAATCGTAACCTATATTATTTATCAGTTAATTCTATTGGTTCGTGGTACACGAGCAGTACAATTGCTGAAAGGTATTTTGGTGCTTGTGTTTATCTGGGCAATCAGTAGTTGGTTTGATTTGTATACATTAAAATGGTTAATGAATCAGGCATTTACGTTTGGGGTATTAGCTATATTTATTATTTTCCAACCGGAACTGCGACGTGGACTGGAGCAATTAGGTCGTGGTAAGATCTTCGGTCGAACGTTAGCAGATGATGAAGAAATTACTAAAATGGTCAATGAAGTGATTAAAGCTGTTCATTATCTATCCAGACGCAAAATAGGAGCTTTGATTGTATTTGAACGTACAACAGGTCTGAACGAGTATACCGAATCAGGTATCAAAATGCAGTCAATGGTGAGTTCAGAATTGCTTATTAATATTTTTATACCTAATACGCCTCTACATGATGGAGCTGTTATTATTCAAGGTCAGCAAATTTCCGCAGCAGCTTGTTATTTACCGCTGTCTGAGAATCCATTTATCAGCAAAGAGCTGGGAACAAGACACCGCGCTGCGATAGGAATTAGTGAAGTGGGCGACGGAGTCTCATTAATCGTATCTGAAGAAACCGGTCAAGTGTCTCTTGCTATGAACGGACAGGTTATTCGTGATATTCATGAAGAGTCTTTGATCTCGAAATTACATGATGCTTTGAAACCAAAAGTGGCAACAAAAGAGAAAAAAAGCCCGTTCTGGAAACGTAAAGGAGGGGAGCAGTAATGATGGACAAATGGATCAATAACAACACAGTTGCTAAAGTACTGGCTCTGGTTGTAAGTATACTACTGTGGGTTATGGTCCATCTCGATGGAGGAGCAGCTTCTATTCGCACCACCTCCGTTTCTTCAGCGATGGGAACCAATGTAATCGACAATGTGCAGGTTCAAGCGTATGGATTTGATGAAGATAAGTATGTGCTTAAATCATTAGATCCTACACGTGTGAGTATTCAGGTAAGAGGACAACAGTCTGATTTGACTTCATATTTCTCATCAGAGAGCTATAAAGTGAAGGTAGATTTAAGTCAGGTCACTCAGGCAGGAACAATGACGTTACCATTGATTCCGGAATTGCCTGCTAGTGTACAGTATGTATCGATGAGTCCAAGTACTGTTAAAGTAACCATTGAAGAGAAAACGTCTAATGCATTTGTACCGGAAATCGTAACCCAGGGCGAACCTGCAACAGGCAATCAAGCAGGAGATCCTGTTATTACCGATGGAACCGATAAAGTTAGCGTTACATTACCTCAGAGCAGACTTGAAGATGTACAGAAAGTCCAAGGTGTTGTGAATATTGAGGGTGCTACGGACACAGTCTCCAAAACGGTATCTCTGATCGTCTATGCCAAAGATGGATCAGTTATTAAAAATGCTGTTGTCTCGCCCGCTACCGTCAAAGTAGAAGTGCCTATAGGGACGTCTGTGAAGACTTTGCCACTGAATCTTAGTTATACTGGTGAACTTCCAAATAGTCTGATATTGGCGAATACAGAAGCAAGCGTGAATGAAGTGACTGTGTATGGATCCGAGAAATCGTTAGCCGCATTAGGAGATTCGATTACAGCAACAGTCGATCTAGGATCGATTAAAGAAGCAGGAACTACGAATCTGACGGTTAAATTAGATATTCCTGAAGGTGCAGACCGAATCGCACCATCTACAGTGCAGGTGAAAATCACAGCAGAATCATTCTCACAAAAAGATGTCACTAATATTCCTGTTATTTTTAAAGGGGCAAGTGATAATTATACAAATGTGATTACTGATCCAGCGAATCAACAAGTGACTCTAAATGTAAAAGGAACGCCTGAAGCATTAGAAGCACTCAAGCCAGCCGATATTGAAGTATCAGCTAATATCAGCGGTAGAAAGCCAGGCACTTATAAAATTCCTGTACAGGTTATTTTGCCAGATACGATTGCTTTGTCTGATCCAGCAAATACCCCTACAGTCACAGTAACCATCAGTGAAAAAACGGAAAATACAACGCCAAAGGATCCGGCGGATACTGATAATTCAGGAACAGGCACTACCGATGGAACAGGTTCAGGTAGTGGCACTGATTCAGGTACGGGTACAGGTACAGGTGGAACAACACCAGATACAAGTAACCCGGGAACGACAACTCCTTCAGAAGAAACGCCTACCACTCCAGAAGGAACCACACCTGAACAGAATCCTGAAAGTAACGGGTCTGCCGGAGTAGAGAACGGTGGGACAACAACGATTCCTCCAGATAACAGTAGTAACAATACTAATAGTAATAGTACGACATCAGAGGCGGCTACAAGTACGAAAGCTGTATTTCCCAGTACGTACCGATAAGCAGTTGATAGATGAAGTATAGTATTGACATTATGTGAGGGTCAGCGTATAAAGGATAAGATTGCTGAAATAGATTGTAATTCGTTCTCATAGATGTATTTATCAACGATATAGTAAACCAATTCACTACAATCTTAGAAATGATAATTTGAACAATAATAAGGAGCACAATAAATAATGGGTAAATATTTCGGAACAGACGGTGTACGAGGCGTTGCTAACAAAGAATTAACAGCAGAGATGGCTTACCAGATCGGGCGCTGTGGAGGTTATGTACTTACTCACGGAGCAGAGAAACCGACAGTGGTCATCGGGATGGATACTCGTATTTCCGGTCTGATGCTGGAATCTGCATTGGTTGCTGGATTGTTATCAATCGGTGCACATATCATCCGTCTAGGTGTAGTGAGTACACCAGCAGTAGCTTATATTACTCGTCTACTCAAAGCAGATGCAGGTGTTATGATTTCAGCTTCGCATAATCCAGTAGAAGACAATGGGATCAAATTTTTCGGTGGAGACGGCTTTAAGTTAACCGACGAGACTGAACTTGAAATTGAAGCATTGATGGATGCAAAAGAAGATACATTGCCACGTCCAGTCGGTGCGGAATTAGGTACGATTGTGAATGACGATACGTCCAAATTCAAATATTTAGAGCATTTGAAATCAACTATCACTCATTCTTTTGCAGGAATGAAAATTGTGATGGACTGCGCAAACGGTGCAGCGTATGAATTAGCACCAACTTTTTTCAAAGAATTAGGTGCAGAAGTGATTACGATTGCAGCAGAACCAAACGGTCTGAATATCAATGATCATTGCGGTTCGACTCACCCTGAGAAGTTAAAAGAAGAAGTTCTTCGTCATGGTGCACATATCGGGCTTGCTTTTGACGGGGATGCTGATCGTCTAATTGCGATTGATGACAAAGGTGAAGAAGTTGATGGTGACTATATCCTTTGTATCTGTGGTGATGCTATGAATCGCGCAGGTAAATTGAAAGATAGTATGATTGTATCGACTGTAATGAGTAATATTGGTTTCTTCAAAGCAACTAAATCGCTTGCTCTAGAAACGAAAATCACAGCTGTAGGCGATCGCTATGTGATGGAAGAAATGAAACGTGGAGGATATACGCTAGGTGGCGAACAATCCGGTCATGTGATTTTCCTCGACTATATTACAACAGGTGATGGAATCTTAACTGCGGTGCAGTTGGTTGATACATTGGTGGGTTCTGGTAAATCATTAAGCGAATTAAAATCGATGATGGACAAATATCCACAAGTATTGGTAAATGTACGTGTAGAAAGCAAAGCACGTTATGAAGGCAATACTGCGATTGCAGCAGCTGTCAAAGCAGTTGAAGATCAATTAGGTGACAACGGTCGTGTATTGGTTCGTCCGTCTGGAACCGAATCTTTAATCCGTGTTATGGCTGAAGGTCCAAACAAAAATGAATTAGAGCAATATGTGGATCAAATTGTAGGTGTGGTTAAAAAAGAATTAGTCGTTTAAATCAGTAACATTTAAACACGAGGTTGCCAGACGACGATGTGTATTGGCAGATATACTGTCATTTACATCGAATAAGGCAGCCTCTTTTTATTGAATATCGTGCGTCAGGTTAATAAATAAGGTTAAATAGTAATAGTCTGTTAGTTAGAGAGCATAGACGTATTTCGGAAATGAATAAGTGGCTTGCTTATGACAAAATAGCGGGTTAAAAGCATTGAAATTACTTTGTGAGTATTTTGTCAGATTTTTATCATTGTTTTATAAAAGATTAATAGATATAATGTACAAGTTACCAAATGTAATGAAACTGTAATGTAAATGAAATCTAACGTACTCAAATATAGAAAGTGAGGATAGAGGTTGGAATTAAGATTCACTAAGCGCCAGAGCTTGATCGCTACGGAGAAATTAGATCAAGCTGACGAGGTGGAGGTGTTCGAATGTTCGGCGGGGGCCTCCCGGTGACGCATCAAACCGTGAAGCAGAATTTAAAAGGAGAGAGTGATCTCTGCGACAAAGATTCTGTTTGGTGCATAAAATGGTACAAAAAGCTGAATAATCAGCATATTATAGCAGGATTACTTTTATCAAAACTACTAATGTGCATAGAACATGAGCAGGATTGCAGCATCACATAGAATGTACATTGAAAGCTGAATAATCGATAACTATCGATAATAGAACTCCAAACTAAATATAGTGCAGAGATGATCTACAGTGCATATCTATTCTAATGTCATGATCTGTATATCCCTGACTCCTGTTCTTATGTGCAACTAACGTCATGAGACGAACATTCGAACGGAGGAATACAACGATGTGTGGTATTGTTGGATATATTGGGAATAAAGATACGCAAGCTATTTTGGTGGATGGTCTTCGTAAGTTGGAATACCGTGGTTATGATTCAGCGGGGATTTCTGTTTTTACAAGTAAAGGATTGCAAGTGGTTAAAGCTTTGGGTCGTATGAATAACTTGGAAGCTAAGCTAGAAGAGCACCCTTTGGTTGGTAATGCAGGGATTGGACATACTCGCTGGGCAACTCATGGTAAACCATCTGATGTTAACTCTCATCCACATACAGATGCAACAAGCAAATTTTCTGTTGTGCATAATGGTATTATTGAGAACTATTTGGAGCTTAAAGATGAATTGATCGCTTCTGGTGTTGTATTTGTATCGGAAACAGATACAGAAGTTATCGCTCACTTAGTGGCTCGTGAATATAACGGTGATATCGTTAAAGCAGTACAAAAAGCAGTAACCTTTATGCGTGGTGCTTTTGCACTTGGCGTATTAACAGAGTATGAGCCTAATAAATTAGTCGCTGTACGTCAAGCAAGTCCACTTGTTATCGGCGTAGGTAAAGGTGAAAACTTTATCGGTTCTGATATTCCAGCAATCTTGAAATATACTCGTGATGTGTATATTTTGGAAGATGGCGAAATGGCTGTTTTGACTGAAGATGCAGTAGAATTAATGACGATTGAAGGCAACTTTATTTCTCGGGAAATATTCCATGTCGATTGGGATGCAGTTACCGCAGAAAAAGGCGGCTTTGATCACTTTATGTTAAAAGAAATTCATGAACAACCTAAAGCTTACCGTGATACAATGCTAGGTCGTATTAACGAAGATGGCAAAGGTGTTCATTTCACAGACTTGAACTTAACGAAAGAACAAATTAAAAATATTCGTAATATTCAGATCGTAGCATGTGGTACAGCGTATCATGCAGGTCTTGTAGGACGTAATATTATTGAAAGTCTAGCGAAAATTCCGGTAGAAACAGATGTAGCTTCCGAATATCGTTACCGTTCACCAATCATTGCAAAAGATACATTGGTTATTGTAGTGAGTCAATCCGGTGAAACAGCAGATACATTAGCAGCGCTACGTGAAGCACAGGCTAATGGCGCTCATGTTATTGCTGTAACGAATGTAGTAGGTAGCTCAATCGCTCGTGATGCTAATGATGTGATCGCTACATTAGCTGGTCCTGAAATTGCGGTAGCATCGACGAAAGCATATACGTCTCAATTGATTGCTTTCTATCTATTGGGTCTATATATGGCTGAAATTCGTGAAACCAAAACAACCGAAGAAATCGCTCATATTCTTGCAGCAATGGATTCATTGCCTGAGCAAGTAGAGCAAGTATTAACACAAGCACCGATTATCAAAGAATATGCAGAGCATATCGCTCAACATAAACATTTGTTCTTTATCGGACGTGGTGTGGATTATGCAGTCGTACAGGAAGGTTCTCTGAAATTAAAAGAGATTTCTTATATCCACTCTGAAGCTTATGCAGCAGGCGAATTGAAGCATGGTACTCTTGCTTTGATCGAAGAAGGTATTCCTGTGATCGCTCTAGCTACACAAGAAGATGTGCTTGAGAAAACATTAAGCAACATCAAAGAAGTAAAAGCTCGTGGTGCAGAAGTGATGGTTGTGAGCTATGAAGAACGTCGTGAAGAGCTAATGAAATCGGTAGATAAAGTACTATCGATTCCAAGAACATTGCCATTATTGACTCCAGCATTGTCTGTTGTTGTATTGCAATTGCTTGCTTACTACGCTTCATTAGCACTTGAGCATGATGTAGACAAACCACGTAACCTTGCGAAAAGTGTAACTGTAGAATAGTATTTGCTACTGATCACCACTTTATGTTGTAGAGATGAATCTATAAATTGATAGATATAATCAAAAGCCGAGTCCATTCAGGGTTATTCCTGATTGTGACTCGGCTTTTTTTACTATTGAATCTAATCATTGTGTTCTATTGAAGTATTACTTCACAGCTCCTGCTGTAATCCCACTGGCAATCTGACGCTGGAAAAAGATATACATAATTAACACCGGTACAATACTGATAAATAACCCTGCGAACAATGGTCCCCATTCGGTACGATATTGCATTTCAGCTTGCATTACGGCTATACCGATAGGCAAGGTGTAATGATCTGGATCATTAATAAGCACCAGTCCCACAAAGTATTCGTTCCAAATATTGAGGATATTGACGATAGCTACTGTAACAAGTCCCGGTTGAGACAATGGAAGCATAACACGGAAAAAGGTTCCAAAGTAAGAAGCACCATCCATCGCAGCGGCTTCTTCTAATTCTTTCGGCAATGTTTTGAAAAAGCCCACTAGTACAAAGACACCAAAAGCAATCAAAGTGGTAGCATATACCAAGATCAAACCGATAGAAGTGTTAATCAGGTTCAGCTTATTCATTAAAAAGAACAACGGAATCAATGCCAGACTAAAAGGAACCATCATAGAACTGATATAAAGTAGAAATAACGCATTACTCCCTTTAAACGGATACCGTGCTAGTACATAAGCAGTCGTAGCAGATAACACCAATCCTAACAATGTAGAACCGAGTGTGATAATTAATGAGTTGGTAAAATATTTGCCAAAGTTATACGTTTCCCATACATAACTGAAATTGCTCCATAACAACGGAAGATCAGGCAAAGCCCAGGGTGGGTTAGCGTAAAACTGTTTGTTGTCTTTGAGCGCATCCAGCAATGTCCACAGTAACGGATATAATACAGTAATACTCCAAACTGCTAACACCAGATAGAAAAAGATACGAATAATAGGATTGCGAATACCCATAATATTGCCCATCGAGCTCCTCCTTGATTGACGTTCTGATGCTCCAATATGCGGAATTCAGACCGATAGGTTTATTTGATCTCTGTGTGAATAATCAATATTAATTCATTTCTACAGTTTCTTGACGCATAATACGTTGTAATGCGATCGTTGTGATTAACGACATAATCAAAATAATCACACCAATAGCAGCCCCATATCCAAAATGATATTGTTGGAAAGCCATCTGATACAGATAAGAGCCCATAACCTGAGTCGAATTATCCGGCCCACCATTGGTCATAATCATTACGATGACAAATGAGCCGTTCAGTGTAGTCATCATAATATTTAATACCGAAACTTTAATCTGTTCCCAGATCAGCGGTAATGTAATATGCGTAAATTGATGCCATTGCCCTGCACCTTCTAGTGAAGAAGCTTCATAGTAGGATTCAGGAATTCCTTGAATTGCGGCAATTAGCAAAATCATATAAAATCCAATCCCTGCCCAGATTGATGGAGGGAGTAACATCCAGATCGTATGAAATGGGAAGCCTAACCATGCGGTTTTGACTTCAGTACCTGTAATCAGTGAAAGAATCGAATTTAAAAATCCAATCTGCGGATTGTAGATAAATGCCCATAATACACCGATAACAACGACAGAAATAATATTTGGAATAAAGAAAATAGAGCGGAAAAACAAAGCAAATTTGAGCCGGAAGCGGGTTAACGATACTGCAAAAAAAGTAGCCAAAACCATAATACCAATCATTTTACCTGCTACTAGAAAATAATCATTACCTATCGCTTGCCACATAATCGGATCGTGCATCAGATCGACGAAATTTTTGAGACCGATAAAGTCTTTATTTTCAGAAGAACCTGACCAGTCAAATAAAGAATAATAAAGTGCTTGAATAATGGGATATACCATAAACAATGCGTATAGAATAAGCGTAGGTAAAATAAACGATAAAATAAATATATTCCGTTGCCAGTGCCGCGAAGTCATCAAGCCACCATCCTTTTTCAATCCCATATATTCATAATTCTGAATGTAAAACAGAAGAGAACCGGATGATAAGCATCAGGCTCTCTCCTGTGATCCATCTTTATTAATTTGCTGCTTTTTGAGCGGCAGCGGATACCCGTTCGATCCATCCATTCGGATCAATAGTACCGATAGTTAGAGCGACTGTTGCATCATTCATTGCTTTTTCTACATCTGCATTAAATGTAATCGTAGGTACAACAATAGTATCTTTAGAATTTAAATATTCAGCGGCTTGTTTAACAAAAGCAGGAGCGTTGGAAGCACTGATATCTCCTTTGATATTGGAAGGAGCTCCGCTTAATTCAGCCCATTGAGAAGCTTGTTTTTTGGCGAAAATAAATTGAATAAACGCATAAGCAGCTTCTTTATTTTTGGCTTTAGATGCTACACCAACGGTAGCTGTAGAAGTAACAGCGATCGATTTACCACCTGGTTTCTGTGTGATCGATGGCATAAATCCAAAGTCGAAACCTTCAGGTACATCTTTGGACATTTCATTAGGCATCCATAATCCGTTAGCGATAAAAGCATCTTTGTGTTGCAGGAATAACATTTGTGAATCGGTATGATTAAGCTGTACAGCAGCCGGATCGATAATTCCGTCATCACGCATAGTCACAATTTGGTTTAGTGCAGTCATAACAGCCGGGCTTTTGAAAGCTTCTGGATCATTAGCGGCTATTTTCTGCAAAATGGAAAAGTCATCATTGTTAGCAGATACCATAGCTGGATACAAAATAGAGTTGTTGATGTAATACGGATAAATACCGGTATGGATAAAAGGAGTGATTCCTTTTGCTTTGATTTCTTTGCTTACAGATATGAATGAATCGAAATCTGTTGGCGCTTTCCAGTTATTATCAGCGAACAATTTTTGATCCCAGAAAATACCCCATGAACTTAAAGCGAGTGGAATATTGTATGTTTTGCCACTGTAATCTTCCGGTGCTTGAGTAAGAGATTCAGAGATTAGATCACCGTCTACTGTTTTGGCTGTTTTGTACCATTCCGTTAAGTCTTCCAATTGTCCGTCTTCAATCATTTGACGAGCATTCAGACCTGCACCATCGATATAAACGAAATCGGGTGGATTACCACCAATCCAGCGGGGTTTCATTTGATCATTGATTTTCGGTCCTGCGCTGACTTTAATCTTCAGATCGGGGTTAGCGGTTTGGAATTCTTCTACAACTTTTTTCCACCAGGCATCGCCATAACCGCCTACAAAATATTGAACTTCAAAATCTCCAGTAAGACCTTTACCGGATGAAGCGGTTGTTCCTGTACTTGCCGTTCCACTTGCTGAATCGTTGCTACTGCCACAACCTGATAATGTAAATACAGTCAGCAATGCCGCTGCACTTAATACAGATAATCTTTTTTTCCATGACATAAAAAATCAAACCCCCTAATTGATAATTTAAATCACGCCTTTGTGTTAGCAATACAACGATTTGGCGTCTGTGTTTATCATAAGGGATTTGATTATGCAAATATATTGAATATATTATTTTAAATCTTGAATATTTTACGAGATTTTATAGAATTTCATGAACTTTAAGTTAAATATAGTTACTTACTATGTTATATAAGTGATATATATTACGGATGAGTAGGGTTTTGATAAAGCGTTTGTTGTCGTTCCGCATATTGTTGTACTTGATCCAAAGCGGCTTGAGGGGTGATTCCATTGTATAAAATAGCATTACCCATTTTGCGAGTTAATGCCATAATATCTCCCCATTCTGGTTGTTGCAATGGGTAAAAGTAAGCTGTTTGTAATCGATTGATATCAGCTTCCATTAATGGATTTTCTAAAGATAGTTTATTCGCAACAGTGGTTGTAACAGGGATCATTCCTTCTTGACGGATAATATTTTCGTAATTCTCGTCATTGTACAAATAATCCAAAAAAGTAGATAATGCTTCTTTATTCGTATGATCTGTTTTGAATGATAACATAACATCTTGAACCCCAAAATTCATTTCAGGTTGTCCATCTTTTACAGGAATCATGCCACTACCCCACGCTGTATTTGGAAATTCACGTTCTGTAACAGCCGCAAAATAATTACCACTAATCATCATGCCTAATTGCCCATCTCCCAAAATACGCTGTTTCTCGTCTCGAATCGTAACTGTAGGTTCAGGATCAGTCAGACCTTTAGTGTATAAATGTTTGAGATACGTCAGACCAGTAACATTTTGAGGAGAATTGATATCCCATTTCCCATTTTTCATCCAACCGCCACCTGCTCCAAAAAAGAAATAAGATAGATAAGCAGGGATCTCATTATCTGTTAAATCAACACCAAAGCCATACGCACCGATTGCTTTCAATTTGGTAGCATCTTTGGTCAATTGAGACCATGTCTGTGGAGGGGATGATATGCCTGCTTGTCGAAACAGATTTTGTTCATAATATAATTTGCGAATAGTTGCTACATAAGGAATCGCATATTGTTGTCCGTCAATACGATCAAGCTTTAACAAATGAGGAGAAAGTTTATTTTTTAGATCTTCTGAAATCAGTTCATCCATATTGTTCAGCAATTGATCATGGCCGAAGCGAGCATACATATTCATATTAAGTAAGTCAGGAGGTTGTCCTTCACTAATCATCGAAGTATACACGCCATCAATAAGATCCCAATTGACCACTTGCAGCTCTACCGTAATTGAAGGATTTTCACGCATAAAATTACGAACTAATCGTTCAAGTACAGGCTTGGTGCTTGAACTGTATTCAGCGGCTACAAATTTGATCACTGCTTGTTGTTCAGTATTTCCTACGGGTACAGGTGTGACAGTAGAAGAACTGCAACCACTTAATAGAAGAACCAGTATCAACAAGCTAGTGATTCGAAAATCTATCCAACGATTTGCTCGCATATCTACCTATCCTTCTGTTTTATTTTTCATAAAAGGGAAACAATAACTTTTGATTTTCAGGAGTATACATAGTTGTTGGTGTAATAACGGTAGAAGGAATCATCGTCACCGAGTGTTGGCTATCCAGCACACTTGGATCAGTAAGAGCTTTTTGTACAGCCAAATAACCCATATTAAAAGGCTTTTGTACAATCAAAGCATCTAGCGTTTTTTCTTCCAACAATTCGATCTCGTAAAAAGAACTATCAAAAGCGATAAACATTATCGAATCCAAATGACGTTCTTTGAGCGCTCGTGCTGCACCGACAGCGATAGGTTCGTTCATCACGATTAATGCATTAGGACGTGGATATTCATCTAATAATTTGTTGGTTAATACATAGGCTAGTTGTTCAGATTCTCCTGAATAATAAGTGACAGTACGATGATGAGGCATATTGCCTAGTACTTGCTTGATTCCTTGCTCACGTGCTTTGAAAATACTGGAGGATTGATAATCGCCGATAATCGCAACATAAGGTGAAGTATTGGTCTGATAAGCTGCCATTCTTCCTGCTTGCATTCCCATCTGTACATGATCGCTGGATACAGAAGAAGGAGCATTATTAACAGGTAAAGGAGTATCCATAACGACTACAGGAATACGAGCATTTTGTAGTCGAGTAATACCAGCCAACACACGCTTATCATTTAACGGTGCGATAACGACAGCAAGTGGCTTGATCACAAGTGCATCTTGAAGAGCATTTAACTGATTATTGATATCTGTATCATCTAAAGGCCCGGATACAAGAAATTGAATTCCTTTTTCTTTGGCAGCTTCTTCTGCACCGCTACGAACTGTCTGCCAGAAGTCGGATTGAGGACTATTGGACTTGAGAATAATCATAATCGTTCCTTCCTCTTCAGCAGTAGAAGTAAACCAGACAAAATAACTGATAATATACAGCGCACCGGCTACCAGTAAAATGGCGATCCACCAGCTAATACGTTGATTCCTCATACTCAATCTCACTTTCTGTAGGTCACAAAATAGCAGGTACGCGAATCGTTACAACTGTACCTTCTCCTAATACACTGTGTATACTCATACCGTACGTTGCTCCAAAATAAAGCTGTATCCGTTCATTAACATTGCCAATCCCGATCCCATGCTGGGTATTAGTAGCTACTGTTCCCTCATTGACTTGAGCAAGGCGCTCAGCAGTCATACCAAGTCCGTTATCTCGCACTTCAAACAGCAAGTCATCTTGTTCTTGCCGCGCTGAGATATAGATGATACCAGGTGTAGTCTTACTACGTATTCCATGATAAATTGCATTTTCGATAAACGGTTGAAGCAGAATTTTGACCGTTTTGTATTGCAGTATATCTGAAGGGATATCAAATACATAATCCAATTGTTCACGATATCGCATTTTCTGAATAAATAAATAATGACGTATATGTTCAATCTCTACTCGAATTGATACTAATTCTTGATCACGTGTAATACTAGCGCGGAACATTTTGGCAAGAGCAGATGTCATATCAACTACTTCTTCATGCTTTTCTTGTTCTGCCATCCAGATAATAGAATCGAGTGTGTTATAGAGAAAGTGAGGATTAATCTGTGCCTGTAATAACAAAAGTTCAGTTTTGCGCTTTTGTTCGCTAGTCTGTACAGTCTCGTCCATCAGATGTTTAATTTCATTGACCATCACATTAAATGATTGCCCTAATTGATTTATTTCATTATCTTCTTCAATAGAGGTCTGAATATGGAAGTTACCTAGTTCGACTTGCTTCATATCTTGTTGCAAACGTTTGATAGGCTTGGTCAGATGCAGCGATAATAGCAGAGAGATGATAATAGAGATACCGATCCCAAGCAGAGCATACAGTAAAATCGAATGTTGAATCGAAGATTTGTTAGCGATCAGATCATCACTATAAGTCACGCCTACGATTTTCCAACCTAATCCGGTATCTTGTACAGAATAGATCCGTTTGCCTTTATTATCATCAGCAGTAAACGATTGACCACTAGCTGTAGTTAACACTTGCGGAATCTCTTCTGTCGCTAGATTGCTATACAACAATTGTTGCTGAGGATGGTAAATAATATTGCCTGTACCATCTACAATAAATACATAGCCTTTTTTACCTAAATAAATCTGACTACATAATTTATCAATAACGCTCAAATTCAGATCGACCAAAAAAATGCCTTCAGGTGTTATACCATCATTACTTTTAAGTTCACGACTTAAAGAAACGACCCAGCGGTATTCGCCACTAATCACATTTTGAATATGAGGGGGAGATACGATCGATTTGCCATTCATTTTTTGCGCATTGATATACCATGATTGTTGCTTGGGATCAATATTCGGATTAAGTGCAGTGATCCGCCGATCGGATACAGTACGCCCATTGTAACCAAATACCATAATCGAAGCGATGTCATTGCGACTGTAGAGAATATTTTGAAATAAATCGGAAATCCGTTTTTCATAAGGACGAATATCATTTTTGCCGATAAAGCTATTGCTAGAAATATAGTAGGTCACATCTTTATTCGTCAAAGCAAGCAATGAGATATTTTCCATATTATCAATATACGTCTGGATATTCGTATTCACCTGACGCATAATCTCTTGAATATACACCTGAGAATTCTGTTCTGCGGCATCGACAGTCAACCGATAATTGTTAAGACTGATAATTGCGATCACGATCAGAATCAGACCGGAAAAAGCAACCAGTAAGCTGGTCGTCAAGCTTTTCCATTTCCAGGTGGTAAAGATTCTGAATAGATCACGTAACATTTATCTGTACAACTCCTTTACATGACGATGCTGTTCCCGGTATTGCTTGGGCGTTATGCCGGTATGTTTTTTAAAAGAAGAACTGAAATAATTAGGATCGGTATAGCCTACTTTTTCAGCGATTTGATAAAATTTGTATTCCGTCAAACGCAGTAATTGTTTGGCTTTATCGATTCGAATACGAGTAAGATATTCTACATAAGTCACTTCTGTATATTGCTTAAATGCTTGACTAAAACTGCTTGTACTCATCAACACATGACTACAGATGTCTTGTAATGATAAATGAGCTTCTGCATAATGTTGCTCGATATAATAGATCGCTTTTTGAATATGTTGCTGACTATTGATCTGTATTTGTTTGTTCAAATGCGCAGACACATGATCTAACACAGCGAACCATTCTTGCAAAATGTGTTGCAGTGTAGGAGCAGTTAACCATTGAGGTTGATTTACAAAAGTACTTAATATAGATTCTAATCCTAATTGCTGTAACCAATCTTGGATACGCAAAGCGATCTGACGAAATTGTAAAATACATTCTGTAGGCGATGTTCGCCGGGTAATCATTTGCTGTGCCATCTGGGCAGATAAACGTTGTGCTTCTTCTAGATCATTGTTGCTAAGATGAGTTACAATTTCTTTTTCCCAATCGATATCAGGTATAGGAGAGGAGGATTGTTGTTGTAGATCGGCAAAAGATAAAAGAGTCCCTGTACCAAAAAGAAACCGATATTCTAATGCTTGCATCGCTTGTTCATATTGCTGGGGCATATCTGTGATATCAATACATCCGGTAGCCAGACCGATTGTAAAAGACGTATCGATCTGCTGGCTAGATAATTGATAGAGTTGGTTAATCGTCTGGGTGATCTGTTCAAAGATTGCAGTTGTAGATGAGTGATCTACAGAGGGATAAGAAAATAAATATACATACCGGGATTGATACACTATCGAAGTATATTCCCATTCTGCCGGTAATATAGTTTGAATAATAGAAGAGAGTGAATCTACTAATGCTTGCACAGGTGGAACAGTCTGTGTAGAAGAATCTGTTATCGTATCGTTATCTGGTTCAATAACAACCAGCTGATAAGCAGAGGACAACGAAGGCAAAGCAAATTGAAGTCGGTGTTGCTCCCATTCAGTATGACTGACTCCGGAAGTTAATACCTTTTCCCAGAATCGCTCTTTAAGTAATGGAAGACTTTGTGACCATTGCGTATGCAATTGATCGATATTATGGTGCAATTGACGTTGATCATCCATTTCTAGCTTGATCTGTTTGAGTAATTCACGAATCTCTTTGGCTGTAACCGGTTTGAGAATAAAGTCAGACACTTTAAGCCGAATCGCTCTTCTCGCATATTCAAATTCATCAAATCCTGTCAGGATAATCATTTTGATATCTGGATAATGGTGATGAACAAATTCAGCCAATTCCAATCCATCGACAAAAGGCATACATATATCTGAAATAATCAAATCAGGCGGATCAGCAACGATAGCTGTTTGCGCTTCTAACCCATTCGCATAATCTCCTGCCAATTCAAATCCGTACACTTGCCAATCAATCCGAGTCTTGAGACCTTCCCGTATAATCATCTCATCATCAACCAACATCACTTTATACATCGATATCTCTCCTTCCAAGCATTCGGCATTGTAACATGAAGCAACATAAAAAGATGTTTACCGAGCAAACGATCTATAATTTATAGTAAAAAGTTAGCAATATGTTATATAATGTATCGCTTATTTATAAGTTATAATCACGTAGGAATTTGTTCACTTTATCATGTTTTAAAAAGACTGACAACTGCTGTTATGACTATATCAAGAGCAGAAATATCCAGATTAAATCTTGTGAAAAAGTGACACCACAATAAAAATAAACATTGATCACTTAAAAAATGAAGCTTTTTCCAAAAATTGATTTGCACATGGTATAATCAGTAAAATTATGTAAAACCATACGAAAGGAGAATCGATTATGAGTGTATTGCAACGACAGCGACTAATCTCAATCTATATCCAAACCCATCATAAAAAAGCAATAACAATATCCCAAAATATCAGGAATAGACACTCGATCAGGCCATAGCTATGTATATACTAGATTGACCTATCAATAGTTATCCCAAAGTATATAAGTTAGATAAAGAGAATGATATACATAGATTAGATTATGACCTGATTCGTGTCTTTGCCTTTAAGGAGACATTATAATGACCTTTAATCCTCATTCTAGCAAGTACTCTAAATGGAAAAACTATATTCACTTTTGGAAATATCCTTCGATTTTATTAACCGGTGTAGCTATTGCTAATATTGGAGATTGGATTTTCTTAATTGCACTCAATCTTACTATGCTCGATATGTCAGGGTCTCCGCTTGCAATCGCAGGTCTGTATATCCTCAAGCCATTTGCAACCTTATGTACGAATAGTTGGGCAGGAAGTGTAGTGGATCGGCTGAATAAACGTCGATTAATGATTACCTTTGATCTTATTCGAGCCGTGCTTATTTTTACGCTTCCTTTTTTACATCATATTGGCTTGATCTATGCAGTAGTACTGGTAATCTATATGGCAAGTTCTATTTTTAGACCGACTTCTATGGTATATACAACCAAGTTGATTCCAACAGAACATCGTAAACGTTTTAATTCTATTCAAAGTTTAATTCATTCAGGCGCCTTTTTGATTGGGCCAGCGATCGCAGGTTTGTTATTTTTGATCACCAGTCCGCAAATGGCGATTTTTGTTACTGCGGTTGCTTTTGGTATCTCTAGTATGATGACATGGATATTACCTGATCTTGAAAAAGGAACTGTTGCAATAGACCATCCAGTTAACCAAGAGCCGATTACCAAAATGGCAAAATCTAACCGCTCATGGCAAATGATCAAGCACGATTGGCGATTAGTGATAGCATTTAGCCGACAAGCTTGGAATGTGATGCTTATTTATTTTCTATTTCAAATTCTGATGGTATTGGCAGCCGGGCTAGACTCGATGGAAGTTGCTTTTGTCAAAGAAGTGCTTGCAGGTACAGATAGTCAATATAGTTATCTAGTGAGTGTAGCAGGTATAGGACTGGGTGTGGGAGCGCTTGTAAATATGGTGATTGTGAAGCGCTTAACTGTCACGATATTGTTAGCAGTTGGGGCGATTGGATTCGGAGCAGGATATGTGATCTATAGCTTATCCGATTCTTTTACAGGTGCAGCGATTGGATTTTTTGTATTAGCTTTTTTTATGGCATTTATGAATACAGGATTTATGACTTTTTATCAAAATCATGTACCTGTTGATATGATGGGACGCATTAGTAGTATTTATAGTCTGGTAGCCGCTGTTATGCAAATGTTGTCTGTGTTTATTCTAGGGCTGACCGCTCAATTATGGTCGATCTCATGGTCGGTAATTATCGGTTCGTGTGTTATGTTAGGTATTACATTGGTGCTTGCTCTGGCGGTTCGTCTATATATGCCGATATCTCCACCAGAAGAAGCATAGTAAAGGATTGTACGTCTAACAGATGAGAATCATTTAATAAAGAATAGAGCTATCCTGCCGAATCGTATAAATAAACTGCTGACTGGCTATCGACAAAGGCTCATGCAGACGAGTACAAATAGCAATACTATTTTGCAAATACACATCGTTAACAAATACACGTGCTAATTGTCCTCGTTCTACATAATCGCGTACAACGAATGAAGATACGAAGTTAGCTCCATAACCAGCAATAACGGCTTGAATTGCTTCTGGCAATCCATTAAATTGTAAAGGAATCTGCGGAGGAGGGGTATTGTGAGTTCGACATAAGGCTAATAAACGTTCTCGTGTCGAGCTTCCTTGCTCACGCATGACAAAAGGTTCTTTCATCATCTCTTGTATTGAAATATGTTGACCGGCATAACGATGATTGGGTGCTACGACAAACCACAGTTCATCTCGAAATAATTCTTCCGCCTGAATATCTGCTGTCTGTTCTTCAGCGAGTCCCCCATAGATGGCAATATCGACGTCCATTTGTAATAACTGACGTAAAGCATCGGTGGAATTGGTTGTAGTTATCGTCATATCTACATGCTCATATTGTTGCTTGAACTTGGCGATCCATGCAGGCAATAGAAAATGAGCAGGCAAATAAGTAGCCGCTAAACGAATCTGCCCACGCTGTCCTTGATGATACTCGTTGATCCATTGTTCGACCTGTCCGGTAATCGCAAAAATACGCTGTGTAAATCCCAACAATTCTTTAGCTTCGCTCGTTAAAGCAATTCCTCGTCCTTGTGGAATCAATAAAGTGATCCCTATTTCTTTTTCTAACTTCTTAATCTGTGCTGTAATCGCAGGCTGACTAATATTTAATAGATTAGCGGCTCTAGTCACACTACCTTGAACAGCAATCGTATGAAATAAATAAAGAGCATGCATATTTAACATTGTCCTAATTCCTACTTTCATATGTATTCATATATTTTATATATAAATAAGTAATAATTATATATTATTAATATGAATATATACAAGCTACAATACTTATAGAAATCACAAGAAGTTTTTATAAATAGGAGGATGATAAGTATGAGCGATATTCAAGTATGGAGTCAGATGGATCAGTATATTGAAGAGAATCTTATCCCCAAAGATGCTATTCTAGAACAAGTATTACGTAACAATCAGCAAGCATCTTTACCCGAGTATGATGTATCACCTGCTCAAGGGAAATTACTTCAATTAATGGTGATGATGAACAAAGCCAAACGCATTTTAGAAATAGGTACATTGGGTGGATACAGCACTATATGGATGGCACGTGCTTTACCTGTAGATGGACGATTAATTACACTAGAATATGATCCTCATCATGCCAAAATAGCTGGACAGAATATTACATTCGCTGGGCTAGAGGACAAAGTGGATATTCGTATCGGTGATGCCTCAGAACAATTATCCCAGATGGAAACAGAACAAATAGAAGCGTTTGATCTGATTTTTATTGATGCAGACAAAAATAATAATGCTCGTTATTTACAATATGCTTTGCAAATGTCTCATCCAGGCACTGTCATTATCGGAGACAACGTGGTTCGAGAAGGAGCTATCTTAGATCAACATAGTAATGATAGCCGTGTACAAGGGATTCGCCAATTTTATGAATTATTAGCTAACGATCCTCGTATCACAGCTACATCGATTCAGACGGTAGGTAGTAAAGGGTATGATGGTTTTGCGATTGGAATTGTTATCTAGTACATGAGTTGATTATATCGACCAGTACATTGGAGCTTCTATACCTAATGTCCCTTCAACGGGTCCACCTTCTTTGCGCCAGTATTCGATTCCACCTAGTAGTTCTTTTACTGGAAATCCAAGAGAAGCTAATTTGGCTGCTGCTTTGGTTGCTCCATTACAAGCAGGTCCCCAGCAGTAAGTTACAATAGTTGTGTTTTTATCCAAATGGGCAGTTGTTTTCTCATTGATCTGCCTGCCTGTAATATGAATTGCACCTGGAATATGGCATTGCTCATAAGTTGCTTCATCTCGTACATCTAATATTACAAATGGCGGATTTCCTTTTTGACAATCAATCATGACATCAGCTACATCGGTTTCATATGCGGCTTTAGCTGTAAAATAACGATAAGCATCTGTCGTATTTGCCGCAGGGGTTTCAAGTGTAAGTGAAAAGCGTGGAGCACGATTCATAAGTAGACAACTCCTTCAATAGTGGGTTATGTTGAATAAGACTAAGAGATAGGGTCTGTATTGATTGTACAAAAAGTAAAAGATACAAGTGTTATAGAGTTATAGATACTCACTATCGATCAGATCGATAATACATTTGTTTGATAGAAGCTATATAAGAGATTCCGTATTTTTGCGTAGAGAAAGAGTGATTAGATGGAGCTGTTATATCTCAAAACGTTCTGTGAATTGGTAAAATGGGGCAATTACACACATACTGCGCAGGCACTCGATTATGCTCAATCCAGTGTAACCAATCATATTCAGCGATTAGAACAATTATATGGTGGAAAACGATTATTTCAGCGCAAAGGCAATACTGTGATATTAACGCCAATTGGGGAGAAGTTATTACCCTATGCTCGTCAAATGATTGATTTACAACAACAAGCCAGACAAGCATTATCTATAGAAGATCTTGAACCTTCGGTGCTAACGATAGGAACGATTGAAAGTCTATCTCTTTACTATTTACCCGGTATTATGGCACAGTTCCGACAACAGTATCCTCATATACAAGTCAAAATTGTATTAGATCAAGAACAACAACTGATACGTCGTCTACGCGAGCAAGAATTAGATATTGCTCTTATTTTGGATACACCGTATCAAGCTCGTGATATCACATCGATTGCCCTTTTTCCTGTAGAAATGAAAGTCGTGATCTATCCAGAGCATGCACTGGCTCAACGTTCTTCCATCTCTGCTGGTGATCTGCATCAACAACCGTTAATTTTGACAGAAGAAGGATGTACGTACCGCGCTTACCTGATCCAAAAGATGAAAGAACAAGAACAGATCAGCCAGATTTATCTGGAACTGGGTAATATCGAATCGATTAAGCAAGCTGTTGCCAAGCAATGGGGGATCGCTTTTTTACCTCAATTTGTATTGCATCAAGAAGAAGCATACAGTGGATTGAACATTCTCCCCTGGAAAGAAGAAGATCCGCAGTTATATAGCCAGATTCTGTACCATGCAGAGCGACCACTGAGTAGTATCGCCGCAGATTGGGTTACTTTATGTAGAGCCAATCCTACCGTAGCCGTACTTTGAAAAAATGTTACACAGTTATTCCTATACAATTAATAGGATTAAACTTCATTTTCATTTGAAATCAAGGTATACTATGGAAGGAAACTTGAAAGGGTTAGCCCTTTTTTGCCAAAACAGATTGCGAAGGAGTGTCATTATGTCAAAAGTATTAGTTTTTGGTCATAAAAATCCGGACACGGATACGATTACAGCTGCGCTTGCTTATGCAGCATTGAAAAAAGAATTGGGTGTAGATGCTGAAGCGATTCGTCTAGGTGAAGTGAACGGCGAAACACAATACGCTTTGGATTATTTTAAAGTAGAAGCTCCACGTCTTGTAGAAAAAGTCGCTGCTGAAGCGAAAGAAGTTATTCTTGTTGACCACAATGAGCGTCAACAAAGTGCTGATGATATCGAAGACGTTACAGTAATCGAAGTTATCGATCATCACCGTATCGCTAATTTTGAGACTAGCGGCCCATTATACTATCGTGCAGAACCTGTAGGTTGCACAGCAACAATTTTGAATAAATTGTATAAAGAACATGGCGTATCGATCTCCAAACAAAATGCAGGTTTGATGTTATCTGCAATTATTTCAGATTCATTGTTGTTCAAATCGCCTACATGCACACCACAAGATGTAGAAGCAGCGAATGAACTAGCTCGTATTGCTGAAGTGGATATTGCTAAATACGGTCTGGATATGCTTAAAGCTGGTGCTGACCTAAGCGACAAAACAGTAGAGCAATTGATCAATTTGGATGCAAAAGAATTCCAAATGGGTGATGCTAAAGTCGAAATCGCGCAAGTCAATGCAGTAGATGTGAATGACGTATTGTCTCAACAAACAGCGATTGAAGCAGCATTAACAGCAGTTATTGAGAAAAAAGGTCTGGATCTATTCTTATTTGTAGTAACAGACATTTTGAACAACGATTCTATAGGTCTTGCTCTAGGCAAACGTACAGATGTTGTAGAAGCAGCATACAATGTAAAACTTGAAAATAATCAAGCTATGCTTAAAGGTGTTGTTTCTCGTAAATCGCAAATCGTACCTGTATTAACAGATACATTTGCTAAATAATATAATCATATGCTACATAAGCATATCGTTATCCAAAAGGCGGTTGGAGTTTTATTCCAATCGTCTTTTTTTGGTGTATAAATATATTGCCTTCAAGCTAGGGCTAGGCTACACTTTTGTACATCAACATCAACATCAACATCAACATCAACATCAACATCAACATCAACATCAA
>NZ_JARUWY010000023.1:0-28252 GCF_030433815.1 Paenibacillus sp. PsM32 | reverse complement strand
TTCCTTCCTCTTTATTTTCTTCATGATATTTTTTAGCAATTGCTATTGCTTCTTCCGGTTTTAATACAGTCTCTACAGTAATTTCTTCTACTCTACGATGATGTCTTGGAAAATCCTTTTCTCTAAACTCAAAATATTCTTTTAGTTCTTTTTTATTTAATTTTTTAAATTCTTTTTCTGACATCTTTTTATACTTATCTAAAGACAATCCTAACAACCTCCTTTAATTTACTATTTTATGAAGCATTTCAAAACCAATTGTATCAATACAGTTAGAAATATGTTTGATAAAATATAGTAATAAAAAATCCAACTTTGGCTATATAAAACTCAAAGTTGGATTCATATAAATTAAATTAAATTAAATTTTTCTAAAAATATATACCATTCATCTTTTTCACCTTCTGGAATAATTTCTTTGTATCTTTGTCCAAATACATAATTGGAAAGAAAATATTCTATATCTTTAAAGCTAGCTTTTTTCTTCTCCACATCTTCATCCATCAAGTAAACTTCTCCTGACGTTTTATTAAGAACGAGTGGTTCGTATAATACTTGACCTATTTCTAACCATTCATTTTGATTTAATGCAGATAAACGATATTGATTACCACTTAATTTATTCATTGACCATAAGTCAATAGATCCACAGCGTCCTCCATTAAATTCTGATAGATAACTCAAATGTATGAAATTATTAACTTCATTCCATCCTTCATTTAAATCTCCAATTATCATATTATTCGGTTCTATTTCTAAACTTTTTTTAACACTCTTAATAATGAATTTTAAATTAGAATTCATGATTTACTCACCCCATTCAATACTTGTTTTAATCTTTGTTCCAGTAAGCAATTTTCTAATTGAAGGTCTAATTTGTTTGGCTCCAAATTCGCTGGATCACAACCCTAATAATTATTTGATATGAATATACAAAATTTTGTTTCCTAAAGTACAATCATTTGCTATAAGAAAAAGAAGTGTCAAGAAACAAAAATTCAATGAGTATTTCTTTCAGTATTCTATATTCCTTTTTCAAATAAATATTATATAAATTAATATTTATATTTGCTACTATATCGACTATTTGTATTTCGAAATAAAAAAGTTATGTTAAGTTTATAATATCCTTAACATAACTTTTTATTAAAGCTTTATAAAATTTCGAATTTCTGCTTAATTATTTTTAAATATGCCTCTACCTCCTCTTTATCTTCTTTATTTTTTTGATACATAATTATAACTTTCCTCTTCTAAATATTTAAAGAATTCTTCATAAGTGAGTAGAATAACTTCTTCTTTGTTAACTTCTGGTTAGTCGAAATAATAAGCTATGCCTGTATCTCCAAGGTAATCATCTTCCCACTCTTTTAGTTCTTCTGCAAAAACACAACCTATACTTTCTAAACCAAATCCAGTACTGATAGCATAATTCTTCAAAGCATCTAAAAAATAGCCATTTTCGATATGTCGATAATACAAATCGATTAATTCTTTGTTATGATCCGTATATCTGCTCCTTTACTATTTCAATGATGGAAAGAAATTTTTTATATTTCTGCTGTCATAAAGGTACCCTATTAAATTCTTATTTAGACCGTATAAATATACTTCTTTATTTTCATCTTCAATTTTTTTTAACATCGGGATAAAAATCGCTATCTTTATCCTTCTAACAATTTTCAAAACAATTAATCTTTATAATAAGAAATAACTCTGATTCATTAATCAGAGTTATTTCAGATACTAACCTTATATTGCTAAATATTAAAGATTTAAACTTCTTCAAGTTCTATTGCTTCCATATTCCTACAATAAAAGCTAATAAAATCATATCCATCATTTTCACCATATCCACTATCATCATGAACATGATATCTTTTCCTCAAATCCCAACCCAGTTCTTTTTTATCATGAATAATCAAACTTCTTTCTAAACATAAATTAGTAACTTCTCTAAGACAAAGTTCAGAAACACCATCATAACGAACTTTCATTTTAAATAGTCGATTCTTCTCTTTAATTGAAATTAAAAATTCAAGGTATAATACTGTTAAATAATTATCATCAAAATCACGTTCAACTGTATAATTAATTTCTGTAATCTCTTCATAATACCATGAACCAAAGCTACTCAATTCCTTAGTTAAGTTCTCATAATTTTTAATATATGACACTTATTAACACCTACTTTTATTAATCTAAAAATTCTATTTTGTTTAATTCATCGTTAAATTTGCCTCTTCTTATTTGACCTGTGTCTATATCTAAGAAATATTTTTTTTTTTTGTCAATCTCTTTACCAGCATCCCTATACGTATATTCATGAATATGAGGTGGGTTAGGGTGATGAAGTTGATTTCCATGATCACTATAATCAATTCTAATCCATTGATTTCCCCCTTGATCATATATTACTACTGAATCTTCTATTTTACCGCTAGAACCTAGTCTTGAAAATTTAATTCTATCTCCTGGTATTCCACGTTTTGGAGCATAATTATTTTTATAGTAAGATTCAGGTAAAAACAATTCTTTAGCAAAATCATCATCTTTCTTGCCTGCAAATAACTGCAAATTAACTTTTAATGGTAACTTACTCGCCACTTGCTTCGTTTCATTCTTCCCAAACTGCTTAAGAACCCAACCCCCAGCATCAATAACACCCTTGGTTCCATATTTACCGACATACTTCGCTCCAGGAATTGGAATCAAGCTTGTTAATGTACCGACACCATTGGAAACCCGATCTCCTACCGATAGTTGTTCCCCTGTAATGTAGTTCACTCCGGTAATCGTTTCTTGAATCCCTTTTACCGTTCGTACATAAGGAATCGCATCGGCTCCGTAGCTCAATCCTGTCGTTACCCAAGAATCTCCATCCGCACTCAATCCAAACGGATCAATATACGAAATCGGATTCAAACAATGAATAGTACTTTACAAAAAAGAAACCTCGCAAAGCACGAAGCTAAGCAAGGCTAATATCGTATTAATGGCTATCTAATTCTTCTTTAATTACTGAATCATCACTTAAACAAGATTCTTCAGACAATTCATTTGATAATAAAGCTATTAAAATTTTTGTGACTTTTGAGAATACCGTTTCACTAGAACCAATTAAACTATGAGCTCCTAAGAGAAAAACAATGCTACCTGCATAATTCCAGTTACACTCAAGTATTTTCTCTTTTGCAGAATTAATGATTGAATTGGCATATTCAGTCGGAATACCAGAGTAAATCTCTTCAGATAATTGAAGCTCAGAGTTATAAAACAGACGATTAGAGTCATTAACTTTAACCTTAATCATTAATTCTGAATTTTGATTAGGAATATATTCCACTCCAAGTAATGCATAGTATGAAATGTTTCTAGGCAATTTTAACTCAAGTACTAGTTTTTGATATTTAGAAACAATTGGTTCATTCAATTGTAATAAAGTTTTCAATTCATATTCTGCTTTATTAATAATAGGTGGATAGTCTTCCTTCCATACTATTGCCTTTCTGAATTTACCTAAATCAAAAATAGTATTCATTTTTCTAACCTCCAAAATTTGTACCATATTGACTTAAACTCTTCTGGCTTAGCCTTGATAATGTCGGATGATAAACACTAAATGGTGAAACACTTTACTTTTCTAATACAGTATCATAATCCATGACTTTTCCGATTTTTCAATAAAAATCGAATTTTTAATCTTATTTAAACTTTCAATCAGTATATTACTAAGTTCTAATTTCAATGTTTTTTTAAATAGTTTAATATTTCAATCGTCTGTATCAAACAAAAAATTTATTATTATTCCTTCTCCTAAAACTTTTGACGCACGATGCATATAAAAAGTATTCCCAATATTAATTAAATCTTGAATATGATAATAAACTTCTTCTTGAATGGTTGGTAATTCTATTATGACTTCATACCATTTATTTCTTTCTAATATTTTAATATTCTGATCTACTGAAATATTTCCTGAGAACAATAAATCTCTACCGAAATTAAAAGCGGGGCGCAAAATGTTGTTGGTACTTAAATCATGAGATAAATTTTGTTTATTAAACATTATTTGAGCTTCCACTATTAGCATTTTAGACCTCCTACAAATTATGCTTAATCTCTCTAAATTATTTTATTAAATTCTTCTAATTGTTCAATATCTATAGTAATTGTCCCACTCTTAGTTCGCATCTCAACTACGACTAACCAAGAAAGATTTCGATTAACATCTTTATTGATATTCAATAAATTAAATTCAAAAGTAATTAAAAAATTATTTTCAATGTACTTTAAAGCTATATTTTCCACTTCTTTTTTGATACTAAAAAAACCATTCATCGAATACTTCCAAAATTACCAATAGATTAATTTGCATGTCTCTATTGTTCATTATTTAACATATCTCATTTTTTCAAATTTATACTTACCATAAAATAAAAGATAAAAAAGAAACTTCGAAAAGCATATACTCTTCAAAGTTTAATATAATATATTCAGTTTTTCTTTTTTAAATCTTTTTGAGCCAAATCAATCGCTATGATGAGTCTAATTTGGTTAACTCTACTTAATCCTAGTTTATATTTTGATACTGGCATAGAGGACATAATCGGTATCGTATCTTGATTTACTTTATCTAATTCAATACCTACAACTATAGAATCATTTATTAAAATTTTATAAAAATCTTCTCCTTGTTCAGGTATCCAATGAAGAATATATGCTGTTAACATATTAGAAAAGTTTTTCCGAATCACTGTAAGCAATCTTCTTTCTTCTTCATCTTCAAATAAAGACTTATGAGATTTTATTAATTGCTCTCTTATATCTTGCTCAGTTTTACTATTAATAAGTTTCAAATTCAACTCTCCTTTAATTTATTTTATGATGCCAGGTGATACTGTAATTAGGTTCCCACTCTTTTCAGTTAAAATAGTTATTGTTGAAGTCGGTTGAAAATCATTAAATTTGTCTGTACTAATTGCTTTGTCTAAATTAACTTCTCTAACATAATGATCACCTTTGTTACTATATAGTGCTCTAGTAATGGGAACATTCACTACACTTTTATCCGAAAGTATAGAACGAAGTTCTTCCGGTGAGATTGTAAGTAAATTGTGATTTATTCGTACTTGAAAAGTGTTCTTCTAAAACATGATTAAATCCATCGTTACTAATATTTATTCTTGATTGAACATTTACATTCACTTCAAAAGACACTATCATTTTTTTGAAATTTCCTTATTAATTTCTAATAAACTGAGAAAGAAAAAGAAACATGAAATAACTAATAGTCATCTCATGTTTATTTTGTATAGCTTGATTTATAATTATCTTAAGTTAGCTGGATGACCATTTGCATCTAAAATACCTAGTACTTTTTTATCTCGATCCGATACAATTAACGTATAGTCTTCAAAAGTAAACGTACTTGGTGGCAGATCAACTGTTACTCTCCATGCTGGTCGAAGATCATCAAGATCTCTATCTTCTTCATTGATTTCAAACGTATAAGCTTCATCAAAAAACAAATTTTTAATTTGTTCATTCACTGTTCCATCCATCTTTTTTTCTTCATGATATTTTTTAGCAATTGCTATTGCTTCTTCTGGTTTTAATACAGTCTCTACAGTAATTTCTTCTATTCTGCGATGATGTCTTGGAAAATCCTCGTCGAGTAACCTCAAATATTCTTTAAATTCTTTTTTATTTAAATTTTTAAATTCCTTATCAGACATTTTTTTATACTTATTTAAAGACATTTCTAATCCTCTCCTTTAATTTAATGTTTTTCTTAAACTTCTAATATATTCTCTAGAGTGATTTAGAGATGCCTCATCAAATATTGTTTTGTTTTGTATCACTCTCGAAAATACATATTCTTCCCGTTCTAATCTACTTAGATTCATATACGAATCTTTGCGTAGTGCTAACCATTGCTCTGCATGATATCCTTCATGATACAAATTATTAAGCTTGGATTTTTCTTAATCCAAATTTCTCCGCTACCGTAGTCAAAGCCTGCTTCAAGCTCACCTCGAAGTACTTTTCCTTTCTTATCCACTTTGACATTAATTCCATATTGACCCAAGTATTGCTTAAACTATCTAATTTCCTTTCTAAGAACCAATGTCTCTTTTCTACTATTTTGTAGCTTTTGTACATTTCTGTAATCTATGCTTTCACTCAGAACCTTATCAGCACTATTTTTTACTAAAATTACGAATAACCTAAACATGACCATCAATATAACTTTTAGTTGCTTTTTTACTGACAAAATTTTCATAATATACTATTTATCTAGTCTCTCACAGACATTTTCTGACCTGTTTTATAATCCATTTTTAAAAACTTCATAAATATCTTTTAAGTATAAAATTTATTGCAATTTATACTTATTATTTTTCAATAAAATAACCATTCATCAACAATTTTATAAATTAATGGTTATTTTACCTTTAATTCTTATTGAATATAGTAATCATTTTTTTAAAAAATGATTACTATATTCAATAAGAATTTCAAAGTCATTATTAGGACAAAAAATACCGGGATGTTTACCACTATTTTTGCCATAGAAAATTAAATATTCTCCACATTTGGGACAAGGTATTTTCTCTCCACTCATTACCTTTTTTCGCAATAAATGCATCTCTTCAATCTCTTCTAAAATTTCTTTTCTACTTCTTTTGGTCATAGTAATCAACTCCTCCTAATGAAGATTTCCGATTGTGGCTCAAAACTATAATTTCTTAAATAGCAAATTATACTTTTGTGAAAAATCAAATAAGGATTGATTAATAGCATCCATGTATTCTGGACGTTCTTTCAAAAAAGAATAACTCGACTCTATTAGAAGTTCTTGAACAATTTCGTAATCAAGAATGCTCTATATATCCAAAGCAGAGTTAACAAACTGTATTCCCTCAAAAGGCTCTTCCTATGGATCTAAATCATCTGAAAAATTGCAACTACAATATTCAATAGTATATCCTATACCTTTAGATAAAAAGGTTACTACTTCAACAAATCAATGGTTTGGAATAGCATTGAAGAAATCAATTGCTGGCAATAAATTATTTTCGACTTCTTTTCTAAATATTCTAAATGTCAAAATCTCAGCTCCTAATTAGAAATTTATAATCGGATAAAGATTTTTCATTGATTCAGTTCCATTAAACTATCTTTCAAATTTCAGACCGTTAGGCGCTGTACCTTGTTAAGATCTATTATTCATTCTATTTGAAGTGATAGCTTTCTGATAACTAAATAAGAATAAGCTAATCATAATTATTCATTATAATTAGCTTATTCTTTAGTAAAACTCAAGTTAATTAAATATTGTTATTAATTATTCATCTTTAATCGCTTTTCTACCAGTCAAAAAATATTCTTTAAAAAAGTCATTATCAAACAATTTCCCTTGAAAATTCTCATTTTTATATTGAAATTGTTTTAGTTTTGCTTGTTGTAAACTATTATTGTCCATAGAGTTAAATGGTATTGATTCTTTTAAATCAAATGTTAATTTAATTTTATATTTACTACCAGTAACAATCATTAATGTTGCATAATAATCTGTTAAAAATGATAAATACCCTCCACAATAACAAACTCTATCGTCCTTATTAATAGTATATGGCCAATTGTAATACTTTTCGCTTTCTTTTTTTAAAGACTTATCTTTACTCCATTTTAAATTTGCACCTTTGACTCCATCAATTTGAACTTTTAGCTTTCCAAATACAAATAAAGAATCTTCTTTACTGAAAAAGCCTTGCATTTGTAATTGATCTTCAAAGTCAAAAATATTAATTACTGTATTTGCAAGTTCAAATTCGTATAGTCCTTTTATATCGCTAGCAAAATTCAAAAAAATAATTGGTTGAAATTCTCCACTACTATCTACAATACTATCAAACTCTTCATCTCCTATATCAATAGTAAGAATCATTTTATCTAACCTCACTTTCTAACAAATATATATTGATCTAAAAATTCCGATTTGATTATTTCTCCATCTGTTGTTAAATAAGTACCATCATTGGCAACATCACGTCGTTCTCCTTTTACTTGTAATCCTTTCTCCTCTAATTGTCTTAATATTTTTTTCATATTGGAACGTGATCCGGTAATTATAATTTCACCATCTTTAGATAAAACCCTTAGTATTTCAGAGTTTAATGGATCATACCCATAAGGGTTTTCTATAATTATTTTGTTCTGACTTCCTGTTTTTATATTAGTAAGCTGAGTCGCATCTCCATAATGAACACCTTGAGATTTAGGATCTATATCAATATTGTATGTTCCCTCTATAGGCTTTCCTCTTGCACCAATATTTAACATTCCATTTATCTCAGCAGGTGATTCTAAATATTTACCAGGTGTTTTAGCCACTCTAGCTATAACCCAACTACCGCCATCAATAGCTCCTTTAGTTAGGGCTTTCCCTGCAATTTTGCCTCCAGGTACCCAACTTAAAAGAACTCCTCCTCCATTGGCTACTCGATCTGCAACTGATAATTGATCTCCTGTAACATAGTTGACTCCGGTAAATATTTCTTGTAACCCTTTGAGTGTACCTAATCCTGGCACAGCATCTGCTAAGAAACTACCAACCGTTTTCAACATCTCGTCACTATCCGCACTCAGTCCAAACGGATCAATATACGAGATTGGATTCCCATTCACATACGCATAGCGGTTCATCGTCAGTCCATCATCAATACTTCCACTCAGAACATCTCGGTTCACAAAGCGTTTGATCTCTGGATTGTAGTACCTTGCTCGCATCTGGTACAACCCATTCGGATCAGTCATCACTCCGTCGCGTCCGTTGTATTGGAACGGTTGCTCGGTGGTGCCTTCGTGTCCTAAAGATTCTCCGTAGGTGCCGTAGCTGTACGTATCGGTCAGTTGTCCTTTGGCATCGGTTAACGCTATTGTACTTCCGCGACGGTCGTAGTGATAGCTTTGGTACGCTCCGTTGGCGTCTTGGCGTCCAATTAAGCCGTTACCGTACACATACCATGCTGTCGGTTTGCCTGATGCATCGGTTTCCATCAGCACTTGAGACAGAACTGCTTCTGGATTGATCACATATTTCGTGGTCGTTCCGTTAACGGTCATCGACGTGCGATGATTTTCGTTATCGTATCCATATTGTACACCACCGGCTTCTACCAGACGGTTACGTGCATCAAAAGTATAGTTTTGCATTTGTCCAGCCAGTGGGCCGACTAGCATATTCCCTTCGGCATCGTATTTCACCGCTTCGCCATTCACTGTAGCTAAGCGATTGTCTGCACTATACGTCATCGCCATATCTTCTCTATCATAGACATCGACTGTAACCCTATTCAGATAGGCGTTGATATCTCCGCCGTCTTCATTGGTGCCTTGTCCAAACTGATCGTACGTGTAATTGTATTCGTACAATAAAGTTCCGTCGGCTTGCAGGTCTTTGAGTGTCAATACTTGTCCTGTGGCATTGTAAGTATATTTTCTCTGATAATGTATCCATCGGAGTTTCTATCTAAAAAATTCCTTTTAATTTAAAAAAAAAGTAATAAAATGGAGATAGAAAAACAGGTCAATCATGGTGATATCTGACCATAATTGACCTGTTTGATAAAACGAAATAGCGTTATTTAGGGTGTAAAATTAAAACTTTTCGTACATACAACCGAAATGACGAAATCTTTATACGAGTATTAAATGTGTTATTGGTTGAATAATGGATTCGTTCGGCACTTGGTATAGCCACTTAAAAGAGACCTCGAAAGGCACAAGCCAATCGAGGTTTCAACGCATTTTCCTTTGTCCTTAATAATCTAATTACTGTCCCTTAAAATCCTCTGCCGCTTCTCTAACCTCTTCATTTGTTGAATTTACTCCAAGCTCTACTCCCCATTTCAATAAAATTGGAGTTGCTTCTGATAAAAGCTCTAACAATCTACGATACTCCCATTCGTCTTCAAAATTAATCGACTTTTTTGCTACCTCCGGGAAATACTTCATTAACCAATTAGAAGGAATTGTTTTAATCTTATTTCTTGCTAACTCAATCATAGTCAGATTTTGAGAATAACAGGCAAATTCGACAAGTACGGCGAGAACTTTTGTTCCAATGCTTTCCGGTAAACTTTCGATGTCGTCCGTTCTGTCATATACGTTTGGTGATACTTTATTAAGTTCGTTTTGAAGTCTCAATTCATATGGTGGAATTATTCCATCGTTCACTTATTTTTTACCTCCATATCTCCAAGGTAATGATTTAAATAATTGATTAAATTCTTCTACAGTCATTGGTCTAGTTGGATAAATGGTATTGTGTCCATGACCACGAGGTGAATTTGGTAAAACATCACTTCCATCATGAATTACACCTAACCCATCCGGTAACTCTGTTCCTTCAGGAAGAGTATGGTAGTGTCCACTAAGTGGTATACGATTTACATCAGTTACAGTAGAAGCTCCATTTGGAAGTGGGGGTGCTTGAGGTCCAACGACATCGGTGGATTCTGAAACCCCAAAGTCATTTGAAGGTCTAGCACCTCTCGGTTCAGTACGATTCCCAAATGCGTTAAGTTCCTTTGACGTTATATTACCATTAACCGTCCCCTCAGCAAACAACTGTAAATTGACCCTTAATCGGTATCTACTCGCTACTTGCTTAGTCTCATTCTTCCCGAACTGCTTAAGAACCCAACCTCCTGCATCAATAACTCCTTCGGTTCCATACTTCCCAACATATTTCGCCCCAGGAATTGGAATCAAACTTGTTAATGAACCAATTCCATTGGCGACTCGGTCAGCTACAGACAATTGCTCACCTGTAATATAGTTGAATCCGGTAATCGTTTCTTGAATCCCTTTTACCGTTCCTACATAAGGAATCGCATCAGCTCCGTAGCTCAATCCTGTCGTTACCCAAGAATCTCCATCCGCACTCAGTCCAAACGGATCAATATACGAAATCGGATTCCCATTTACATAGGCATAGCGGTTCATGGTCAGTCCATCGTCGATACTTCCATTCAGAACATCTCGGTTCACGAAACGCTTGATCTCTGGATTGTATCGGTTATAATACCTTGTTTTCATATATTGTAAAATAATTTATTATATTTCCTATTAAAAATTTATACTTGGTAATATAAAAAGAACAGTTATATTTACACATCAACATAACTGTTCTTTACAAAACTCACTTTATTTTAGATTACAGTACTTATTCAAATTAACTAATCTTATAAGTCAAGAATAACAAAAACAAACAACTACTTTTAATTGAAATTACGAGTAGTTGTTTGTTTGAGTCGTCATTAATAATCTAAATTAATCTATAATTTCACATTGAGCTTTTATCATTTGCTCTACGATTTTATCGTATAAGCCATCATCTTCTATTAGTAGCGCAGTATTATTTTTTTTATGCATAATCAAATAACCTTCGCTCATTTTTTCCAAAAAATATTCATTAGTCTCCCATAAATATTTATATGATGTAAGTTCCATATTATCACCTTCGCTTTTATTTATGTGAACCGTCTTTATAAAATCTAATAACATCTTCTCTTCCTAAAGGAACAATTTGAGAACTGTTTTGAGGAGAACCATTTTTCTTTAACTTCTCCAACAATAATCTATCAGTTTTACTAGAAAATGGACTACCTGCAGGATGTGTATGATAAATTAACATTGAGCTTTTATCAGTAGGAACTATTACACTATTAATTGTTCCAGAGAATAATTTGTAAGTTCCTCCTTTTCCATTTTTTCCATTTTTTCCATTTCCCAATTGATATACTAGTGCAAACTCTACTTGATATTCTTCTGTAAGCTCTCTTAATTCATTAGGTGTTAATCTTTTGGATACAAGCATTCCTTCTGCTCCTGGAAGTCGACTAACATCTGCAATAACTTGTCCATTTGGTAAAATTCTTCTAATTAAATTACTTTCCTCATGAAGTTCATCTAGTTGTTTGGAGAACTTACCAATAAGCCAGCTACCACCATCAATAACACCTTTAGTCGCTGTCTTCCCAACGACTTTCCCGCCAAGGACAAAGCTAACTAATGTACCTACTCCAGTAGCAACTCGGTCTCCTACAGAAAGTTCTTGACCTGTCACATAATCTGTTCCTGTAAAGACTTCCTGTACACCTTTTACGGTTCCTAAAATAGGAACAGCATCTGCTAAGAAACTTCCCACCGTTTTAAACATTTCGTCACTATCCGCACTCAGTCCAAACGGATCGATATACGAAATCGGATTCCCATTTACATACGCATATCGGTTCATGGTCAGTCCATCGTCAATACTGCCACTCAGAACATCTCGGTTCACAAAGCGTTTGATCTCTGGGTTGTAATATCTTTATTGTAAAATCATTTACTGTAGTTCCTTTTAAAAACAGGTACTTTTTAATACAAAAAAGAACAGTTAATATTTACGTAGCAATATAACTGTTCTTTACAAAACCTACTTTATTTTTAAATTATAATAAGGAATAATAAAAACAAACTACTACTTTATGATTGAAATTACGAGTAGTTGTTTGTTTTTAGTCGTCAGTGGTGATCTAAATTAATCTATAATGTCAAATTTGGCTTTAATCATTTTCTTTACGATTTTATCATATAAGTCATCATCTTCTATCAGTAGAGCATCATTACTTTTTTTATTAATAATCAAATAACCTTCGCTCATTTTTTCCAAAAAATATTCATTAGTCTCCCATAAATATTTATATGATGTAAGTTCCATATTATCACCCTCGCTTTTATTCCATAAAACCTAATCATATTCCTAATAAATTTTGGCTATTAAAGTAGTAGTAATATAAATTCTTTTCATCATACATAATATTCATTATTGGATATTAGTTAGCTCATTTATAGTAAAAAGAAGACAACTTTAAAAGATTCAGTTGTCTTCTTTTTACTTATTTTTTCTATTAAAATTTCTCTTTTACAAATTACGATCCCTAAAATAATTTGACATTTTTTGCAAATATTCATTTAAAGCTATTGGATCATTTGAATAATCCGCTATAAGGCTTTCTGTTCCTTTTTTACTTATAGCATATGCCCCATCCCATGCTAATGATCTTTCAGGTGGTCCCACTATTTTCTCATTTCTAAAAAAAAACCAACAATAGTCTGCTTCTTTAAATTCAGCACTTAATACGGAGATATTTTCATCATCCATAAAAGGCTTCAATCTTCTTAGAGCACTCTCGGTTGCTATTCTTTTAGCTTGATTAAAATCAATTTTTTTCACATAATCATTCATTTATGGTCTCCCTACATCCAATATTACATTTGGATTCAATTCAACTATTTTACCTAATTGTGTGTCAATAAAGTAAACTTGCCCATTTTTATTTATTACATTTATAACATGTTCAATACTACCTTGTTTTAAAAGAACAGCTGTAGCAAAACCATCTCCTGCTTCAATAATAATTTTTTTAACGTCACTAACCTGTAACTCCTTATTATGAAACCCCCATGGAGCACTAGGAGCTAGTTCTCCATAAGTTCCGTATCTTGTAGAATTTTCTGCAATAGAATCTATATTTCTTCCTGTCAATCTATCATGAGCAGCATTAGTACAAGAAACACAATTAATATTCACTCCGAATCCTGCGCCTTCTACATAATGCGGATTAACTCCTATCAGTTCTGGAAACTCATTATCCAATGATCGAGTTGAAGTATATACATGACTATACGCACTTCCTACTTCTTTGCTTGTGTTTTTCCCAAACTGCTTAACAACCCAACCTCCAGCATCAATAACTCCCTCGGTACCATACTTCCCAACATACTTCGCCCCAGGAATTGGAATCAAACTTGTTAATGTGCCGACACCATTTGCAATGCGATCTCCTACAGACAATTGTTCTCCTGTAATGTAGTTGACTCCTGTGATCGTTTCTTGAATCCCTTTTACCGTTCCTACATAAGGAATCGCATCGGCTCCGTAGCTTAATCCAGTCGTTACCCAAGAATCTCCATCCGCACTCAGTCCAAACGGATCAATATACGAGATTGGATTCCCATTCACATACGCATAGCGGTTCATCGTCAGTCCATCGTCAATACTGCCACTCAGGACATCTCGATTCACAAAGCGTTTGATCTCTGGATTGTAGTACCTTGCTCGCATCTGGTACAACCCGTTCGGATCGGTCATGACTCCATCGCGTCCGTTGTATTGGAACGGTTGCTCGGTCGTGCCTTCGTGTCCTAAAGATTCTCCGTAGGTGCCGTAGCTGTACGTATCGGTCAGTTGTCCTTTGGCATCCGTTAACGCTATTGTACTTCCACGACGGTCGTAGTGATAGCTTTGGTACGCTCCGTTTGCGTCTTGGCGTCCGATTAGACCATTACCATACACATACCATGCTGTCGGTTTGCCTGATGCATCGGTTTCCATCAGCACTTGAGACAGAACTGCTTCTGGATTGATCACATATTTCGTGGTCGTTCCGTTAACGGTCATCGACGTGCGATGATTTTCATTATCGTAGCCGTATTGTACACCGCCAGCTTGTACCAGACGGTTATGTGCATCAAAGGTATAGTTTTGCATTTGTCCAGCAAGTGGGCCGACTAGCATATTCCCTTCGGCATCATATTTCACAGCTTCGCCATTGACGGTAGCCAGACGATTGTCTGCACTATAGGTCATCGTCATATCGCCTGTGCCATAGACATCTGCGGTTACACTTGTTGGCTGCATGTACACATCTGTTTGTACATCGGATGATACGTTGTCTGTGGTTTCTGGTAATCCTTCGCTTTGGATCATCACATCTTCAAGTGATGGCGATAGTCCAGGGCCATAGACATCAGTGGTCACAGTATTTAGATCAGTGGTGATTTCGCCACCGTCTTCATTCGTCACTTGTCCAACCTGATCATACGTGTAATTGTATTCGTACAATACCGTTCCATCCGCTTGCAGGTCTTTCAACGTTAATACTTGTCCTGCGGCATCATACGTACGAACTTCTTTCGTTCCATCTGGACGGGTTGTCGATAACAAGCGACTGTTCGCATCATACGTATAAGATGTTTGGCGTCCTGTCCAGTCTGTTACTGTCGACAATCGACCGTTGGCATGGTACGTATATGCTACTTTTTTGCCATCTGGATACGTAAGTCCTGTTAATTGTCCTGCGGCATCGTAACTATACGAAATGGTCTGTCCATCTCCGTTAGTGAACGATTCGACGCGGTTCAATGGGTCATAGTTACGAACCAGTACTTCACCATTGCTACCTTTAACCGAAGTGATATTGCCATTAGCATCGTAGTCGTACGATACACTGCCTGCTTCATCGGTAAATTGGCTCAAGTTCCCTGCGGCATCATAGCTATATTGACTGTGACGACCATTTTTATCGGTATCACTACCTAGCAATCCTACATTGTTGTACGTGTAGCTATGATTGCCTCCTGCTTCGTCTTGCGCTGAAATCAGACGTCCGAGTAGATCGTACTGATATTTAGCTCGATTACCATTGGCATCGACCATTTGAGTAATCTGGCTAAACGCATCAATCGTCTGCGATGTACTGCCTTGAATCGCATCTTTGACTGATGTTAATTGGTTTTTGCGATCATATCCATAAGTGGTTGTGCGTTTTAATGGATCGACTGATTGTGTTAACTGATTCAAATCGTTGTACGTGCTTGTGTACGTATACCCTAGCGCATCTGTCATTTTGACCGGATTGCCTGCGGTATCGTACTCTACTGTATACATTTTGTGATTGAGTGCATCATAGGCTTCAATCGGACGACCTAGCTTGTCGTATGCATATTTTACAGTAGCGCCTGCGGCATTTGTCTCTGTCATTAGGCGACCAGCTGCATCATACGTAAATGAACTCTTACGACCCAATGGATCAGTGACAGCTGTCATATTGCCTTCGCTATCATAAGTGATCGAAAGTGTTCCACCCAGTGCATTACGAACCGCTGTTAATTGTCCATTGGCATCATAGGTGTAACTTGTTGTATTACCACGCGCATCGGTAACACTTGCTAGATTGTCTTGACGATCATACGTGTAACTTACTTTGTTTTTGAGCGGATCAATCGTATTGATTAATTGATCGTTATCATTGTAAACGACTTGTGAAAGGTTACCTTCTGCATCGCTTTGAGTCGTCATGCGACCTGCGGCATCATAACCCACTTTCATGATCTCGCCTGTAGAAGCGGTGACTGTATCTAACTTGTATCCATTGTAGCTATAGATCGTTTTGCCACCACGTGGATCAGTTGCGGCGGTTAACATGCCTTTGTCATTGTACTCATACGATACTTTATAACCTTCGGTATCGGTTGTACTGAGTAGGCGACTATTGGCATCATACGTGCTTGTAATACTGTTGCCATCAGGCCCTGTTGCTTTGAGCAAGTTCCCTTTCGCATCATAAGTCAATGTCATCGATAGACCGGATGGATCGGTATTTTTGGTCAAATTTCCTTTGCTATCGTATTCGAACTTCGCTGTCTGACCTAGCGCATTCGTAATACTTGTACGATTACCTTGAGCATCATAGGTATAACTTGTTTTGCCGTTATTCGCATCTTGCACTTCAACCAATTGATAATTGATATTATGCACACGTTTTTGAATATCACCGTTGCGATCTGTAATCGTCGTGGTGAGCATTCCGTCTGCATTACTATAAGCAAATGTTGTTGGTTGATGAGCTGTGATCCCATCATTTTGACGTAGTATTCTGCCTTTGCCATCATAAGCATTTGAGAATACAAGCTTGCCATCTAGTGAACCTGTCAAAATTTGATTGTTCTTATTGTACGTATACGTCGTCTTGTGACTACCCGGGTCTGTTAGTGTAATCAATCGACCGGTATCGTCATAAGTAAACGTAGATGTACGACCCGCTTGATCTGCAACAGTCGCTACTTTACCGATAGCATTGTAAGTGATGACGATCTTCGCTCCACTGGTCGGTTCAGTCACAGATAGTAACTTGCCTGCACTATCATATTGCATATTCATCGTAATTCCGCCACGTTCACCCATCGATTGCAGTGCTCCATTAGCAGCAAAAATATAATGCGTTCCATCATAACGAGTCAGTGTGTATGTGCCATTTGCATTTTTTTGCAATTGGTCATTACGGATTGCACGTTCTACAGGTGTATAGGTTGCTTTATCGCTATTGAGCATAAAGTTGTTCGTGCGGAAAGCATTCCAATACACGGTCATCTGACCGGTTGTATTGTTTTTACTCAAACGTATTTCAAAGTTATGACTCCATCCTTTACCCAGACCACCATTGCCTTGTAAAAGCGCATAGTACTGAGCTTGGAAAGGAATATCTACAGTTCCATGAGCAACCATCATCGTTTTGTTAATGATTTGTGCTCCTGTAGAAGTATCAACTGGATCAGCATAATACGTCTGTTGATCATAATCGGCTGGATCGATCGTACCGACAGAAGGATTTACTACAGGTGGAACAGGAACTGGAATCGTTGTTGTAGCTTCCATTTGGAACGATCCGTATGGGCTGTACAATTCATACGTCGTTGTTCCTGTATTACGAATAACGGTCGTATTACCCGCTCCGATATTAACAGTACCCGAACCTGTCTGTTCTTCTCCTTGCTCTGTCCAGTAACTGAACTTACTACCTACATTAAGCGTACGTGCATGATCATGTACATTGGTTGCTTTGACCAGCGCATTCGGTGCTAATGTATACAGCGATAGTGCAGGGTTCACTTGATCTTCAAAATTAAAATTGTCTTTATTTCCATTCACCAGTGTATTAGACGCTTGTTGCCCTGTAAGAATCGCATAACCACCTGCTGGAACAGATACCGAATTACCGGTTGACTTGCGATCAACATTTACAGGTTGGCCTGAAGCATCGTATACAGCCACATCGTATTTACCATCTACAGATAATGTAGCTGAACTACTTGATGTATTAGTAGCTTTCATCGTCTGATCCATAGTCAATGTTTTGACTAACAGATCATCACCTTGTGTGACTTTGATCGCTTCAGTTGGTGCATAGACTGTAATAGGTGCTACATCGACATTCGTCACTACCAGACGTGATGAAGCAGGAACAGCATGATAACTGGCTGTTGTTCCTGTACTCGAAGTGGTTAATGTGCCATTCGCATTGTACAGTTGATAACTATGATTACCTGCTAATTTGACGAAAAAGCTTCCTGGTGAAATATTACGGATTGAATAGCTTTCACCGATTTCAAGCGTTTTGATCGTTACCGGTTTACCGCTCACTGTTGCGATTTTGTATGCATCGTACGAACCTTGAACCGTTACGTTAGCTGTACCTGATGCTGCAACAACAATACGATCTCCTTTGGTCATCGCTTGTGAAGACAGTTGTCCCCACCCATACTCACGCACTTCTTTATTCGCTTTGTACTGTGCGTAATCATAAGGATTCCCATTGAAATATAAAAACATTTGATTTAGTGCATTTTGTTCAAACGCCATAGAATCATTCGTAGATAACGTTTTGATAAATGTGACTGGATTGCTTCGGTCGACGAACTTGAACGATTCGAAAGGACCATAGACCACATTGTACATGTCATCACTATTTTGAATCGCTATTTTGGCGTTAGGATCTAACGTTTGTCTAGGTGTTCCACTTAATCCAAAACTATACTGTTTTAAAGCTCCTGTACTGTCATAAGTCGCCATATCATAGATTTGCTCAATCGTTAATTGAGAAGGAATACTGTCTATATTGGTCGCTTCTAGACTTTGACCAGGTGCTAATGCTTTTTTCACCAAAGCAGGATTCGTACGGTTCGCGATCTTAAGTGCATCATAAGAACCTTCAATCATTACCGAATGTGCTGTTGGTGCTGTAATCGCAATACGCTCTCCATGCTCTAGAAGTTCAACTCCGCTTGTTGCTGCTCGTGCTACTGCATCAATTCCACCGTTTGCATCTCGTTTGACATAATCGTAGATATTATCTACAGCGTTGAGATACACGTTAAATGACTTCGCAGGTTGTGTATTGGTAATATCTACGCTCTCATCGGTATTGAGTACCTTCTGGAATGTAACTGGATTGGTACGTGAAGTGACTTTGAATGTGTCATATGCTCCATACATCAATCCATTGATCTCAGCCATATTTTGCACAGCTAGACGTTCACCGTTCTCTACTATTTGTGCAGTAGAACTGATATGGTTGCGGCTATATACATTTAATACGTTATTGGTAAATAAGGCTGAATCATAATCAACGGTTAGACGTATTTGTCCTGATTTTACTCCTGTGTATTCTGCTTCTACACTTTGACGTGGAGCTAGACTATATTCTACTAGAGCAGGATTCGTACGTGCTTGTATCGTGAACGCATCATAAGGGCCTTCTACTGTGAGATCGGTAGAGATCGTATTTGTAATCGACATTCTATTAGATGTAGGGATACTTTTGGTAGAACTTGTCTCATTTTTGCCCATATCTATAGATTGCCCTGCTTGATACTCTGCAAAATCGTATGTTCCTGTTGGATAGACAAAGAATGTTTTGCTTGTTTTATTCGTAAAATCCAGACTTTGTTTTGTAGATAATGTTTTCTTAAAGGTTACTGGATTGATACGATCTTTCCCTGTAAATAATTCAAATGCGGCGTACGCATCTATTGTTTTGACATCGGTGTTCATAACAGCTAAGCGCTGATTAGGATCTACAGAACGATATGTTGTTGCTGTACCACGATAATAGCTGTTAGGCTGATCTGCGGTATCATAATCCATCAAGTCATGTTTACCTGTAAAATAAACCATTTCGTTTGATTTATCTTTGTTGATAAACTCGGCACTCTGATTGATCGCTAATTGCTTCACAAGTAGTGCAGGATCGCTACTCGATTGAGCTGTTGTTACATCATACGGACTCAACACCACAAGCTGACTACTTCCAGAATTCGTTAGTGTCACTCGTTCTCCATTATAAAAAGGGAGTGACTTGGCGACACGGTCATGGTCTAGTGAGCGTAATGTGTCATCTGCACGATAACTCGCTTGATCATACATACCATCTGTATACATACTGAACATCGCCGGACTGGTGTTTGTTAATTTCACACTTTGCCCTGCATTGAGATACCCTTTGTACAGAGCAGGTTCGGCGCGACTACTGATATCAAATGCATCATAAGGCCCGGATACCGTCATCGCTTGATTACCACTATTGGTAGTGATTATTTTCTCATCTTTACTAATCAGATGTCTTGCACTTACGATTGGATTATCAAAATCATCCACTTTGTTGTTCTCTTTTTTGTAGACAGCATAATGGTGTTGTCCACTTGCCGTAATATAAAATGAATAGTTAGACGTATTGATCGTTTTTAACGTTTCGCCTACATTCAGTACACGATTAAATGTCACTGGCTGTGTACGAGCAGTCGCTACAAATGCTTCATAAGGCCCGTTGATACTCATTGTAACATTGCCTTTGCTTGTGTTGGTTACTGCTACTCTTTCACCTGGATCAGGGTACACATGTGAAGATCCTACGTTAGGTGCATAATCATTAATACCCGCACTATCATATAGAGCATAGTCAAATTCACCTGTCACAAACAAACCTGTTTTGGTAGGAGATACGTTCTTCACTTCTACCGAATTACCTGGAGAGATATTCTGTTCCAGTAAAGCAGGATTAGTTGAATCGGATATCACTGAATTCACTTTAGGAATTTTAATTTTAATCGCTTGTCCATTGTAAGCAGGGTTGGTAATAACAACATAGTTACCAATTCCCATAATGTAGCTAGCACTTGTATTTAAAATATCATAACTATCTACAGCCCCATTGGACTTGTACTCGGCAATCTGGAAACCTTTATCTTCGTTATCAGTTAACAGTTTCATGGTATCGCCAGAGTTGTTAAGCACTTTAATACTTTTGCCGGGTGCTAATGTTTTGGTTATCATCGGCGGTTCAACTTGAGTCGTGGTATAGAATGCCCCGTATGCACCACTAACTAGCATAGAAGGTCCATCAACATTGGTCACAATCAATGTCTCACCAGCACCAACATACTTGGTCACTGTTTTGGTTGTACCTGTTGAACTGACAGAACCATCCTCATTATATAGTGTGAATTCGTAAGTCCCTCCATTGTCAATATAGACATAAAAAGGCTTACTTAGTTGGTTTGTTGCTTGAAACGATCCACCAATAGGAACGTTATAACGAAAATCTGCTGGTTCAGTAGAACCCAAAAAATTAATAGGAAATGCAGGAGCAACAACATCATATGCTACTGTGTCACGATTTGTTACAATCATTGATCCATTTTTCGCTACAGTTTCTGAACCTTTAGCTTTTTTACGTGTAAATGTAGGAGATGATAATTCTCCGTCTGCTCCATAATGAATATTGGCATTAATTCCACCAATATCAATCGGCTGTGAATAATCTGGATTCAAATTTTGTACGAAAACACTGTTACCTGGTAATAAATTAAATCGACTTAAAGCTTGTCCAGCAGTCGTTAATACTGTGAATGTTTTACTCTTCATATCTATAGTTAATGGTGAGGGTGAATTATTAGTTAAACGTAGTTTCTGATTAATTGCCAAAGTAATAGGAGCATATGCTGTTTTAGTATCATACAGAGATACATCTCCATTGGATAAATATTTTACATAATCGTAATTATTACCTGTAACATATACTGTTGCGGAAGTAGAATAACCATGCGTAATGTCTACACTTTGCCCTGAGCCAAGTGAATATACACCTGTTGCCGCAGAAGCAGAATGCATTTTAAAACCTACAAAGATAGCCAATAAGACAACAACAAGAAAGGCCAACCGTACATATTTATTTTTCATTAACGATTATCCTCCTGTGTTGTCTGTTCAAATGTACGATCAGCAAATCCTGCTTGTGCTGTACCCTTTGATTTGAGAAGAACAATCTGTAAATGAACTCGGGCTTTGACTGCTTTCGCTGGAGCTTTTAAGTTAGCACCATATGTATGCCAGTCCGAATTTTGCTTGAGATTCAAAATGTTATTGTAATGTACTAATTTATTGTTTTTATCATAATAATTAATAATGACTTGCACGACAGCATCTTTTACATTGTTACTCTGCACCCAGCCATTATAAGAATAGGTTTGCCCTGCTTTGACAGGAATATCGCGGTAAATATTAGCTCCGCCTGTGCGTTTGGACGATACATCGATCCATTGTGTGTTCATCATAGAAGAAGAGGAATGGTATACATCGCTTGCTACGGTAGTGTCGCTATACACATTATGTACAACTGATTGAGGTGTCATATTTGCTATAGGTGCATATACATCTTCTGTTGCTGTACGATAACTTGCTTTAATTCCTTTCGTGGTATAAGCTGTCCACCCTGCAATAACGTTAGAAGCTTGGCGTAACGATTTACTATTAGTATTGGATGTGACACTTAACAAGTTCCCACCCTGATCATACGTATATATCGTTTGCTTGCCATCTTTGGTGACTGATGTGACCCGACCTAGATCATCGTATTGATACTCTGCTGCATACATGAGTGGAGCTGTGAGTAACATGCTAATCATACTGAGTACTATCATCGTGCTAATCTTTCTCATTTTATTAAATTCCTCTCCCTTTTGAATATCATTGACTCATACAACTTAGTTAGCAAATGTTAGACGTTTACTATATTTGATGTTCGCCTCATCTGTAATGACAATCTTTTTCACCTTTAGATCATTCTTTCCTTAAAAAGAATAGTCCTTACTATCTAATCAATATATGGGAAATCAGTCAACATAATTCTGGAAAATAACCGTAAATTTTCTGTAAAATATTTTTTTACGTCATTTTATATTTCATACGCTTACTTAGCTGTCTAACTTCAAAGATCGTATCAACACAAAAAGCCGTCTGTTTTTACCCAGACGGCTTGCTGATTTTATACCTCTAACATAGCTTTGGCTGCAATATCACTACGTTGATGCTTACCTTCAAATGTAATTTTTGTTGCTTGTTCATACGCTTTGGTGCGAGCAGAAGATATATCTGTACCCAAGCCGACAACACCCAGTACACGTCCGCCATTCGTAATCACTTCACCGTTCTGACCTTGCGCTGTACCTGCATGAAAAACAAGTGCTTGTTCATCGGTATGCTGTAGTCCACTAATCGGTAATCCTTTAGCATAAGCCGCTGGATACCCGCCTGAAGCCAAAATCACACATACTGCGGCTTCCTCGCTCCACTTGATCTCAATATCTGCAAGTGTACCGTTAACCGTCGCTAGAAAAATCTCAAGTAAATCACTTTCTAGACGTGGTAATACCACTTGTGTCTCCGGATCACCAAAGCGCGCGTTAAATTCAATCGTTTTTGGAGTACCATCTGGTGAGATCATTAGCCCAGCAAATAATACTCCGCTAAATGAACGTCCTTCAGCAACCATCGCTTTAGCTGTTGGTACAATAATCGTCTCGATCGCTTGATCGATAATACTTTGCTTGATATGTGGTAACGGCGAATAGGTTCCCATTCCACCTGTATTTGGACCTAGATCATTATCGTATGCTGGCTTGTGATCTTGCGCAGCAGGCATAGGACGAACCGTTTCTCCATCGACAAAAGCCAAAATCGACATTTCTTGTCCGACTAGAAATTCCTCGATAACCACTTTGCTACCGGCTTCGCCAAATACTTTATCTTGCATAATGGACTGTAACGCCTCGATTGCTTCATCCATATCATGAGCGACAGTTACCCCTTTACCTGCGGCAAGTCCATCGGCTTTGATAACGATAGGTGTAGATTGTTGCTGTAGATAGGTGAGTGCAGACTCATAATCGTCGAACTTCGCATACGCAGCAGTTGGAATATTGTATTTATGAAGCAAGTCTTTCATAAATGTTTTGCTACCTTCGATAAGTGCTGCATTTTTGCGAGGCCCATAGACAGGAATTTGACGCTTTTCAAAAACATCGACAATTCCATCAGCTAATGGATCATCCGGGCCGATCACGACCAAACCTACTTTTTTCTCAGTCGCAAAATCAGCTAACTTTTCAAATTCATTCACTTGAATCGGAACACATTCTGCTAATTGTGCAATCCCTGCATTACCAGGTGCACAGTAGATTTTGTCTGCTTTTGGGCTTTTGGTAAGCGACCAGATGATTGCATGCTCACGTCCACCACCACCCACAACTAAAATATCCATAACGTCACGCTCCTTTGAATAGAGAAGGATTTTTCCAACTATGTTCAAGCATTATTTCACTTTTACAAAAGTCTCAAACTAGTATAATTAACGCTCTACATCGAGTACATTAAGCAAGTGCACCCAACTAACAAAGCAACAGACCGAACAAGAAATATTCGGTCTGTTTTGTTGCTTATTGCAAGTGGATTTATAGGAATACCAAGCATTGTTGATCACGATCTATCATCTACATTTTTGCACTCTTTCTAAATACTATCTTGAAGTGCATAACTATTGACGCATCTCACACTCTCTCAGTGAACCTATCCCTATTTTTGCAAAATCATATGCTTATAATTAGTGTTTGAAATGACGTACGCCTGTGAATACCATAGCGATTCCGTATTCATTTGCCATTTTGATCGATTCTTCATCTTTGATTGATCCACCCGGTTGAATAATAGCTTTGATCCCTGCTTTGGCTGCTAATTCAACCGTATCGCCCATTGGGAAAAAGGCATCTGATGCCAAAATCGCTCCGTTCGCTTTGTCCCCTGCTTGTTCGATTGCAATTTTGGCTGCTCCGACACGATTCATCTGCCCTGCACCTACACCTACAGTCATATCATCGGCTGCTAGTACGATTGCATTGGATTTTACATGTTTGACGACTTTCCATCCGAATAACAATTGTTTTAATTCTTCGCCAGAAGGAGAGCGGTCAGTCACGACTTTTAGATCGTCTGTTGTAATGGAATGTACATCGCTTTCTTGTACAACCATACCGCCTTCAATCGTAGTTACCACATGCTGGGCTGTACGTTCTTCCGAAGAAGTCAGTTCACCCATTTTGAGCAAACGAATATTTTTCTTCTTCGTCAAAATTTCTAACGCTTCAGGTGTAAAGTCAGGTGCTAGTACGATCTCTAAGAAAATTTCGCTTAAAGGTTGCGCTGTTGCTGCATCGATTGTACGATTTGCTGCTACAATTCCACCGAAAATAGAGGTTGGATCTGCATTGTATGCTTTGTTGTATGCTTCAGCGATCGTCTCGCCTACACCGACTCCGCAAGGATTCATATGTTTGACAGCCACGACAGCAGGCTCTGTAAATTCTTTTACAATTTGCAAAGCCGCATTTGCATCATTGATATTGTTATAAGATAGTTCTTTACCATGTAATTGTTCAGCCGTTGTTAATGTCCCTGCTGGAGCCATTGGTTTACGATAAAATGCCGCCGCTTGATGCGGATTTTCACCATAACGAAGGTCTTGAATTTTCTCATAAGTGACCGTATAACGCTCTGGCAAAGGATCTCCCAAAACTTCACATAAGTAATCAGAAATCAATGCATCGTAAGCCGCTGTATGACGGAATACTTTAGCCGCTAGACGTTTACGTGTATCCAGTGTCGTATCGCCTTCTGCACGTACTTCTTCTAATACTTTGGCATAATCGCTAGAATCAACGACTACACTAACAAATGCATGATTTTTAGCTGCACTGCGTAGCATTGTCGGCCCACCGATATCAATATTTTCGATCGCATCTTCATATGCAACGTCTGGCTTGGAGATCGTTTCCTGGAAAGGATATAAATTAACAACAACAAGGTCGATATATCCGAGTTCCAAATCTTTCATTTGTTGCTGGTGTTCTGCGCTATCTCGAACCGCCAACAGACCACTATGTACTGCCGGATGTAACGTTTTGACACGACCATCTAGAATCTCTGGAAATCCAGTAACATCTGAAATTCCAATAACCGGTACACCTGCTTCAGCAAGTAGATTTTTAGTACCACCTGTCGAAATAATTTCTACACCCAATTGAGACAACTCGCGGCAAAAATCAACCACACCTGCTTTGTCGGACACGCTCACTAGCGCTCTTTTAATACTCATGATGGATTTATTCCTCCTTCAATTTTAAAAAGAATTTAAGCTTCCACAATCACCTGTCGTCCTTCAAGTGTTACTTTTCCTTTAGCAATCTGAGCTACAACCTGCGGATACAATTTCCGTTCAATATCATGGATCCGCTCTGCTAATGTCTCTGCTGTATCTTGTTGCTGTACTTCGATCGATTGTTGCGCAATAATTGGCCCTGTATCCATACCATTATCGACAAAATGAACTGTAATCCCTGTTACTTTCACACCATAAGATAACGCCTGACCTAACGCATCTTTTCCTGGAAAAGCAGGCAATAACGATGGATGTACATTAATCATCCGACCCATATATGGATCTACAATGGTTGGCGTAAGTAGGCGCATATATCCTGCTAACACAATCAGATCAATCTCGCGGCGTTGCAATTCAGCTACGATTTCCAGTTCATATTGTTCACGACTGCTATATTCTTTGGGAAGAAATACATACGTATCTACACCTGCCTGCATCGCACGCTGAACTACAGGAGCCTGCGGCTTATCAGATACTAACAATTCGATCGTAGTCGCATCTGGTTCACCGAAATATCCATCTTGCCATGCATCGACCATTGCTTGAAAATTAGTGCCTTCGCCTGAAGCGAACACAGCAATTCGAAAAGGCTTCATTACACATCGACTCCGGTAAATGTTACCACTTTATTTCCTTCTTGCACTGTACCTATTTGATACGCGGTTTCACCTTGTTCTGCTAGTAATGTCAACGCTTGTTCTGCTTGATCCGCAGGAACTACAATGACCATACCGATTCCCATGTTGAACGTAGTGAACATATCTTTATGGCTGATACCGCCTTTAGCTTGCATCAATTGGAAAATCGGCAAAATCGGCCAGTTTCCGTACTCGATATCTACATTTACATGTTCAGGCAACATCCGCGGAATATTTTCAATAAATCCGCCACCTGTAATATGTGCCATTCCTTTGACTTTAACGGCTTCTTGTAATGCAAGTGTAGACTTAACATAAATTTTAGTAGGCTCTAGCAATACATCGCCCAGCACCGCATTATCCAGTTCTGTTACGGTGTCTTTGAGATCATATCCAGCATCTTCAAGCAATAATTTACGTACCAGTGAAAATCCATTACTGTGTATACCACTTGAAGCTAGTCCTAGCACTACATCACCTGCTGCAATTTCACTGCCTGTGATCACTTTAGCTTTATCTACGATACCTACTGTAAATCCAGCAATATCATATTCACCTTCGGAATACATCCCAGGCATTTCAGCTGTCTCGCCACCGATCAACGCACATCCCGCTTGACGACAACCATCTGCAATACCGGATACGATCGCTTCAATCTTTTCAGGAATAACACGATCACATGCTAGATAATCAAGGAAAAATAACGGTTCTGCACCTTGTACTACAATATCGTTCACACACATCGCAACAGCATCAATACCGATTGTATCGTGCTTATCCATCGCAAATGCTAGCTTCAGCTTCGTACCGACACCATCTGTACCGGATACGAGTACAGGCTCATCGTATTTATCTTTGTTCAGGCCAAACAATGCACCGAAACCACCAAGTTCTGTCATCACTTCCGGGCGAAACGTTGTTTTAACGTGCTTTTTCATACGTTCTACTGCTTCATTCCCTGCCGCGATATCGACCCCGGCACTTTTATAGGCTTCTGACACTGTACATCGCACCTTTCGTTTGGGCTTAGGAAATGGGATGTGGTAGAAAGAGGTTGGGAGCTACAGCGCTGCGAGGAAAAGGTTGTTCTGTCGTCGCTGTTAAGATTGGATATCTTGATGGACTGCTAGGCAGTCGATATCCAACCTTAAAGGCGAGCGCTTCGCTCTTTCGAACAATCCTTTTCCTCTCCGCTTGAGCGTGGTTCAACTTTTCTAAAGCACACCCTAATTCTCTAAGGTTATTTTGGTAGTCTAGTTGGTTGAGGCTCTACTTCGTAATCGCTGGTTGTGTTGGATATTAGTTCGTATTGATTCTGTGGGGCTTGCTTTTTGCTCTTTGCTCTTTGCTCTTTGCTCTTTGCTCTTTGCTCTTTGCTCTTTGCTCTTTGCT
>NZ_JARUWY010000022.1:0-29494 GCF_030433815.1 Paenibacillus sp. PsM32 | reverse complement strand
TAGATATTTTGCTTTGCAAAAATCTTTTTTTTATTGGACTTGGGTCGTGCTTATACTGCCAAGCGTTATGGATAAACAGGGACCATTTTTAGACCTAGTGTTTCTTCCCAGCCCATCATACGATTTAAATTTTGGATCGCTTGTCCTGCTGCGCCTTTGACGAGATTATCAATAACAGACACAATCGTGATGCGTCCTGTACGCTCATCTACAGCAAATCCGATATCACAATAATTAGAACCTGCTACTTCTTTGGTCGAAGGCCAGTTACCTTGTTTGCGAATACGCACAAATGGACGATCGCTGTAATACTCACGATAAAGATCGATCCAATCCTGCTCGCTATGTTGCCCTTTGATCGTTGCATACATAGTAGACATAATACCGCGTGTCATTGGCACCAACTGTGTACTGAATGTAACAACAACAGGCTCACCCGCTACACCAGACAATACTTGTTCTATTTCTGGAATATGTTGATGTTTGTTTAATTTATACGCTTTAAAATTCTCATTCATTTCTGCATAATGACTGGTTAGACTGGTTCCGCGTCCAGCACCGGATACACCAGACTTCGCATCGATAATAATCGAACTATGATCAATCCAACCTGCTTCGACACCAGGCATTAATCCGAGCAACGTAGCCGTAGGATAACAACCTGGATTCGAGATTAGACGCTGATCCTGTACATCATTACCCTTTTGCTCACATAACCCATACACTGCTTCTGCCAAATAATTAGCTTCAGGTGCATCGTGCTTATACCATTGCTCATAAGTACTGCTATCTTTGAGGCGAAAGTCACCGGATAAATCAATCACTTTCAACCCTGCTTCTAAGTATTGTGGAACTAAAGTGCTACTCACTCCTGAAGGGGTAGCGGTAAAGACAATATCTGCTTTGGCAGCCGTTGCCACTGCATCGACTCCATCTAATTCCATATCAATAATGCTATCTAAATGAGGAAATTGATCTGACATCGGTGCTCCACTGCTTGATGCAGAAATAACCGAAGTAATCTCGACATGCGGATGATGCTGTAAAAAACGAATCAGTTCCACCCCGCCATAGCCGGTGGAACCTACAATAGCTACTCTTTGTTTAGTTGGATTCAAGCTGAACTCCTCCTGTACTCAAATAAGATCATTAATCTACTGTATCCATGTATAAGCAATTTTCCATTTTACTAACGACAATTTCCATTTCAGTCCGAATAAATAAGATGTGTATTATTATACATCCATGTTAATATAAATACAACTTTATGAATAAATTTATTCCTTTTATGCATCTATACATCGTCTTATCTGTTTTAGTTGTATTATATACGAATAAAAGACCTTTAACTGATTAAATTTCAGAAAAGGTCTTTTTTACTTTTAATCGTTACTTTTTACTAATATTACTAATTATATCAGTCGGCTTAACTTACTCATCTATTCTCTTTATTTTGCATCTGTTTCGTGCTACGATATCCACAAACCATTATTTACCATTTCATTTTACTATTGATCTATACTTGATAAAGGGAAAGGATTGGATAGATGAGGAATATAGCAATTAATTTAATTTCTGCTTTTCTCACCGGATTGCTTGTCGGTTACTCATTAATTGGAACTATTACTATTCCGCTTGTACTTGTTTGTCTAGCCAGTGTAGCTATTTTAGCAATTGGTTATACCGTCATTTATCTTTTGAAAAGAAAAGCTAACTAATACATACTACAAAAATAGTTTTAGCTTATAAGATTACAGATGATTAGAACTATAGCAACTAGTACTTTTGTGATGTATTGCTCTGACCCGGTACATTATAAAAAAATCCTCTTCGCTTTTCAGCGTCCAACTCTTACCTAATGAGTTCTAAGCTGGTATGGCGAAAAGGATTTTTTCATTTTATCCAGTCATTTTGAATCCTTTACCTAATACTTCTTGAGCATTGCTGATAATAACAAAAGCATCTGGATCAACAGAACGTACAATCGTTTTAAGACGACTGGCTTCATTTTGCCCGATAACGACCATTAATACAGTTCGTTCGTCACCTGTATATCCGCCTTCACCGTTAAGCTTTGTTAATCCACGATCCAGATCATTTAGAATCGCTGTCTGCATTTGTTCAATATCATTGGTAATAATATAAGCAACTTTGGAATTGCTGAATCCAAGCTCAACAGCATCGATCACTTTGCTGGTAATATACAGACTGATTAATGCATATAATGCTTGTTCTGGCTTCAATAATAACCCTGCGAATACAATAACACTACCGTCTGTCAAAATGACACAGAAAGACATGCTAAATCCAGTATACTTTTGAATAATTTGCGCTAATATGGATAATCCACCAGTAGAACCACGCCCGCGGAAAACGATCCCGAGTCCCAATCCTACTCCAATTCCTCCATATAATGCTGCTAATAAAGGGTTAGTCGTAGGCACAGGAAAACTACTTGTCAGATAAACAAATAGCGGTAATACAATTGTCCCAATCAATGAACGCATTCCATATTGTCTACCCAGTAATATCACACCTGCAATAAACAAAGGAATATTAAGTAACCACTGAATATACGCTGGTTCAATCCCGAGTAGTTGATTGACAATAATTGATATCCCGGAGACCCCTCCTGAAGCGATATGATTAGGTAATAAAAATAGGTTAAACGTCAGTGCCATAATAAAAGCGCCTACGATGATCAACAAAATATCCCAACTGTTACGAAGAGGTCCTGTTAATGGAATCATTGGCGGCTTGCGTCTGCGTTGCCCTGTACGAGGTTGCATGATCATTTTGATATTCTCCTGTACTCATTATTTTGCATAAAGTCTCATAGCTTTCTTATTCTAACGCAACCCTATTTATTTGAAAAGAACATACAGCACCGTAGTATAGCAGAGATGTTTTGCTTTATAACAATCTTTTGGATGAAATAGAGTAATGCTTGTATCACTACAGGCTAGACATAGACCTCTTCTCGTTATTGAAGCGCAAAAAAAGCCTGATATGAAAGATAACTCTCATACCAGACTTTAAAAAATCGATTATTATTCGACTTCGATTTTGAGCTTACTACGTAAATATCCATCGATAAATGGATCTAAATCTCCATCCATGACTGCACCGATATTTCCTGTTTCGACAGAAGTACGGTGATCTTTGACCATACTATACGGATGGAATACATAAGAACGAATCTGACTGCCCCAAGCAATATCCGATTGCTCTCCGCGAATCTCATCCAATTGCTTACGTTCTTCTTCAATTTTACGTTCTACCAATTTGGAACGTAACATTGTCATCGCATGCTCACGGTTTTTGATCTGTGAACGTTCACTTTGACAGGTTACTACCACACCAGAGGGTAAATGCGTAATCCGAACCGCAGAATCGGTTGTATTGATATGCTGACCACCGGCGCCACTAGCGCGGTACGTATCAATTTTCAAATCTTCGGTACGAATTTCAATCGTAGAATCATTCGTAATCTCTGGCACAACATCACAGGAGACAAACGAAGTATGACGACGGCCTGAAGAATCAAAAGGAGAAATCCGTACAAGACGATGTACTCCTTTTTCAGCTTTGAGATAACCATAAGCATTATGCCCTTTGATCAGCAACGTAACACTTTTGATCCCTGCTTCATCACCAGCTAGATAATCCATCACTTCTACTTTGAAGCCACTTTTCTCTGCCCAACGTTTGTACATCCGAAGCAACATCTCGCCCCAGTCTTGCGACTCCGTTCCGCCTGCACCCGGATGAAGTTCCAAAATAGCATTTAAGCTATCATACGGTTCATCTAACAGTAACTGTAATTCAAAAGCTTCGATTTTGCGAACAAGCTTTTTCACACTTTCTGTTACTTCTTTTGCTAGCGACTCATCATCTTCTTCGTCTGCTAACTCAGCCATAAGACTTGCATCATCATGCTCTTGCTGAAGTTCTAGATAATCATCTACAGCACCTTTAACAGCATTCATTTCAGAAATGACTTCTTGAGCTGATTCATTGTCATCCCAGAATCCTGGTGCAGACATCTTCTCTTCAAAGTTAGCAATCAATTCACGCTTGAGGTCTAAGTCAAAGAGACCCCCTAAGGTTAGATAATTTGGTAGCCATTTCGCGTAAATCATGTTTTATACTAGGATCGATCATTGGTACGCTCACCTCTTCATAATAAATAGATATTTTGCTTAGCAAAAATCTTTAACATTCTTTTGGTCACTTTAATAATGCATACATATATAACTGTTATACCGTATACAAGATGATTGATCCAACAAGAGACACCCACGATAATGGTGAGTGTCTCTTGGGATACAACAATCTATATTCATTTCGGACTATTGATTTATTATTTACGTCTACGACGACGTTCTTCACGAGACGGACGTTTTTCAGCCGTTTCGCCACCACTTGTGCTCATTTTGCTTTCATCCACAACCGCTTCGCGTTCCTGGTTACTTGCAATTTGTGCTCTCATAACATAAGTAGCTACTTCTTCTTGAATCTCAGCGATCATTTGGTTAAACATTTCGAAGCCTTCAAATTGGTACTCACGCAAAGGATCTGTACCACCGTAAGCACGAAGATGAATACCTTGACGCAATTGTTCCATCGCATCAATATGATCCATCCATTTACGGTCAACTGCACGGAGAACAACGACTTTTTCAAATTCGCGAACCATTTCTTCGCCAATTTCTTTTTCGCGTTGCAAGTAGCGTAGTTCTACACGCTCGAACAGATAGTTAACCATCTCTTCTTTTTCTTGCTCATGTAGTTCTTGTTCTGTGATTGTACCTTCTTGCAAGAAGTTATTGTTCACATAATCTGCAATCGCTTGAAGTTCCCAGTTCTCAGGAATATCATCATTACAATGGACTTCTACGATACGCTCAATACAAGGTTTAATCATTTGCAATACAACTTCACGAATATTATCAGATTCCAATACTTCACGACGTTGTTTATAAATGATTTCACGTTGTTTGTTCATCACATCATCATATTGCAATACGATTTTACGCATATCAAAGTTACTACCTTCAACACGTTTTTGAGCAGATTCTACAGCACGTGTAATCATACGACTTTCAATCGGTTGGTCTTCTTCAAAGCCCAATTTTTCCATCATATTCATTACATTATCTGCACCAAAGCGTTTCATTAGTTCATCACCTAGAGAAAGGTAGAACTGTGTAGAACCTGGATCTCCTTGACGACCTGCACGACCACGAAGCTGATTATCAATACGGCGAGATTCATGACGCTCTGTACCGATAATATGCAAGCCACCTGTGTCTTTTACACCTTCACCAAGTAAAATATCTGTACCACGTCCAGCCATGTTAGTAGCGATCGTTACTGTACCTGGTTGACCGGAGCGTGCAATAATTTCTGCTTCTTCTGCATGGTATTTTGCATTGAGGACCTGATGCTTAATACCTTTACGTTTTAGCATTTCAGAAAGACGTTCAGAGTTCTCAATCGATACTGTACCGACAAGAATCGGTTGGTTTTTCTCATGACGTACAACGATTTCGTCAACAACAGCGCGGAATTTACTTTCTTCGCTCTTATAGACAACATCAGCAAAGTCTTCACGTTGATTCACACGGTTAGTTGGTACTTGAAGTACTTCTAGACCGTAGATCTTTTTGAATTCTTCTTCTTCTGTTTTCGCTGTACCTGTCATACCTGCAAGCTTTTTGTACATACGGAAGTAGTTCTGGAACGTGATTGTTGCCAGTGTCATACTTTCGTTTTGTACTTTCAAAGATTCTTTCGATTCGATCGCTTGGTGTAGACCATCGCTATAACGACGACCCGCCATTAAGCGACCTGTAAATTCATCTACGATCAATACTTCGCCATCAGCAACAACATAATCCACGTCACGACGCATGATTGTGTTTGCTTTCAGCGCTTGTACTACATGGTGATTGATCGTTACATTTTTGTTGTCATATAGGTTTTCTAAGCCGAAGAAATTCTCTGCTTTTTCAACACCTTTTTCAGTTAATGCTACAGATTTTACTTTGATATCGACATTGAAATCTTCTTCCATTTTCAATGTTTTTACAAAGCGGTCTGCTGCAAAATACAATTCAGTTGATTTCTGTGCTTGTCCTGAAATAATAAGTGGTGTACGTGCTTCATCGATCAAGATCGAATCCACTTCATCAATAATACAGAAGTACAATGGACGTTGTACCATTTGTTCTTTGTACAACACCATATTGTCACGCAAGTAATCAAATCCAAATTCATTATTTGTACCATAAGTGATATCACAAGCATAAGCCGCTTGCTTCTCGTCATGTTGCATACCGTTCAGGTTAACCCCTACAGTCATGCCCAAGAAGTTATAAATGCGACCCATTTGTAGACTATCACGTTGAGCCAAATAATCATTAACTGTAACGACATGCACACCTTTACTAGCCAGTGCATTTAGATATACAGGAAGTGTTCCTACAAGTGTTTTACCTTCACCTGTTTTCATCTCTGCGATTCTTCCTTCATGCAGAGCGACACCACCGATCAATTGTACGTCAAAATGACGCATGCCTAGCACACGTTTGGAAGCTTCACGTACAGTACAGAATGCTTCTGGCAATAGTTGATCCAGTGTTTCTCCTTTTTCCAGACGTTCGCGGAATTCAGCCGTTTTGGCTTGTACTTCCTCATGAGACAATGCCTCAAATTCCGGTTCCATTTTATTAATGATCTCGACGGTTTTCAATAGACGTTTAACATCACGTTCATTGGTATCGCCAAAAATTTTCTTCACAAGTCCTAGCATGGTTTACCCCTTTCGCGCAAAACAGAGATAGATTATTGAATAATGCAATTACCGTAACGCTTATGGGGGATTATTCAATAACCTCAGTTGCAATAAATTGTACCAGTTTCAGGGAAAAGCCGCAACAAAACAGCGCATTTCCTATACATTTTTGGTATATGATAAAATTTCAATAGGACACAAGATCACTATATCCCGTGCCTGACTATATCCATATGATGTTCGTCATCATTTTTTGAGAACTCTTCTACATTATTACGCAAAAGAATACAAAATGTTTCTTAAATCGTTCAAGTCTTATTATACCGCACTGTAGAGCGGGTTGTACAATTTTTGCATGTAAAAAGAGCCTATCCCGAAGGATAAGGCTCTGGTTGTATATCAATAATCACTTATTCTTGTTCAATCAATCCGTATTTACCATCGTCACGACGATAAACAACGTTTACTTCTTGAGTGTCTACATTGGAGAATACAAAGAATGTATGTCCAATCATATTCATTTGCAAGATAGCTTCTTCTACATCCATCGGTTTTAGGAGGAAGCGTTTGTTACGTACAACTTCCAATTCATCTAATTCATTTTCAATATCCGCATCCTCAGCAACAGCAAGTGCAGCAGCTGTAGGATCTTCTACGAAGAAGGATTTCAAGCTTCCCTCTTGGCGGAATTTACGATTTAATTTAGTTTTATGTTTGCGAATCTGACGTTCCAGCTTATCTACTACAGAGTCGATCGAAGAATACATATCTTCACTGCGATCTTCTGCACGTAAAATAAGTCCAGGGAGAGGGATTGTAACCTCTACTGTGTGCTGTCCACGATTGACACTAAGTGTAACCGTTCCGTCAGAAACGGGAGGTGAATCAAAATATCTTTCAAGTCTGCCTAACTTTTTGTCCACATAATCTTTCATAGCATCTGTAACATCGATTTGTTGACCACGTATAACAAAGTTCATAAGGCACTCCTCCTTTAGGGAATTATAACATAGATGTTAACGGCATGTAAAAAGGATACTGGTGCAAATTAGCAGTGACAATCTATTGTCAAATCTAGTCGTCAGAGTACCCGCGTCTGACTTTATATTTTAGTCTTACAAATATAAATAGAGTTCTGTCAAACGCTTGCAAAATCCTCAAAACTACTCTCTTCTACCTATAAATACATAGTCGAAAATAGTTCATCTATTATGCCGCCCTTGTGTTCCATTAACCAATCTGACCTTAATCCAATCGCTTACAATGTGACAGATATCCGAAACTTATTATTCAGTAACTAAGTAAACTATTCATACAATAGTCATACTATAGAAAAAGGCTCCGGAGTGTTCCGGAGCCTTAGCTGATTATTCAAATGTGTAACCATCAATAATACCTATGTAGGTTGGCAAATGCCGAAGGATGATTATAATTTGATAACGTTAGCTGCTTGTGGTCCACGCGCGCCTTCAACGATGTCGAATTCTACGGATTGACCTTCTTCTAACGTTTTGAAACCTTCAGTTTGAATCGCAGAAAAGTGTACAAATACGTCTCCGCCTTCTTCAGTCTCAATAAAACCATATCCTTTTTCTGCGTTAAACCATTTTACTTTACCATTCATGCAATAACATTCCCTTCGTTATCAAATAAGTAGAGTAAGACATTGCCTACGCCTCTAAATATACCAAATTTGGTGGGTAAATGTCAATTGGTAAAGTAAATACTTTCATGGTATTTTATTACATTTAATGAGTTATGATTGTTATTTATTTTTATTAGTATGAATGAATATAAATTTATGTTTACTTTAATCTCTAATATTTATATAAATATTAGAGATTAAAGCTATTTTACTAAAAAATTTTGTTTTTTTATAGTGTAAACTGGCAATGATAGTGATAAAATTTTTATAATATGTTCTATTATTTACACAAAACTTAAAGAGAGAAGGTATATCTTTGAAGGTCGTTATACTTGCTGGAGGATATGGAACACGAATTAGTGAAGAATCACATCTAAAACCCAAGCCAATGATTGAAATTGGTGGGAAACCAATATTATGGCACATTATGAAACATTATTCTTATTTTGGTTTTAATGATTTTGTTATTTGTCTAGGATATAAAGGATATATTATTAAAGAATATTTTGCTCATTACTTTTTACATGAATCCGATGTAACATTTGATTTCAGAAATAATAATCAACAAATTATTCACTCTAATACAGCTGAACCATGGAAAGTAACTTTAGTTAATACTGGAATAGAATCTATGACTGGAGGAAGAGTAAAAAGAATTCACAACTATGTAAAAGATGATGATGCCTTTATGCTTACTTATGGCGATGGTGTTTCAAATATTAATATTAATGACCTTGTAAACTTCCATAAAAATAATAAAAAACTTGTTACAGTCTCTACTACCCAACCTTCAGGCAGATTTGGATCATTAGCTTTAGGTGAAAACCATATTGTTGATAGTTTTCAAGAAAAGCCTCAAGGAGATGGGGGCTGGATTAATGCTGGGTTCTTTGTTATGTCTCCAAAAGCTTTAAATTATATTGATAATGACGATACTATATTAGAAAAAGAACCTTTAGAAAATATTGCATCGGATAAACAATTAGTCGCTTATAAGCATTCTGGATTTTGGCAACCAATGGATACTTTAAGAGATAAAAATTATTTGGAAGATTTATGGAAAATCGAACAAGCACCTTGGAAAGTATGGAGGTAAAACATGGATACTGATTTTTGGAAAAACAAAAAAGTTTTTATTACTGGAAATACGGGATTTAAAGGTAGTTGGTTAACATTATGGTTACTCAAAATGGGTAGTCAAGTATCTGGTTATTCTTTAGCACCTCCTACGACTCCTTCGTTATATGATATAAGTAATCTGGATAAGGAAATTTTCACTTCAATTAATAATATTCAAAGTTTTCCTCATCTTAGTCAAGCACTTGAAGAATCAAATCCTGATATTATTATCCATATGGCTGCACAACCTCTTGTTAGAGAATCTTATACTAATCCATTAGAAACTTATTCAACTAACTTTATAGGTACATTAAATCTACTAGAAAGTATAAGAATTTTGAATCAAAAAAAATCAAAAAAAAGGGTTGTTATTAATGTAACAACAGACAAATGCTATGATAACAAAGAATGGCACTGGAGTTATAGAGAAAATGACACATTAGGAGGATATGATCCTTATTCTAATAGCAAAGCTTGTTCCGAGTTGTTAACTTCTTCATATAGAACTAGTTTTTTTAATGTTGATTCTTTTGAGAAACATGGTGTACTTTTAGCTTCTGCACGAGCTGGTAATGTAATTGGTGGAGGAGACTGGGCAAAAGATCGTCTGATTCCTGATTGTATTAAGAATTTATTGAATAATGAGTCTATACTAATTAGAAACCCTTCTTCAATACGTCCTTGGCAACATGTACTAGAACCTCTTAATGGTTATTTACTTTTAGCACAGACAATGTATGAAAAAGGAACTAACTTTGCTGAAGCTTGGAATTTTGGACCAAATGATGAAGATGCTCAACCTGTTGAATGGATAGTTAAAAAAGTGTGTAATCTCTGGGGACAGAATGCTAGTTATAAAATAATAAATAGTGATAACCCTGTTCATGAAGCGCATTATCTAAAATTAGATTGTTCTAAAGCCAAAAATGAATTGAAATGGTATCCACGTTGGAATATAGAAACTGCACTAGAAAAAGTAGTAGATTGGAATAAAGAATATCTCGACAATCGAGATATTCAGAACTACTGTTTAAAACAAATAGAATCATATAGTTTATAATATAGTTAGGAGGTAATCTTTTGAAACTAATCCCCACTTTTATACCTGGTTGTCATGAAATTGCTCCCAAAATAGTAAATGATATAAGAGGTTCTTTTGTAAAAACATTCCATGAAAATTGGTTTAAAGATAACAATCTGGAATCTTCATTCAAAGAACAATACTTTTCGGTTTCTAAAAAAAATGTGTTGAGAGGTTTACATTTTCAGGCTCCTCCTCATGACCATGTTAAATTAGTATATTGTGTACATGGAGAAATATTTGATGTAGTTCTTGATATTAGAAAAGGTTCTCCAACTTATGGACATCATCACATTTTCTATTTAGATTCTGTCAAATCAAATATTGCTTATATTCCCAGAGGGTTTGCTCATGGATTTTATGTAAAAAGTGAATTTGCTACTGTAGTCTATAATGTAAGTTCTGTATACAATGCTTCATATGATAAAGGTATTCATTGGGATTCAGCAAATATTCTTTGGCCAAAGGGATCTCCTATTATTTCGGAACGAGATGAAAATTTTATGGCTTTTGAGAAAAGTGAAGATTACTTTCTATATACAAATGAGAATACACTATGATTAAAAAAGCTATAGTGACAGGAGCAACTGGATTCATTGGTTTTAACTTAGTCAAAAGACTGCTATTAGAGAATTGGGATGTAGACATCATTATAAGAAAAAACTCAGATATAAGTCTTTTAAAATGTTTAAGTCCTCTAATTAATGTGTATGTATATGACGAAAATTTTGAAAGTTTGAATACTGCTTTGAGTTATTCAAAGCCTAATGTAATATTTCATTTAGCTTCCTTTTTCAAATCAGATCATGACTCTAATGAAATTAATCATTTAATATATAGTAATATTCTTTTTGGTACACAATTACTAGAAGCTATGAGCAAAAATAACATTGTTAATTTAGTCAATACAGGAACTTCTTGGGAACATTTCGAAAACAGCACATATAATCCAGTCAATCTCTATGCAGCTACCAAACATGCTTTTCAAGATATAATTTTCTATTATATAAATACAAAGAAAATAAACTGCATCACCCTTAAATTATATGATACGTATGGAGAAAATGATAATAGAGCAAAACTTTTAAAAATTCTAAAGCAAGTGTATATTTCGGGTGAAACTCTCCAAATGACTGCTGGAGAACAATTATTTAATTTAGTTCATATAAATGACGTAATTGATGCTTTTATGCTTGCTTCTCATTATCTTATTATCAATAATAAATATATTAATAGTAGCTATGCTGTATCTGCAAAAAGTTTAATCTCGCTAAAACAACTAGTTGATTTAATTGAACAAATAATTCAACATCCTTTACCGATCGAATGGGGAGAAAAAAATTATAAGGAAAGAGAAGTTATGATTCCTTGGAACAATGGGATTACTCTTCCTGGATGGCAACCTCAAATGGAATTAATGCATGGATTGAGTATTTATTTCAGTAAATGAGATCCTTGTCTTTCCAACTATAATAAAATTGAGATTGGAGAGAGTAAATTTGATTAATATTGGAGAAATATTTAATTTTAATAATAAATCTTGGATTGTAGCTGAGTCACATTTAAAAAGTGTGAGTGTCTTTTCGTGCGAAATTTTGGAAAATGGAGAAATAGTTATAAACTATGATGATCCTACTGAATTTGAATTAGAAAACCTTGAATTTAATAATTGCGAAGTTTTAAAAGTTGCTGATTTAAAATTAATTGAACAAATAAAACGTAATAAAATCTTTGATAGAGTAAAAGAATTTTACCAATTATTTCATCAAAAACCAGAATTTCAACCCGAATCTTCAAATTTAAGTTACGCAGGTAAAGTATATGATGAGAAAGAAATGATAGCATTAGCAGATGCAAGCTTAGACTTCTGGCTAACTTCTGGAAGATTTTGTAACGATTTTGAGAAGAAGTTCGCTGAATATCTTGGAGTTAAATATGTTTTACTAACCAATTCTGGATCATCTGCTAATCTTTTAGCTATTTCTGCATTAACTTCAGTTAAATTAGGAGAAAGACGTCTGGTCTCAGGGGATGAAGTAATAACAGTCGCAGCAGGGTTTCCTACTACTGTAGCTCCTATTGTACAAAATAATTTAGTTCCTGTATTTGTAGATGTAGACTTAGCCACCTATAATATTTCTATAAAAGAAATTGAGGATGCTATATCTCCAAGAACTAAAGCTATTATGATTGCTCACACTATGGGGAATCCATTTGATTTGTCTGCTATTTTAGAATTGACTGAAAAATATAACTTATGGCTTATAGAAGATAATTGTGATGCATTAGGTTCTAGATATAATGGACAACTTACAGGAACATTTGGTCATATAGCTACATCTAGTTTTTATCCTCCTCACCATATGACTATGGGAGAAGGTGGGGCAGTATATACAAATGATCCAAAACTTAAAATGATTGTCGAATCATTTAGAGATTGGGGTCGAGACTGTTGGTGCCCTTCTGGTTGTGATAATACGTGTCGTAAACGTTTTGGTTGGCAACTAGGACAATTACCTGTCGGCTATGATCATAAATATACCTACTCCCATCTTGGATATAACTTAAAGGTAACTGATATGCAAGCAGCTATTGGATTAGAACAATTAAAAAAAGTCCCCTTTTTTTCTAACCAAAGAATACACAACTTCAATAGATTAAAAGATAATTTACAAATAATTAAAGATATATTAATTTTACCAGAAGCAACTCTCAACTCTGAACCTAGTTGGTTCGGATTTATTCTTACAGTAATTGATGGAACTAAATTTTCTAGAAATAAAATTACTCAATATTTAGAAACACAAAGAGTACAAACAAGAATGTTATTTAGTGGTAATTTGACTAAACAGCCAGCATTTGAAGGGGTTTATTATAAACAAATAGGTACTCTTCCAAATACAGACAAAATTATGTTTGATACATTTTTAGTAGGTGTATATCCTGGTTTAGATGATAGCATGATTGACTATATGAGTAAAAAAATAATTGAAGCGGTAGAATTTGCACGTAACAAATAAAAAAGCTTCTCAAGTTTAATTAAACTTGAGAAGCTTTTTTATTTGTTATTACAGCATCAAAGCATTCTTAATATCATTTAACAAATCCAAAACTTCTTCATCTTTAGTATTTATTTTACTTATATATTGAAAAGCTAAATCATATTCTTTAACAATATATAACATAAAACTCAAGTTATATAAAGTATCTCTATCAGAATCATTTATAGATAAAGATTGATATAAAAGTGGAATAATAGGTTCTACAACTTGTGAATTATAAAATCTTTGAGCCAAAAAATTATAAATTCTTTGTTTATTATTTTCTAATGACTCTACTGAATTCAATAAATCTGTAGTACTTATTTTATTTTGAATTAGTAAATTTTTGATTTTATTAAATGAATTCTCAATTTCGATATCTTCATTAATATTTCTTATATAGCAATTAAGGTCTAACATAATTGTATTTAATTTATTTTTCTGTACATTTAATTCCGTCATAACATTTACATAATTTTTAATAATAACTTCAATATTATTTAAAATATTTTTCATAGGATTAATTTCCGTCATAGAAGTATATTCAATGTCAGTTTTTTTACAAAACGAAATGTCTACAGGATCTTCAAACGTATTTATTATACTATGATTAGATTGATTATTAAAAACAGCATAATTTTTACCTAATTCTATTATATCTGCCTTATCAATTATATTATTTTTTTTAAATTTAATATAAAGATCTTCCCATTGTTTCCCTGCTGTATTTTCTCTATCCGGAGTTGTTAAATAATTCATCCAACCTACAACTGATTTTGAGATAATTTGATTTAATGTGCGAACTGGGAAATGGGCTAATTTAATATCTTTAAGTTCTATAGTTTCCGGTACCTTATTGATATTTTTAGGGATAGTTATACTATGATTTCCCATAGTTAATTGTACTTGATAATTTTCGATAATTTTCGATGTGATAATAACTTTATAGAACTTTTCTAGTGATTCGTCTCTGAAATTTATAATTCTTTTAGGAACAAATATTTCATCTTCTTGATCTAATAAAGATGGAATATATGTTTTCCACTTTATATAATGGACTTTACTTCTATCTAAAGATTCAAGAATCTTCCTCGGATTCCCTTTATTGGTACTAGTAACAAATTCATCAGCATCTAAAGGCAAAATAATGTCTGGACTGTATAGTTCTAAAGTAGTCGCCATCAACTTATTCATTTTTTCAGATTGGTTATATTGAACTGTATTATCTTCAAATAAATATAATGGATATCCTTCAATAATCAAACTGTTAATAATATTAAGTGTATTATCTGTACTACCATTATCTAATATAACAATACCATCAAATATATTATCATGATAACGAATAAATGACTCAATGATATCAGCTTCATTTTTAATCATTGTAATTGCAAATATTTTTAACGCTTTGGGACTATAAAGTCGCAATGTTCATCCTCCTATAAAATTAATTTAATGATTTTATAGTTCAAGAGATATTTTTCTTATAAAATCGTCTACATCATTATCTACAGCTTGTATATTTTGGAGGTATTTTAAAGCTTTAGATTTTTCATTTTGATTATAATAAATACAACCTAAATTAAAATTAGTATTTACATGATTAATATCTAATTTTAGCGATTCTTCTAACAAGAAAAGAGCGATATCAATAAGTTTTTTTTGATAAGCTTTTATAGCTATAATATTATAAACTTCTTGTTTATTTATACTAATCCTTTTAACTATATTGATTATATCATTTTGCGACAAATCATTTGCTTCAACAAAATCAATTAATTTGGAAGACGCTTTATCTAAATCGTCTTTTTCAATGTTCCATATTAAATCTTCAAATTGTCTATGATGATCTAAATTTAATTGATCTAATAAAGTAGGATAAATATATTCTTTGATAAAACTATTACTTCGATCAGTGATTAACCTTGAGGAACCTTGGATCAAATTTTTTAAAAGTTGTAAGTTTGAGCTTTCGTCTTTATCTTTTAAAATTTCTTTATAATGGGCATTATAGACTACATATTCCATAGGATGTACAATATTGTATTCTTTAATTAAACGCTGTAAAGACATATGTGGATTTTCTATAATATTATTGTAGATTTCTCCTGTTCCTGCTGGACGTGTATGCGTTACTGGGTAAGAATCAATAATTGCTATTTTATTTTTGGGATAGTTTAAAAGAGCTGGCCATACAAAATCTAATCCCCATCCTAAAGGATTGTCTTTAAAAGTAAGTAAACATTTTTCGAGTGATCTTGAAGAAAATATTGGAACCATGACTTCTACAAAATTTGTAAATCTAAGATCCATTAATTTATTTTCTACTGTAATCACGTGTGAGAAATAAGAATTCTCTGTAAGGGCAGGTTGGGCCAGCCATAAATCATTTTGTGAAAATTTCTCAAATAATCCATTAATATTTTTAGTAGTAGTACTAATGTCATCATCAGGAATCCAAATTGCTTCATAATCCAAAAGTATTTCTCTATTATCATTAATCAGTTCATATAAAGAGGACCATTTGATCCCTTTATTAGCAGAATAATATTCAGATTCTTGGCTGTATAGACCCTCTTGATCTCCATAATATTCTATTAAAAGGTCAAAGTTCCTATTTTCATCTTTTACCCATTCTCTGTGTAAAGAATTATCACCTGCTCTGCATATAATTAAATACTTTCTCTTTTTAAGTTCAATTATATCACTCATAAGAATGCTCCTAATGAATTTGATTTTTTTATCTAAAGTAATTATAAAATAATCATAATTATACTTTATATTGCTTCTATTTCCAAAATTAGATTTTTAGTCTCTTCATCTTTCTCATCTATATTTCTCAAATAATGTAAAGCAAGTTCATTCTCATTTGCAAGGTACAAAATCGATCCTAAATTATATAATGTATCTCTATGTTTACTATCAATAAATAAAGACTTTTGTAACAACTCAATAATCAGTTCATGCTTACCTTTATTATAAAAACTTACTGCCAAATCATTGTATAACTCTTGTTTATTCGATGATATGTTTTCAATAGCATCAAATAAATCCTTTTTGTCTATATTTCGGGAATCGATTAGTTGAATAAGTTTTTCAATTGCTTGATCTTCTTTCGCAGAAGTCAACAATTCATTCAAAAAATTGTTAGGCATTCTTTTTTTCGCCTTAACAAGATATTGATAAATCCTCATTTGTGCTTTTAATTCTGGGTTGCCTAATTTTGATAATTTTTCGATTAGTTCTTCTTCTTCTTGAGACAAAGCATAAATATTTGCTTTAAAATCTATATCCACATAACCTGCATCTTCAAACATTTTTTGAATTTCAAATCCTGTAAAGAAACGTACATGAGTTCTATCAAGTAAACCTGCATCTTCATATTCCCATCTACCGTTTAATAATGACTTTATTACAGAATGATGCATAACATTAGGTATACTTGAGATTACTTTCCCATTATTTTTTAGATATTTTTTTAAGTTTTCTATAACCATCCAAGGATCATTAAGATGTTCTAGAACATCTGGTAGAATAATATAATCAAAAAATCCCTCTTCGAATTCCATATCTTTTTCAATATTAGAAGCACTTACTTGAGCAAATAAAGCAGCAATAGCAGCTGAATTAGGGTTTAATTCTATTCCATAAATTTCTGAATTTTTGTATCTATTTTTCACTTCTAATAACGTCCCACCGCAAGCACATCCTACTTCAAGTACACGAATATTTTCATTAGGATCATGTAAATCTATAAGACTTAATACATCAGTACGAATATAAGAAGAATACTTTGAATTAAAGCCCCATTTTTCCACGAATTTTTGTGCATTAGTTTGCATAAGTTCATCGTAATATGAGCGATCATCATTAAAAGTTACGTGTCTAAAATGATGTACAAAGGTATCTTTACATAAAATCAATTTATAGCCTGCATTCATCATTCGATATGAATAATCATCATCTTCGAAATTACCAGGAGTAAATATTTCATCTAGTATTCCAATTTTGCGAACAACTTCTCCTTTGATTAACATACAAAACCCAATAAGTTTAAGACGTTGTTCCCATTTTGTAGAGTCAGGTTTATTATAATTTTTAGCAAAAACTTGCATTGATGCTATATCTTTATAGTCGACATCAATGGATTGATAATAAGAACAATTATTAGTAACTGGTCCTACAGCTCCGATATCTTCAGAATTATACAAACATAACTGTAAGTTATCCAACCATCCTTCTGTTACTATTACATCGTTATTTAAAAGTAGAATATCATCGCCATTAGCAACTTCTATTCCTTGATTACAACCTTTAGGAAATCCTAAATTTTCATCGTTAAAAATAGTAATTATATCCGTCTGCTCCCCTAACCATGGTCTAGTACCATCATTAGAATTGTTATCTACAACTACAATCTCATAACTTCCTGATGTAGTATATTTTCTTATACTTTCAATACATAATTGCGTGTATTCTAATTTGTTAAAAGTTAAAATAATAATGCTTGTTTTTCTTAAATTAGATTGAGAAATATTACTTTTCATTCGTCAACCGCCTTTACTTATTTTTAAGTGTTTGTGATAAAGTTTTAATACTTTCTATCGTTTTTGTATCTAATACAGATTTTAATTTTTCGATTTTTAAATTAATTACTTCAAAATCATTTTTATTATTTTTAAAAATTTGTTCGTCTAAATTATTAATCAAAAATATATATTTTTCTATAACAATTTTTCGATTTATTACATTTAAAGAAAGTAAAGTATTACTTATAGCAGTCCAAATATTCCAATAAAGTACTCTTTTAAAATAAATACTGTACATATTACTTCTTAAATCTGTATCATTGATCCTTAATTTAAATTCATCTTGTACATTTCTAAGCATTTCTATTAAATAATTGAAATTCATTAAGGGATCTTTATACACTGATTGTGAAGCAGAATTAGAAATAATTTCTCTAATCCGATAGTTATACACATTTGTGGCTAAATGGTATATTTTATTTGATCTAAGGTAACAAGCAATGGTAAAGACTTGATCTTCACCATATTTCAATTTTTCTGAGAATCTAATATCATTAATAATTGATTTTTTTATTAATTTTCCACATGCATAAACTGAATAAAGTAATGATGGACAATCATAAATACTCTTGTATCCTTCTTGTTGCAGTTCAGGAAATTGATAAAAGAAATTCATCATTGTTTGACTTTTACTATCAAACCTTTCATATATGCCTGTCACTAAATCTGCGTTTTTTTGTATGGCTGTATCATACATTAACTCTAAAGTATTTAATGGAATCGTATCATCTGAATCTAAGAAAAAAATAAATTCTCCTCTAGCCATTTCTATAGCTTTATTTCTAGCTACTGATACCCCACAATTTTTTTCCAATTGATGCAAGACAATGAAATTATATTGGTTTGCAAAATGCGATGCAATATCATAAGTCGAATCTATAGACTGATCATCTATAAGAATAATTTCAAATTGTGCTAAGTTTTGATTAATTAATGATTCTAATGTTTCTTGAATATAATCTTCTACATTATACATAGGGACAATCACAGAAACTTTAATATTTTCTGAGTTCATAGGGATCACTTCCATTGTAGTTTATGAGATTGCGCTTTTATTTCTTGCAGAAGTTGCGTCGTTTTTGCATCCTGTGTTTTAATTTTTTCAACAGCTTGTAAAGCTTCTGGATAACTTCTCGTTTTGTAATTAATATTAGCAATTAAAAATAAAGTTTCATCCCGATCTGCTGTATAATTCAAAGAAATTTCTAAAATTGTGATGACTAAATCATAACGTTTCATTTCGTAGAAATAGTTTACAAGTATATTTGTTGTATTCACTTGTTCGATAATATCATTCAGCATTACACTTTCCATCTCATCTACATAAATCTGCCCAGTTTCAATCAATTGTAGTAAATCATTCAATGAATCTTTACGCTGGACGTTGTGTTCGATACGTAAAAGTAAGAAAGCAAACCATTTTTGAGGATTACTTTTAAGCGCAATCGTTTCTTCTAATTCATAAATCCATGATTCGATTTGTGCCGTTTGTTCAGGAACTTTTTTGAACCACTGTAAAGCTTCTGCTTCATTCCCTAAACCATAATGAATCGTTCCTAAATTGAGTAAAGTTGTTCCATCTTCAGGGTTGATTTCATAGGCTTTATTTAGCAATGGAAAAATTTGATCTTTTTTATTATTCTCATATTGTGTTAATGCCAGATAGTTAAGCAAAGGAACTGCGGGACCAGTATAGTCTTTTACAGCATTCAAAATTTGTGCAGTATTATGATTTAAAATATGATCCACTGCTTCTTCTGTCGGATTCTGAAATAATTGATTGAATTGTTCTTGTAATTCTTCATTACTGGATTGCTGTGATGCTTCTAGTGTTGCAGTAATCACAAAGTATTTGGTGTCAAAGTGTACAGGTAATTTATTTCCATTCAGACGACGTAATCCATTAATAAAGTCTTTATCTTCCTCATCTAGTGGACTACGAATATATTCAACATTAGACGTAGCTAACCCAATATTCCCTAACCAATTAATTACATCATTAATATGATATTTAGAATAATTAGATGTTGTGAACGTTTGATCTACAAGTATATTTTGCACAACAGAATAATGATTCATATTCTCAAAACGGAATAATATTTTCCCATTAGATTTTAACAAATTAATATAGCTAACTAATACTTGTTTCAACTCTGAAGTCTGATATAACACGATATAATCGAACTTCATTTTTGTATCCAAATAATATTGCAAATCTTGTGTAACATATTGAGCTACTTCTTCATTAAATATGTTAAAATGTACTGGATTTTTAATGCCTTCTACTTGCCGTTGAGAGTTCTGTTTCAACTTAAGTATATTAGCCCCAGTCTGATCTCCTACAGTTAAAATAGTTGTAGAATCATCAACTTCATTCAATAAACTATACAATTCGATATCAGGCAAAGTGCAGTCAGGATGAAATCCCCATTTATTCATAAATTCAGCAACACTACTAACCTCTTCATCTTCACGATCTTGATAATGATGAATAAATACATTTTTGCTTAAAACCAACTTATAATGCTCTTGTTGTAATCGTAAAACATAATCTGATGTCAGTGCACTGCCCTTAAATTGAGTATCAAATAATCCTATTCTAGAAATAGCTTCTTTTCTGAAAAGAATACAGAAGCCATCTAAAGAAACTCGTTCTTCTTGCTCAAAATTACGTTGGCACTGCTTAGCATATTGAAGCATTTCCTCCATAGAATCAAAGTCCTTGTTAATACTTTGATCACTTTCAGAATGGCTAGTAATAGGTCCCACTGCTCCAACGGTTTCATCTTGATATAAAGATTGAAGCAAGTACAATAACCAGTTGGGCGTTACTAGAGTATCTCCATGCATAATAGCAATACTATCTCCATGTGCTATTTCTAATCCTGTATTCCATGCTGCTGCTTGAGTTAATAAATCTTCATGAAAAGAACTTAAAATATCCGTTTGTTCGGCTAGCCATGTACGAAGTTCTAGCGAACCTCCATGTTCCACAACAATAATTTCATAGGTTCCCCGGTCTGTAAAATTTCTAATACTTCCGATACAGTCTTGAATGTACTCTAATTCCTCTGGTGAAGCAGTAAGAATAATACTTGTTTTATCCATATTCGCACCCCTTTTAATAAATGAAATAACATTTTTAAATCATACTATTCTTTGTATAGAAGGCTCATACCCATATTCTGCTGCTCGTTTATATTGCTCTGTTGCTTTGGCACTTTCTCCGATCACTTCATAGAAAACACCCAAATTATGATGAGCAGCAAAACTTCCTGTACCCCATACACTACCTTCCAGATCCGATTCTCCAATTTCGATAGCTTTTTGATAAAATTGTTCTATAAGTGGTAACATCTCTCCATATTGTTTTGTATCACTAAGTATAAGTTCCAACAAATATAGAGCAGATACAAAATAGAAATCTGGATAATGTCCTACATTTGATTGTTCATTTTCAATAATAGACAATCCCACTTCTAAGTGCTTAGACGCAATAATGGCGTATAAAAGATTAATCACTATATTAGCAAAATAAGGTTCTGTTCCCTTAGCTAAAAGATAAGCTTGTTTCAAACACTGAAAAGTCTGTTCATGCTCTTCTAATCCCCGATATTCTTTAGCAATTTGATAGTAATAATAGGGATCTGATGGGTTCTCTTGTATTACTGTTTGCAAAATAGGGATATTACGTTCACTTTTATTGTGCTCGTAGTAACCATCATGTTGTACTTCAATATCCACAGTAATTCTAGGTAAATCAGACTTTATTTGCTCATGAATTTTGCCACTGTAGTAATAACCTTTTGGAATTAATCGAGAGATATAACTTTGCTCATAATTGATGCCATCTGTTCCTTTAAAAGAGTCTATCCTTTTGACTTTGCCGATCACTTTGATCTGTAGATGAATAAAGTCTTGAATGATACGTTCACAATCATTAGATATATATTCATCTGCATCTAATATTAGATTCCATTCACTTGTAGACTTGGTAAGAGCAAAATTGCGTGCTGCTGCAAAATCTTGTTGCCATATATAATCAAAAATTTTCGCACCAAAATCTGAAGCAATTTGTTTGGTATTGTCCGAAGAACCGGTATCCACAATAATTACTTCATCTACGTAATTGATGGCGCTCTCTAGACATCTTTTAAGAGTACGTTCTTCATTTTTTACGATCATCACTAAAGCAATCGTTGATTTCATACATTACCTCGTTACTATCTAAAATAGATAGTACTCTACATGTGGGTTTATTTGGTATATATTTGTAATTAGGTGCGAGATATTCGCTAGTTCTGTCTCACAGAACTTTAATCATTAATTCACCTCTGCGCATTTGCGAAATGTGTTTACAATCCTATTATCGACATTTAGTTGTGTTTTTTATATAGGGGATCGTATAAAAATAATAATGCGTTTATAAGCATGAATATTTTGACCGATATATGAAATAGAAGATACTGAAAGGTGGATGAATAATGAATGAACGCCTTAAAATAGCTATGCTTATGAGTAGCTACTCAGGTTCTAATACATTAGCACTACAAAATAATTTACCTAAATATATTGAAGAAAAATACGAAGTTATTTTACATGAGCTTAATTCTGCACATGAGCACGCTGATTTTTATCATAGCGATGTGTATATTAATACGCATGGTGAATATGCTTCTTCCCAAAACAAAGTAAATATCGAACTCTGGCATGGCTTTCCTTTAAAAGGAATGGCATTAATGGATCGCGAAGAAAAAACAGATCCTGCACAGATATTCGATTATTGGTCTGATATTAATATGATTGCTTCCTATTCTCCTTTATACAACACATTAATGAATGCTTGTAATGGAGCACGTATTGAACAATATCAAATTACAGGTATGCCTAGAAATGACGCTTTATTTTCAAATGATTCCCAAACTTTACTTAGTACTATGATACCTGAAGTGAAAGGAAAAAGGGTTATTTTCTTTATGCCTACTTTCCGTAAATCTGTAGTCACTCCTGAAAAGATTGATGGTAAAAAAACAACCTCAAATGTGTTCGGTTTTGAAGACTTTGATCCAGAACAGTTTGCCGAGTTTTTGTCTAAACATAATTTGGCTTTTGTTGTTAAACTTCATCCTTTTGAAGAATCTTATTTTTTGGAGTCGTTTTCAGATTGGAATGCTCAACATATTTACTTTTTAACCAATGATTTATTAATCAAGCATCAAAAAGATCTGTACGAAGTTATAGGTGCTGCTGATTTTCTCATTACAGATTATTCTTCTATTTATTTTGATTATTTATTATTAGATCGTCCTATTATATTTACTCCTATTGATTTAGAAGAATATAGAAAGACTCGTGGTTTTCTTTTAGAACCTTACGATTATTGGACTCCTGGTCCCAAAGCATTTAATCAAGAACAATTAGTATCTTATATAACAACTTATCTGGAGCAACCTGACTGGTACAGTAATGAACGGAAAACCTTACTTCCTCTTATCCATACGTATACAGACAATCGTTCTTCTGAAAGAGTATGGCGAGCTGTAGATAAACATATCACTGAAAATATAGAAAAGATATCCAAGCAACAACAAGCAACAATTGAAAATAAGCAACTTCAAGAACAAGTTAAACAAAGTATTTATACTATGCTTGAACAAGGAGAAATCATGCCTGCTGAAGAGGCACTTCAACAGTATTTACAAACAGCCAAAGCCGATGCAGATATATTTTCGATTAAAAGCATGATTCATTTATTAGCAGGTGAAGTGAAAGATGCTATTGCTACACTCGAAAAAGGAATTGAATTTTTCCCTTCTAATGCAGACCTTGTTTATAACCTAGCTTATATGCACGAGAACGATCAAAATATACCAATCGCTATTTCTTATTACCAGCACTTTTTACTGATGTCTGACGATGTTGAATTAATTCAATCTACTCAACATAAAATCAAAGAACTATCTCAATAGGGAGGAAGAGTTATGAAAAAAGTAATTACTTATGGAACGTTTGATTTGCTTCATTATGGTCATATTTTACTTTTCCAACGTGCCAAAGCTTTAGGTGATCACCTTACAGTGGCTTTATCTACAGATACGTTCAATCAAATTAAAGGCAAAGGAGCTTACTTTTCTTACGAAGAACGGAAACTGATGCTTGAAGCGATTAGATACGTAGATACTGTGATTCCAGAGAATACATGGGAACAAAAGCAATCAGACATTATTGACAATCATGTTGATATTTTTGTGATGGGTGATGACTGGAAAGGGAAATTTGATGAACTGAAAGAATATTGTGAAGTGATTTATTTATCACGTACACCGGATATTTCTACGACCACTATAAAAAAGACAATTAAAAATACAGATTAGTATCGGAGGAATTATGAAGTTATTAAGCTTATGTATGATTGTTAAAAACGAAGAAGATATACTTGAACGTTGCTTAAATAGTGTAAAAGATATTGTAGATGAAATTATCATTGTAGATACGGGTTCTACAGATCGTACTCGACAAATTGCACAAAATTACCAAGCTAAGATCATTGATTTCGAATGGATTAATGACTTTGCAGCTGCTAAAAATAAAGCAATTGAACAAGCTACTGGGAAATGGATACTTATGCTCGATGCAGATGAATATATGACAGAAAATGATACTACAAATTTAAGAGCTTTTTTAGAAAAACAAGAACCCCAACCGAACATAGCTTTTAATATATCGATTATTAATTATACCGGCAAAAAAAATTCTGGGAATATTATGGAAAGTTCAGCCGATCGAATCTTTCCTAACCATATGGATATTTGGTATGAACGTCCGATTCATGAACAACTATTTTCAAAAAAACCAGATACTGACCTGAGAAATTTTCAAATTCCTTTTCGTATTCATCATTCTGGCTATCTGCATGAAGTACTGGCTAAAAAGAATAAGCATGAGCGAAATATGCAAATATTTAATGAGTACAAAAAAAATAATACGTTTCAAGCCTATGATTTTTTCACACTTGGTAATGAATATCATGCGATTGAAAATTATCCTGAAGCGATTCTCAATTATAAAAAATCGATTGAGCAGGCAGAGTCTTCGAAAGTAGCATGGTATCCACATGCTTTAATTGGCTTAATTAATACGTATTATCACCTCAATCAACTAGACAAATCCTGGGAAATGATTGAGAACAAATTAGTCGAATTTAATGATTATCCCGAATATTATACGCTTCAAGGAATTCACTATGAATGGTTTGGCTATTTCGTAAAAGCTGAAGAAGCTTACAAAAATGCTATTCGTGTTGCAGAAAAAAAAGCTAAAATTCAATCTACTTTTTGGCTATACAGCCCGAGTATGGGGTTTAATATTCCTTTAGAACGCCTTGCTAATATTTCTGTACGTTTTGCTAGACCACAAGATAATATTTCTTGGTTGACCAAGTTGCTTGCCCACAATAAGCAAAATGTAAGTTTATTAATATTAATTTTAGAACAAATTTCTGCTATAGAAACTTCAGATCAACTTATCCACTATTTTAGTGGCATTTATGATCTGAATGAAGTTCGAGATGTTGTACTGTTATTTGAAGCTTGTCTTGCCGTAGGAAATATAGAGTTAGCTGAACACTACCGTGATCAGGTTCATATTCATTATGAAGTATCTTTAGAAAAAAAGTTAAGAATAGCGCTATTAAAAAATGATGTAGATACTTCCAAGCATCTTTTACAACAAATTATGCTTCCTGATCGTTCTATCAATAATTACAATTCATTGATTATTGCAGCTTTGATCCTGCAAGATACAGATGTACTACAGGATCTAGCTTCTATTGATGGTACTACTGGTTCTATCGCACGATGGTCATTGCAATTATTACAAAAAAAACTATTACCTGAATCTATTGCACTTGATGATTACCACCATACATTGTTCTTAATAGCAAAAGAAATTTTCTTTTTACATCAATTTGAATTGTATGATGAATTTGTAGAGTATTTTAACCATTCTAAATTGATTAACGATTTAGCTAACTATTTTTATACTCGTAATTATATGGATATAGCAATACAATATTATTCTCTTCTTTTACCTAAAAACGAATTAGCAATTCAAAGTTTAGAAAACCTAGGATATTTTCATACCAATGCCAGTCTTCCTGAAGAGGCTGTATCTTTCTTTAAAGAAGCTTTGCGTATTGATCCTAGCCATATTTATGTATATCCTACTTTAATTAAACAAGTTCCAATACAAGAAAAACAACTATATACAGATCAGTTCCAACAACGATTAACAAAATTAAATTTAGCTACTGTTGCTTTTACACATCAACAAGATCTTATATAAAAAAAGTAAGAACCATTGATGTATATATCAATGGTTCTTACTTTTTTTATTTTTATGATCTAGATGCATAAGGAGAAGACATATTTCCTTTACCGTAAGCATTATTCTGCATATGATATTGACTAATTTTGCGTAAGTTCAATGCTGCATCTTCTTTAATCGCATTCATTTTACCTACAATAATTTCATCGTAAGATAAAATAGCTTTAATCATTTGCTTTTCTTCATCTAATACGATTTCTTTCTTTTCCAATACTTTCATAGCACGATTGCGAAGACCAATCAATCTAATTAAATCATCACTTTCAACATCATTGATATTTTGTGCTATATATACTGTTCGCTCGTGTAGATGCTCTATTGCTACATCAATCATAATATAACTTCTTTCTGATCCTCGCTAGCTGCTACAATTTTAGCACACTCTTTCCATGTATCACGAAGCTCTACTAAGTGGTCTAAGATTTCTTCAGCAAAGGCGCTATTTTTTTGAATATTAGCCTGAATTAACTTGTAACTCATATATTCATACAATTTAGATAAATTATCAGCAATACTATATTTGTGATCAAGTGCAGCATTCAATTCATTTACAACTGCTTGAGCCTTGATTAAATTTGTATTAGCGACAGCATAATCTTTATTATTAATACCTGTAATACCCTGCTTTACAAATCGGATAGCACCATCATAAAGCATGATTAATAATTGACTAGGAGGGGCAGTTTGCACCGAAGACTGTTGATATTTTTGAAAAGCTAAATTCAAAGCTATTCACTCCTTAATAGTTATAATAATTAACCGCTGTAACTTGAAAGACTTGTAGATAATGAATTATATTTATTTACTGCTGTTTCCATTGCAGTAAATTTAGTGTAGTAGCTTGTTTCCAACCGACTCATAAACTCTTTAAAATCAGATATTTTTTTATCTAGCGTCGTCAGCTGTGTACTTAACTCAGAACTGGCTTTAAATCCTGTTGTTAAATCTGTACTTGTTGTTGAAATACCTGCTGATTTAGACATTGAAATCAATGCGGTGTTCGTAATTGCAGACATTTTTGTAAATATTCCAGAAGATGTACTTGTTGCTGTTTTATCATCACCAGATAATCCAAATAGTTCTCCAACCGCTGTAGAGTTGTTTGTTAATGCCGCTATTAATTTATCCTCATCTTTAATCACTAGCTTACCATTCTCAGTGTAAGAGCCTGTAGTGATCCCAATACTCTGTAAATTCATTAACCCAGCAGAAGTCTTTACTTGAGCCATAGAGCTTGCACGCAAGTCAGTGGTCATTTTAGTAAGGGTTGTATCATTGCGCAAAGCCCCGCTTTTGGCTTTAGTTTCCCAAAGCGTAATTTGATCATCTGTCATACTTTCTTTCTGTGTGTCTGTTAAAGGCGCATACGTACGATATACCGTTTCGCTTGTTTCTCCATTCACTTTAGAAATCAAGCTATTATAATCGCTGATAAATGACTTAATCGTATCTAGTAATTTGCTGGTATCTGCTTTTACTGAAACATTAGTCACTCCACCAGTTCCAGAAAGACTATTTACTGTTACGTTAATCCCATTAACAGCAAAAGAATTTTCTTCATATTCCATATCCATACCATTAATATTGACTTTAGCATTTAATCCTGCTGTTGTAGTAGAACTAAAAGCTTTCAAATCTCCAGTTGCAGTAACACCGGTAGCACCTGTTTTATTAGAGGAAATAGATAAGTCACCTGTTTTACTATTAAAAATAGCTGTAGCTCCTGCAGAACTTGAGTTGATCTTAGAGACTAAATCAGCCATCGTATCATCACTATCATACTGAATGACTACACCATTCAATTCAATTTGTCCTGTACCACCCTTAGTCGTATCTGTTCCCATAGCTGTATCCGATAATTTGGTATTTGCATTTGTAATGCCTGTAGAAAATTTAGTATTACCTGCTGTCGCTAATTGATTAACAGTTATAGCTAATGATCCTGTAGCCGTACTAGAAGCAGTAGTTGTCACTGCAGTCGTATTCCCTGTAACTGAAGTTGTTTTCGCTTGTAGATTAGCTGATTTGGAATACGTATCTAGTAATTTATTTTGGCGAAAGTCTACAATTGATGTACTCATCGATCTATAGTCTTCTTGTTTCCACGTTGTTTTTGTTGCTTGTTGATTTAATTTGTCTAATTTAGTTTGTTGCGCTGACATTAATGTTTTGACTAATGAATCTACATCCAACCCTGAACTTAATCCTGAAAGTCTTGAAGTTGTCATAATATTACCTCCTATACTTTTTTATCAACCAATATCCCTGCATTTTCAAGCATTTTTGCTACTGCATCTAGTGTTTTTTCTGGTGGAATTTCTCGTATTAAATTACCATTATCTTTATCATATACTTTGATCATAATCGCATTTAATTTATCATGAACAGATATTTGTAAACTAACATTGGGTCCTTGCATTGCTCGAGTGATCCGTTGCATCTCTTCTACCTTTTTTTTATCATCTACTGATACTACCTGGCTAGAAGGATCAGATGAAGTAACCGTATCTGTTATCGGTGTAGAATTGATCTGTACAGGTTCGCTAGGCGTAATATGTAACAAGTTAGGATTACCAGAACCTGATATATTCATTGACATTAATTCCACCTCATCTCACAAAATAGAATGGGAAAATACATTCAAATTTTACCTGTTATTATGTATATCGGTTAATTTAGAGTAGCTTTGAATACAATCTGAATAATTATATAAGATTATATTCAGTATAAACAAATAAAAAAGAGGTTCTAGTATAAAAGAACCTCTTTTCAAAAAAAATTATGCAACTTTTAAAATTAACGAAGCAATGACAATACACCTTGTGGTGCAGAGTT
>NZ_JARUWY010000021.1:0-38760 GCF_030433815.1 Paenibacillus sp. PsM32 | reverse complement strand
AATATACTTTTCAACTTCATTCATCATCATTTCCTCCAAATAATTCATAGTTATTTGGAGGTCTCTAATCGGTTTCTAGGATTGAATTTTGTTAATACTGCGCGCTTTCTTTTAACAGATACCTCTGTATAAATCTCCGTTGTACTCACACTGGAATGCCCTAATATTTCTTGAACTGCTCTCAAATCGGCTCCATTTTCTAACAGTTGAGTAGCAAAAGAATGACGTAAGTAATGTGGGGTAGCACTTTGATTAATTTTTGCCATCTCTTTATATTTGGAGAAAATATCCTCAATACCATAGATCGATAAGCCGTTTCCATATTTATTTAGAAATAAACAGTCGTCTTTTGGATGAAAAGCTTCTCTTACTTTAAGCCAGTCTTGAATCTTATCGAGGAGTTCTTTGCTAGATAGATAAAGCAATCGTTCTTTGCGTCCTTTGCCAAAGATAACAACGACTCGATTGCGTAAATCAAGGTCTTTTAGTCGAATTTGTACCAATTCCCCAATACGAATACCTGTGGAAAAGAGTAAGTCTATAATGGCATCATTTCGTATACTCAAGCGCGTGCTGAATTCTGTTTTTAAGCGGTTACGATCATGCTCTGGGGCAGATAATAAACGTTTGATTTCATTGGTTGGTAACGTTTTTGGAATACGCTTAGCCGTTTTGAATCGTTTACCGAAATTGATTAATGGGGATTGATCAATCCAATTTTTTTGATCCAAAAATAAGAAAAATCCTTTAAAGGATATGTATTTCCGTTTGATGGTAGAATCTTTTAAAAGATTCAAGTGACTCAATGTATTGAAATATAAATAGATTTCCGCTTCGGTCACAACTTCGATCTGATTCTCTACTAGCCAATCATGGAACATATTCAAATCGGATAGATAAGCTTTGATCGATTTTGGTGACAAATTTTTTTCGATCAATAAATAATTCACATACTTTGCGATATAATCGTTTAAATCAATCCTAGATACTAACAATTTTCATCCTCCTGTTTCTCCAACAACTTCAATTTCTTCTCTACATTAAATAATCTTTAAAATACAGATTCTCCATTATACCAAAATCAATCATTTTAACATGTATCAATTTATGGGGTACCACAGTATCTGTTATTTCACTTTGTAAAAATAAGTCACCATAATTATGATCTAGACTTTTAATGCTTGCAGATGTATGGCAATCATTGAAAGTCTTTTTAGCATGTCTACACCTACAACCTACATTTACATACTCAAGCATCGATTTTGAATATATTTACTATATAAACTGCCAACCATTTAAGCTCAAAGTAGCGCTATTTTATTAATTACATATTAAATCTAAACAAAAATAGTTTTCAATATTTACGCAAACCTATATTTCGACATATTTTGCGAAAATAAATTGTTTCTATACTCAGAAGTGTCAGTGATATAGACGTCTAAACAACTTTGGATAACTAACGTTTAAGAAATAAGCGCTTTGTGAAAGTACATATGTTCAGATCAGTGAGAGAAAGGAATGAATTATGAAGTGGTATTTACATGCGTTAGGTAAACGCAAAATCGTAGAGTTTTTGTTGTTGATCGTCTTTGTGATTTTTTTTCTGGGACCATTGCTAAATTTATTGATATTGGCTGTATCTGGTAAGTGGCAGTACCCATCAGCTTTACCACAGAGCTGGTCGCTACAATGGTGGCAATTTGTGTTAAGTCAGGATGATGTGTTGCAATCTATTTCGCTGTCTTTTCTGATTGCGACTGTGGTGACGGTATGTTCGATTATTGTGTGTGTACCAGCTGCTTATGCTTTTTCACGCATCTCATTTCCGCTGAGTAAATGGTTTTTATTTTCGTTTTTGCTTACTCATGCATTTCCGAAAATGGGCTTGTATGTCTCTATTGCTGTTCTGTTTTACAAATTTGGATTGATGAATACTTTTGTAGGTATTGTACTGATTCATATGGTCAACACTTTGATGTATATGACATGGATTCCAGCGTCTGCTTTTCGCAGTGTGCATCAGGCTCAAGAAGAATCGGCACGCGATGTGGGAGCAGGCCCGATTCGAGTATTTTGGAAAATTACATTCCCGATGGCTTTTCCCGGTATTATGGTTGCTTCGATTTTCACCTTTTTAGCTTCATTGGATGAAGCGCAAGGCACGTTGTTGGTAGGGATTCCTGATTTTAAAACGATGCCGATTATTATGTACTCTATTATCGCAGATTATCCGAATACGACAGGTGCTGTATTCTCTGTAATTTTGACATTACCGACAGTGATTCTGTTAGTAGCTGCCCGCAAATTTGTAAGCGCAGATGTATTATCTGGTGGGTTTCAAGTGAAATAAAGTGGACTATATTGCAGATTCTATGGTTACCCAAGAAGCAGGAGGAGTTATGAATACAATCATGCAGTCTCAATTATCTATTCGAAATATAAGCAAAATATTCAAAACAGGCGATGGTGTGAAAAATATTTCGCTTGAGATTGCCAAAGGCGAAATGGTGACATTACTGGGGCCTTCGGGTTGCGGAAAAACCACTGTTTTACGATCGATTGGCGGCTTTTTGGAACCGGATAGTGGAGATATTTTAATTCGTGGGAACAGCATATTACAGTTGCCTCCTGAAAAAAGACCAACTGCTATGGTATTCCAAAGTTATAATCTGTGGCCACATATGACGGTGTATGAAAATTTGGCATTTGGTCTGAAAATCCGCAAATATGCTAAGGCAGATATGGAGCGTGAAGTGAAAGCCGCTTTAGAAATGGTGCAACTCGGTAGTGCAGCGAGCAAGCATCCTACCCAGTTATCCGGTGGACAGCAACAGCGGGTGGCTCTAGCCAGAGCACTACTATTAAAGCCAGATGTATTACTGCTAGACGAACCTTTTTCCGCTCTGGATGCCAAGCTACGGATGGAGATGCGTGAAGAATTACGTGATATTCAGATGGCTACCGATATGACAATGGTTTTTGTAACACATGATCAAGAAGAAGCTTTATCGATCTCAGACCGAATTGTAGTTATGCATGGTGGTCAGATTGAGCAATTGTCTACACCACAGGACATTTATGATACGCCACAATCGCTGTTTGTCGCTAATTTTATCGGTCGTATCAATGTATTAAAGGGGGTGAGTGATGGACAGCATATTACAGTGGGTGGATTGCGTCTGCCTAATCCAAAGTTAGAATTGCCTATCGGACATTGTATCGTTGCTGTTCGTCCAGAAGACATGTACCTGTCTGAACAAGAAGATGGCTTAATAGGTCATATTCGTCAGGTCATGGTACTCGGTCATTATGCAGAAGTATCAGTCAATTATGAAGAAGAAGTCCTTAAAGTATTTGTACCTCGTCAACAAGCGGCTACCTTACATCCAGGTCAACCGATATCGCTGATGTTTAGTAAAATGAATGTTTTTCCAGAAATCAGTGTATCGGAAGCAGACAAATAACAAGAAGCTCATACTAAATTCATCTCAAAAGCAGTTATTTTAAAGGAGGATGTTCTTGTGTTAAACAAAGCAAAAATGAGTATGCTACTGATGGTTGGATTATGTATGGTTATGGCGTTAGCCGGTTGTGGAGGCAAATCCGCTACCAACGAAGCCAATGCAAGTAGTTCTTCTTCTGCAAACACCACAGAGATTTCTTTGTATACCAGTGGTTCATTAAATGTAAAAGAATTATGGGAAACGTTAATTCCAGAATTTGAAAAAGCTAATCCAACGATCAAAGTTAAATTGGTATATCTTCCATCCGGAACTGGTGGACAATCTGCACTGGATCGCCTTTTAGCTGCCAAGCAAAGTGGACAGACCAATGTAGATGTAGATCTATATGAAGGTAGTCTGGACGATATTACAAAAGGCAACAAAAATGGAATCTGGGCCAAACTAGATACAGCAAGTGTACCTAACCTCAAAAATATCGACACATCGATATTAAAACAAGTAAATGATATGGCTGTTCCTTACCGCGCTTCGTCAGTAGTACTGGCGTACAATAGCCAAAATGTACCTAACCCTCCAAAGACAGCAGACGAGTTATACGATTGGATTCGTCAACATCCCGGCAAATTTGCTTATAATGACCCTTCTACAGGTGGAGCAGGTAGTTCATTTGTAACTACAGCCATTTATAATTTTTTACCCCCTGAAGATATGAATAGTAGCGATCCTGCTATCGCACAGAAATGGGATCAAGGATTTAATTTGTTAAAACAATTAGGACCGTCTATGTATCAGCAAGGAATCTATCCGAAAAAAAATCAAGGCACACTCGATTTACTTGCTAATGGTGAAGTAGATATGGTTCCAGCATGGTCAGATATGGCACTAGAACAGATCAACAAACAGCTATTACCAGATACAACCAAGCTAACTCAGATCAGCCCTGCTTTTACAGGTGGCCCTGCGTATCTGATGGTTCCCGAAATGTCGACCAAAAAAGAAGCTGCGCAAAAATTGCTTGATTATATACTTACACCGGAAGCTCAGACGATTGTAGTGAACAAAATGTACGGTTACCCTGGGATCAAATGGGATCTAATGTCTAAAGAATTACAAGATAAATTTGCAAGTGTGTCTGCATCGTACCGTCAATTTAATGGTGGTGATCTACAACAAGAGATCTACAAACGCTGGCAGACTGATGTTGCAGGTCAATGACGATGAATTCTACTGTAAAAAAAGGGATACTAGGGCTTGCTCTAGTGATCCCTTCCTTTCTTATTTTGTTTTTTGTCGTGATCTTGCCTATTTTGTATGCTATTCGAGAAAGCTTAATCGATGAAAATGGTAGTGGATTTGGATTAGCCAACTATATTCGTTTATTTACCGAGCCCACGATGCGCAAAAATATTATCTACACATTAAATGTAACCGTTGTTTCTACTTTGTTATCGTTAGTAATCAGTTATGCGTTAGCCGTCTATCTGCGGTTTGGTCATGGGTGGGTGGTGCAATGGATTAACCGCTTATATTTTATCCCCATGTTCGTACCCGGTGTGATTGCCACTTATGGTCTGATTACGATGTATGGTAATCATGGTTGGTTATCAAGACTGTTGTTATTGATTGGGATCGATACATTTCCCAAAATTATTTACGATTACAAAGGGTTATTACTTGCTAACTTATGGTTTAATATTCCGTTCTCAACGATGTTACTAAGTTCTGCTCTAGCGGCAGTACCTAACTCGGTTATCGAAAGTGCACGCGATGCAGGGGCAAATATCTGGCAGTTATTTTTTCGATTTGTTTTGCCACTCTCTTACAAAACGATGTGGGTAGCAATCACATTTATTTTTATGGGCGTAATCGGTAGTTTTACCGCTCCTTTTCTAATTGGTGCTAATGCTCCTCAAGTATTAGGGGTCGCTATGCAACAAGTCTTTTCTAATTATCAGGAGACTCATACTGCAAGTGCGATGGCTGTATTGATGTTTTTACTGTGTTCAGTCATGGGTTATTTCTATATTCGAACGATGGGGAAAGAGGGATAACATTGATGAACAATACTCAACATGACGCTAACGTTATTGGTACATCAACATTAGATGTTTTATTGACACGTGCTCAACGTTGTTATTTTCAAATAGATGTTCCAGCAAAAGGGTTTGTAGAGTTGCATCTAAAGGCTATGAGTAATAGTCACTGGCAACAGAAAAATCATGAGTCAGCTATGGTTCATATCTATGTCAATCAACAGTACAATCAAGATTTGATTTTATTTTATGGTAAAGACTCTTTTGTATATCCTCGCTTACTTGGACAACTGGAAGCAGGAACTTATGAGATTGAATTGGAATTTCGTGATCCCGAATCTCCTTCCAAAGTAGAAGAAATTCACTTGGAAAGTTATGAGGCACACTGGATCGATGTCACTTCTTCGTCAGCACTGGTCTACCAGCATACACCGATTGTCTATGGACGCAATCTGACTCATGATTATGAAAGTACATTTACAGATACGCCGCTTCTTGTCATGTATTGGATGCAACAGAAAGAAAATCGCACAGTAATTGAATATCATATGGTATTCAGTCATGAGGATGAAGGTACACCTTCTGGATTATTGATGAGTAGATGGGGCAGAACTACAGATATTGAATGGATGTATCGTGTCGAAATGGATCATGCGGGTCATGTATTATCCGCTACATATCAAGGTCCTCATCATGTGACGACTTCATTTCAAGGTAAAACCGACTGTGGTGGTCTACCTGTATTACAAGCCGCTACAGCTAACGGTAACTTTGTAGATGAAGTCTGGTCGAATTATCGCTTGATTCTGCCACCATCTTATCGTTGGTATCCTGAACAAGAACCGCGTGAACAGATTATGAGTATGTATCCGTTCACGTATCAGATTACCAATTGGGAAATGAATCGTCAGTATATCGTAGATCGTAACAACGATCCATCTTCATGGAAATTGGGAGATCAGCGTCAATATGTATTTATTCAGAGTTCAAAATATGCTTTGGATGTCTATAATGCTCGCATAGATGTCCAACAGACTTGTCTTGATTATCAAGTGCGTTTACAAGGACAAGAAGAATGGTGGTCATCGAGCTTTAACGATTTACGAGTTGCTGATTTTCGCGCAGCTTATCAAGGACCAGATTTACATTTTTCGACTACGATTAAGTTACCACCGGGCACTCAGATTGATCATATTGCCGAGATTCGGGTGAATCTTTTGCCAGAAGGGGTAGAACGTATCGGTGTCAAAGGAATATATGCGTTTATGTTAGATCAGGAATATAAACCAACCATCGGTATCCAATCACAGACACAGGTTGAATTGACTTCGATCTCTCCTGTACAGACATTGTGGAATTGCTTGACGTTGATCTAGAGAAGTGGGTATAGCCGATAAGGAAAAGGAGACAGTTGTCGATGGAAAAATGGTTGCACGTATCTGGTAGTATTGATCCGTTAGCTTCACAGACTCATATTACGTATACTTTTCCGATATTAGAACAAGCATCGATGATTCGTATCGAGTTCAAGTATGCTCCCAAAACGTTAACAGATACCGCTCAAGCTCAAACTATAATTGAATCTGCGATGGTTCGATACGGCTATGATGCGCCACAAGAACATGAATGGCAAAAGTATGCTCCGCTACAAAATCTAATTACACTTTCTGTCGATGATCCACAAACCCATCGCGGACAAGCGCATCGGCAAGACTCACAACAGACTCATTTTTTATCAATAGATCATGCTTCGCCAGGATTTTGGAAAGGTTCTAATCCTGTAGGAGAATGGAAAGTAATATTAAGTATTCATTCGATTGTGACACCAGAATGTCATTATCAACTTGAAGTATGGGGGGATTAACAATATGAAATGGATACCTTCTGAATTACATACTCATACACTTCATAGTGATGGACAACACACTTTAGATGAAATGGTACAGTCAGCTCTGCATCTAGGTATTGATTGTATTGCACTCACCGATCATAATACACAGTCGGGTCTACAAGATCGTCAGCGTATTCAACACGAGACAGGTATTCATATTATTCCTGGTATGGAATGGACTACGTTCTACGGGCATATGATTACGATGGGAATTCATAAATATGTGGATTGGCGTAATCTGGGTATAGATGATATTGAAAAAGGGATCGATCAGGTACATGCACAGGGCGGTCTTGTAGGTATTGCTCATCCATTTCGAATAGGTAGCCCTATCTGTACAGGTTGTTATTGGGAATATCCAATAACAAATTGGCAAAAAGTAGATTATATCGAAGTCTGGTCTACATTAATGCCGTCTATCAAAAAAGACAGCCAGCGTGCTTTTGCCTGGTGGACGTCTTTACTAAATGAAGGGCATCAAATAACAGCTACCAGTGGTCGGGATTGGCATCGCACAGAAGATCACGATGCTCCAGCGGCTATTACATACATAGGTACAGAAGATGAAGAAAAGTTGTGGCATTCATTAGATATGTTACAGACTTCAGATGTATCGTATACAGATCGTGTAGAGCTAGAACCCAAAGATCATTCTGCTCTGACCGCTCTTCGTCAAGGAGCAGTCACTGTTACGATGGGGCCTTTGCTTACTTTTACTGCTCATATTGCCCATCCAATTCATGATGATCAATCTAAGCGTTATCATATTGGACAAGAACTCTATTGCCCACCCTATGAAAAATTAAAGTTAGAAATAGCGTTAGATACGATTTGTCGTCAGCAATATTACACATTAGCCGATCAATCGTTACGCTTAGTAGTAAATAGCAACCGGGGAATATTGTTCGAACAACAAATTCCAGTGCAAACAGAAGTATATGATTGTGAATTAGAACAGGCTCAAATATTAAGCTGGGTACGGGTCGAGTTGTATGGATATTTTGCGGAAACGTATAGCATGATTGCTTTTACCAATGCTATCTATATCACTCATTCACTATAATGAACTGATTATAATTACGACACTCTTATATTTTGCCTATAGAAAGGATGTATAGATTCATATGTCTGCCAAGCAGGAAACCGTCAAACTTCGTATCGAGCAATGGATCGCAGAACATCATATTCATGCTGGAGACCAATTACCTTCTGAATCTACATTAGCTACTGAATTTAGAGTCTGTCGTACTACTGTTCGTGGAGCCATTCGTAGGTTAAGAGATGAAGGGAAATTGTTTGTCAAACATGGCAGTGGTACGTTTTTGACCCGTACATTGCAACATATCCCAAGTTCACTGGATCGACTGTATAGTATAGGAGATATGATTCGTTCAGCAGGTCTAACAGAAGACCAACGATTAGCTTATATTATTTCAGAAAAGTGTCCTAGTGAAGTGGCTGAACGAATGGAACTATCTGTCGATGAACCGATGATCGTTTTGGAACGTTCACGAATGGCAAATGGCGAAATTGTCGCTCATTCGATCAACTATATGCCGGTGCAACTTGTTGGCAATACATTTGATGAAAGTGTATTTACAGGATCTTTATTTCAACATTTAGAACAACAGGTAGGTATTCAGATTGTAGGAGCAGATTCAGAATTGACAGTGCCACTTTCTACAGATCCGCATAGTCAAAAGTTATGTGTTCATCCACAATCTGCTGTTTTATTGCTCAAGCAGACCCATTATGATGAAATGAATCGGAAAGTATTATATTCTTACGACTATGTTCGCAACGATATTTTCACATTTTGGATAAGACGAACACGATAAATAAATTAAAATTAAATGATAATCATTATCAATGGAGAAAATTAATGCTATAATAGCCATCTGGATGTAGTTTTATGCTACACCGGTGGTTATTTTTTTAGCTACAATACATATATTTCTAAATTACACATCAATGATGTGGAGAAAAGGAGACAGCAATGTTAAAACGTTTTTTTGCTTATTACCGTCCTTACAAAGGATTATTTGTGATCGATTTTGGCTGTGCGATTATTGCAGCTATTCTCGAATTAGCTTTTCCATTAGCAGTAAACCGCGTTATCGATGATTTACTTCCGGGTGGAGAATGGCGTGTCATTTTATGGGCATGTGTGGGATTACTAGGAATATTCGTCGTTAGTTCATTTCTTAATTATGTCGTAACTTATTGGGGACATAAGCTAGGAATCAATATTGAGACCGATATGCGCAAAAAGCTATTTGATCATGTGCAGCGGTTACCGTTTCGCTTTTTCGATAATGCGAAGACAGGGCATCTCGTATCTCGTATGACCAATGATCTGATGGATATTGGTGAGATTGCTCATCATGGACCTGAAGATTTATTTATCGCTGTGATGACACTTGTTGGTGCATTTGCTTTGATGGCTAGTATTAATATGGATCTAGCGATTTTGACCTTTGTAGTTGTGCCTTTGATGATCTATTTATCACTCTTTTTTGGACGCAAAATGTCAGTCGCTTTCCGGCGTATGTTTGGAGATATCGCTGATTTTAATGCACGTGTCGAAAATAACGTTACCGGAATGCGTGTTGTACAAGCTTTTGCTAACGAAGATCATGAAATCAGTCAATTTGCGATCAACAATGGACGTTTTCGTCGTACTAAGCTTGTTGCGTATCGCATTATGGCGTGGAATTCGTCAATTAGCTATATTTTGATGAAATTCGTTTCTATTTTTGTACTTGTCTGTGGTACATGGTTTGTGATTGAAAAAGGGATGAGTTATGGCGACTTTATCGCTTTTGTACTGCTATCTAATGTATTTTTAGCGCCGATTAAGCAATTGAATTCAGTTATTGAAACGTATCCTAAAGGAATAGCAGGCTTCCGTCGTTTTGAAGAATTGCTGAATACTGATACAGAGATTCATGATCTACCTGATGCTCAAGAAGTAAGTGGGCTTAAAGGAAATATTGTGTATAACGATGTATCGTTCGGTTATGAAGGTAAAGATTATATTTTGAAAGGGATCAATCTTCATATTCGCGAAGGGGAAACAGTTGCTCTTGTAGGTCCTTCTGGTGCTGGTAAAACAACAATATGTAGTCTATTGCCACGCTTCTATGATATTGCTGAAGGTGAAGTGACGATAGATGGTATTGATATTCGCAAGATGACATTATCTTCATTACGCTCCCAGATCGGTGTTGTACAACAAGAAGTCTTTTTATTCGATGGTACGATTCGTGAAAATATTGCTTACGGCAAATTGGGAGCAACCGAAGAAGAAATATGGACAGCCGCTCGTCAAGCGCAGCTTGAAGAAGTGATTACTTCGTATGAAGAAGGAATGGATACAATTATCGGAGAACGTGGCGTGAAGCTATCTGGTGGACAGAAGCAACGGCTATCGATTGCTCGTATGTTCCTCAAAAATCCACCGATTTTGATTCTAGATGAAGCCACATCTGCGCTTGATACCGAGACAGAAGCAGCAATTCAGCAATCTCTAAATGAGCTATCTCAAGGTAGAACAACATTGATTATTGCGCATCGTCTGGCTACGATCAAAAATGCAGATCGTATTATCGTTGTTACCAAAGAAGGTATCGCTGAACAAGGCGCTCATGATGAACTCATTCAAGCTGGTGGTGCATACAGCCGTCTACATGCCGCTCAATTCGGTACGTAACAGGTAGTGAAGTAAGAAATACAGAATTGTTTTAGAAATAAAAAAGCTAGCATCCCGATCAAGAACATGTACTGTTCTTGCAAAGGATACTAGCTTTTTTATTGTGTTCGTATCGTATTTTAATTGAACATATTCTACTAGCAACAATTAGTATTAAAAGATTAACACTAAAAAGTGACTTTCAAAATATTTGGTAAAACAGATAACAAATGCTCTCTAGTGATAGGATCATCAAAGTTCCATTTTGATTCTGTAATATGAAGACGAAATGGAGAGTGCATCTGAAGTCTTTTCCATGCGGGACTATGAGTTAACTGATGTAGATATTCGAGAGAAGTTGCATCACGATCAACAAGTAAAAAAACGCGATCACTCGCATACCGTTCTAAGTCCTCCCAGGTGATAGCTAAATAAGGAATTTGTTGCTGAATCATCTGCGATACGGCTGGCGGAGGGCAGAAAGCAAATGGTTGATAGATAGTCAGTGCAAATCCATGACCACCCATTACAAATAAATCACCATCAATCTGTATGATTACCAGAGCAGTTTCTCCTTGTTTGATCGGAATACAATCTTTCCACACTTGTACCGATTGTTGCTGATGAAGAGACAACCATTGATCCGCCTGACGACCTTGTCCAATCCAGTTAGCGATAGCACGCAAACGAATATGGGCAGGATCATGACGGTAAATCACAAAGGTAGGTGCAATTCGAGCTAAAGCTACGCTAACTTCATCAGTTGTATATTCATGGATAATTAGATCAGGCTGTAATCTAGCAATCTGCTCCGGTTCTCCGTACGTACCAATATCGCTTATATCTAGTAATTGCTGTTGATAAATCACTTGATCGCGAATAACAGTAAGCGATGCACCTATTGGCTGAATGCCTAGCGACAATAGATCGCCAAGTGTATTACCTGTAGACACAATACGCGGTGCTAAACTATAACGATGATGTGGGAGTGATGGCGGTGTACGATGATACCGATACGTATATTGTCTTGGCGGTACACCTGTAGATTGACTAAATCGTCTGCTAAAATAATACTCGTCTTTGAAGCCAACATAATGAGCAATTTCTTTAATCGAATGATTAGACAAACGTAATAAATCTTTTGCGCGATTAATTCGAATATCGGTAATATAATCAAGTGGCTTTTTGCCTGTTAATTGTTGGAAAAGCCTACTATATTTCCATCGTCCTACACCTGATAAATGTAACAAATCTTCGACAGTAATCGGTTTCTGATAATATTGATGAATATAATCTACAGTATGCTGTACGGCTTCTAAAGCAGACGAAAACAGATCAGCAGACCGCTTAGTCTTACTTTCAATACAGGCTAAAATCCACTGTTGTAAAAAGAGATTGGAGCGAAAGTGATTAATCTCTATCTCAGAATCTACTGTATTTATAGGAGAAGCTTTATGACTGTCAAAAAAACGAAGCATATATTGTATATATTCAATTATTGAAGATAAAGGAGTTGGATGAAGCCAGATATGATAAGGCAATGACTCGATAGGTTCTCTACAAGGTTGTTGTTCTCCTCGAGCAAAAATATAAAAAGAAGCTTCATAGTAAATAGGTTCTGTTGTTGTATCTTTACACTCAATATTGCTGTCTGGCGCAAGAAACATACAACTACCTTGAACAGTTGTAAAAGATTGCTGATTGATCTGGATCGTATCTCCATCTCGCAAGCAAAGGATTAATCGATGAGTTAAACAATCACTACATAACAAAGTAGAATGAGCCAAAGATCCAATCTGAACATAGATACATTCAAAAGTATAGGAGTGAAGAGGGAGTTGGGCTATTCGTGATAACAACATAATCCCTCCTTTATTTAATTGAGAATTATTATCAGTAATATGTACATATTGTATACTAAATGGAAAAAGACTTTCAACCTTAACAGTGAAAGTCTTTTGGTACAATTTATTTACTTATTCATGATTTTCGGTAATTCATCTAGCATACGTTCTCTTGTAATCGGATCATCAAAGTTCCATGTAGAACTTAGCATATATACATGATTTGCTTTAACCGCAGGAATTGCTTGCCAGATTGCACTTTGAAGCATCTTTTGTGTATTGGCATCGCTAGCAGTATTGCCATCATTCAGAATAAATAGCCATTGTCCTGCATAATCGGATAAAGCTTCTTCTGAAATCTGAGCAAAATCTTCTTTGTCTGCGATCATTTTCTCTACGCCTATACTTGGCTTAAATTGCAAAATATTGTATAGTGTTGTAGCGAATCCTTTGTCACCCATGACGTACATATCTTTACCTAGTTGTAGAAATACCGTTGCTGTATCACCAGAGTGAGATTTGAGTTGGCTAACCACTTGTTTCGCTTTTTTCTCGTACGTGGTAATCCATTGTTCAGCCGTATCACTTTTTCCTAAAATATCGCCTAATGTACGTAGACGATCATAGGTCTGTTTACGTTCAAGCTGTACGGTAGGAGCGATCTTCGTTAATGATTCATAAATATTATCGTATAATCCGCCGCCATCGACCAAAATGAGATCAGGATTAAGGTCTGCGATTTTTTCCATATCAGCCGGTTCACCAATGTCTACGATACCCTCTAACAGATCAGAATAAACCACTTGATCTGCTATAACTTGCAACGATGAGCCGATAGGTTTGACATGAAGAGCAAGTAGATCACCAAGATCACCACCTATATAAATAATCCGCTCAGGATGAGTAGGCACTTCAACGTTGTTATTTTTAAAATCTGTAAATGATTTGGTCGTTGCTACGCTTTCTGCTGTTGCATTATTGGAAGAAGTGGAAGGTTCGCTAGTAGTTGTAGAAGCTGTAGAATTGCCACATGCTGCTAATAATATGCTCACACATAGAATAAAACTCCAAACATTTATCTTTTTGATGATTACTTTCATGATAAGCCCCCTGTAAAATACGATCTAAAATAGTTTTAATAATGAGAATCATTATCGTTAAAAACATCATAGCGTATCAATCACAAAGATGAAATGGACAAAAATAAGTATATCTTTGTACAAAATGCAGGATAATGTTGTATTGACGATGGGTATAGAACAAAAACAATAATTGTTTTATCATACATGCAACAAAGGAGGATAAATCATGAATTCGAATATCTATTTAAAACGACTCACTCTAGCGAATGCTGAGCAAGTTCTACAACTACGGAATCGCAATCGAGATTATCTCAAAAAATACGAGCCTATTCGCCCGGAATCGTATTGGACACTTGAAGTTCAGCAAGAAATGCTAATTAATGGGGAACAGAATTTTGAAGCAGGTCAAGGATATGTATTTGGGATATTTGAATCGGTTAGTGAACAATTGGTAGGAAGAATCGAAATTAGTGGAGTGGCTCGTGGACCTTTTCAAAATGGAAATCTTGGCTATTTTGTAGATCAAGATCATCATGGAAAAGGATATGCTTCAGCAGCGGTTCAGCAATGTCTGCAATTTGCTTTTACCGAAGCACAGCTTCACCGGTTACAAGCAGGAGTGATGCCATGGAATACGCCATCATTACGTGTGTTAGAAAAGTCTGGATTTCGCCGTGAAGGTCTAGCTGAACGTTACTTACATATCAATGGTAATTGGGAAGATCATGTTCTATATGCGATTACGATAGAAGATTGGCAACGTCTTACAATAAATTAAAAGCGAGATCTTTCGTATGATGTATAGAGCTAGTAGAATACATGACTTTAAAATCAATCTAAAAACCCCTTGACTTCATGCTTATAAAAGCGCTGTGTCAAAGGGATTTTTATTTTAAATATATTGTATTTATAAAATAATGCTAATTCTGTTCTGTTATTCGATTGTGCCTACACTACCCAGTTTGCCTGTTAACTCTATCGCATTGTATAACATGACTGCGGCTTCTGCGCGGGTAATCGGTTCATCGGGATAAAATTTGCCTTTTTGATCTAGTGTAGCGATCTCATTATGAATCACCTGTTCTACCATTTGTTGATCTATAGCAGATAGTGAGTGATGATCAGCTATTTGTGGATCAGCTTGGGTCGACGTTATATTATTACCACCGGATTCATTGATATCAGGATCGACTTGTTCGACAGCTTGCCAGAGTAAAGTAGCAAATTGACCGCGTGTCATTGCTGTCGTCACATCTACATCTGCTGGAAGATCCAGTCCATTATGATGAGCGACAATCATATCATGGCTATACCACGCGTTATTACTGATACGTGTATAGTAATCGCTTGCTTCTGGCTTTTTGATAAATCGCATATTATCGATATTGAGATCAAGCCCTTTCACCAGTGAGCTTACCCCTTGTGCAACATTTAATGAACGTTCTGGAGCATAAGTAGTTTCGGTCATCCCTGTCAAAATATGATATTCATCCAAATATTCAATCTTCTTTTTGTCTACTGTGTTATCCAGATCATCGAAAGCGGCAAAAGCTTGGTTACCTGAAGCTAGTAATAGAAAACTTGCAAGCCCTAATGTACATTTGCGAACTATCATTGAACTCACCCCACTTGGATAGATTAGAATAGATAGACTTTACAAAAGTTGGATTATCTACAGTGTAACTTACAGTTTCTTATAAATCTATATGAGGATTTGGATCGTGAACTTTGATTTTTTGTGCAGAAGGCGTTACCTTATATAGAGGAACTTTTTGTTCATAGTTAATAAATAACATATAAATAGAGTGGAGGAATCACATATGACTAACCCAAATGAACGCTTGCTTGTATTCGCAGGCTCTTATGCAGAATCAACAGATAACGGTGTGTATGTATACAGTTTTGATGAAGCCACAGGTGAACTGACTCAGACTGATGCTTTTATGGGACTCAAAAATCCTACATTTCTAAATATCGATGCTCCAGCAGGTCGATTGTATGCGATCGGGGAAGCTGCTTATTCTGATGGCACGAAGATTGGTGAAGCTTCGTCTTTTGCTATTGATCCGGCAAAAGGAAGTATCCATTTATTGAATCGTCTAAATACAGTAGGAGCTCCTACTTGTCATATTCAGCGTTCTGACGATAGTAAGTACTTAAGCGTAACCAGTTATCATGGAGGGATGGTAGGATTATTTGCTATCCGCGAAGATGGTCAAATTGGTGAATCGTTAGATGTACAACAACATGAAGGGCATAGTGTACATCCGAATCAAGATCGTCCACATCCTCATTCTTCGTTCTATGATCCTACTGGAAAATATGTATTGGTTCAGGATTTAGGATTGGATCGTATTTATACGTATGCACTCGATCAAGAAGAAGGCAAATTAGAGCGAGTAGCAGAACAAGTGACTGCACCAGGCGCAGGCCCTCGTCATCTTGTATTCCATCCTAATGGAAAATATGCGTTTGTGATTAACGAGTTAAATTCAACTGTAACAGCTTACCAATATGATGGTAGCAACGGTACATTAAGCGAAATTCATAGCATTTCTACATTGCCAGCTGATTATGATGGTGAAAATGGTTGTGCAGAAATTGCGATCTCCAAAGATGGTCGCTTTGTCTATGGATCTAACCGTGGTCATGACAGTATTGTGCAATATGAAGTTGACCAAGCAACAGGTCAATTAACTCTAGTACAACATGTATCTACAGAAGGTGGACATCCAAGACATTTCTCATTGACACCGAATGGTAATTATTTGCTTGCTGCGAATCGTGATGGAAATAATATCGTTACTTTCACTGTAGATGCTACAACAGGTAAATTAACATACACAGGTAAAAGTGTAGAAGTCTCCAAACCTGTATGTGTATGGTCTGTATACATGTAATAGAATGTAGTCTTTATTGAATATAAGTTCTATTCAAATCATTCTATCTATAAATAACAAAAATCGTGTTTTCTAGTCGCTATAGAGCGTTCTAGATAGACACGATTTTTTTGTTATGTATCGCATATGCTTTTGCAGAGAATAAGTCTAATTCTGATAAGGATGATGAAGAAATTGTTTCAATTTTTCGTAGAGAGGTAAAGTACAGTAACTACTATTAATTTTATACTTTCTATGATGTAGATATAGCCAAAGGAGAGATTAATGATGACTGAGCCAAGAAAAAACGATAAAATTGAAGAACAACAAGGCAAGCGTGATCATCCTGAACATTATCCAACTGAAAATGAAAGTCTGTTCGATCGTTTTGAATCCGAACAAAATGTAGACCCTATGCCTATGGAAGATTTAAATATGGAGAAAAAAGAAGAAAAAGATAAAGATGCAACTAAATCTTCGTCCTCTAGTGAAAATGCGTATCCTGAAGGTATGGCTAAAAAGCTAGAAGAGCAAGAAAAAGAAAAAAATAGTTAAGCGCTTGAGTGCGTTCGAATAGAGTAAGATCATTAAGGCAACAGATCAGCTGCTGACAATAGAGTTGATCTTTTTTGCTACAGTTATTTCCGATAACACTTTAAATGAAGATATGTTTGTCTAAGAAAGGTGAAAAATATGGCATTTGGTATAGATCGATCAGAATTAAACTATTGGAAGCAACAAGTAAGTGATGGACAAATCGCTTTTTTAACTCATTATTGGATCGATGATCGATTTCCCAATATGCGTACAGTGACCAAAGTAGGTTGTGCAGATATCGAAAAGTTACAAAACTGGTGTAGAGAACACCAACTTAACCCTCGTTATATTCATTTTCGTGATCGTTATCCACATTTCGATTTATTTGGAGTAGAGCAATTGCGTATTTTAAAACAAGAAGGACTACAAGATCATATCGATCGATTTGGACTTGATTGAAAAAGACACCTTGTTTAACCCGCGATTCACACCACTACATTCGACAAAATAACAAAAAAATTTTAAAAGGTATTGAAATCGGTTACAAGCAGATATATAATAAGCGTGTAGAAACGTTTCGACAAAATGATATAAAACTCTACATGATGAATTTTATACAGAATCCATTAATAATTAGTGAATAAACCGTATAAAATTAGCTTTTTTAGCTTAAAATCCATAAAAACCCATTTTTATAGCTCTTTGTTTATCATCTGGATAGAAAAGGGTAAATCATTTTTTTATGATTTATCGAAACGTTTCGATTAGCTAATTAACACCAGGGGGGAAGTCAATGGGAGCAACGATCAAGGATGTAGCCGCTTTAGCGGGTGTCGCAGTATCGACTGCGTCCTATGCGCTAAATGGAATCGGAAGAGTTAGTCCTAAGACACGCGATAAAGTGATTGTTGCTGCTAAGCAGTTAAATTATCAGAAGAATGGAATTGCTTCTGATCTTAAGCGCTCCAAAACAAATACGATTGCTTTGTTGTTAAGTGATCTGTCTGGTCCGTACTATTCTAGATTGATCAAAGGCGTGCAAGAAGTCAGCCTCAACAATGGATATGACTTAATTGCTTGTAGCTCTATTGGTGGGGAATCATCAACAGCGGTCAAATTTATTAAAGAGAAAAGGGTAGATGGAGCTATTATCCTTGCTCATAATATTCCAGACCGTACGATTTTGGAATCGGCTCGTGAAGGATTTCCTATCGTAATGTTAGATCGAAGATTAGAGCATGAAAGTGTCTGTTATGTTGAAGCAGATAATGAAAAAGGTGGCATTTTAGCTACTGAACATCTAATCGAAGCCGGTCATCGCAAAATTGCTTATGTATCTGGGCCAGCAAGCAGTAAGCACAATAAAGATCGTTATAACGGTTTTGTGCAAGCGATGAACAAACATGGATTGACGATTGAACCACGCTGGAATCTAATCGGCAACTTTACAGAAGAAGGCGGTTATCGCGCAGTCAAATTAATGATTGCACAAGGCGAGATTCCAGAGGCTGTATTTTTTGCAAATGATGAGATGGCATTAGGAGGAATAACTGCTTTGAATGAAGCTGGTATTGTTGTTCCTGATGATATATCCGTCATAGGCTTTGATGATATTGTACAAGCGCGGTTTTTGACACCGTCTTTAACGACAGTACGTCAGCCTGATTATGAAGTAGGGGCATTAGCTGTACATCTGATTTTTCAGATTTTAAAAGGAGAAACGGTTAGTCCACAGTATAAACTGGATACTGAATTAGTTTCTCGTGGTACTGTACGTTCTCCATAATGGATGTACCTTATCGTTTTTTTGAAAGCGATATCGAGCAGCAAGCATTTTCTATCATAACAACGAGGTGAATTTAATGACAAAAACATGGAAATCGGTTGTAGCTTGTATGTTGATCTTTTCTCTGATCTTGTCAGCATGTGGCAACAAAGAAGAAGCAGCTGCAACAACAGCGGATGGTAAGCGTGTTCTAAAAGTATGGGGAATGGGTGCGGAAGGTACAGCTCTTTCCAAAATCGTACCTGATTTTGAAAAAGCAAATCCTGATATCAAAGTCGAAGTACAAGCGATTCCTTGGGATAATGCCCATGATAAATTGCTAACAGCAGTCGCTTCCAAAAAAGGCCCTGATGTGGTGCAAATGGGATTGGGTTGGATTCCTGAATTTGCAGACGCTGGAGCTTTGCTAGATTTATCTTCTTATACAGACAAATATCCGAATCTGAAAGTCGATAACTTCTTCAAAGGCGCTCAACAAACAATGACATACAACGATCAACTTGTAGGCATTCCATGGTATATCGATACTCGCGTATTGTTCTATCGTGCAGATCTACTTAAAGAAGTAGGCTATAACGAACCACCTAAAACTTGGGCTGAATTGAAAGATGCAGCAACCAAACTGGCAGCTAGAGGAAATGGAAATTATGGTATTTTGCTAGATAGCCAGGATCAAGTATTTACACTTCCATTCGCTTGGGAAAATGGTAGCGAAGTTATTAGTAGTGATAACAAAGCTCAATTTAACCAACCACCATATGTAGATGCTGTCAAATACTTGAGCAGTTTCTTTACAGAAAAATTAGCACCTTCGCAAGTGGACTTGAAACTTCTACCATCATTTGGTGAAGGTATTATCCCTATGTTTATTAGCGGTCCTTGGTCTGTACAACAGATCAAAGATGAATTGCCTGATCTAAAAGACGATCAATGGGGAACAGTTACGATCCCGGCTAAAGATGAAAGCGGTAAAAGTGCTTCGATCTTAGGTGGATCAAGTCTATCGGTATTTAGCAGTGCTACGAACAAAGATGATGGTGCTAAATTTATTTCGTATATGAACGAACCAGAAGTACAAGTGAAATGGTATGAATTGACAAAAGATTTGCCTTCTACAACTAAAGCATGGGAAGACAAATCACTTGCATCTAACAAAGATATCCAAACGTTCCGTACACAAATGGATACAGCACGTCCAGCACCATTTGTAAAACCGTGGGAAAGTATTGCAGATCTAATCAAAGCAGCTATGCAAGAAATCACAATCGGTGGTGCTGATGTTCAAGAACAAATGGATCAGGTGAACAGCCAGGCTGATGACTTGTTAGCCAACTAATCTAATGATATCCACAGGGCAGAGGTTCTGCCCGTTCAAGCTTTGCATGTTCGTGTAGTACCTTTGCCAAAGATTCATATGCCTTTACTAAACTAACGGGGTGAAATGGATGTTTAAAATGTGGAAATCAATGTTGGTATTGTTACTGATCAGTTCATTAGTATTAGCGGCTTGTGGAAATAAAGAAGAAGCAGGCGTACCTACAACATCAGATGGTAAACGTGTATTGAAAGTATGGGGTATGGGTGGAGAAGATAACGCTATTAGCACACTCATCCCGGCTTTTGAAAAAAAATATCCGGATATCAAAGTAGAAACGCAATTTATTCCATGGGATAACGCTCATGACAAATTGCTTACAGCGGTTGCTTCCAAAAAAGGCCCGGACGTTATCCAAATGGGTACAACATGGATTCCAGAATTTGCTGATGCTGGAGCATTGCTTGATCTGACTCCTTATACAGAAGAGTTTCCTAATCTCAAACCAGAAAACTTTTTCAAAGGTGCACAAGAAACGATGACGGTCAACGACCAATTAGTCGGTATTCCGTGGTACTTGGAGACTCGTGTATTGTTCTACCGCACAGATTTGTTGAAACAAGTAGGTTATAACGAAGCTCCGAAAAGTTGGGCTGAATTGAAAGATGCTGCAACCAAATTAACAGATAAAAGCAAAGGCAGATACGGTATTTTGTTAGATACTCAGGATGCAGCTTTCACTCTTCCGTACGCTTGGGAAAATGGGAGTGAAGTCATCAGCAGTGATAACAAAGCACAGTTTAATCAACCTGCTTATATCGAAACGATTGAGTATTTGACTAGCTTCTTCAAAGAAGGTCTAACACCTAATCAAAGTGATATCAAATTGTTACCTTCATTTGGTCAAGGATTAATTCCAATGTTCGTCAGTGGTCCGTGGTCTGCGAATCAGATCAAAACCGATTTGCCTGATCTAAAAGCAGATCAATGGGCAACAGCTATTATTCCTCCAAAAGAAGAAGGTGGCAAAAGCGCTTCTATTCTTGGTGGTTCCAACTGGAGTGTATTCAGTAGTGCAACAAATAAAGACGATGCCGCTAAATTTATTGCTTTCATGAGTGATCCTGAAACACAAGTTGCTAAATATAAACACGATCAGGATCTACCTGCCAACATGAAAGCTTGGGATAACGAAGTATTTAACAATAAACCTATTGTTCAAACTTTCCGTGACCAATTAGACACAGCACGTCCTTCTCCATTTGTGAAATCATGGGAATCTATCGGTGACTTGATCAAAGCTGCTCTACAACAAATTACAATTGGTGGAGCAGATATCAAAGAACAGATGGAAGAAGTGAATACAGGAGCAGATAGTTTATTAGCTGAATAAGCTTCCGCAATAACAGCATCTATTTTATGTACATCAACTATCCTTCTCGCCAGATTCATACTCAGATATAACCAACTGATATGGATCTGGAAGAGAACGATAGCATATCAGAACGTCAAAACTTCTGTGAAGGAGGGAATCCAATATGCAAAACGCTTTGCAAAAATTAAACAAATATAAATATCCATATTTGTTTATAGCACCTACGCTAATTATTTTGTTTTTGTTTTCATTTATTCCTATCTTTATTGCTATTTTTATCAGTTTTACGAACATGAACTTATCGGGATTGGCGGACTTCTCAAATATCAAATTTAATGGATTTGATAACTTTGTTCGACTGTTCTCGGATGCAACATTCCAGAAGTCGATGTTTAATACGCTTATTTTTGTAGTGGTTGGTGTTCCTTCAGTTGTTATTATTTCTATGGCTATAGCGATTTTGATTAATCAAGGAACCAGTTGGATTTTCAAATCCTTCCGAGTAATTTACTATATGCCTTCGATTACAAATATCGTAGCAGTAGCTGTAATCTGGGGATATTTGTACAACTCACAATACGGTCTAATTAACCAGATGCTAGGCTTTATCGGGATTGATCCGGTGAGCTGGTTACAAGATCCGGTTATTGCTAAATTCTCATTGATCATTATGGCGGTCTGGAAAGCAATCGGTTTGAATATGATTATTTTCTTAGCAGCCTTGCAAGGGATTCCGCGTACGTATTACGAAGCTGCTCAGATTGATGGAGCAAGCCGCTGGGCACAGTTGACTAAGATTACGGTTCCTTTACTAAGCTTTGCTACTTTTTTCGTATCGATTACAACACTAATCGGCTGGATTCAATTTTTTGAAGAGCCGCTTGTTATGACCAAAGGTGGTCCAATCAACAGTACGATGTCTATGGCATTGTTTATCTACAATACAGGGTTCCAACGCAATAACTTTGGTTATGCAGCAGCAGGCTCTATTGTTCTATTTGCCATCATTATTCTTGTAACTATGATCCAGTTTAAAGTACGTAAAAAAGACAGCGATGTAGAATACTAAGTTCTGTAGATCAATGTAAACACAGAACAAAGTATGAAGGGAGGTTCCAAAATGGATATTCAAGTCAAACCGATGTATAAAACAGTCATTATTGCGCTTCTACTTATTGGTAGTATAGCGATGTGTATCCCTTTTGTATGGATGATTCTTGCATCCTTCAAACCAGAAAGTGAAGTAGTTGCATTAACGCCGAAGTTCTGGCCTCAACAAGCTACGATTGAGAACTATGTACGTCTATTTACAGAAATGAGATTTGCGACCTATTTGTGGAACACATTAGTTATCGTATTTTTCTCTTTTATCGGTCTATTTTTAAATGCGGCAGCAGGATATGCGTTTGCCAAATTTGAATTCCCGGGTCGTAATGTTCTGTACTATCTTGTACTAGGAACAATGATGATTCCTTCTCAGGTAACAATGATTCCAGTGTATCTATTGCTGAATCAAATGAATCTGACCAATACAATGGCAGGTATTGTTTTACCAGGTATGGTTAATGCGTTTGGTATTTTCTTATTCCGTCAATTTATGACGACCATTCCTGCTGACTTGATCGAAGCAGCACGATTGGATGGAGCAAGTGAGTTACGTACCTTTTTCCAATTGGTTATTCCAATTGCGAAGCCAATCTTTGCGGTACAAGGTATTTTGACTTTTATCGGCGGTTGGAACAGTTTCCTATGGCCGTTGATTATTGCCAATGATGAAAATCTATACACATTGTCTGTTGGATTATCATTGTTGAAAGGTCAATACGGTGGTGACTTTGCGATTCAGATGGCAGGTGCTTCATTCATGGTAGTGCCAATCGTTATTCTGTTTATCTTTATGCAGCGTCATATTATCGAAGGATACACTATTTCAGGTATGAAGTAATTTCATACCTGAGTGCACAACACAGTCATGCAGTAGCACTAGAGAAAAGTCGTTCTACGAGAACGTATTTTGGATAGAATATAAGTTTACTTTTTGGAGGGATATTGAATGTCAACGATACAAAATCAAACACAGCAAACAGGACTTTTCCAAAATGAATATGGTTATTTTACAGAAAATGGTCGTGAATATGTAATTACAAATCCACGTACACCACGTCCGTGGAGTAATATTATCAGTAATGGCGATTATTCCTTTATGGTATCGCAAGCAGGTGGCGGTTGTTCATGGCGTGGAAATGCAGGTCAGAACCGGATCACTCGTCTTTTCCAAGATGTAATCAAAGATTCATGGGGTAAATTTATTTATCTACGTGATCGCAATTCAGGCAAATTCTGGTCAGCAGGCTGGAAACCGGTTATGGCTGAATATGAATTTTATGAAGTGCGTCATGGTATCGGTTATAGCGTATTTACGCAACAAGTGGATGGAATTCGCAGTGAATTGACTGTATTTGTAGCTCCAGATGCACCGCTTGAAATTATGCAATTGAAAGTAACCAATAACAGCACAACAGCACGCGAATTGGATGCAACGACTTATTTTGAATGGGCTCCAGGTTTTGCACCGGATGAACATCGTGAATTCCACAAAATCTTTATGAATTCTGAATATAAACAAGATCTGAACGCGATTCAGCTTGAAAAATACTTATGGAGCTTCCCGGACGAGAAAGGACGCAGTAACAATGTAAGCTGGCCTTACACAGCGTTCCATGCGGCAAGCGAAACACCATCTTCATTTGATGCAGACAAAGAATCATTTGTAGGTATGTATGGTGAAGAATCTCGTCCACAAGCGATGATTGATAAAGAATTAGCAGGAAATAGTGGACGCTTTGGAGATGCTACTGCTTCTCTACGTGTCGCTATTAATCTAGAAGCAGGAGCTTCACATACGGTTGTATTCACTATTGGTGCAGCAGAGCAAGAAAAAGAAGATGCAGATGAATTGATCCAGAAATACACTACTGTTGAAGCAGCAGAACGTACTCTTCAAGATGTACATGCATTCTGGAGTGAATTGATCGATGTAGAAGAAATTCATACACCTGATCCAGCGATGAATATTATGACAAACGTATGGTTGAAATACCAATCGATCTCTTGTCGTCTATGGGGTAAAACAGCATACTATCAAACAAGCGCAGGTTATGGATATCGTGACCAATTGCAAGATTCTCAAATCTTCTTAACAAGCAAACCAGAATTGATGCGCAAACAAATTCTTATGCATGCTTCCCAACAATTCCAAGAAGGCGATGTACTTCACTGGTGGTTCACAATTCGTGGTGGTGGTCCTCGTACTCGTTGTTCTGATGACTTGCTATGGCTTCCGTTCATCATGGACGCCTATCTGAAAGAAACACAAGATTACGATATCTTGGATGAAGTCACTCCATTCTTAGATGGTGGCGAAGCTACAGTGTATGAACATTGTAAATTAGCGATCGAGAAAACATTCTTACGCTTTAGCCCGCGCGGTGTTCCATTGATGGGTGAGCATGACTGGAATGATGGTCTAAGTGCGATCGGTTACGAGTGGAGAGGTGAAAGCTTCTGGGTAGGCGAGTTCTTGTACCTTATTCTAGGTAACTTTGCACCAGTAGCTGCCAAACGTGGCGATCAAGTCTTTGCAGATAAAATGATTGAAGTACAAGGTAGCTTAAAAGCAGCACTGAACAAATATGGTTGGGATGGCGAATGGTATCTACAAGCAACCAACGATGATGGATTAAAAGTCGGTTCAAAAGAAAACGAAGAAGGTCAAATCTTCTTGAATCCACAAATGTGGGCTGTTATTTCGGGAGTAGCTGATCAAGAACGTGGACAACAAGCAATGGATAGCGTAAGTAAACATCTACTACGTGATCATGGTGCATTGCTTTTATATCCTGCTTATACCAAAGTCCGTCGTGATATTGGTTATATTACACGCTATGCTCCAGGTCTACGTGAAAATGGTGGTGTCTACACGCATGCTGCTACATGGGCAGTATGGGCATATACATTGATCGGTCAACCAGAAAAAGCATACGAAGCATACAGCAAAATCTGTCCTCCTAACCGTTCTGACGATCCAAATGGTTATGTAGGCGAGCCATATGTAACACCAGGTAACTCTGATGGCCCAATCTCACCTAACTATGGTCGTGGTGGTTGGACTTGGTATACAGGTTCTTCTCAATGGTTACAACGCATGGCAACGAACTGGATTCTAGGTGTGCGTGCTGAAAATGAAGGATTGTTAGTAGATCCAAGTATTCCGAAAGATTGGAAAGAGTTCACTTATCGTCGTGCATTCCGCGGAGCTACGTATAATCTACATGTAGATAATGCAGCAGGTGTGGCTCGTGGTATTAAAGAAATCAAAGTTGATGGTAAAGTGATTGAAGGCAATATCTTACCAGACTTCCGTGATGGCAAAGAGCACGAAGTGAAAGTAATTATGGGTTAATCTGTTTACTACTTCTGATCTGAATAGATCGCTGTAACATTATTCGATGTAACCTACTAATGAAATACTAAGCAAACTATAAATAGCTCTATCTATTCATCATGCTAACTTAGAACAAGTGGCAGTATTGGATAGATTAGAGCTATTTTATATTATTTATTCACACTAGATCATTGAAATGAAGTGATTGGAAAGCGAGTAGTATCTTTGCGAAGCTGACTCCATGTATATCGTAATAACCATGCATCCCAGTTAGTAATTGTTATCGAACTGCCTACCCACATCAATGTTTTATCTGGGAATCCACCGGGTGGACGATCTTGTGGTTCGTAAAAGTCAGGAAAACCAAAGCCATGACCAAGTTCATGTTCCATAATCTCATCTTGATCTGCTTTTAAAATGTTTAAAATATAATCATCAGCCATCCGTTGTCCCCAGTCTCCGCCAGCACCTCCGCCAAAGCTAGTTGTTGCCCATAGATACATATCGAATCGTTTATCTAAACCACCTGGATACATATATTGTGGTTCTTCAAAATGTTCAAAACGAGATAAGCTTGTAGGAGCAATTGGTAATTTAGCTGGAATAGTAGGTACTGTTTTATTTAATTCGTCTATAATATAATCGGTATAAACTATTTCATTAGCTTGTTTATTTAAAATGAGTGCAGGATTTGTACAAGCCCAGCCGACCACTTTGACTTTAATCGAAGAATAAGGCCAATTTTCATAACCTACCAATAAATCGTTCCAATGATTAACCTGTCGACTTAACATACTTTCGATTTGTTGGCGTTGTTTTAACGTTACACTTTTGTCAGATTGCCAGCGTACTACATAATTTAAAGTTCCTTTACCTGCAAAGATCTGATCAAAAATAAGATTTTTACGAAGCGTGGATCCTTCTTTAACCATACGATTTTTCCAGACCCATTCAATCGAAGATTTGTAACGGTCAGGCATATTTTTTAATGTAGTCTTAACGATAGAGGCTGAATGAGTAACAGTCGGTTTCTTTTTGACTGAGGTAGCGTAAAGAGAATGGGGTAAACATGCAAATAGTGAAGCACAAACTGTAATAGAAGTAGATAAAAGTAAAGCTTTACTCCATACACTCATTTTATTGCCTCCTGCTAGAAAGGTATAATTTAAAATGTTTATTGTACAAATAAAACATTCTACTTTATTATTTTCGAAATTATTGTTTTAAATTTTAATCAAATATAAAATCTTGATATCGATTACTAAAGAGTATTCCGCAAAATTCAAAGGATGATACAAAAGGAGAACAATAATGACCTGGTATATCAAAAGATTTGACGAATTAACATCGTTAGAAATGTATCGTATTTTACAAGAACGAACGGCTATCTTCGTTGTAGAGCAGAACTGTCCTTATCAAGAAGTCGATGGCAAAGATCTAGCTAGCTATCATTTATATAAAGAGGAAAATGGAGAGATTGTAGCCTATTCCAGAATTCTTCCAGCAGGTATCGCTTATACAGAAGCTTCGATCGGCAGAGTGATTGTTAAGCGTGAATATCGTGGCAAAGGATTAGCACAAGAGTTATTTCGCAAAAGTATCGAATTTATTCAGCACGAATTAAAAGAAGATAAAATCAAAATTCAAGCACAACATTATCTAGAGAAATTCTATAATAGTTATGGATTTGAACCGATCTCAGACGTATATTTGGAAGATGATATTCCTCATATTGATATGATTCGTATCACAACAACATAACTACCAATCACTCAAAAAGTGAACAAAAAAAGAAGGATATGTGAAGCAGTGGTGACACTTTTTCATCTATCCTTTTTGGCTTGAAATCAATCTTAGGAAGATTTGGGTAAAAATAGTAAGCATTTAAATTGGAAATTCATACCTATGTATTGTAGAATGGGAAGAGTAAAGAGTAATTTAGTACGAATGAGGGGGCATGCACTGCTCAGTATTCAACTAGAATATGCAGAATGATATATACAAAATGCGATATATCTATTCTCAAAATCTCTGTTTTCCTGTATTTGGATTAAAAATGGCCGTAAAAGGGCTAAAAAACCTGAATAACTCTTTATGTGCAGCGAGAGAAAACGTTTTCTTGAAAAAAAGACGTTTTACTCGTTCATAGTCTAATTTTAGGCTATTTTGTGATCTATCATATAGAGGTATAATTAAATATGTTGCAATTCCGTCACAAATATATTCACAAAAAATTCAAGACGGAGGGAATCCTCGATGACTATCGACGAATCAAACCAACCATGGCTGTGGGAATCGTATTACGGACCCAATTTGGGGTATGTACAAGAACAATATGAACTGTACAAACAAGATCCGAATTCTGTAGATGAAGGATACCGTGAACTTTTTGAACGTTATGGAGAGCCTGTTGCTCCTGTTACCGTATCATCTGGTCAATCAGTGGTAAGTAGTACAGAAACACCAGCTAAAGTAGACACTAATCTGTTGAAGAAAGCGGTTGCAGCCGAACGTTTAGTATGGAATATCCGTACATACGGGCATCTGGCAGCGGATATTGATCCGCTTGGACTAAGTACAGCGACTGATGTTCGCTTACTCGATCCAGAGCAATACGGACTGGGACAACGTGACCTCGCACAACTACCAGCATCTTTGATCTGGGAAAATGCACCTCCAGAAGCAAAAGACGGATGGGAAGCTATCCAAATTTTGCGTAAGAAGTATACAGGTCCACTGGCTTATGAATTTGCACATGTACATGATGAAAAAGAACGGAACTGGCTTAACCGTCAGGTAGAAACAGGTTCATCTACACTTTCATTAGATGATGAAGAACGTATTGAGTTATTCAAGCGTCTGGTAGAAGTGGAGCAATTTGAAGAATTTTTGCATCGTACATTTATTGGACAAAAACGCTTTTCTATTGAAGGTAATGATGTCCTTGTACCGATGTTAGATTCGATTGTACGTATTGCTGCACGCAGTGGAGCAAGACACGTACTTATGGGAATGGCGCATCGTGGTCGTCTGAATGTACTGGCTCATGTTCTTGGTAAGCCATACAGTAAGATCTTCTCCGAGTTCCATCATTCACCGAACAAAGATACAATGCCTTCTGAAGGCTCGATGGGTGTTACTTTTGGTTGGACAGGTGATGTGAAGTACCATTTAGGTGCACACCGTTCTGTAACTCCAGAAGGACAAAGCTTTGAAACCCGTCTGACACTGGCAAATAATCCAAGTCACTTGGAATATGTTAATCCGGTGGTTGAAGGATTCACACGTGCTGCACAGGACGATCGTACAGACAAAGGTTATCCACGCCAGGACCCTGACAAAGCAGCAGCAATCATCATGCATGGTGATGCCGCATTTGCAGGTGAAGGTATTGTTGCAGAGACGCTTAACTTTAATCAGCTAACAGGTTACCAAAATGGCGGTACAATTCATATTATTGTTAATAACCGTCTAGGCTTCACTACAGACAGCGGAGATTCACGTTCTACTCATTATGCAAGTGACCTTGCTAAAGGATATGAAATCCCTATTATCCATGTAAACGCAGATGATCCAGAAGCTTGTCTACGTGCTGTAGCAATGGCGACTGAATATCGTAATCTATTTAAAAAAGATTTCTTGATTGATCTTATTGGATATCGTCGTTATGGTCATAATGAAACGGACGATCCTGAGACAACTCAACCTATCATGTATAGCAAAGTGAAAAATCACCTTCGTGTGGCTTCACTTTACGGTAACAAACTGGCACAACAAGGCGTAGTTGATGACAAACGTTATGAACAGTTCAAAACAGAAATCCAAGATCATCTCAAATCGATCTACGAAGAAGTGAAAACAGATCATACGGAAGATTCAAATGCACCGATAAATCGTCTTGATACAGATAGCAAAGCACCTGAAGCTTCTACAGGAGTGTCTGCGAGTCTGCTACAGACAATTAACGAAGGATTGTTGAAATGGCCGGAGAACTTCAATGTGTATCCTAAATTACAGCGTATTCTAGAACGCCGCGCGACTGCACTGAACGCTGAAGGCAAAGTAGATTGGGGACATGCTGAAACACTGGCATTTGCTTCGATCTTAGCAGATGGCAAGCCTATTCGTATTACCGGACAAGATGTAGAACGTGCTACATTTGCTCATCGTAATCTGGTATTACATGATGCTCAGACAGGTGAACCTTTCTGCCCGTTACATCGTTTACCAGAAGCGAAAGCATCATTTGCTATTCATAATAGTCCATTGTCTGAAGCTTCAGTACTTGGATTTGAATATGGATACAATGTATATGCACCGGAGACATTAGTGATCTGGGAAGCACAATATGGCGATTTCACCAATGCAGCGCAAGTTATTATTGACCAGTTTATCTCGGCTGGCCGTAGTAAATGGACACAAAAATCCAGTCTTGTGATGTTGTTGCCACATGGTCATGAAGGTATGGGTCCTGAGCATTCCAGTGCTCGTCCAGAACGCTTCTTGCAATTGGCAGCAGAAGATAACTTTACAGTGGCTAACCTGACTTCTGCATCACAATACTTCCACCTACTTCGCCGTCAGGCACGTAGCACTCAGGAAGAAACTGTGCGTCCATTAGTCGTTATGGCACCGAAAAGCTTGATTCGTAATCCACGTGTGGCTTCCTCACCTGAGGAATTCAACGAAGGAACATTCCAACCGATACTGCAACAAAAAGGGTTGGGCGATAAAAAGAATGCTGTAGAACGCGTGATTCTTTGTACGGGTAAAGTAGCGATCGATCTAGAAGAAGCTTTGGATAAAAACAAAGAAGAAGACTACTCTTGGTTACATGTGATTCGTGTAGAACAACTGTATCCATTCCCAAAAGAAGAGATCAATGCAGTCCTTGCAGAATTTACTAACTTACAAGAAATTATCTGGCTACAAGAAGAACCGCAAAATATGGGATACTGGAGATATACCGATGCACGCTTGCGCGATCTAGTACAAGAAGGTGTAGCTGTAAGTTATATCGGTCGTCCAGAACGTTCTAGCCCTGCTAGTGGTTATCAACATATTCACGCCATCGAACAACAACGTATACTAGGATTAGCACTCAAACAAAATTCTTTACAGAACAACATATCCCTGGGAGGTAGTCGGCTGTGAGTGAAATTAAAGTACCCGAAATGGGCGAGTCTATAACCGAAGGAACGGTATCAAAATGGGTTGTGAAAGAAGGAGACACTGTCAGTCAAGGTGATGTACTACTTGAACTTGAGACAGATAAAGTCAACTTGGAGATCAGCGCTGAAGAAGACGGAGTTGTAGAGTCAATCACCAAGCAAGAAGGTGAAACGGTACAAGTCGGTGAATCTGTAGGTGTGATCGGTGCTGGAAGTGGAAGTGGCAAACCTGCTGCTTCTGAATCCAAACCAGCTCCAGAATCCAAGCCTGAAAGCAAATCAGATGATGTAGTTACAATCAACTATCCAGCTAAAGGTTCTGAACCGGTTGCTGAAAAAACAACAGACAAATCCACTAACGCTGTAACGAGCAAACCAGATAATGGAGATGCTATCGGTACACCGGCTGCTCGCAAGTTAGCTCGTGAGCGTGGAATTGATCTAGGATCTGTACAAAGCAATGATCCGATCGGCAGAGTGAATCCAGACGATGTACGCAAACATGGTGACAAACCAGCACCAGCGAAGTCTGAAAATGCTCCTGCTAAAAAACCTGTTGAACATAACCCTGCTAAGCCAGCAGATCGTCAACCGATGTCACGTCGCCGTCGTACGATTGCTAATCGTTTAGTAGAAGCTCAACATAATGCTGCAATGTTAACAACATTTAATGAAGTAGATATGACAGCAATCTTAGACGTTCGTAAACGTCGTAAAGATGCTTTTAAAGAAAAATATGATGTAGGTTTAGGATTTATGTCTTTCTTCACCAAAGCAGTTGTAGGGGCTCTTAAAAAATTCCCTATGGTCAACGCTGAGATCGATGGCGATGATGTAATTGTGAAGAAATTCTATGATATCGGTATTGCGGTATCCGCTAAAGAAGGTCTTGTGGTTCCTGTTGTTCGTGATGCAGACCGTCTAGGTTTTGCACAAATCGAAAAAGAGATCGCCACATTAGCTTCCAAAGCACGTTCTAACACATTAGGATTGTCTGAGCTGCAAGGCGGTACATTTACAATCACTAATGGTGGTGTATTTGGTTCCTTGCTGTCCACGCCTATCTTGAACGCACCGCAAGTAGCAATTTTGGGTATGCACAAAATCCAGCTTCGTCCGGTAGCGATTGATGCAGAACGTATGGAAAATCGTCCGATGATGTATATTGCATTGTCTTACGATCACCGTATTATTGATGGTAGCGAAGCAGTAAGCTTCCTTGTAAAAGTAAAAGAATTGCTTGAAGATCCAGAAACATTGTTGATCGAAGGCTAATTTATAAGTAAATCAAAGGAGCTTCCAGAAGGTTGGGAGCTCCTTTTTGATGTTTTATTTATCATCTGTTCAGTATAATAAGGTAAGCTGTGAGAAAAATAGGATATCTAACTGTTCAAAATAGGAAGGACAAAAACAAAATGAACAAATTGTTATTTATTTGTAGTCGTAATCAATGGCGTAGCTTAACGGCTGAAAAAATATTTGAACATCTGGAAGGATATCAAGTACGCTCAGCAGGCACAGAAGAAAATGCACGCATCAAAGTAACCGCAGGTCATATCGGTTGGGCAGATATTATTTTTGTAATGGAAAAAAAGCATAAACGTAAAATCCAATCTAAATTCAATGAAGAACTAATAGGTAAAACGATCATTTGTTTGAATATTCCAGACGACTATAGATTTATGGATGAAGAATTGATCGGATTACTAGAATCTAGTGTTAGCGAATATATTGAGATTACATAATCTATAACGGAGTACATATAAAAATAAATTCACTCTCTATATGTCATTGCTTTCATTCAATCTTGTTATTCAATATGTATGCTTTTGGGTATATTGATTACAGGTTGAAAGTAAATGCGTTTTTTCTGAAACTAAAGTACGTTTAGTCATTGCTAGAATCAATCGAGGACACATCTTGATTTATCGAAAAGTGTGTCAAACGATAGACTCAATATTTGCAAGTACATAGACAGAACAAGTTGCAATGACGCTTTAGGAATCAATAGGGAGAGATGATGATGGAAAAGGGAGCAAGTCAAAAAGCTTTTTTACGCAAAATAATTTTAATATCTACATTAGGTGGATTGCTATTTGGTTATGATACAGGGGTAATCAATGGAGCTTTACCATTTATGTCAGCTGCACTAGGATTAAATTCGTTTACAGAAGGATTAGTGGCTAGTATTCTTTTATTTGGTGCAGCATTCGGAGCTATTGCAGGAGGGCGACTTTCAGATTATTTAGGACGTAAGCAAAATATTATTTATTTAGCTGTTTTGTTTTTCGTTGCTACAGTGGGTTCGACACTCGCTCCTAACGTAACTGTTATGGTAATTTGTCGTTTCTTACTAGGGCTTGCTGTAGGTGGTGCTTCAGTAACAGTACCCTCTTATCTAGCAGAAATGTCTCCGGCTAACAAACGTGGCGGTATCGTTACACGTAATGAACTAATGATTGTCAGCGGACAATTGCTTGCATTTATCTTTAATGCGATTCTAGGCATAACAATGGGCGATAATACACATGTATGGCGTTACATGTTAGCAATTGCTTCGATTCCAGCGATTTTCTTATTTTTTGGAATGCTACGTGTTCCTGAAAGTCCACGCTGGTTAGTTGCAAAAGGTAAAAATGAACGTGCATTAAAAGCACTTCGCAAAATTCGTACAGAAGAACAAGCAAAAATTGAAGTAGAAGAAATCAAAGCTTCATTTGATGCAGAAGAAAGTACAGAAAAAGCAGGTTTTAAAGATCTTGCTGTACCGTGGATACGTCGTCTGATGTTTATTGGATTGGGTATCGCAGTCGTTCAACAGATTACCGGTGTCAATTCAATTATTTACTACGGAACTGAAATTTTAAAAGATGCTGGTTTTGAAACAAAAGCAGCATTGATTAGTAATATTGCTAATGGCGTCATCTCTGTAGCAGCAACATTTTTAGGAATGTGGTTGCTAGGTAAAATTGGTCGTCGACCTATGCTTAGAACAGGTTTGATCGGTACAACATGTGTATTATTGTTGATCGCGATTTTCTCAACAGTGTTGGAAGGTTCACCTGCTTTGCCTTATGTGATCTTATCCTTAACTGTTACATTCCTTGCTTTCCAACAAGGAGCGATCTCTCCAGTAACCTGGTTGATGTTATCTGAGATATTCCCTTTACAATTACGTGGATTCGGAATGGGTGTTACCGTATTCTGCTTATGGATTGTTAACTTCTTAGTCGGATTAACATTCCCTGTATTGATGGCAGGTATTGGACTATCGGCGACGTTCTACTTATTCGCTGCTCTGGGCTTACTGGCGATTACATTTGTACAAAAATATTTACCAGAAACCAAAGGCTTTACATTAGAAGAATTGGAAGAAAAATTCCGCAATTATGGTAAAAAGAAACCTAAAAAAGCTAAAGTTAAACCAGCTCCTGCTAAATAATATAATTATTATCTAACGTTACAGAGAAGCGACTTCATGAGGATAGAATGATCCTGGGAAGTCGCTTTTTATTATAGAAATCACTTTTTATACAGAAGTCGTATTTATATATATGCACGTAGATATTGGTTTGAAAGTAGCTTTTTGCTTTGTATATCGCTTATCGTTACAATTAAGGTAGAGTATAACTTCTATACATAACTTATCGTCAAAGATTTATTTTAACAGCAATGGTGGACTGATCTGGTTGGGTATACGTTAGGTAGTGGGAAAGTATCATTTGCAGATAGTATGATTTTGAAGTTCAGGAGGAGAAAAGGATGGATCACAAGAGGGTAACAGAGCAACTTTTGCATGAGTTAGAAGGAGAGAAAGGTAGTTTTATTTTGCGGTTACGTGTAGACTTGGAATGGGATCATGCACATATAGCGCAAGTATTACGAACGATGGTTACATACATAACTGCTTTGGAATCGAATATTTCTTTGGAGCGTCATATCGCACGCGGATTTTGGTTTTTTACGAATTTTGTAAAAGATTGGTCTTCTCATGAATCGTTTCGCGCTAAAAATCCTTATCCTGAAACCTATTATCAATCAGTCTATGAATTGATCTTTTTATTAACCGATTGGTATTTTTCAGGCGAATGTCCATTTGTCGAACAAGAAGCATTTGAGCAAGAGATAGCTCGCCTGGATACTTTATTACAAGCAGAGGAATCATAAGCAAATAGCGCATCATCTACAGTCCACGTTCACTGACACAATGCGCTATTTTGAATGATTGATTATTAATAGACTCTACTTGTAGGCGATATCAATGATACATTGTATATTACTTGGACGCTGATTGAATATCTTCCCATAGTACACTGTTCACATACTGGCTTTGTCCGGTAACATCTTCACCAAACCAATCAGGTTTTTGAAAATGTTCTACATCCGCTTCTTCTGCAAATTCAATCTCAATTGTGATCAGATCAGGTTGGACAGTGTTATGATAAATATCAAGATCAAATTGATCATCATTCCACTTTACTTTTTTACGTGTTTTTATCAATGGAATCACCTCTAACTTGCTGATCAATTGCTCATAAATACCAGCACCAATATCAAATTCTGTTTCTTCTCGAATCAGACCTTTACCAGCTTTGTGTGTCATTGTGAATTGTTCTTGACCATCAATCACTAATTTACGTACACGCAGTGTCTCTGATTCACTGGTAGCCAGATAAGTCTGATGAATTTCTTGGGTCTGTATAATGTCCAAATCTGCTGGATAGGTATGTAATACGTATTTTTTTTCGATTTCTTTGCCCATGATAAGCCCTCCTGAATAACTATTTTCTTTATTTTAGCATATTGCACAAGGTTTATTGATACAGTGTTTGGTTATACCTATAATGATAGGGACATTTACGGAATAATGAAAAATAGGTAATGGAGGTGAAAGGAATGAAATTAGCAGAAGCGTTAATATTACGTTCTGATGTGCAAAAAAGAATCGAACAGATGAAAGTACGTTTGAGCCGAAGTGCCAAAGTCCAAGAAGGTGAAAAACCTCCTGAGCGTCCTAATGAATTGTTAAAAGAAATGGGACATTTATTGACCGAATTGAATGTACTGATCAAACGTATTAATCGCACTAATTCACAAGTGATTTTTGAAAATGAAATGACATTAGCAGATGCTCTAGCCGATCGAGATACATTAGGCTTACGCCGAAATATATTGAATGATCTTATGCATACTGCGAGTATCAAGCAAGATCGTTATACAAAGTCTGAAGTTCGATTTCTGGCGACAGTCAATATTGGAACACTGCAAGAAGAGATGGACAATCTTGCTAAAACCTATCGCCAACTGGATACACGCATCCAAGAGTTGAACTGGAAAACAGAATTAGTCGATTAACTATTAAAAATATAAACTTACAAGTTGGTAGTCTATTATCTATTGAGGCGAGCATACAAACCGCCAACTGGTTCAAGTTGGACGCTGGGTAGAAATTAGGGGCAATTTCTGAAGGTTCGAGTCCTTTAATAATAAATTAGCCTTGTATTGTTACATGAGTACAACTCACATATTATTGTTACTACCACATGCTGATCATAGATATAGACGAGGGCGGGTTCGGGGATTTGTAAGATGAACTTCATTTTTACATAAATAAAGTTAAATCTGTTAATATAATTAAATTTATAAGTATAAAGACTCTATTAAATGATGCATAAAATAAAATTAGGTAATTTGAACTATTAAATAATTGATCCCTAAGACTTATACTGAATACATATTCAGAAAGGGGATACAAAGAAAAGATGAAAAAGAAAAATTTGGTTTTAATGTTAACAGCAATGATGTTAGTCGGAGGAACGACTACATACGCAGCATCTAGTAAAACAGTACAAGCAACAGTAGCCAACTTTAAGTACACAGTAAACGGTTTTAACTTCGCACCTTCTAATTCTACTAAACCGGTCACGATCAATGGACAGACATACATACCGGCAAGTGTTGTTAAAGAAGCTTTAAAAACAAATGTTACTGTAGATACTAAATCAGGTAAAATCAATTTTGGTGAAAAGTTAGCAGAAACACCTATTATGAATGAGAAAATTGATTATAAATATCGTTCTGCATTAGTTAAAGACTCAAAATATACAACTGCTAGTGGTGCAAATTATAAAGAAGTTATTTTATTAAAAGAATCTGCTGGAGCAGAAGTTTCTTTTTTTCCAAACAATAAATATCAAACTTTAGTACTGAATGTGATATCTTTAGATAATGACGCTAAAATTGTAGTACAAGACAAGAAAACATTAGAAAAATTTAAAACAGTTATTATTAATAAAGCTGATGGTGTTAGCCAATTAGAAATTGATGTAACTGGAAGAACTGAAGTTTCTATTAATAGCGAAGAAGTACTTGATCCTTTTCAAGATACAGATGTAGTTGTTTTCCCAAATTCATATTACAAATAAAAATATACAAGAAAAGGATTCCTTTATACAAGGAGTCCTTTTCTTGTATATAATCTTAAATTTATGCAAACTTGATCTTAAAATTAGAGATTTCTTTCCACTTCGTGTACAATAAACAAGAGACTGAGAATGATTATCATAGAGGAGGAAGTTATAGATGAGTATTTCAGAAAGTATTCGTAATCGTCGTTCGATCGGTAAAGTGAAGCAGGATGCTATTCCGCGTGAAAGTATTGAGCGTATTTTGGAAGCAGGAATTTGGGCACCAAATCATCGTTTAACTGAACCGTGGAAATTTTTTGTTTTAGAAGGTAACGGACGTAACAAGTTAGCAGAAGCACTGGCTAGTGTAGCAGGTAATGGTGAAGTCACAGAAGAAAGTCTTTCTTCTGCACGTAAAAAGGTAGAACGTGCACCTCTAATTATCGCTGTAGCGGTAGAACCTGCTGATAATCCTAAAATTATTGAGCTTGAAGAGTATGGTGCAGTATTTGCAGCGATTCAAAATATGTTGCTGGAAATTCATGAGTTAGGACTGGGTGCAGTCTGGAGAAGTGGCGAACCTTGTTATCATGAATTGATGGGCAAAGCATTTGATCTAAGCGAAAAAGGTAAAATGTTAGGCTTCCTTTATATCGGTGTACCTGAAAATAATGACCAACAAAGCAAACGTACTCCTTTTGCTGAAAAAACAGTTTGGATTAGTGAGTAAACTAGGAGGAACACGATGATTACATGCTATCTCAAATATGTGATAGATCCTTATCAAGTAAACTAGGAGGAACACGATGATTACATGCTATCTCAAATATGTGATAGATCC
>NZ_JARUWY010000020.1:0-44559 GCF_030433815.1 Paenibacillus sp. PsM32 | reverse complement strand
CTCATTTTACCATGAGGTCTTTTTTCACTGTCTACCTTGAGGGGATAATACCATTAAAGTTAGTCTTTTTATTGTAAAACTATATTCTTTTTTGACGTCTTGCTTCAGCTATTCTAAATACTTTACCTTCATCCCTTGCTCCAATAACGATAATTTCAACAATTTCTATCTCTTCATTTTGCGAAGCTTTAAATATAAGACGGATTCCCAACTTATCATATTTCAACTCTTTCATACCTGCTAAGTTAGAATAACTATTGTTATGTAGAGGCTTTCCGATCTCAGAGCCTCTTTCTTCTAATCTTTTTTTAGCTACATCTACCCATTTTTGTAGGTTTCCATCTAGCCGATGATAATCTTTTGCAGCTTCTTCCCAAAATTCAACTTTAGCCATTAATCAAATAACTCCTCATCGCTTAGATTCGCATAAGGATTATCTGTTAAATCCGTATTCACAACTTCATCAGCAGATATTAAGCTTGAGTTCCCATTTTGCACTCGTTGAGAAGCATAGGCATATAATAATTCACTTTCAAGTTGCTGATTGCGTTCAACAATTTCCTGATAAATTTGAGCATCTAAAATAACTGCACTTGGTTCATTGTTAGACAAAATATATATAGGTTCATGAGTTTCTCGGACTTCTTTAATTACTTTATTAAAATTAGCACGTGCTTTAGTGATCGATTCTGTGCGTACATTTAACACTTTATACATTGTTATAACCTCCTTTTACTATGATAAGCATAACTCTTAAGAAGCTTATATTCAAGCTTTAATAAAAGCTCTTTTTTAATATATAAAAAAAAGATTGATCTATTAGATCAATCTTTTCTTGTGTACATTTATGTGTAAATGTTGTACTTCTTTTACTTGATCGCACCTAGCACATCTAACAACATTTGCTTAAACACAGGACGATTCACTTGCTCACAAACTCTTACGTTGGGTGTCTGCCCAAGTCGTCCATTGATATCGACTACACTATAGCCGCGTGTCCATTCGCCTTTGGTTTCTACATCGACAAAGTACGTATGGCTTTCCGTCATTACTGCTTCATTTGCCGCTACAGCCATGAGCAATGTATCTGGATGAGTTGTACCGTTAAGACGGTGAACTTCTTTGTTGAATGTCATAACCACTTGATTGACCGCTTTGAAAAACTCGGCGCCTGCTGTGCCTAGTTGTGCAATCTCTGCATGATCTTCATCATCCATCAGCGAATAGCGGGTACACATTTCCCAACCTACCATCGTAGTTGGAATCCCTGAACGAAGTACAATATGAGCAGCTTCGGGATCTACATAAAAGTTGTATTCAGCGGCTGGTGTAATATTGCCCAGTGCATTGTTGGTTCCACCCATTACATATAGATGAGGAATTTTGGGCACAATGGTTGGATCTTTTTGGATAGCCATCGCAATATTGGTCAATGGTGCAATCGCAAGCAGATGAATTTCACCCGGATATTTATGTACACTTTCGATCAGAAAATCGACTGCATGTCCATCTGCTGGACGTTGGATCGCTTTGGGAAAGTTAGAACCACCCATCCCATCGCTACCGTGCACATCTTCTACTGTACGATGCTGTTCTTGGTTCCATGTGGTCATCAGTGGACGTTCGCATCCTTTGTAGACCGGAATCTGTCCGTCTACTCCACCTTTGCCTGCGACTTGAATCGTATATAGCGCATTCTCTACTTCCTGATCAAATTGTACATTGCCACCTGTCATCATAATGCCTTGCACATCAAAATGGTGAAGTGCTGTCAAAATAGCGATCGTGTCATCGCCAGCGGTGTCTGTATCAATAATAGCTTTGCGTAATGCTGTCATGCTTGTTCCACATCCTTACTATTTCTTAGAATAATCCTTTTAAAATCATAGCAATCCTATACGCATTTGACTACTATTTTATCAATACTGTTCAGGTGGAGTACTTGGGATTAGATATCACTGTGTGGGTTGTAGATTCAGTATTACTTTCTGTTCCGACAGCTTCTAATAACGGTTCTCCATGAGTCACTATTGTCTGTTGAAGAGGAATAATATCATTATAATCAAATGTATTGGTCACAATCACAGGTGTAATCGTTGAATAACCGGCTTCACGAATACGGGCAATATCAAATTCAAGCAAAAGCTGACCTGCACTCACCCGATCCCCTTCTTGAATATAAGAAGTAAAATGTTCTCCGTCTAACTTCACTGTATCCATACCGACATGTACCAATACTTCCAGTCCTTGATCAGACACGACAGCTAACGCATGTTTCTTTTTAAAAGCTACTGTCACCGTTCCTGCAAATGGTGCAACAATGCGCCCTTCCGCAGGTTCAACAGCTATCCCTTTTCCCATTGCTTCTGCTGCAAAAGCAGGGTCAGGTACATCACTCAAAGCAACAACAGTACCACTTAACGGACTAAGTACTGTATCACTTGCACGTACTGGATGATGTATCGGAGTAGGAGACGCTACTGTTGTCGCTACAACCTCTTGCTTCTCTTCTTCTACAGGATCTTCAAATCCAAGAATATACGTCAGCACCATCGAAATAAGAAAAGAAGCCGTAATTCCCATAATCAGCCCCGAAAATCCTTGTCCACCCGGGCCATAAAAAATAGGTAATGTGAGTAACCCTGGCGCACCGGACGCAAATGCTTGTGTACCTGCTTGCCCGATAATAGCACCGCCGACTGCTCCCCCAATAATACCGGCAATAAATGGACGTTTAAGTGGCAATGTCACACCGTATACCGCTGGTTCTGTAATCCCGAATAATGCTGATAATGTAGCCGAACCTGCAAGTGTTTTAAGTTTTTTATTTTTTGTTTTGAGCATAACTCCTAATGAAGCACCTGTCTGTGCAAATACAGATGCTGTTGCTGCTGGCTTAATACCATCACGACCATAGACAGCAATATTATTAATAAAGACAGGCACAAGTCCCCAATGAACACCGAAAATAACGAATAACTGCCAGCCTGCTCCCAAAAGCGCACCTGCAATCAATGGACTGAATAAGAAAGCAGCGATTAAGATATCTGCGATACCATTACCAACATACACACCAAATGGACCGAATACCATTAACGTTAAAGGCACCATAATCACAAGCAAAATCAGCGGAGTGATAAAGTTTTTAACACTTTCATGTATACGACGGTTACAGAACTTCTCTAGCTTGCTCATCACTATAATCGCAATAATAATCGGAATCACTGTTGAAGAATAACTCATCATCACAACTGGAATACCAAAAAAGGTAACTGCGCTCTCAGCTCCATTTAGCGCGGTAATCGAAGGGATTAACAATGCCCCTGCAATCGTTAAAGCTACAAATATATTACCGCCAAATTTGCGTGCTGTCGTGACCGCAAGCAGTAAAGGAAGAAAATAAAACAAACTATCTGCGGCACCAAATAAAATAATATATGTACTGCTTTTCGCTTCTAACCATCCAAAATTACTACAGATCAATAACAATCCTTTTAGAATACCTGCTCCTGCCATAACACCGAGTAACGGAGCAAATATACTAGAGATCACATCAATAACTGCTCCAAATCCTTTTTTGCTTTTCGATTCCCCGGCTTCACGCTCTCGATCTGAAGAGTCAATAATAGTGGATACTTTGCCTATCGCTTCATACACTTCTGGAACTGTATTGCCGATTACAACTTGATACTGTCCGCCACTTTCTTTGACCGCAATCACGCCTGGATTTTTTTCTAATAATGCTGTATCTGCTTTGGCATTGTCTTTTAGCGAAAATCGTAATCGTGTAGCACAGTGAACCAGTGAATTGACATTCTTTTCTCCACCTACTCCTGCAACGATTTCTTTAGCTAATTTCTCAAAATCCATGCTGTTCACCCCTCGTTTTGATTGATATTATCTGCTGATTTCTGTTTTTGAGCACACAAAAAACCTAAGCCCTGAAAAATAGCGGATCAATCGATCGCACTACTTTTCAGAACTTAGGTTTTGCCTGCATCACCAGTAACAACCCCGGCTGTACTATTTAATTGTGTAGTTAGCTGTTCTTGTTGTTTCAATGTGCTTAGAATATACTGATTTTTTATATTTGTCAACGCTTACATGTATAGATGAATAGACAAGGGTCACCGATTAATCACACGTTCTAGATGAACCGTTAAGTATAATAACTCTTCGTTGGTGGATTGATAATTGTATTCTTTAGCTACAAATTTTTGGATTTTTTCGGCACAGGCTGCTGCTTCGTGATGCTTTTCTTTGATCATCGTATATAAATGATCATAATTATCGTTATAATGAGTGCCTTTCAATACCCGTTGTGCAAAAAACTTCAAATGTGTCACAAAGCGAAAATAACTTAATGAATCTTCATCAAACTCTTTTTTGAAATGATATTTCACAATATTGAGCGTCTGTTGAATAAACTTGGTTATCGTCATGGTGGTCGAGACTTCTTCATTCATTTCTGCATTAATGATATGAATAGCGATAAATGCTGCTTCATCTTCAGGTAATTCGATTCCAAGCTTATGCTTAATCTGCTCTAACGTTTTGAGTCCGATACCAAATTCTTCTCTGTAAATTTGCTTGATTTCCCATAGAAGCACATTTTTAATTTCTAATCCTTGCTGATAACGTTCGATCGCAAAATTAATATGATCGGTTAGGGAGACATACAGGTTTTCATTTAACTTTTTACCTAACGTTTCTTTGGTATACACAATCATATTTTCTACAATTTCGATCAACTCAATCGGTACTTCTCGCAATAGCATTTTGAAGTTATCCGATGTCTGTTTGTTTTTTAGTGCAAATACTTTTTGAATTTTACTTTCATCAATCTTATCATCCGGTTTCTTTTTAAAAGCAATTCCTCGCCCCATAACCACTAGCTCTGAACCATCGGCTTGATAAATACTCACTACATTATTATTAATGACTTTGGCAATTCGCATAGCTTGCCCCCTTGATTTCTTTACAATACATCTTTATCTGATCTATAAAGTTACGTCTAGTGTATTCAGGTGATACATCCTTGTCAACGCTTTAACATCTATAGATAACCAGATGGAAATCAGCTTTCCACTGCTCTTCCATCCGGCATCATTTTACTGTCTATCAGCGATAATTAAAGATTATTTTCTACATCTGCTCCATTAGACTGAATCACTTTTTGATACCATGCAAAACTTTTTTTCTTTATCCGCTGAAGGGTACCGTTCCCTTCATTATCACGATCAACATAAATATAACCGTACCGTTTACGCATTTCACCGGAAGAAGCACTCACAATATCAATCGGCGCCCAGCACGTATACCCAATAATAGGCACGCCGTCTTCGATCGCTTCACTCATCGCTGTAATATGCTTTTGCAAATAATCGATCCGGTAATCATCATGGATAACCTGATCGGCATTCATGTCATCATGCGCACCCAGACCATTTTCAACGACAAATAAAGGCTTTTGATAACGATCATGCAATTGATTAGCTGTAATACGCATACCTAACGGGTCAATCGTCCAGCCCCATTCGGATTTGGCAAGATAAGGATTAGCTACAGAACCGAACACATTACCGCTGGTCATTTTTTGATTCACTTCAGGATCTGTACTTGTTGTACGGCTAGAATAATAGCTAAATCCAATATAATCGACAGTATGTTGCTTCAAAATTTCTGCATCTTCTGCTTCCATCTGGATATCTAATCCACGATCCCGGAAAAAGCGCTTTGCATACCCCGGATATTCGCCGCGTGATTGGACATCGATAAAGAAATACGACTCCCGATCTTTTTCCATCCCTTGATACACATCTTCTGGATTACAAGTAAATGGATAAAAGCTACCTGCGGCAAGCATACAACCGATTTGAGCATCTGGAATCATCTCATGGCATGCTTTGACCGCTAATGCACTCGCAACAAGCTGATGATGAGCTGCTTGATACTTAATCTGCTCGACATCGTCTCCTTCTTCAAAAACAAGACCTGCTCCTAGAAACGGCAGATGTAATAACATATTGATCTCATTGAACGTCATCCAGTATTTCACTTTGTGCTGATAACGTGCAAACACAGTCTTCGCATATTTTTCAAATAACGTGATCAATTGGCGGTGACGCCAGCTTCCGTATTTCTCAATCAGATAAACAGGCACATCAAAGTGAGCCAGTGTTACCACCGGTTGAATACCATACCGTAACAATTCATCGAATAATCGATCATAAAATAATAACCCTGCTTCATTCGGTGCTTCTTCTTCGCCTGTAGGAAAAATACGCGCCCATGCAATCGAAACACGCAATACTTTAAAGCCCATTTCAGCAAGCAAAGCAATATCTTCAGGGTAACGATGGTAAAAATCGATCGCTTCATGAGAAGGGTAAAATTCTCCTTCAAGCGGGGTTAACGAAGGCACATTGCCTTTCATAATCGATCTTCGCTTTTCTCCTGTAGGTAATAGATCAACAATACTTAACCCTTTTCCATCTTCTAGATAAGCTCCCTCTGCTTGATTGGCAGCGATCGCTCCACCCCATAAAAAGCCTTGTGGAAATGTTGTTGTCATTGTAATTCTCCTCCTGTATGTGAGATTAAAAGCAGATGCCTCCCTCGAACCCGAAAATAAAAAAACCTGAACTCACCTGTTCACACTAGTTGTGCAATCAGGTTGGTTCAGGTTATGCCCGAATGGTAACATCCCATGAGAAGTCTATTCTGTTCAACAAAACTGTATCAAGGATATGAAGCGATGTCAATCAACATCAAGGCTGATCTATGCTGTTACTTTAGCCATTCAGAAAAGAACTGACGGTACCCTTCTCTCATAATCGAACTGGAAAACGTATCAAACGCATAATCTCGATTATCCTGTGAAAAAGAGCGTGGAGAAGCCGCCGCCATATTCACCAGTTCAAACCAGTTACGTTCATTACCAGCAAAAGCGTGGGTTGAGCTGATATGGTCATAACAAGGATGCTCTGGTTTAACTACAATTTTGCCCATCGCCAGTGCTTCGGTCAGTGGCATCGCAAAGGTATCAAATTTGGAGCAACTCCAATACACTTTACTGGAATTCATTAACTGGAAAATCTCATCTTGCGATAAGGCAAATCGTAAATGAATATTGGAAGGAATATCATATTTCTGCATACTTTCACGGTAACGTTCACCACCAAACACCATAAATACTTCTTTGTCTGGATTCTGACGAGCATACTTGAGCACCAGATCAGGACGACGATTTTCTTCATCCCGTCCAATCCATAAGATCCGGTTTTCCACCACTTGAGAAGGATCAAAATGCTTATTCGCTAACGTCTCGCTAAACCCGATAGGAATCACATCTACATCGGTAATATTAAATTGCGAAGCCAATTGCCGTTTGAGAAAAGGAGTCTGCACCACCGCTTTGTCGACCATATTGTAAAATGGCTTCATCATCTCATATCCTGTCAGTGCCGGATCAGGGAAACTATGCGGAAACAGCACACTTTTGGGCAAAAACATTTTCAAATACGTAAATCCAGAAACGGTATAAATAACATGTTCAATCTGTTCCTTATGAATCTGATCTAAAACGATATCATAGTTAACAAGATCGCTTTTTTCATGCTCATATCCAGGAAGCCAATCATATCCACTCACATGACGTTCTGGTGAAATAAATACGATATCTACACCTAATTCTCGTCCTAACGCTTGTAATCGCTCTGCAAATACACGTGGACCTTGATTTTCAGTAAATTGAATTTTGCGCATAAGAAGTCCAACTTTTTGCATAACGTTCCTCCAGATAATATCTCTATTATTTTGCATCATTTGCGTCTATTGTCTTGTAGCGTGTATATTCTAAATATACCGTTAAATGAAAAAAAGAGGAACCTTCACCGCTAGAGATGCGTATGTAATATCATAAGTAACACACTTTGGAGGGAACATTATGTATAGTCGTAAAAGTAATCTAGTCAGCTTATTGTTGTGTATTTTCTTCGGATATTTAGGGATACACCGTTTTTATGTAGGTAAAGTAGGAACAGGATTGTTGATGTTATTTACAGCCGGTCTAGGCGGTGTCTGGGTTATTGTTGATATTATCATTATTATTTTAGGTAAATTCCGCGATAAAGAAGGATACCCATTGAAATTCTAAGCTCATTTTGGAAATGATCATATACAAGATTCACAGTATACAATATTTAAAATATCCAAAAAACCTCGAAGGCTACTCAGCCAACGAGGTTTTTTTGTATTCACTATTTACAAGTCTATATCATCTATAAGATTGCCATAACTGGATACACTGCTCTAGATGCTCCCATACTTCGGCTTGTTGCACATATAACTGAGCATGCGTCCAGATCGGTTGTTCCATCTGCAAATCTCGCTCTATTAATAACAACATCCAACTAGAAAAGATTATAGCAAATACGCTATATTGCTTTATCATATAGGACTTTGATTGTAACGGATTCACCTGTTGCTCCCAATATCGTGATAATAATCGTATCCGTAAATGTGTGTTCATCGCCCGCGGAAATAGGGGATGAGACAGATCGATCATATGATACAAATCCCATAACGGTATATTAAGATGACAATGCTCCCAGTCTAATATCATCAAGCGTCCTGTAGGCGTAACACCATAATTGCCTGCATGCAGATCCCCATGACATAGCACAGTAGATTGGTTCCATTTGCTTTGCTGAATCGCTTGCTTGAGCTGTGGCATGAAAGGTAACCAGTCGGTATGCGTCTTACCTTGTTGTACACGATCTTGCATCAATTGATGAATATCATCCCATTGTGATAATACTTGTTGTTGTAAGACTGTGATCGATGGCTTTTGCCCTTCCGTCGGCATATTATAAATCGACGAAGTAGAGACTTGATGATAGTTGGCCATCTGATCGATAACATTAATCAAAGTCTGTTCATGATGGACATGCTGAATCTCTCCTACATCTTCCATAACGATCCATGAAGACGTATACCTTTTATCATCTTGATCTGCATGAGTATCACTCGATAGATTATCGTTCCAGTCCTGCGTAGCATACGCGATTAATTGCGGATATTGGTCAGGCAATAGTGGCATAATATGCTTGTATATCCATAGTTCTTGGTACTGCTCTTGATGAACAGGTAATCTTTTTAAAATATAAGATTGCTGATTTGCTTTTAAGCGAAATCGTTCGATATTAGTTCCATGTAGACTGGTATAGATCACTTCTTGTTCACTTACATAATGATCATCTAATAACACATTCGCTGTAATCGCTTGTTTTACTACTTGTTGTAGATCTGATTGTTCCATCTATATTTCACCTGCCGTTGGTCAAAATGCTTGATATGTTGCTATTTATTATACGGTAAAGGGTTTGGAGTCGAAGATCAAGGTGACACCTATATGTTACTGAAACAGCTAATGCCAAAAATGTTGCTATGAACAAGTACTCTGATTACAGAGATGTTTGTATGTCTTTGTATATGATTAATCATCAATTGACAGCCTTTTGCAAAAAAATTAGTATTAGTCTGTTACAGCTTTGGGTATAGTGCTGAATAATATGATATTCGTATTCTTAGTAATAAGTGACCGATAAACGTCCATATATAGATGCAATAGATCCAGTACGAAGGGGTGGGCTTGTGAATCATAAAGTAACGATGAAAGATATCGCAGATCGGTTGAATATTAGTAGTGTAACCGTCTCCAAAGCGCTTGGAGATAAAGATGGTGTAAGCGATAGTCTAAAAGCAAAGATCAAACAAGTCGCCGAAGAAATGGGCTATCGTTATAATACAGCCGCCAAATCAATGAAAGACGGTCTATCCTACAATATTGGAGTGATGATCCCAGAGCGATTTACCGGCACCAATCATTCTTTTTATTTTCGCATGTATAAATATATTGCCAAAATTCTAGAGCAAGGTGGTTATTACGGTATTATGACTACATTAGGGGAAGAAGAAGAATCGACCCTTACTTTACCTCGATTGTATTATGAGCAAAAAATAGATGGTTTGATTATTTTGGGGCAGATTGGCAAGCCTTATATCGAAGCAATGCAGGAAATGCAGTTACCCAAAATTTTTCTCGACTTCTATGATGAGCATGTCGATATGGATGCTGTTGTTACCGATAATTTCTATGGAGCGTATGAGTTGACTAATCTGTTGATCCGCGGAGGTCATCGGGATATTGCTTATGTAGGTACACTTTATTCAACCAGCAGTATTCAAGATCGTTTTCTAGGATATTACAAATCATTGTTGGAGCATCGTATCCCTTTACAATCTCACTGGATATTGGATGATCGGGATGAAGACGGAACTTATATTGATATTCAATTACCTGATCCTATGCCTAGCGCATTTGTATGTAATTGTGATCAAGTAGCGCATAATCTGATTAACAAATTGCAAGATTTAGGCTATACCGTTCCTCACGATTATTCTGTTACCGGATTTGATAATGATATTTATGCGACACTTACCAGACCACCGCTTACTACGGTTGAAGTCGATGTAGAACGAATGGCCAAGCTTGCTGTGCAATCTATTTTAAAAAAAGTAAGCAATCCTTATTATACTTTTGGTCGTGCACTTGTACCTGGACGTGTAGTTGAGCGTGAATCGGTGATTCCATTGCATCCAGCGCCGTAACTATTAGCAGAAACGTAATAGAACATAAAAATAAAAGGAACGTCATGATGACGTTCCTTTTTGCTGTACCGATGATCCATAGAACTTATGATGGTCATCCTGTATATTATTAAATCTTATTTGAATTTACCTGCGCGAATATCATCTGTCATGCCTGGATATGGAGCTTTGGCAACGACTTGTTCATTGTCTACACCAGCATTTTCGATAAACGTGATATCTGCAAATTCAGGTACTACATATTTAGGATACGTTTCGTATTTTTCGCGGGATTCTTCCATCAAAGCGATATGGTCATTCTGGTAACACACCGTAATTTCAGGATGTTCATGTACCCATTTCGGGAAGAAAATAATACCATGCATCCGTTTTTCAAGCGGCATAAAGTTAAGTGCTACATCTGTACCTGTTGGTTCTGTCCATGCTACTTTGTATACACCTTCTGTTAATTTCACCAAATCTACTTCTTGATCGCGCACCCAACGTCCAGCTACCATACCACTATGAATACGGTAATCGATCGTATGATCATTTTTGATATAAATCTCATATTCCCAACCATTCTCATACGTATAAATCATGTGACTTCCTACAAAGTTTTCCATTGTACAGCACCTGCTTTCTGAAATGTAAATGCGATAATGATTTGTTTCTGATGTATTATGATTTCAATAAAACATGTAAATATCAACATGTTTATTTTAACACTATGGTATGCTATGGTCAAATATACGAATTGATATACAAAGGGGATTATAGAATGAGGGTATTAAAATTTGCGATTCTCGGTCTACTGTACCGTCAAGTGTACAGTGGTTACGATATAACCAGTCAATTTAAAAAAGAAATCGGACAGTTTTGGAGCGCCAAGCACAGTCAGATCTATCCAGAGTTGCGTAAGCTGGTAGATGAAGGACTTCTTCATTTTCGCACACAGATTCAAGGAGAAAAGTTAGAAAAGAAAATGTACACTATCACTGAAGCCGGGCGAAAAGAACTGTTAGCGTGGGCGATATCTCCAGAACCTTTACCTGAAACAGAAAAAGATGCGTTTATGCTCAAAATGTATTTTATCCATACATTATCCAAAGAAGAAGCAAAGACTCTTTTTCAAGATCAGCTTCAACAGCGACAAGACAAATTGGTATATTTACAACAGCAATATGATGACCTGATCCCTGTATTCGGTACAGAAAATACAGCTGATGCTATGTACTTCGATCATCCTCATCTGGGACATTATCTTGTGCTAACCAAAGCGATAGCGCGTGAACAAAGTTATGTAGTGTGGTTGGAGCAACAAATGAAGTTGTTTTTGTAGGCGATAGATCGAATATGTATAGACTGCTTGAACCAAAAAAAGACATCCATTACGGATGCCTTTTTTGTATAGTCTACGTTGGTTGTATAATCATAATCAGTGCTTCAAGATATGCTTGGTTTAAAATTCTTCATACTCTGCTGGATCTTGATCCCATAAGCGTTTGTTGTCTTTACTGAATGCAGAAATCGTACTCATTTGCTCTTCAGTTAACTCAAAATCGAAAATGTTCAAGTTCTCTTGTTGATGCTCTAGTGATCCTGCTTTCGGAATCGGTACAGCGCCTAACTGAGTATGCCAGCGTAAAACAACCTGTGTCGGTGTTTTGCCATGAGCGTCTGCAATTTCTTGCACACCTGCATCTTCAAGTACACCTTCTCCGCGACCACGACCGAGTGGACTCCATGATTCAGTAATAATGTTATGCTTATCATTTGCTGCACGCTGTTCTGTTTGTTCAAAATACGGATGCAATTCTACTTGATTCAGAACAGGCGCTACTCCCGTTTCAGCGATAATCCGTTCCAGATGTTCTGGCAAGAAATTACTTACTCCGATCGAACGTACATAACCGCGTTTTTGCGCTTCAATCATCGCTTGCCATGCTTCTACATATTTATCTACTTTTGGATTAGGCCAGTGAATAATATAGAGATCAAAATAATCCAGTCCTGTGCGAAGGAGCGATTCTTCGATCGTTACTAACGCTTTATCATACGCATGATGTCGTCCGGGTAATTTGGAGCAGACACGTAGTTGATCGCGTGGTACCGAGCTTTCGCGTACTGCTTTACCAACTGCACCTTCATTTTCATAATTAAAAGCAGAGTCAATCAGACGATAACCTGCTTCAATCCCTTGTTTGATCGATTCAGCACCTTTGTAACCATTCAGCGAATAAGTACCCAGCCCGATTGCTGGAATATCCAGTCCGTCATTCAGCTTTTTTGTTGGAACGTTCGTTTGCATATCAAAAGCCCTCCTCTTATTTTGCTTCAATCATTATTTAAACCATTGAACCGTTGGTAAACATGGCTAGCTTTGAAGAAGCTCGATATTGAGGGGTACTTTTCCGAATAGACTACTGATTCTATGACTGTATTATTTAACGCTTAATGGCTTTAGTCCAGAAACCACCATGGAATTCGCGCGGCTCAACCATAATTACAAACGCTTTGGGATCGACAGACAGGATAGTTTTATACAGGCTGTCCTGATTTTTGCGTTTGGCTAGAATCTCCATCACGATCCGGTCACCATCACGTCCTTGTCCAAGCCAGGATGTTACGCCATAACCTTTGTCTCGCAATACTTCTGCTAGTCGTTGATTCGGCACATCGCTAATTACTTTGACCGTAATATACCCGAGCGCAATCTTTTCCTCAATCCATGAACCGAGTAAAATCCCGAGTCCATATCCGATCGCATATACGGTGAGACTTAGCGGTTGATCCAGATATTTGAGCACCAAATTTAGTCCCATAACATAAATAACGACTTCGACAATACTGATCGCAGATGCTACATATTTTTGTCCTTTGAGTGTGAGTATCGTTCGTAACGTATATGCCGTTACATATACAATCTGAATCAGAAAAATAAACATTAGAATTTTAAGCATAACGTGCAAAAACACCTTTCTTCTTCAAAATAATCGTGTATGTCAATATCGATCTATAGATATTCAACCTCTACACTATCTCTTTCTACACATGGGATCAAGTATCAATTAAGGTTTTTCCAGAACGTCCATCTTTTTCCTCGCTCTAAATCAGCTTATAAATCGCTATAAATTACCCGTATCTCCAACCTCATTAGTTCTTTTTTATTATAAAATAAGAACATAAGTTCCCTAAAGTAACAAAATAAGGAAAACTATACAAAGGAGCTATTAGGATGGAACAGACCCTTTCGTTATCCGAGCAGTATCGTAGACAACTCAAGCAGATTGCATGGCGTATCCAGTATCGGAACAAAGTACGGATTCGTTCTGAACAGCAGTCACTCCATACACTGACCGAAAGCAATAAGTATACACCTTACCATATGGAAGAGTCGTATTCACATATTCTTCTTCAGGAACTTATTGATACCTTGCCTTCTGCGCAAGGAAAACATATTATTCGAGGATTGTATCTACACCAACAGACCGAAGCTGAATTAGCAGAACAACTACAAATTAGCCAACAGGCGGTGAACCGATGGAAACAGAAAAGCTTGCAGTATCTATCTCAGAAGATCAGTTCGTGAATCTATTAGATTTGGTTCAGCATCATCAGGATCAAAGTGCTATGTTAGAGTTACTTGATTATTATGAAGAAGACATGAAGCATCTGAGTAAATATTTACGAATGCCTTATGAAGATGCTATGCAGACGTTACGTACTGAATTGTTAGACCTGGTCACAGCAGGATTAGCAGAATGATCTTCATATTCAATTATGACCATCATAACGATATCTATTGTTCTACACGTTATCATTTTATGATGTATCCAAAAATAGCCTTCTGTCCATCGATCATACGGACAAAAGGCTATTTCATATATTAAAGATTAACAAAAGAAAAAGACTATATTACTGAGGATTCAATACTTCTTGTTCTACATCTTCCGGCCAGTGAATTACTACACCTGCTTCAAGCAACATCTCTTGATAGCGACTCACATGTTCTGTTGATTCGTAGACTTCACGCGGTGTAATACCTTGCTGAATCGCATAAGCAACTAGATATCCTGCGGACTCTCCAATATTCCATTCCACTGGATGTAGACGATAGCAACCGCCAGCAATCTGAGTCATACCAATATTTTTACAAGCGGGCAACAGATTTTTGACCCGTACCGGAATCAATGATCCTAATGGAATTTCAAATGGATAGTTAGGAATATAGAATGTACGATGCGATTTGACAGTTGGATGTAGATCCAGTGAATAACTACCTACACCGATACTATCTTCATATCGCTTAATTCCTTCTGCTCCCCGTAACTCTTTGCTTACATCATGCTCGGTAATCGTATATAACGCTTTGATCCGGCGAGATTCACGAATATAAGGCGCTTTGGCAAGTCCATCGGCAGTCCCTAGAATATCACCACGCAAACGAATACCCGGGAAGCCTTTGCCACCATCCAGACGTGGCGCTTCGGTCTGCAACCAGTATACCAATGAAAATGTAAGCTGGCGTGCACTTTCAAGGTTTTGGGTACGTTCATAGATCGGTACACCTGTTACAGCCCCTGCATAATAATCATTTTGCGCCCAATTCAATAGACTAACTTCTTGAATCTGTTCACGAAGGGGTTGTTGCCAGATCGCTGGATCAATAATACGGCGATAATCCCACAAAGAAGTGACCCCTTGATCATTTGGAAAAAGAGTAAATTCTTTTAACTTGGTCGTATCATTCGCATCAGAAGCATACCAGCTCAAAATCGGAAAGCGGGAAAACGAAGGCATATATTCACGCCAGTACTCATACTCGGCGGGCTTGTCGATTGTAAAATCTTCACCTTCTACATAATCTACTGCTGCTACATGAGTGATCGACTGCATATCCAGTGGATCTGCATGTTCTAGAGCATGCGGTTCATGGGTATCTGCTTTGGATTCAGCTCCACTTACAAATTCTGTTCCCGATTGTGCCAATAGGTCGCCTTCTTCGGTAGCATCTAGATAGTATTGACCGATCAATTGCGTATACTCATTTACTGTACCGATAGCTTGCGTATGACTTACAGTAACCGATACGATACGGTCATATTCTGTAGCTACTTCAACCGGCACAGTATGATATAACACTTGAATACGTTGCGTATGCAGATACGGAGACATCATTTCGTGCAGTACAGCAAGGGCTATCTTAGGCTCATGAGCTAATCGACTCACCCAGCCGTTACCCGGATTCAAGATCGGATTGTTCATCGCTTCATCAGTTAATGGGTAGTTACGACGATAATAATCGCGGACACGTTCACGAAATTCACGAAATGTCGCTGTTGCTCCAGTACGTTCGATCCAGCGATGTTCGTCCGGTGGAACTGCTTGTGATGTAAGCTGTCCACCTAACCAGTCAGTCGGTTCCGTTAAGGTAACTGTTAATCCTTGCTTGGCTGCGGCAAGAGCTGCCATACAGCCTCCTAGACCGCCACCGATTACAACAACATCTGTTTGTCTGATTTGTTCTGTCATGATTGTTCTCCTTTGTGATCTTGTACCGATTGATGCGTACGAATCGATAACCCTACTTCAAACATACGGTTCCATGGCATATAGCAATCTTGAATATCAATACGAACGCCATTTTCTTGCAAATGTTCCCCAATAAATTGCTCCAAATGACTACGCACCATTTCGGCAACATATCCTCGTTCACCGTCTAATTGAAATTTATCCAGACCTAATTCTTGGATCGGCCCATTGCTCAAATACTTACGTACCACCGAATCGTAGCCCAGATCTTCCACATATCGTAATGCTAGAAAATCCATATGTTCTTGAGTAGCACCATACATACGGTAGATCATCGATTGTGCTATCACCGTACCTAACGTATTAGAACTGGTATTCCATCCTGCATATCCTGCCAGTTGATACAGAATTCCACGCTGACGAAGCAAATCCAGTAATTCAAGATCGCCGCCATTGGCATAAGCGATATCGCCAATCGCTACAACAGCATCTGGATTACGATCCAATATGTAACCTGCATATTCGACCAGTTCTACAGTGGTTCGTTCTGTATCATAGTTAGCCGAAGGTGATCCTTGATAGACCGCTTCACCCATTTTCTCTCCTGCGGTATTCAGCAGTAACAAGATATCTGCGCTTTGTTCGTCTGAAGCCACCATGCCTCCTGCGGCAATAATCTGGTACTTCAATGTTTCATATAATCGGCGATCTTCATAAGCAGGAATAATAAATGCTCCATTCACCGAACTAAAGCGAACATACACTTGCGGAATATGGTTACTTAACTGATTGATCATACGAGCAACCAGTGTACAACCCACTTCATCTGCACCCGGATACATATAGACGCGTAATCCGAGACGTAATGCTCGAATACGTGTGCGCACTTCTTGTTGATCTCTAGCTGTATAGCCATAAGGAGCTGAATCGTCTTGCGGGAAAATCAGAAAATCGATCACACCTTGCTCTACATAATCCAGTGCCAATCGATTGATTTCTCGATTTACTGCACGCCGACCTAGATAATCATCCAGTACTTCTTGTGGCAAACGACTATTGATATCATCCAGTTCTTGCTGTTCTTCTGTCGTTAATGTGTGCTCTTCACCATAATGTTCTAGATATCCTTTGCGGAAAATTTCTCGTCCCCAATCGGCATAATAATCCGGTTCTTCATCAGAAGAAGAGTATTGCGGACATCGCATAATCAGTTGAAAAGCAAACAATTTGAGCGATGGATTCTGCTCTTTCAGTTGTTTTAATTGATCAAGCCGACGTGTCAACTCATCCATATCTAGTTCGTGCAGACGGGAAGGAACAATTCCACCATATAGCAATGTATCTAATGCAATCACTGCTCCGTCAGCCGATTGACATTCCAGCTTGGTCCATGTCCACAAGCGCTGTGTATCTGCGGCAATCTTTTTGCGCCCCATCCATTCATGAGGCGGACGAACAGCCTGATAAGAGGTTCCTCGTGTCAGTTCATACGGAAAATGATAATTACAAGGTCTTTCGTCTAAAGGTACAATCACCAATTTCATTGGGAATATGACTCCTTTGAGGTTACACCGCTTTGGGAACGATATCTTGCTTGTCGTCGCTGGTAAGATTGGATATCTTGATTTGACTGCTAAGCAGTCGATATCCAACCTTAAAGGCGAGCGCTTCGCTCTTTCAGCATGATATCGTTCCCTTCGCTCAGAGTAAGCTCGGCAATTTTCTATTTGGTGGGGCAGGAAAAGATGGACTGCTCGCTGTAAAGTTAGTGTTGTTTTGTTGTAAGGAATGCTTATAAGAGAGATAGTTAATTGCAAAGAAAAGAGATAGTTGAAAATGAATATTTGAAATAGAGCTTATTTTATTAAAAAGTATAGTGTTGATAAAATTTTTACTTGGGAATTATCAAAATTCTTTTCCAATTTAACGTTATCACTTTTGATTAAGATATGCTTTTCAGCAAGATTCTTATACATAACTGTATAGATAGTGGATCGTTTATATAGGTGTATTAATTTTGTTATCCTTTCACGGCTCCTGCTAAGCCTTCCATGTAGTAGCGTTGGGTGAACAGGAATACGACGATGATTGGGATTACGGAAATGATGGTTCCGGCGGCGATCCAGCCGAAGTTGTAGGAAAATTGTCCGTTAAGATATGTTAGTGCTGATGCTAATGGGTATTTTTCGGGATCATCTAGCACAACAATTGGCCACAGGAAATTGTTCCAAAATGCCATCACTTCGAGTAGCATAATAACGGCAATACCCGGTTTGACGAGTGGTAATACCAGTTGCCACCAGATGCGCAATTCAGATGCACCGTCCATTTTACCGGAGTCTCGAATTTCAGTCGGAATCGTTAAGAACGTCTGGCGCATTAAGAAAATATTAAATACCGATACTGCCGCAGGTAGTACTACACCTAGATACGTATTACCTAAATTCATCCATTGGATCGTTAAGTAATGTACGATCATTGCAGTAGATGATGGAATAATCATCGTAGCAATCAGCAGGGTAAACACCATATCTCTACCTTTAAACCGAAATACAGCTAACGGATAAGCCGTCATACAGGACAGCACAATATTAAAAACTACACCCATCACTGTAATAATGACCGTATTCATAATGTATTTAGGAAAGTTCATAAAGTTCCACACTTGCGCATAATTGCCGAAATTAATAAACGTCGGGAAAATCGCAGGTGGATTGGAAAATACATTACGACCTGGCATCAGCGATACACTGAGCAACCAGAGAAAAGGGCCAGTCATAAACAGCGCCAAAGCAATCAGCAAAATATACGTAATCGTATACCGAAATGCTTTTTTCCATTTACGTGCTTGCGGACCGGGCGTTTTGTAATTAGGTTTGGTATTTATCGTTGGATTATTCATCAGTACGTTTGCACACCGCCTTTCTTGTTCAGACGGAACACCAGTATACTCAAGATACCGACGATCACACTTACAATCAGACCAAGTGCTGACGCGTAACCAAAGTTAAATTGCACCAATCCTTTTTGATAAATATATAGACTGGATGTCAAAGTAGCCGTTCCCGGGCCACCTTTACCATTGGTTAGTACAAACACTTCGTCAAATACACGAATAGCCCCCATTAACGAGATTAATGTACAAAATAAAATATGCGGACGCAGTAAAGGGATTGTAATCCGGTAAATGGTCTGCCAGCGACTTGCTCCATCGATCATCGATGCTTCATACAGATCGGTTGGAATGGATTGAAGTCCAGCCAGATACAGCATCATATAATAGCCAAGCCCTTTCCACATCGTAATAAACATAATGACATACAATGCTGTGTTACTACTGGACAACCAGCCAACTTGCTCTTGAATAACACCCAATTGAATCAACGCATAGTTAATTACACCATTACTGCTAAATAACCAGCTCCACATCAGCGCGACCGCCACCATTGAGGTGACGACCGGGATATAATACGCTGCGCGAAAAGCTTTGATTAATGGAATTCGGCTATTGACCAGAATAGCCATTAAGATCGAAATAATCTGAATAATCGGTACAATCAACACATATACCATTGAATTCCATAATGACGCCAAAAAACTTTTATCTTGAAAAGCTGTTACATAATTGTCTAGACCTACATAATGCGTTTCTCCAATGACCGAATAATCGGTTAAAGATAACGGAAGTCCGTATACAATTGGCCATAACACGAATACAGCGACAATTAGCAGTCCAGGAGCCATAAATGCCCATGCGGCAAATGTTTCTGTTCTCATCCATTTCTTCATGTTCGTCCACCGCCTTTAAAGGGTCCGTCTTTGGTTAGGTTGCTGATCTGCTTGCAGAGCCCTTTAGTTTTGCGACAGAATTTGGTTTACTTCTTGTTCAGCTTCTGTCAATCCTTGTTTAGGGTCTTTCCCATTCATAAAGATTTCTTGCAATTGACGTGCAATCGCCGAGTTCACATCACCAGCATTCGGTACACCGACCATATAATCGACTGCTTTATCCAAACTTTCAGCAGAGACCACTTTGGCTTCCGATTCTAAAGTGCCATCATTTTCAGTAAAGAAGGAATCTTTGATCGATTCTTTGGTACTTGGCAATGTATTTGCTGCTTTGGCAAATGCGGTTTGGTTAGTCGCATTGGTCAAAAATTTCGCAAATTCAGCCGCTTGTTCTGCATTCGCTGATTTTAAAGGAACAACCACATTCATCGTATTCGACAAACGCACATCAGCTTTGCCTGTAGGAAGCGGAACAGCAATCGTATTTTTATATACATCTGGTGCTGATGTTTTGATAAAATTAATAAAAGTAGGGCCTGCAATTTCAAAAGCGGTCTGTTCACTGGAATAGTATTGAATCTGCTTATCAAAGTTAGCATCTTCTTTGACCAGTACGCCTTCTTGGATCAATCCTTGCATTTTCTGAATTAAAGCTAGGGTAGCAGGCGTATTAAATGCTGCTGCTGTTTTGTCGTCGTTTAAGATTGAAATGCCTTCAACCGGGAACATTCTAGCTGCAAATGTAGTTGCATATCCAGTGGCTCCTGTTTTGGCTTTGATCTGACGGGACCATTCATTGAGCTCATCACGCGTTTTTGGCGGATTTTTGGGATCAAGCCCTGCTTGCTTCACCAGACGAGTGTTCATAAATAACACTTCTGTTCCGGTATACCACGGCAATGCATACGCTTTGTTATCAAATACTGTCGAATTAAAAATACCGTCAAAATATGATTTTTTCTCATCATCGCTCATCCATTGTCCTAGATCAGCAAGCGCACCTTTAGAAGCCATTTGATTAGCAAATTCTGTATTTAAATTTACAACATCAGGTACGTTACCACTCGCGATTCCGGTTAATAACTTATTAGAAATAGCATCATATGGATAATCGCTCCATTCTACAGTTACCCCAGGGTGACTTTTTTGGTATTCTGATATTAAGCCATTAAAATAGTCATTGAACGTAGGTTGAAGAGCAATCGTCCAGAACTTCAATGTAACTTTGCCATCTTGTGCCTCATTATCTTTGGCGTCTGAACCACATGCACTGAGTAGAGATACACATAATGCAGCGAGTAGACATACTGACATCCAACTTCTAAATTTCTTTTTCACAATCTTCATTCCTCTCGTGTGGCAGTTATACTTTCTACGACCATCATGTAATATGTAAGATATCGCGGTGTTGATGCCAGAAACAGGCACCGTTCTACCTATGACACGAATTATAGCAAAACTAAATGTAACAAAAAAGGGATAGATAGGAATTAAAAGGTAATCCTTTTGTAATTAATTGTTTTTTTCTTACTAAATATGTGTAAAAGAAGGTGAATGTCTATGCAACCAGGATCGATTATATTGACCGGTATTATTGTAGTAGCCGTGGTTGCTGTTGCTGTTGTTCTCTGGATTGTTTTCCCTCTCAAAAAGGTAACGATACATCCGGCAGATCCTATATTGCCAGCTCAAGAACCACAACCAGATCACACAACACAAGAGCATCCAGCGCATCATCCCAATATTGTAGATTTATCTGCTTTTCGTGAACGCAAACATCTGACATCAGAACAAAAACATTCTGCTAAATCTGCTGATATCCAACTTAAAGATACAACTGTACCACCGGTATCTATTCCTCCCAAATTAGCAACTGTTCGCAATCTACATCAACCCAAGCAAGTCCAATCTTTTTCCAGTGGACGACTTCAAAAATGCTCGTATTGCAAAAAAGATGTCAAACACCTCACTTTTTATGCTAATGACAATGGTGGATTGGTAGGCGTCTGCAAAGACTGTGAACATATTGCCAAACGCCAAGATTTGCTCCCTTTATAAACGTAAGATGTAAGGCTGAAATTCTATGAATGTATAACCGCTGATTGCTGTGAAAATAGCTTTGCTATTTCTTGCGATTGTATTTATTTTCCAATTACGCAGAAATAGTCTTGCGACTCTTTTATGAATACGCTATTATTTAGAAATAGTTGTCATGTTCGGATAGATGTGGGTATTGTCATAACATTGATTTTAATACCGTTACTAATGTGGAGGTCATGATGAGTAAGTATCAATTTATATGGAGCGAAGGTGTATTAGGCTACGGTGGGACAACATCTCTCGGCATGATCGCCATGCATTATATAGATCATCGTTTTGTACTGACTTTTCATAGTATCCTCGAAGAAATCACAGATACGGTTCCTTTATTTTTGTTATGCGGCTATTTGTTCGGAGAAATGATGTGGCGTTGGAAAGCGCGTAAAACCGAGCAGAAAGAATAGTTCGGCGGTTAATCTCTACTCTATTTAAAATAAAAAATTGTATATTAATAAAAACTGACAAAGATATTTTATCAATGTCAGTTTTTTTGATCTTACAACGATTAACCATTTCAAACACTTCTTTTGACGAAAAGGAGACGATTAATATTTATATTATTTTTCTTATCGTGTTTTCGTATGTAGTTGGTATAAGCACTTACTTATTTAGTTTAGAAAACATCTATGGACAATCGATAGGCTCAGATTTAAGTTTTGTGATTGTTTTTAGTTTGCTAGCGTATATCTTAATATGTTGCCCGTTGTATTATGTAGTTATTGCTGTAATAGATAAGTGGTTTGATACATTCAAGAGTATTTTATATCCGATTGGATGTATGCTCATTTTCTTTATCCCTACTTTTGCTATTTTTCTCTTTTGGGGAGGTACTTCTCCATTCTCTCCCGAAGCAGGATTATTCTATCTATTTTATGTAGCTACAGGATTAGTATTCGGATTAGGATATTGGCTTATTAAAACTGCAACTCTTAAACAAAAATTTAACTGATGTAATCTATTACTTTTAATACTTATAAAATAAAAAGCCTGTACGCTCTAGTTGAGATAGAGTGTACAGGCTTTTGTTGTTATTCCCAGGGATATTCGGTAGTGAGGTAATCGGCAAATTCTTTGCTTTCTTCTCTACGTTGGCGACGCATCGCTGCTCGCGAAGGTGCGGTTTCGTGTAATTTGCGTTCTTCTTCTGTTTCTGGGATCACTGTCGGCACTTGCACTTTATGATTGTCTTCACCAATCGCTACAAAGGTAAGAAAGGCGGTCGCTGCGATGCGTTTCTCCCCTGTTTTGAGGTCTTCGCGTATCACTTTCACAAAAATCTCCATCGAACTGCGACCTGTCCATGTAACAAATGATTCTAGCGTAACCGAATCGGTCGGATTAATCGGATACAGAAAATCGACAGAGTCTGTAGAAGCGGTGACTGTATCTACACGACATAATTTGGAAGCCGTAATCGAAGCAATATCATCGATATATGACATCAATTTACCGCCAAATAATGTATTATGATTGTTCACATCGGTCGGGAATACACGGGATGTTTTAAAACAACGTGTTTCTCTTACATATTTACTTTCAACTTGTTGCGGTTTGGTCGGTTGACCTTGTCCCGCTTGAGATGACTGATCCATTGTTCTACCTCCCTATACTGATACCATCGTCTTTAGACTTGCTAGCTATCCTTATCATAGTCTTCTCCATGACGTGTTTGCAAATATAGCTTTCAGAAAATATACAAGGAATCAGCAAAACATTTACCATTTCGATGAACCTGATGAACGGCTACTGCCTCCGCTCCAACTGGAACTGCTAGATGAGCGACTTCCTCCACCAGATGATGAACCGCCTGAACCTCCGCCGGATGAACGCTGACGGCGCTTGCGCTCTTGCTCCTGATCATAGATCGCTTTGTATTCGAGAGCAATAAATTGCAGTATGCTTTCGCCTTCTTGCGCCTTTTGCTGTGCTTGTACAAAATAACCCTGACTGACCAGTTGCTGTAATTGTTCGATCAGTACATGAAGCATCGGAACATGGGTGGTAATCGCTGTTGTAAAATAACGGGCAGACAAATTCCGGTGTTCTTGCAGTAGCCTTTCGATCGCTTCCACAGCTTCTTGACGTTGTCTGGTCAGCTCTTCTACACGATCTACAAAAATCTTGGTATTGTTTGCCGCGTGATCTACAGCTTCTTTGACTTTCGACATATTAAGCAAGCTTCCACTTAGGATCTGCTGTGCTTGTTCTAGAGCATCATAGCTATTCGCTTGCACTTGCTGGGTATCGTCAGGATGAACTCTAATCGCTGCTTGCTGTTCATTAGCACGTTGATAATCTGCCTGTAGATTTGCCAAGCGCTGTTTCTCACTTTGCTTCTGATTGTCTAACAGGTCTTTGTAGCTTGTAATCTCGGTACGCAATTCCTCCATCCGAGATAGCGATTCTCTCACTTGTTCGCTCCATATATTGGCTTGACGATACTGTTGGATTTGATCATGTAGTGCATTTACAATTTGTGGAGTCAGTATATTGACTTCACCTTGTCTTTTCTGAATTTCTTGATAACGAGCTCCTTGTTCTTGGATATGAACATTGGCATACTCTCCTTGCAGACGACTTACTTCCTGATTATATACTTCAGGCATTGTGCGAAAATTTGTTATTTGCTGTTGCGCCATCGTCAATGTCTTGTTGGACTCATCCCGAAAACGAATCAGATCACTTACCAACTGACGGGCTTCTGCAATATCTTGCTCGATAACGGTCATACTTTGACGGATCAATTCTACATTACCGCCTGCTAGCAATTGAGTTAGCCTGATTTCTTCAGCTCGTGCATGTTCTAGCAAACGGAAAGGATCGTCTACCGTTAATTTAAGCTTTTCCCGTTCGACAATCGGACGTAATTCGTGTTCGGTATTGTCGATCTCAGCAGTATACCTTTGACTGCGTTGCACCCATTCTCCATACAGACGGATATCTTCTAACAGAACATCTAACCATTGATCTGCACGTTCAGCCGGTTCTTTGGCTTTGATAAAATCGAATTCATCCAACTGATCAGCTTCTTGTAAAATATGCTCAATCGTGGCGATTCGATCTTTCATTGCGGTCAGTGGATACTGGTACTGCTTTTCCAGATTTGCTACTGTCTGTTTCACTTGTTCCAGATTGACTTTGGATGCTTCAACCATTCCCCGTACAGTACGCGATAACTCGTCTATTTCTTGATGATGTTTTTGGACATTTGCCATATCGGTTGCCCACTCGGTCTGTTGTTGTTCGATATGTTCGAGATCGGTAGTCGACTTTTTGACAGAACCGATTGAGATGCGAACTGCATCTATCTGTTGCTGTAAAATAGCGATATGCGCATGTTCTTTCATCAATTGCGCTTGCAACTGTTCGATCATTTCTTTGGTCTGTCCGGTTACAAATCCCATTTCTAACTCTTTGAACAGATCAGATACAATCAAGCTATTGAGTGAGGTTGCGATCTGATCGTGCTGTACTTGTATCTGCTGACGGCGAGTTCGAAGCTTGCCCATCTGATTCAAGCGAATAATCAACCAGATCAAAAACCAGATCAGCGCAATCCCACCGATCAATAATGCAATCGCTGAACCCCAGTTTAATCCGACTTGTGCTAACTTTTGTGAAATGACTGTCGTGAATGGAACATGATTGATGTATTTATTAACTGCCAGCACACCGCCTACAATATCGCCATCTTGGGCAGAGGGAACAAATTCGTTATCGGTTACCCCTTGTACCGTGCGCTCATTGCTATTTGCAATTTTGTTAGCGAGTACTGCATTTTGAAATACCAGATGGACGTAATTCGGATTGGTTGTAATAACAAGTACAATATCGTTTTTGTCCAAATTGGAGCGGTCGTAAATCTGATTGGCATAAGCCAGCCCTTGGGCTTCATCCATACCTGTAGCTGTATTCACATACATCTGGTATTCTTGTCCGCTCAGTTCTGTATTAAGCTTGTCAATCTCACTACTGCTGAATAGTCCTACATCATCCCGTACAAATCCTTGTTGCTGTGCACTATAAGCAATCCCTGTCATACTTTGCAAGATCAACCAGCATACTAGCAATAACGGAAGCCATATGTTGAATTTGAATGTGCGTTTGTCTATCTTCATCTATCATTTCCTTTCTTCCCTGCTCAAAGGGGAGCCCTTAACAAAAAGGATATTTTGCTGAAAGAGATGTTCTAATAAAGTGGCTTATATTATGATAGAACACATAACAATATCTGTAATGCAATCCCAATCTGGAGGAAATGATCTTATGGTGAACCCTACTATATCTATGTTACCAAAATTATGTTCGTTAAACACAGCATTACCTGTAAATGTAGAGTGGAATAACAAATCCGTCTATACCGGATTTATCAAACGCCCTTCTACTCAATCATTACCCATTAGCTCGCAAGGAATTGAAGGTGATGGTCAAGGCGATCTCAAAAATCATGGTGGCCCTGACAAAGCCGCTTGTGTCTATTCCCAAGATCATTATGCCTGGTGGGCCAAAGAAATGGATCGTCCTTTCGAAGCGGGGGCTTTTGGGGAGAATTTTACAGTCACTGGATTGACTGAAGATGTGGTATGTATTGGAGATGTATACCGGATTGGAACAGCAGTTGTACAGGTCAGCCAACCCCGTCAGCCTTGCTTCAAGTTATCTGCTCATCTGGAACGTAAAGAAATGATCATGCGCGTACGGGAGACCGGATATTCTGGATTTTATTTTCGTGTATTGGAAAATGGAGTTGTGCAAGCTGGAGATGAATTTGAAATGATTCGCCGTGAAGGGAATGGAAGTACAATCGCCGCATGTAATCGGATACTGTATGATGAACGTGGCGATACACCGACTCTGCGTCAACTATTAGCGGAACCTGCTCTAGCAGAATCACTTCGTAAGCATTTGAGTAAACGGTTGGCAGATTGATTAGATGACAACTTTATACTACAACATAGCAAAGAACCGCAAACGAGTACTGTCTCGCTTACGGTTCTTTGTATTATCCTATTTCACAATACCTTGCATTACATAACTATACGTATACGAACGATTCGCATACAGACGATATTGTTCATGCGGTTCAGAACCCCAGCTATCGTCGCCACCGACTCCTGTTTGCTTATCATTGATACGCACTACCGTATGTCCACTGACAGGTAACTGGTAATGATGTGGTGCGGCTTCCAGTTCTGCTGGTGTATATGGAAGAACATTCAGTTCAACCAAAGGCAGACCGGTAATCTGTAAGCCCACTCCATCACGATTGGTAATTGTCGCTGAACGTACATCTACTTTATTTCCACATTCCTGTGGTTTGAGATACGGAGCCATCTGCTCAGCTACTGTTCCGGTATAGATGCCTACTTTACCACTGGCTTGGCGATCCCAATACGTCTCATGTGGACCTAATCCATACCATGATAATTGATCAAAAGAAGCATCCATCATTAGCAACATGCCGATCTCTGGAATCTCAGGTAAGTCTTTGCCCGGATTCAAGCGTTGAGTCACTTCTACACGTCCATCGGCAAAAATATGATAATCGACAAAGCATTGTGAATACCCTGCGGTCGGCAGTAAATATTCTACTTTGATAATAATAATATCTTGCGCTCGTGCCAGATCGACTTCAAAATGAACCAATTCCCGTTCATCTGACGCACTGCGCCATACGCCACTACGCTCATCCAGATGATTCCCGCGATCATTGTCTGTCATCGCACGCCAGAAATGAGGAGCAGGGGCTTGAGCTAGCAATTGGACTTTGTTGATCTGATAAGACAACATCTCACCATTGGTTGAATCGAAAATGATCGAGAATCCTTCCCCATTGATCATAATCATGCCTGCATGTTGTACAGCGACAAGGCTAGATTCACTAATCGGCTCAGGATCGTGCAATTCAGCATCATGATGAGAACCAAATGACAGCACAACAGGCAATGTAAATTGAGAAAATGCCACTTCATGACCGGCTTGCGCCCATAATTGGTCTGCGCGGAGTACGACCGATAATGTCAAAATATATTCTACCCCTGGGGCACGTGGAATCTGCTTCAATTCGGGTAAAGTGACTTTAACATCCTGCCTTGGTGCACAGACTACATGGCTTAGCACACCATGATCAGCAGGTTGACCATTTGCCGTTAAGATCCATTTGAAATCAAATTCTTCTAACGAAGTAAACAAATACTGATTCGTTAATTCAACTTCAATCACCGCTTCGCCTGCGGACAAATGCTTGGTTGTAATGACCGCATTCGATTCTAATCCATCATCTACAGGATGATCTTCACCCAATCGCCAGTTAAATTTCACCTGTTCATAACATTTCTTCACTTCAGCAAGCTTCGCAGATACGGTACGATCTGCAAAAATCAGACCATCGCCACAGAAATTGCCATCATGAGGACTCTCGCCAAAGTCACCACCATATGCTAAATACGTAGTTCCGTCTTCGGTCTGTGTCTGAATCGCTTGATCGATCCAATCCCAGATAAATCCGCCTTGTAATACTTCGTAACGATCGAACAATTTCCAGTATTCCGCTAAACCGCCACAAGAGTTCCCCATCGCATGACTGTATTCACACAGAATAAACGGCTTGGTTGGATTGTGTTGAGCATATTTCTCGATCTCACGAATATGCGTATACATCTGACTTTCAATATCAGAAGCATCTTCAGAAGGACGATAATGGAACACACCTTCATAATGTACTACTCGTGATGGATCAGCTTTGCGTAAAAAGTCCGCCATATGCAAGAAATTATCGCCACCAAATGATTCATTACCGAGCGACCAGATTACGATGGATGGGTGATTTTTATCCCGTTGGAACATCGAATTGGTACGATCTAACACATTATATGTCCAATCTGGATTGCTACCTGGCACAGTATTGAGCAGTTCTTTTTGCCCGTACGTCCAAGCACCATGACTTTCCAGATTCACTTCATCGATTACATACAATCCATATTGATTACACAGCTCATACCAGAGCGGATGATTCGGATAATGAGAAGTCCGTACAGCATTGATATTGTACGATTTCATTAACTGAATATCTGCAATCATATCTTCACGTGTAATCGCACGTCCGGTCACCGCATTGAATTCATGACGGTTAACCCCTTTAAAGACTACCGTTTTCCCGTTGATCTTCATGACATTGCCTTCGATTGCAAATGTACGGAAGCCTACCTGAGAACCTGTGTAATGAATAATATGACCGTTGGTATCTTTAAGTGTAAGCACTAGATAGTAGAGATGTGGCGCTTCTGCACTCCATTTCAATGGATTTATCACATTCGCAGACAACTGAATCTGTGTGCGATGAATATCTCCACCTTCTAATCCTTCGGTTGCATTAAACGGAAACGAAACCGGGCTACTTAATGGAAGATCCCAAAGTGGATTACGATCAGCATCATACAATTGCGCATGAATACTGTACGATTCTTTGGCTACATCGGTAAAACGCAGACTGTCTGTTGGATCAGGACGAGCCATTGCCGAACCAGAATGATGCAAAGTAAGATCGACGGTTAATTGTGCGTCCTGAAACTGTTGATCCAGATCAGTATGTACAAAGAAGTCTTGAATATGCGTATCAGGCAACGCATATAGATAAACATCTCTAAAAATACCGCTCAAGCGCCAAAAGTCTTGATCTTCTAACCAGCTACTATCACACCAACGATAGACTTCTACCGCTAATTTATTTTCACCTGCTTGCAAATAAGGAGTCAGATCAAATTCAGCCGGAGTGAACGAATCTTCACTATAACCGACCAGATCGCCATTTACCCAGATATAAAAAGCAGATTCTACACCTGCAAAATGGATATAGACCGAACCTTTTTCCTGCCAATCTTGAGGCACAGAGAACGTCCGTACATATGAACCGACAGGATTGAATTGGGTGGGTGCTTCCGGTGGTTGAATATCTTCATGTCCATCCCACGGATAACGTACATTGGTATAATGAGGAGCATCATAACCATGCATTTGCCAGTGTGCAGGTACAGGAATCGTTTTCCATGTACTGGTGTCATACTCTTTTTTATAAAAATCAACAATACGCTGATCTGGATTTTCAGCCCAGGCGAATTGCCATGTTCCATTCAGGGATTGGTAATAGGGTGAATCTGCGATGTCTCCATTTAAAGTCTGTTCTACCGAATCATACGGAATCACAGATGCATGCGCATCTAGACGATTGAGACGGAAAATGCCGGGATTGCGGTTCCATTCAGGAAACCCGTTCGGTGGAGCGGTATACGTATACTTTTGGTTACGCAAATCAATCACCTCTTTAGTCGACATAGTTGTAGATGTATATAGATGCGATCATACATCTGTACCGGGTAAGAGACGAATCCCTATTCTGTGCACAAAAGGAGTCATTACATTGACAAGTAACGTCTGACAATCGCGCGGATACGAAGCTTCTCGTACACTGCTAGCGGTATGTTGCAGACATCCACCTGTTAATTCCATCATGTCATTTCCTTGCTGAACAACAACCGTTCCTGCTGACCATAACTGGGATTCAGGAGTGATCTGCTCTAATTGCCCATCGACCGCTGTAATGATTGCTTGCTGGTCGAACACCAACGATAGCTGTGTCATCACATCTGGAGGCTCATTAGAAATAATTTCTAGATCCAATCCATGTTCCAATTCGGTAATACGCACTTCCAATAGATAGGTCTGCGTATGAGTAGAAATACGGTGTTGATGAGGAAGCAAATACCACGGACTCACTGTTGCTTGTGCAGAAGCAGGTAATTCATGCTCGGGTACACAACTATTGTAACCCTTTTCATACGTCGCTGTCATTGTGAACCCATCTGCTGTTGGTGTTAAAGATTGCATCGGCACAAAGCCCGGGCCAAAATACGAAGCGATCTGTACACCAAGCAATCGTACTTGCCCGTATCTGATCGCCAGCAAAGAAGACGTTTCTGTCATCATCGTGATACTGGTATCCCCTTCACGAATCCGCATGACAGGTGCACCAAAATCCAAATGAGGACGACTGTATTGAATCTGTCTATAGCCTACTTCTGCAATCTGTTTGATATATTGATAACGATCAAATGAACCGTTAATCATTTTGCGATAATGCGTCGGCAAAGCTGTCGCCAGCACAGGTTTACCTTCATCTGGATATAACAACATGCCTACCAAAGGATTGTTAGCACTGCTCGGTGGACGAGCAGCGGTCTGTAACGCTTGTTCAGCTAATGCTGTCATCGCCGCAAATTGAGGATTCTGATCGATGATCGTCATTAAATAATAAGACAGCATATAACTATCCAGTGTAAAATTCTGCCCAAAATCTTGACGACCCGAATAATCAGTCACAATCTCTCCTGAAGGATGGATCAGATAGATCATCATCTCTAGATTCGCTCGCACGGGCTCTAGCAATTCAGGCTTGTCTAACAAGCGAGCCGTATGAATAAACATCACATCACTTACCGCATTGTAAATACCGTTACTACGCTCTGTCCATTCTCCGTCTGGAGTGATATCTATTCCTTCTGCTAACCATTGTTCTGCTCGTTCTAGCAATCTGGGCTCACCAAATAGTCGATACAAATAACTAAGTGCCGCTGATAATACCCAGCGATGATTAGGCGTATGACAACCACCTGTTATCATTACCGGAATCGTTTGCTTGAGAAATAACAATATACGACTAGCTACCGGAGCATTTTTACTCCAATCGTCCTGTTCTAATAGCAGATACAATTGCGAATAGCCCACCACGACAAAGGCTGTATCTGGAGGCGAATGAAAATTAGTCCACCCCGGAGAGATGGACCCATCGTCATGTTGAAAAGCAAGCATATACTGAGCCGCATATTCAAGTCGCTCTAACACTTGTTCGCTATGATAGTAAGCTGAGGAAGGATTAACTAATGCCGCTCCCCAGATCGCCATCCATACCGGTGTACCTGCATGATGATTCGGCCAGGCAATTCCATTTTCAGGATCAACGACTCCGCCAAAAGATCGATGATCACGATCCAAAATCTGTCCAGCCATACCTTGCTCTACCCATAGATCATTGATATTCACCAGTTGCTCGCTCACCGCCATACCTATTCCCTCCTTGCTTTTGATCTGCTCTGTATGCAATATAGTATGCTCTATTTTATAAGGTGACGTTCCTGAATTTTGCTGATCAATAACTGATGACTGGCTTCAATCTCTTCTGGCTGACAAGCAGCTTTCAATTCATATACTTTCACAGGAGCCGCGTCGATAATATCGAGAAACCGATCAAAAAAAGTCATGTCTTTACTATGAATATACGGACACCAGTGATCGGATAATCCTAACGTCTCATGAATATGCACGCCGATAATATCCTCTTTCATAGCGTTCGCTTCTTCTGCATTGTGATACAATCCCATCCGATCCATCATCATGCCATGACCGATATCGTACCATAGATAGACAGGCGCACCTTGCATACGATCACGTATCTTTTTCGCTTCAGATAACGTAGGCATTTGATAACAACGAGAACGGGTCTCGATTCCAAATGCTACATTATATCCTTTGGATAATACACGATCGCACACTTCTTCTAGACTATGCTGAATCCGCTCTAGATAATGCTCAGATAGACGTTCACGACGCTCAATCATTTCCGACCATAGCTGTTGATAAGCAGGCGAATCTTTGCCTTGTTCGTGATAGATTCCCTTTAACGTCTCATCAATATTGGTTGCAAACGGAACCTCGCCGGGGTGCACTACAACAGCTTTAGCTCCATAACGATGAGCATATTCAGCCGATTTTACCAGTAAATCGATCGCTTTGTGCCGTTTTTCTTCATCATCGAACCCGAGCAATACCGAATCGGTTCCATAATCAGGATCAGGCGTATGTGGAAATGTATTATGCACACTGGAGATACCGATCAAGCCACGTTCAATCATCGGCTCAATCGTCTGCAACATCTCGGTAGTCACATTGTAATTCAGCTCTACCTGTTGAAATCCAAGCTCTTGAATCTCAGCGATCATCTCTGCTCCACTGTTATGACGCTTAATATTCCAGCATGTTGAAAATGAATATTCTCCTTTGGATGTAAGCATATAGACTCCTTTCTTCAACCCATTTGAAATATCAGATATTTATCCTTTGACTGCTCCTAACATCACTCCACTGACAAAATAACGTTGCAACCAAGGATAGACAATCAGAATCGGAATCGTTGCAAAAATAACACTGGCGGCTTTTAGACTTTCTGGCATCATTTGCGCTGAACCGACTACTTCATTGCGCATCAATTCGCTAGCCATATTATTTTGGATCAATTGATATAATTTGAGCTGTAACGGATATAGATCAGGGCTATTAATGTACATTAATGTATCCATAAATCCATTCCAGCGCCCGACCGCATAGAAAAGACTTAATGTAGCAATCACCGGTAACGATAATGGTAAAATAATGCGCCATAAAGTATAAAAGTGACTACTTCCATCCATTTCAGCCGCTTCTTCCAGACTCTCCGGAATATTACGGAAAAAGGAAATCATAATTATCAGATAAAAAGGGCTGATCAATCCCGGTAAAATTAATGCCCACATCGTATCCAGCAAATGTAGATTACGCACCAGAATATACTCAGGAATAATACCGCCGCTGAAAAACATCGTAATAATAATCAAGACCATAAAAAATCCGCGTCCTTTGAGATTAGACTTGGACAATGGATACCCCGCCGCAATCGTCATCGCCATACAAAGAATCGTGAAAATAACGGTCAGCATCACCGTAAACCCAAGTGAACGAATCATCGACATATCGCTAAATACTTTGACATACGCTTCTGTCGTCCACTCTACTGGAAATAGCGATACTTCGCCTGACATAATCGGACGAGCTGAACTCAGAGAGATCGCTAGAATATGAATAAATGGAATCAGACAGACGAGCACGACAATACTAAGCAAAGTGATATTCACAATATCAAAAATCCGATCACCTTTACTGGTTGTCGTTTTGGCTTTGACCGCAGTCGTTTTGCTGATATCGGCTATTTTCTCCATTAGAGTATCCCCTCTCCTGTCGATTTCTTAGATGCGTAATTCGCACCGAGTACAAATATCAATCCAACAACAGCTTGGAAAAGTCCAACAACGGTAGCTAGTGTATATTGACCGGATTCTAGACCGATCCGATATACAAATGTACTGAGTACATCCGAGTAATCTTGTACGGCTACATTTCCAATTACAAACGGACGTTCAAATCCGATCGTAACCATGTTGCCTAGATTAATAATCAACAATGTAATAATCGTTGTTTTGAGACCGGGTAATGTAATATGCCATATGCGCTTGAGTCGTCCTGCTCCATCCATATCTGCGGCTTCATACAGTTCTTTGTTGATACCTGTCAAAGCAGCTAAGTACAAAATCGTGCCCCAGCCGGCACTTTGCCATACTCCTGTTAGCAAATAGGTCACTAACCAGTAATTCGGATCGGTTAAAAAAGGGATCGGCTGAAAGCCAAGTGCCATCCACATATTGTTTACGAATCCTGATTGCGTACCGAACACTTGATACACAATTCCTCCGATAATCACCCATGAGATAAAATGCGGAATATACAGAATAGTCTGTGATAACTTTTTGAACCAGACCGCTTTGACTTCATACAACATAATTGCTAATAATAACGGCGCTGGAAAAGAAACCAACAGATCCAGAAAGTTCAGCATTAATGTATTACGCAATGTTTTGTAAAAGTCCTGATTTTGAAAAACTTCGCGGAAAGCATCCCAACCGATCCATTCACTATCGTTAATTCCTTGAAAAAAGTTAAAGTCTTTAAAAGCAATCTGAATACCGTACATCGGTCCGTATTTGAATGTTAGAAAATAAGTAATCGGTAAAATGAGCAGGAAATACAACTGCCAGTATCTGCGGAGGTAAGTAGACATTCTCACGTTGGTACTCCCCTTTCATTAAGATGGTTGTGGAAAAACCTTCACTTTGGTTTGGGTGGTGATGTGCTCGTTTGATGGGAAAGCGCTTCGTGAACGGATTCTTTCTTGGCGTCGCTGGTAAGATCGGATATCTTGATTTGACCGCTGGGCGGTCGATATCCGAGTCTTAAAGGCGACTTTCAGAAAGAATCTGTTCACTACGCTTGGTGGTGAGAGCACCTTTCTTTTAAAGATGGCGTTGCGGTTTTTGCACATTGAGTGGGTGTAGCCAGTTTGGCTTTGGATTAGGAAGTGAATTGCAATGGTTAAAAGAATGATTTGATTTTGGAGATTCCTTGCGCTATTTATTTCAAAATTTATTGATGAATAATTGAGTCGAATCCATTTGAGAAATTTGTAGAACAGCATCCTTATTTTCCTGATATGAATGTACAGAATTTTTGAACAAGGTAGGCGAGCTGTGTTTATTATTTAGCGCCTTGTTCTTGGAATACTTTGGTGCGTTCGTCTAGGATGGCTTGTCCGCCGCTGCTCATATAGTCTTTGAGTAAGGATTCGTAGACGGTGTCGAATTGAGCGGTTGGAGCCATTGTTGCTTTGACGATCAGTTGATTGTATTTGTCTTGCAGTCCACTACCGTATTTGGCTTCGGCTTTGATCGGTACGCTGAAGTTTACTGGTGGAATCGTATCGGTATTGGAGATTTCAACCGATTTACGCATAGCGGCTTGGTATTCTTCCGGTGTCTGCATAATATAAGCATTATTGTTTTGCTCTTCGGTTCCTACGATTTTACCGTTAGCGATAATAGCCATATCTCCGTAGTTGTACAGGCGATTGGTAGCTTCTTCGGTTGCATCTTCTTTAGTAACTGGCACTCCATCTTTCATAGTGTAGTTCTCGCCTTCTACGCCATTTTGCATATCAAACAAGTTTTTGTCCGAAGCCATCCAGTCTAAATATTTGATCGCTTCTACCGCTTTGGTGCTAGATTTGGGGATCATAATATACAGACCATTGGATGCATATTCAGGCTTAGCATGTTTGCCTTCATTGTTGGTAAATACATCGGTAGGCGTTAATGTAGCGCCTTTTACATTGGTTTGTAGATTTTTGTATGTGCCGTTATAAGTGAAATACAATTCACCTGCATCTTCGGTATAAAAGCCTACTTTACCGTTTTGCACATCTTGCCATAATTGCTTTTTATCTTCGTCCAGACCAAAATCGGTACTGATTAGTTTTTCGTTATACAATTTGTTCATAAATTGCAGACCGTCTTTGAAGCCGGGCAACAATGTAGGATAATCACTGGAACCTAACTTTTGTGTTAATGTATATTTTTGTTCATCACTTAATGGTTGTTGGACAAAAGACCATAATAATGGATCATATTGCGCAGGAGCAATCGTCATACCGAAAGGAATAAGACCGCTTCCTACTTTACCTGGATCTTTTTCTTGAAAAGCTTTGAGTGTGGTATACAGCTCATCCGTAGTCTGTGGCATCGGTAATTTCAGTTGATCTAACCAATCTTGACGGATATAAGAAGCATATTTGCCAAGCACTGATCGTTTACCTGGAATCGCAAATTGTTTGCCTTCAATTTGTCCGTAAGCAAGTGTATCTTCCCCTAAGAACTTTTTGAGATTGGGCCCATATTGATTGAGCAAATCGGTCAGATCAGTTAGACCGCCTTGTTCAGCATAGCGATTGAATGTGCCTTGATCATAAGTAAATACGATATCCGGTACATCACCACCACTTGCCATTAATACATTTAACTTTTGCAATTCATCAGAACGAGGAACCGGTACATATTGCACATCAATTTTATTAGGTGTGCCAAAACGTTCATCGACTAACTTGGTCATATAGTTATTGCTGATGGTATAACCTGATGGAGAATTACCACGATCAAAAACTTCTACTTTTAAAATAGAACTTCCGTCTTCACTTGTGGCACCGCTGCTACTTTCATTGGAAGAACATCCCGCCAAAATGGTAATGCCTGCTAACACCATGGCTAACATAGAACTTGTTACACGTTTGCCCATTTTTCGATTTGGATCTTTTTTCATCTTCTCAACCCCTTTGTCAGCTTTGCTCCCTCAGAACGTTTCTCTTTGTACAAAAAAGTCAGCATAATTATCATGTGTACCTTTTGGGATGTCCCCAGTATGGCATTTATAGCGATATTCAGACAATCAACTATTTTCCGAGTATAAACTTTATTAAAGAAAGCGGTATCATTTTAAATATCAACTGTATTCCGATGATCAACTATTTTCCGTATTGAGGTTTGTGTTAGTTAAATTAACGTTAATCTCCTTATATAGTTGGGGAAAAACATAAAAAAAGAACCTTTCCTACTCGATTGTGATCGAATAATTGAAAGATTCTTTGTATTTATTGCTTCGCTTACATGGATTTAATGTAAGATATTTGGCTTCGCAAAAATCACTTCTTATTGGACTGGGTCGCGCTTATTTTGCCAAGCGCTTGATGTAAGATATTTTGCTTTGCAAAAATCACTTCTTATTAAACTTGAGTCGCGCTTATATTGCCAAGCGCTTAAGGCAATACAATATCGACTTCTTTACCCAATTCTGAAGAACGGAAAATACCATCAATAATTGCTTGATTCAAAATGATCTGTTCGCCAGAGATCGGAGCAGGTAATCCGTTAGCTACAGCATTGACGAAATCTTTGACTTTTTCATCAAATAAGTTCAGATCAGAACGTACACAAGGAATCGGCGTATGGGTTAAGCGACCACCGAGATCATGATATTTGGTAATCGTTCCTACACCGCCATCCCATACTCCTGACCACGGGCCTTCGCCATAAGGCGTAATTTTCATACCAGCATCGGTTCCGAGAAAACGGGTCGCTCCTAATGTATCCATATGCATTGCCCATGCGGTTTTAAATTGAAGCGTGATGCCACCTTCTAACCGAATCAGTGCTGCTCCAAAATCTTCTACATTGAAACTTTCAGCTTCAGGATGATACTTGGGATTGGTTCCAAAATGATTGGATACTGTAGCAGATACTGTCAACGGCTTCGGATGACCTAGTGTATGAAGAGCAAGATCGAGAGAATAACAACCGATATCAGCAAGTGCTCCAGCTCCTGCTAATTCTTTGCGGATAAATGTCCCTTGTGGCATCCCTCTACGTCGACCACCGCCAACTTCAACATAATAAATTTTACCTAGATTGCCGTCTTGAATATAATTGCGAATAAATTGCATATTGGGATCATACCGCGGCTGGAAACCGATCGATAGCATTTTTCCAGATTTTTTCGACATCTCTACCATTTCAACCGATTCTTGCAATGTGACAGACATCGGCTTTTCCAGCAATACATTTTTACCTGCTGCAAGTGCATCCATCGTCGTCTGATAATGCGAGACATTCGGTGTACAAATACTGACTCCATCTAATTCCTGTTCCAGTAAGACCAGATGATCTTCGTAAGCGTGTGCATGATTAAGATGATGCGTAGCAATAAACTGGCTCGCTCGATCCGGTACAATATCTGCTACACCTACAATTTCTACATTTTCCATCTGACGATACGCATTGACATGCATACGCGCAATACCGCCACTGCCGATAATACCTATACGAATGGTTGAGGTCATTTGCTATTCAGCTCCTGATCAAGTATTTTGCTGTGGCTTGTTGGTGATAGACATGTTGACGTTGTGGTAGATCATACGGTTTTATTCGTTGATCATCTGTTGAGCTTGTTCTTTGAAAGAACGCGGAGTCATTCCATACCTTTTTTTGAACACTAGATACAGATAATTTACATTTTCAAATCCGTTATCCAGTGCAATATGTTCAACCGTTTTGTTCCCCAGCCGTAGTTCAGTGCAAATATGGGTTAAACGAACTTCTTCGAGATAAGCGGTAAATGTAGCTGAAGTGTACTTTTGAAACACACGTTGTAACTGACGTTTGCTAATGCCTACTGTAGTAGCGACTTCTTCCAGTGCAATCGGAAACATATAATTATCCCGAATAAACTGACATGCCATCTGAAAATGAACTTCTGACGCTTCCCGGTGAGGTAATGTTAACCACGGTCGCTTCTCCTGATCAGAAGCATGCGCCGTTAGTAACATAATCTGAATAATACATTGCCGGATCGTCTCATACACACCAGATTCATGATGAACAATCGCATCATAGGCACGATAAAAATGTGACATCGTTTGTCTGCGATCCATCATCGGACGTGCAGGCAAATTATACAATTGACGTACACATTGCTCGGCTTCCGAGACTTCTTGTTCTTTACCCCAATCAGCAGGTGTGGCAGAAGCCTTACTCTTATCATTGTCCATCTGTTCCAATGACGAATCAGTTGTTAACGGAACGATCTCCAGATGTAGACATAATTCTTCAAGCGGATCATACATATCCATTTCTTGTGCATGAAGTACATCAGGCCCTGTTAAATAAAACATGCCTTCTTGCAAAAAATACGTCTGATCTTCCAGCACGACACTGCCTTTGCCAGAAGCAACAAAATGAAATTCAAATTCAGAATGTTTGTGAAACCCGATTTTCGCTCCAGGTGCAAATGAATTTAGATGAAAACGTAATACGCGAAAACCATAATTGCCCCAGCGGAACTTCAAATCTAGCTTTTCTAGCAAAAATGGCTTTTCACGCATCGGTTGTAACGGGACGAATCGTTCATTTTTGATCATGATCTTCGTCCTTTCTTCGATCAGAGATAAAGGTACATTGGTATACGGTAATATCTGCTTTACAAGCTTACCGGGCGATCTTCCGCTGCCGATTGATTAGACGCTTGTACCAGACGAGTAAGATCTACTGCGAGTCCGATATTTTCTGTTGCTTTGGTGCCATTTTGAATATGTGCTACCCATTGTTCAAAAGCAGTCTCACGATCTGCTGGTATCGTCACTTCTTGCCATGCTGTATCGTCTCCTGCACGCAACCATAGTTTTTCATCATGCGTACTGTACAATACACTGCCGAGTGTACCATGTACTTCAATCACAAATGGAGAAAATTTATTCACAAATCCAGCTTCTACAATACCGACTCCACCCTTGCTGTAACGGAATGTAGTCACTGCATTATCTTCTACTTCTTTGCCTGTCACATAACCATAATTAGCAGATACACTTTCAGGCATACCCATAAATAGACGCGCTAGATAGACAGGATGACAACCTAGATCGATCAGTGCGCCACCACCACATTCTTGTTTGCCAAAAAAGTGATCCGGTAACCAGCCTTGTGTAGCTCCATCATGAGATAGACGGGTACGCACCAGTGTTAATTCGCCTAATACTTTATCTGCTAACAATTGCTGAATCGCCAGCGTATAGCCTGCATTTAAGCGTGGTAAAGATACGGTTAATGTTACATTATGTTTGTTCACTGCTTCAATAATTTGCTCCACTTCATCATTGGTTGGAGCGATAACTTTTTCGGTGAAAATATGTTTGCCTGCTTCTGCTGCATGAATCATTACATCACGATGCATAACAGTAGGAGTGGTGATCACTACACCATCAATATCAGGATTGGCAAACAGTTCATGCAAGTCTTCGTAAAACGGAACACCGAGTTCTTCTGCTTTTTTCTGACCTCGCTCTGGAATCTCATCCCATACTGCAACTACTTCGGTATCTGGATGATTTAACGTATCGTTAGTGTAGTCCTGTGCGTGTACATGCCAATAACTTAATATTGCTACTTTGATCATGATTTTCACTCCCACTGTATAATGATTGTACTTTAAAATAGTGACACTCTACCGACAAAATATCATATTTTAGACAACATTTGAAATGAATTAAAATGACATCCCAACTATAAAAAAGCGACACATTATAAATTGGAAAAGATTGCAAAATAAAAAGTGACTCCTGAGGTGGAATCACTTTTTTGTACCATTAGATTCAATTCTGATAGCTGAAGATTAGAAATAGACCGTTTGCCCTGTCTCCGCAGATGTATAAATCGCTTCTAAAATCTCGGATACCACCAAAGCTTGTTCTGGCGTTACCACTGGCTCTGTATCATTAATAATCGCTTCCATCCACAGACGCATCTCCATAAATTCAGGCTTTTCATCATGATCTGAACTATAAAAGGCTACACCACTACCGCCTAGTTGCAGTTCTTTCACATATAAATTGCCCAAATCTTCACCATTGATATGCAATCCATCATTCATATCTGCTCCTGCTTTGGTTCCGCACAGTGTACATTTAGCTTCATCCGGATGACGTACATTCAGCGCCCAACTAGCATCAATCGATATCGTTGCGCCGTTTTTCATCGTAATAAATCCGAATGCTGAATCTTCCACTTTGAATTTCTCAGGGTCCCACGGGCCCCATGCATTCGCAGCGTTCGGTGTCTGAGAAAGCTTATGATAGACCGATCCAGTCACCGAATGGACTTCATAATTGTTAAGCATCCAGAGGGTAAGATCCAGCGCATGAGTTCCGATATCGATCAATGGCCCTCCGCCTTGTTTGTCTCCATCCAAGAATACGCCCCATGTCGGTACAGCACGGCGGCGAACCGCATGAGCTTTGGCATGATACACTTCTCCTAGATCGCCACGCTCACATAATTGCTTGAGCATTAAGCTATCTGGACGGTAGCGATTATTATAACCTACTGTTAACTTTTTACCGGTTGCTTTGGAGACTTCTAACATTTTGCGAGCATCTGCGGCTTTTTTCGCCATCGGCTTTTCGCTCATTACATGTTTGCCTGCTTCCATCGCAGCGATCGCAATTTCAGCATGAGCATCATTCGGTGTACAGACATGAATAACTTGAATATCGTCACGCTTCAACACTTCACGATAATCTTCATAGACTTGCGCATCTGCTGTACCATATTGTTCAGCAAGTGCTTGTGCTTTTTCAGGAATAATATCGCAAAATGCTACCACATTCACATAATCGAGATTCGCTAGTGATGGTAAATGTTTTCCTTGTGCGATTCCACCACATCCGATAATACCTACATTGATGATCTGTTCCATGTGCTTTACCCTCCGTATACGCTAGTCATTTACTGTAACTTGAAGTCATTTTAACATGTCAGTATTCAAATCATACAACAAGATTGCGACAGCATTACTTCAAAAAAGCGACATACTTGCAGATGCTATTTATTGCAGTATATATGATGCTAGCTAGTTAAAAGTGACATTACTTCGACTCATACGAAGCAGGCTTCATTTTGAGCTTACGGTAGTCACCGGGCGTCACACCAATAATACGTTTGAACACACGTCCAAATGTAATCGAGTTGGCATATCCGACTTGAATCGCTATATTCTGAATCGTATCCTCTGTTGAAGATAGTAATTCTTCTGCACGACGAAGGCGAAGTTGTACTAGAAAATCTATAAATTTGATATCCAATTCCGCTTTGAATAAATGGCTCACATGCTTGGGCGTAACATTAAATCGTTCACTCAAATGATTTAGCGATAAATCTGGATTAGCAAAATGATCTTCGATATACGATTTCATTTCACCGATCAACGCATGATAATTGGTCGATTCTCCTGCTTCTACATAATGAGCATAGACCTGATCCAAATACTGGTGCAATGCTTGGTATACTTCTTCAATCGTTTCCGCTTCTGCAATCGATTCAATCGTCCAATTGGCGGTATCTCCAGTTAACAAAAGATCCAGTGGCTCAGACATTCCTTCCAATTCACGACTTAACATTTGTAAAAGTGATAACACAAGTGAACGAATACTTTCATCACGCAATGGCTCATTTTCTGCACGATCCAACATCTGCTTCAGATGATCTCGCCATACCTCTTGAGTCAGACGAAATGCTTTGACCAGATCAGCGATATTTTGCAAATAACGATAACTTTCCTGCTCACGACCTTGAGGAAGATCGCTGTACATCACTATGCCATCTCGTCCTAGTGTCAGACTATAGCCTAACGATTGCAGAGCTGATTCATAGGATTGATGCACTTCCGAGATATCGTGGACAGTCACGCCTGTACCCAGTGTAATCGTTAAATGTAAATTATGTTCAACCCATTCCCGGCTATTCGCAGCTAAAGCAAATAAACGCCGATTCCATTGCCGTTCTTCTTCATCTATGCCATAAATAATAATACCGGCACGACGTACACTGATCCACTCCGACCATCCTTGCAATCCTTCTTGCTGTACCAGTTCTTGAAAAACATTGGTCAGTGCCAATTTGAGCGTATTATGTTCTTGCACATTTCCTTTTTCACGAAAAGCGTCATAGTCTTTGATCTCTGCTACGATCACTGCATAGTAAGGCACTTCTGTATACGAATCGGTATGAATCGAAGCAGGAACATACTCGTTGAAAATATGTACATTATGCAGTTCCTGTTGCATACTTTCAGGATATTCGCCTTCGATCCAATTCATAAATAAGCGCCGACGACGAATAAGAAGATTCTCATGATGTTGTTGTTCGTAATCAATCGTCTGTTCAATCAGACTTTCCAGAGCATGATCGATCAACGATAACTCATCTTTACGTGTCGATTCACCGCCCAATTGAAGCGATTCGATTCGTTCCATCATCACTTGAATCGGCTTATAATTTTTGCGTGTAATATAGATAATATAGACAATCGACACCCCTACGACAAATATCCCAATCAATATCCAGATATACGAGATAACCGATACCCATGCAAATAATTGTCCGGCACGAATCCCACTTTCAAATGTCCATCCTAATCGATCTGAATGCAGAGTTGTGAGCGTCTTGCCATGTTCTGCCTCGCTGAGAGCGGTAGCAGGATAAATCGGTAACCCTGAAGCATCATGCACTTCAAGAAAAGACACTTGTGGATTGAACATCGATGCGATTGTCTGTTGCATCGCATATACACTAATATTGATCACCACTAACCCTTGATCGCCAAAAGGTAACGGCACACGTTTATACATCGTAATCACTTGTTGCTTGGGATCATTACTCATTTCGGCAAATAAGCGTACACTCGACCAACCCCGTTGTTCCGGTGCTTGTAACGCTTTCTGCACAAAATCACGATCAGCAAAAGCGTTTAATTCTTTAATCCCATGTAACGTTAAAATCTGCTGATCGGCATCCCGGTACATATAGATAGATGCAATCAGTTCATTATTATTTTCGAGCATCCGCAAGCGATCAATCGTCTGATACGTGACTGCTGTCCGATCAGCCTGATCGTTATTCAGAAATAAACGATATACATTGGAAGTCTCCAGATCGCTTAATATATCCAGTTCCACTTCACTCACTGACCGTTCTAACGTATCTTTCATATATCCGGTAGAGATTCGATCCGCTTTGGCTGTTTCTTGACGTGAAATTTCATTAATGACTAGAAATGATAAAAAGATCAATATCGAGACAGTTAATAAAAAAATCGGAAAATACGATAGCAACAGACGGCGATACCAGTTTTTAA